>CAZLJK010000046.1:0-19780 GCA_964559825.1 uncultured Sulfuricella sp. | reverse complement strand
TCGACCAACCGGTCGAGCCGCCGACTCTCCCCCGCCGCCGTGCGATAAGGCACTTCCTTCCATGCATTCACGTAACCTGCCGGGTCGAAGAAGCGCTGCAAATGAGGGGCCTGGGTGAGGTGCAAGACATCCCGCCAGAGCGTAGCGAATGCCTCATCGTCCACTTCCAGCCTGTCCTGCATCCACCCCCGGTCGAGCACCGGTGCGGGCGGGGCGATCCATTCCAGCAGCGCATGCAGCCGGATACCGTGGCGTTGCGCCTCGGTCTGGCGCTGGCTGGTGCGCTTGCCGGTGGGGATGGCCGGTGCAACTCGCGTAAAGAGTAGGGCGTCAACGCGAAGGGCATCCATAAGCGAAGCGCATTGCGCCGTATGTTGCTCGACATCGTGCAATGCGCTTCGCTTATTGCACCCTACATGAACTGGTAATAGCGGCATCTGGCCGAGTTCGCAGGTCTCCCCGGCCTCTTCGCCGGCCACGGCGCTGCGGATTTTTCCGTGCCAGCTTTCCTCGGACTTGCGCGCACTTTCGCTGCCGCTGACAATCAGCGACTGACGGGCGCGGGTCATCGCGACATACAGCAGGTTCAGGTCTTCGCGCCGCTCCAGCTGGGCTTCCGCATCGAACACCGGCTGCCACTGCGCGGCGCGTTCGCGCTTGCCCGCGTAGAGGAAGAAATGCTGCGGGCGGGGGCTTTCCGGCGGCCAGTCCAGCACGGCACGGTAGCCGCGCTCGTTGCGGGGCGAGGCGTGGGCGTCGAGCAGCCAGACGATGGGCGATTCCAGCCCCTTGGAGCCGTGGATGGTGAGGATGCGCACGGCGTTGCCGGCATCGCCGACGATGCCTTCGTCCGGGGCCTCTTGCGCTGCCGCGCGGCGCAGCTGGTGAAGCTGGTTGATGAACTTGGGCAGGCTGGGATAGCGGCCGCTGTCCACGTTCAGCGCCAGTTCCATGAAGGCGTGCAGGTTGGCCTGCACCGCGCCGCGCATCGCTTCCGGCACGGCGGCATCGTAGCGCTGGAGCAAGTCGCCCTCGAAATAGATGCGGTCGAGCAGGTCGTGCACCGGCAAGGTGTCGGTCAGCGCCAGCCAGCCTTGCAGCAAACCCGCTGCCCGCTCCAGGGTCGGGCCTGCCTCGCCGCGCACGGCCCAGGCCTGCAGGCGCGACCACCAGGAACCGTCCGGCAGCTTTGCCAACAGCATCAGGTCGTCGTCGCTGCAGCCGAACAGGGGCGAGCGCAACGCCTGGGCCAGGCACAGGTCGGCGAAGGGGGTGATCAGGAAAGTCAGCAGCGCGGTCAGATCGGCGCATTCCAGGGTTTCGAGCAGCCCGCCCTGGCGCGAGCTGACGTAGGGGATGCGGGCCGCGCGCAGGGCGCGCTCGTAGATTTCCAGCCGGGTTCGGCTGCGTTTCAGCAGCAGGATGTCGCGGAATTCCGCCGGCCTACCCGCGCCGTTCTCGGTGGCGATCTGCCACACACCGACCATGGCGCCGATTTTTTCCGCCAGCTGCCCGGCTTCTCGCTCGACGCGCCGGTCTTCCTCTTCCTCCAGCGCCTCGGTCAGGGGATCGCGCAAGACCAGGACGGACGATGGAGCCTCGACGGATCGGTCCTGATCGTCTTGGGCCAGGGGCAGCACTTCCACCTGGCCGGGGATTTCGGCGTGATGGGCCTGGTGCAGCTCGAAGCCGGTGAATTCCGCCTCCTGCGCGAACAGGCGGTTCACCGCCTCCAGCACCGGCGGCGCGCTGCGGCGGGAGACGTTCTGCTGCAGCCGGGCCGCGCCGTAGCCCTGCTCCAGAAAATCGGCGGCGATGCCGAACAGGCGCGCATCGGCGCGGCGGAAGCGATAGATCGCCTGCTTCGGGTCGCCCACCAGAAACACCGTCGGCGCGCTGCCCGCGCCGGTCGAGGCATCGAGCCAGGAGCGCATGATCTGCCACTGCAGCGGGTTGGTGTCCTGGAACTCGTCGAGCAGGATATGGCGATAGCGGCAGTCCAACTTGTACTGCATGTATTCGGCGTGATCGGAGCGGTTGAGCAGCTGGTGGACGCGCCATTCCACGTCGGTGAAGTCCACCGCCCGCCGCTCCTCCTTGAGGCGCTGGTAGGCGGCGAGCAGCCCCGCGCCGCAGCGCAGGGCGGCGCGGTTGAAGCGGTAAGCAGCCTGCGCGGCGAGGACATCCCGCACCGCCGCAAGGCGCTCGCACAAACCCCCGTGCAGTTCGAGCAGGCGCGCTTCGCCCTCCGCAGTAAGGCGCTTCGCCTGATCCTTGCTGGCCTTGCGCTTGCGCGGGTCGCCTTTGAGGGTGAAGAAAACGGCGCAGATCGATCCGTAGCAATGAACGAATCCCAGCTCGCCCATATCCGCCAGCACCCGCGCAAGCCCGACGGCAAGCGCCTTGTCCGTGTCCGTATTGATTTCCAGCAGCCCCAGCATCGACTGCAAATCCAGCATCAGGCCGCTATCCGCAAACAGTTCGACCAGCACGTCCCGCTCCGGCTCCACCGCCAGATCGCGGCGCAACGCCTCGGCGGCAAAAGCCGCCGCATCCTCCGCCCCTTGGGTGTAGGCCCACCATTCGGCGCGCTTGGCGACGAAATCGAGCAGCAGGCTGCGGGTGTTGTGCAGGCCGTGTTCGGCGAACAGAAAGTCCAGCGCCTGTGCGGCATCCGAGCCGGGGTCGGATTGCAGTTCCTCGGCGAACAGCTGCCAGGCTTCCTCCAGCAGCGCGGAGGTCTGGTCGAGCAGCCCCCAATCGCCGCCCGCGCCGCTCTCCAGCGGAGCGCGCTGGAGCAGTTGCAGGAACCAGCCGTGGAAGGTGTTGATGGTGATGCCGGGCTGGGCGGAAAGGAAGATTTCGAACAGGCTGCGGGCGCGGGGCAGCAGGGACTCGATTTCGTGCTCCGGAACAGCTCTTTCAAGTAGAAAACTTCGCACCTCATCGTCCGGCGCCAGCGCCAAGAGGCGCAGCCAGTCGCGCAGGCGCGCCGCCATTTCCTGCGCCGCCTTGCGGGTGAAGGTGATAGCCAGGATTTCGGACGGCGCCGCCCCGGCCAGCAGCAGGCGCACGATGCGCGACACCAGCAGCCAGGTCTTGCCGCTGCCGGCGCAGGCTTCGACCACCGCCGAAGCGGCGGGGTTCAGGGCGGCGCGGTTGATCTCATTGCCCGTCATGATAATCCTTGCGGCACAAGCCGCTCATCTCGCAGTAAGTGCATGCCTGATTGCTGCCTTGGGCGGGTAGCGCCGCGCCCCGGTAGAGGGCGTTGAACAACTCGCGCAGGCGCTGCCCAGTGGCTTTGCTCAGCGCATAAATATCTTCCTGCGCCACCGTTTTAATCCCTTCCTCGTCCACCGGCACGAATGCCGCCTCGACCACCGACCCTTCCAGGAGCAGGGCATACACCGGCAGCTGCACGTCCTCGCCCGGCGTTTCCACTTTCTTTTGCAGCCCGGAGCGGTTCTGGGTCTTGTAATCCAGCACGGCGTAGGCGGCCTCATTATCGTCCGACCGGGTGTCGACGCGGTCGATCCGGCCCTTCAGAGTCAGGCTGCGCCCCTCGTCCAGCGCCATCTCCAGCGTGCGCTTCAGTTCGCCCTCGCTCCAGCGCCAGCCTTCCCGCTCGCGCTCCGTCTGCCAGTCGAGGTAGGCAGGGATGCGGGCCTCCCAGCGCAACGCCCAGGCGCGGGCGAGGTAGTCCGCCTCCAGCGCCTGGCGGAATTCTTCCCGGCTGATGTCGGAGAGGGCCTGTTCCACCTCGGCCCGGTCGCTGCCGCCGATGGCGGGATAGCGCTGGTGAAAATGGTGCAGGATGGCGTGCACGTGCTCGCCGTAATCCTTCTTCTCCAGCGCCAACTGCACTTCGTCCAGCTCGTTCAGGTGCAGGGCGTGGCGGGCATAAAACTGGTAGGGGCAGGCCATCAGGCTGTTGTAGCCGCTGGCGGAGAGAGTAGTCGGCACCAGTTCCGGCGGCAGGGTCGGACGTGAAGAAGCGGGGGACGGAACAAGGATGCCTGCGGCCTCCCCTGGCTGCTCAGCCACACGGCGCGGCAGTTTTTCCCCGTAAGTCAGTTCGTGAAAAACCTCCAGCCGTTCGACCCACGGGCTCGCCAGGTTGGGTTCGGCGTTCTTCCGCCCCTGCCAAGTGATGAGCAGGGTGCCGCAGTCCGCCAGCAGCGCGGTGAAGTCCTGCTCCATCCGGCGCAGATCCTGCTCGAAAGTCGGCAGCCCGAGTTGCGCCCGCACCGACTGGTTGAAGAAGGCGCTTTCCTTTCCTCCGCCCGGAAAATGGGCGGCGTCGCTGCCGGCCACGATCACGCCGTCGAAGCGGCGCAGGCGCGCGGCGCCGAGGTGGGTAAACACCACCGGGCTGATAATGCCGGTATCGCGGAAGGTGGCGGCTTCGAGCTGGCTGTCGAGCCAGCGCCGCCATTCGCTCAGGGAAAACGTCCCCTGATCCTGGCCCAGTTCTTTTTGCAGGCGGGCGAGCAGGCGCAGCAACTGCTCCCCGGCCAAGTCCTGCGCCAGGCCCTGGTTCAGGCCCAGCACCTCCAGGCTTTCCAGCAGGCTGGCCAGCCATGCCGCCAGCCCGCGCTTGCGCGCGCCGAAGCGGGCCTGCGCCTGATCCAGCCGGGCCAGCAGCGTGAGCACGTCGTCCGCGCCTTCGCGCTGCGCCAGGCTGCGGTAATGATGCAAGCCGGAGATCACGCTATGCCGGCGCACCAGTTGCTCCAGGCCGTAGACGGCGTGCTTGTGCGCCCCGCCCTCCCAGTCGGCAAAAATCAGCGGGGATTTGAGCAGGTCGAGCAGATCGAGGTGATGGAAGCGGCTGGCCATGGCGTCGAGCCAGCGCATCACCACGGCGCTGGCGGCCACGGTGGAAAAGGTCCAGCCGGTTTCGTCCGCGACCAGAATCTGGCCGCGTTCCAGCAAGGCGCGGGCGCGGCGTGCCACCAGCCGGTCCTGGGCGATCACCGCGATGGCGCTTTTGCCTGCCTGCAGCCATTCGCGGATCTGGCTGTCCAGCGCCTGCGCCTCCTGTTCCAGGCTGTGCGCTTCGAGCAATTCGAGGCGGCCTTGCAGCGGGCTTTCCGGGCAGTGCTGGCGGAATTCGGCGGCGCGCTCGCGCAAGCCAAAGCAAGCGCCCTTTCGCGTGTGTTGTTCCGCTTCAGCGGAATACAACCACGGTGAAGACCCTTGCGATCTCACCATTGCCCCCTCTCCCGTCTCGCCAGAGCGAGCGGCTTTGCCGCCGCTCTCAGCGGGGACACTCCTTGCGGGTGCAGGGAGAGGGTTGGGGTGAGGGAGTCCCTCCGGGAACGAACTAGTAAAGAGGGCCATTTGCACCAGTCGGCTCAAATCATCGCCAGACGCTTCGCCGTCGCAACCATATAAATGAACCGGCTGCCTTTCCCCATAACGACGGAAAAAGTCCTGCTCCATCGGCGTCAGGCCGGACAAGCCGACGGCATGCAAGGGCGAGGCGGCGGCATCGGCCAAGCCGGCCAACCGCAGATGGTAGGCGGTGACGCTGTCGACGCGACCATCGCCGCTGAGGCTCATGGCATACCACAACTCATGCACCAGGCGCGCCTCGAACTGCAGCGGCGCGCCGGCGCGGGCGCGGTAGGCCTGTTCCAGCAGCGCGACGAATTCGGGATAGGAGTCCGGCAGGCCGGTTTCCTGCCGGGCCATGTCGTCGAACAGGCTGAGCAATTCCCGGCTGACATGCCATAGATCGGCGTCGGCAAACCATTTCCGCTCGCGCAGGGCCTGGTAAAGCAGGGCGGCACGGCAGCTGTCGGGGAGAATCTCGCGCCCGAGCGCCACCTCTCCGGCCCATTCCGTCAGGGTGGTCATGCGCGGCAGCAGCAGGGAGGGCGCGCCCGCCGCCTCGCACAGCGCCTCTCCCATCAGATCGACGGCATGAAAATTCGGCAGCAGAATCACCAGGCCGGTCAGCCTGGGCAGTCGCTCCCGTTCCAGCGCGACAATCTCCCGCGCGGCGGTGCGCAGCAGATTGGGGACGGAAACAGGTTCAACCGGAAATTTCCGCATATAATGAAGTGAGGTGTCCGGGAATACCGGGAAAAATGAGGAACAACCTGATTTTATCCCGAAACCGGGTGGCATAATCAATGCATTGCCCAACAATTCCCCTTGCCGGATTTTTTTGGTTAGGATAAAGTTCAAAAAATAACTTCATATTCAGCCCATAAACCGGCAACACGTCTGTCACAACACAATAGCCAACACATTCGTCTAACTGTCACAGCGTTTCACCCTCTTTTCCGTTGATTCTCTTTGAACTGGAGCAAGAACCCCATGAGCGAGCATATCCATTACGTCACCGACGACACCTTCGAGCAGGAAGTCCTGCAATCCCCATTGCCCGTGCTGGTCGACTACTGGGCAGACTGGTGCGGCCCGTGCAAGATGATCGCCCCGGTCCTCGACGAAGTGGCGCAGGAATACGCCGGACGCCTCAAGGTCGCCAAGCTCAACATCGACGAAAACCAGGCCACGCCGCCGAAATTCGGCATCCGCGGCATTCCTACCCTGATGATTTTCAAGAATGGCAACATCGAAGCCACCAAAGTCGGCGCACTGTCCAAGTCGCAGTTGACCGCATTCATTGACAGCAATATTTAAAGCCGCTAACCTAGCGCCTGACTGCCCGTTCCTCGGGCTCAGGCGCCAGTTTCTTCCCGCCGCACTCTGAAATTCCAGTTCCATCTTGCTCCACCTTTGACCCACCTTTTCTACTGATTCATCCTACCCCTACCGCCATGCGCTTATCCGATTTAAAACACCTCCCTGTCACCGAGCTGGTCGAAATGGCCCTCACCAATGAAATCGAGGGTGCCAACCGCCTGCGCAAGCAGGATCTGATCTTCGCCTTACTGAAGAATCAGGCCAAGAAAGGCGAGAGCATTTTCGGCGAAGGCACGCTGGAAGTACTGCCGGACGGTTTCGGCTTCCTCCGTTCGCCCGACACCTCCTACCTGGCCGGACCGGACGACATTTATGTCAGCCCCTCGCAGATTCGCCGCTTCAACCTGCACACCGGCGATTCAATCGAGGGCGAGATCCGCACCCCCAAGGAAGGCGAGCGCTATTTCGCACTGGTCAAAGTGGACCAGGTCAACGGCGAACCGCCTGAGAACTCCAAGCACAAGATCCTGTTCGAAAACCTGACGCCGCTATTCCCGAATCAGCCGATGATCCTGGAACGCGATATCAAGTCCGAGGAAAACATCACCGGTCGCGTCATCGACATGGTCGCGCCGATCGGCAAGGGCCAGCGCGGCCTGCTGGTGGCCTCGCCGAAATCCGGCAAAACCGTGATGTTGCAGAACATAGCCCATTCCATCGCCGCCAACTACCCGGAATGCTATCTGATCGTGCTGCTGATCGACGAGCGGCCGGAAGAAGTGACGGAAATGCAGCGCTCGGTACGCGGCGAGGTGGTTTCCTCCACCTTCGACGAACCCGCCACGCGCCACGTCCAGGTGGCAGAAATGGTGCTGGAAAAAGCCAAGCGCCTGGTGGAACACAAGAAGGACGTGGTGATCCTGCTCGACTCGATCACCCGTCTGGCACGCGCCTACAACACCGTGGTGCCGGCCTCCGGCAAGGTGCTCACCGGCGGTGTGGACGCCAACGCCCTGCAACGCCCGAAGCGCTTTTTCGGTGCGGCACGCAATATCGAGGAAGGCGGCTCGCTGACTATCATCGCCACCGCGCTGGTGGATACCGGTTCGCGCATGGACGACGTGATCTACGAAGAATTCAAGGGTACCGGCAACATGGAAATCCACATGGATCGCAAGATGGCGGAGAAGCGCCTGTATCCGGCGATCAACGTCAACCGCTCCGGCACCCGTAAGGAAGAATTGCTGATCAAACCCGACATCCTGCAAAAAATCTGGGTGCTGCGTAAGCTGCTCTATCCGATGGACGATCTGGAAGCCACGGAGTTTCTGATCGACAAGATCAAGGCAACCAAGAACAACGCGGACTTTTTCGATTCGATGCGCCGTTGATACCCGCCGCAGAGAACCGGGCAACCGGACTTGATAAAGCCCATTTTTTAGAGGATAATCCCTCTTTTTCAAGAATTCGGCCCTAAAAAAGCCGCAGATTCCAAGGATTTAAGCCATGAAACCGGAAATTCATCCCGACTACACCGAAATCGACGTAACCTGCAGTTGCGGCGCCAAGTTCAAGACCCGCTCCACCATGGGCAAGCCGCTGGGCATTGAAGTCTGCTCGATGTGCCACCCGTTCTACACCGGCAAGCAGAAAACCATCGACACCGCCGGCCGCGTCGAGAAGTTCCGCCAGAAATACGGCATGAAGTAAGCTTCGACGCACGCAACAACATAAAGGCAGCTTGAAGCTGCCTTTTTTGTTTATGGTTAGCTACAATAAATCGTGATGAGACTCACGCTCGCCTCCAGATTGTTTGCCGGTCTGCTCTGCCTGGGACTGCTCGCCAACTGTGCCGTCAATCCGGCGACAGGGCGACAGAATTTCGTCATGATGTCCGAGACCGAGGAAGTCCGCACCGGCCGGAAGGGCGACGAGGAAGTCCGCAAGGAATACGGGGTTTACGACAATCCCGCCCTGCAGCGCTACGTCAACGAGATCGGCCAGCGCCTCGCGCAGAAAAGCCACCGCGGCGACCTGGAGTACCACTTCACCGTAGTCGACAGCCCGGAAATCAACGCCTTCGCCCTGCCCGGCGGCTATATCTACATCACCCGCGGCATCATGGCTTACCTTAACTCCGAAGCCGAACTCGCCGCCGTGCTGGGACATGAAATCGGTCACGTTACTGCGCGCCACAGCGTGCAGCAGTACAGTGCCTCGATGGCCGCCAACATCGGCGTGGTGCTGGGTTCCATCCTGGTGCCGGAGTTGCGCGGCGGCGCGCAGGATCTGCTCAACCTGCTCGGCAAGGCATTGCTTTCGGGTTACGGGCGCGACCACGAACTGGAAGCGGACCGCCTCGGCGCGGAATACCTGGCGCGCGCCGGCTACGACCCGCAGGCGATGGTAAAGGTGGTCGGCATCCTGAAAAACCAGGAGCGGTTCGACGCCGAAATCGCGCGCGGGGAAGGCCGCGAACCAAGGCGCTACCATGGCCTGTTCGCCACCCATCCCGATAATGACGCCCGCTTCAAGGAAGTCGTCGGCGAGGCCAGCCGTTTTGTCCCGCAAACCCCAACCGACGACCGGCAGGCGGCCTATCTGGCCCAGATCAACGGAATGGTTTTCGGCGACAGTCCCAGCCAGGGCATCGTCCGCGACAGCCGGTTCCTGCATGATGAACTGGGTTTCGGGCTGAATTTCCCGCCCACCTGGAAAGTCAAAAACAGCCCCGACAAAGTGATCGCCCTCAGCCCGGAAAATGACGCGCAGATCGACTTGCTTCTGGCTGGCCCCGCTCGCGGCACGCCGACAGACTTCCTGCGCCGCAGCATCCGTCTGGAAGCCGGCAACGAACTGGATACCACCCCGATCAACGGCCTGCCCGCCGCCACCCTGAGCGGCACGCGCCAAGGCAAGCCGGTCAAGGTCGGCGTGATCTTTTTCCGGGATCAGTCCTTCATCCTGGTAGCCACCGCAAAAACTCCGGCCGCCTATAACCGCCACCGAACGGCCATATCGTCCGCAATCGGCAGTTTCCACGCCTTGCAGGATGCCGAACGCAAGCTGGCGAAGCCCATGCGCATCCACAATCGCACCGCCAAAAAGGGGGAAACCTTCGCCAACCTGGCGCGCCAGTCCCCACTCGGCAAGAATGCCGAGGGCTACCTGCGCCTGATGAATCACGCCTACCCCAGCGGCGAGCCGCAGGCAGGGCAGCCACTTAAAACGGTAGAATAGCCGCCGCCCTTATCCGACCCCCATGAGCCAACCCACAAACCTGACCCATTCCAGCAGCCTTTCAGCCCTGATGCTGCTTGCCACGCTCTGCCTTGCCTGGATCCTGCCCGGCCTGATCGGCCACCAGCCCTGGAAACCCGATGAAGCCTACAGCTTCGGGCTGATTTACCATATCCTCCAAAGCGGCGACTGGATCGTACCGACCCTGGGCGGCGAGCCCTTCATGGAAAAGCCGCCGCTGTACTACCTCACCGCGGCGCTATTCGGGAAAATATTCTCTTTTGCGCTCCCCCTGCATGACGCAGCGCGCCTGACCACCGGCTTTTTCATGGGGATCGCGCTGCTGCTCACCGGGCTGGCCGGCAGGGAGCTGTGGGGCAAGGGCCATGGCCGCCTCGCCGCGCTGATCCTGATCAGCTGCCTGGGGCTGCTGATCCGTGGCCACGAAATGATCACCGATACCGCCTTGCTGGCCGGTTTTGCCATGGCCATCTACGGCTTGGCGCTGAGCCGCAGGAGATTCGCACTGGCCGGTTTCTGGCTCGGCACGGGAACCGGCATCGGCTTCATGTCCAAGGGCCTGATCGCACCTGGGATCATCGGTCTGACGGCACTGCTGTTGCCGCTCGCATTCCGCCACTGGCGCAGCCGGGATTATCTGCGCTGCCTTGCCATCGCCTTCCTCGCGTCTCTGCCATGGCTGACCATTTGGCCGACCCTGCTATATCTGCGCTCGCCGGGACTGTTCCAGGAATGGCTCTGGATCAACAACCTGGGGCGGTTTTTCGGCTTCGCCAAGCTCGGACCCGGCAACGACCACGGGTACTATTTAAAGACCCTGCCCTGGTTCGCCTGGCCCGCCCTGCCGATTGCGCTGTGGACGCTGTGGCAAGGACGGCGCACCGTCTTCAGGCAAGCAGGGGTTCAGCTTGCGCTCGGCGTCTTTCTGGTGATGCTGGGGGTGCTCAGCCTGGCTTCCGACGCACGCGAACTGTATGCCCTGCCGATGCTGCTGCCCCTCTCGCTGCTGGCCGCACCAGGCGTCAACACCCTGCGCCGCGGCGCAGCCAGCGCGCTTAACTGGTTCAGCATCATGACCTTCGGCTTTATCGCCGGCGTGTTCTGGTTCTACTGGTTCGCCATGATCTCCGGCCATCCAGCCGCCCGGGCAGAGCACCTGCAAAGACTGCAACCGGGTTACACCCCGACATTCGAACCGCTGCACCTTGCCATTGCGCTACTGGCCACCCTGGCTTGGCTGTTCATCATTTTCTGGGCGAGATCCCTGCCCCGCAACCCGCGTGGCGTGCTCAACTCGGCCACAGGCATCACGCTGGTGTGGGTGATCATGATGACACTGTGGCTGCCCTGGCTCGATGCCGGCAAGAGCTACCGTTCCATGATCTTCTCCTTGCAGCAAGCCTTGCCCGCCCACCACGCCTGCATTTCCAGCAACGGCCTGGGCGAGCCGCAGCGCGCACTGCTGGAATACTACGCCGGCATCCTGACCCGACGCACGGAAACTCACCGGGGGATGGCGTGCGATCTGCTGCTGGTGCAGGGCCGTGCCAAGGCTCCGGCTGCGCCTCCCGGCCCGGAATGGAACAAAATATGGGAAGGCCACCGGCCCGGAGACAAATTGGAGCGCTTTTGGCTGTTCCAGCGCAAACCGTCCTGAAACCGGTGTTTCGAGAATAGCGGCTGCGCCATAAGGCAAACCGCATCGAACAGGAAATAGAAAAAGGCCGTCGCGAGACGGCCTTTTTCTTACCCTTTATTCAGGGTGGCGATTACGCCGATACTTTAATCACGGCCATTGCCACGGCCGTTGTTGCCCTTGCCGTTGTCATTACCCTTGCCCTTGCCGTCGTTCCAATTGTTTCCGCGACGGTCATCCCGGCGATCGCGATGTTGTTCCTGGTAACGCGGGACATACTCGCGGCTATACCAACTGTCTTGCACAAAGTAGACCCGTTCGCCACAGGCGTTGTACTCGCGGCAGTGCTTTCTCCAATTCTTGGCGTGGCCGGGGGGTACGCGCATATAGATTGGCGGGCCGCTCACCTCCCGCTCGACGATTACCGGCTGACGATATATCACTTGCGGCTGAGGATAACCGCCGATGTCGAGTCTGCCATAAAAGCCGGGCTCGCCGATGCTGACCGAGACGCCAACGTCGGCGGCAAGTGCCGGGGTGGTGACGGTGGCAGCGGCTATCGCCGCCAGGATCAAAAAACGTTTCATATTGGATCTCCCCTGTTGTTATGGTTATTGGCTTGTTAAGTTATGCACTGAGATCGGTCAGCTTGTATTCCTCAATCGCGACCTCGGCCTCGTTCCTGCTCTTGCCCCCTCGGTTTCGGCTCGCGCTGGACGGTTGGACGCTCCTGATAGTGCTGCCGCACTACAGGATCACGCGGCCGGTAACGATAACGCTGCTGCTGAAGCTCCCGCTGCTGCGCCACATGTTGCGGATAGCGATCCCTTGAGTACTGCCGCTGGTAGGCAGGCAGCGGGGCAGGGGCAGGGGCAGGAGCGGCGCTGCGGTTCCATTTATCCCAACCGCTTCTACGCTGTTCCCAGTCACGGCCCCAGCGGTCACCCCAACGTGGCGGCGCATCCGGCCGCCATCCGCGGAAGTATGCAGGGGGCTGGCGATAGTAGCGCACCGGGATGCGCAGGACATACACCGGCACGGCCTCTCGACCCACAAGCCCCCAGGGGCCGTTATACCAGGAACTCGCATACCAGTTATCGTCCTGGTAAACCCAGTACATACCGTCGTAAAAGAAGAAATTCGCCTCCAGTCGTGGCGCGTAGTAGACCGGGTAACCGGGCACCCGGACAAGTTGCGGATATGCCGGCAGGTTGATTCCGATGCTTACGTTTGGAAGCCCGATACCGATACTCACCTGAGCAACAGAAGCCCCTGAGTAAAACAGCATTCCCAGCACTATGAATAAATATCGATTTTTCAGCATGTTGTGACCTCCAGTTCGATAACCAAGGTCAGATTCATGGTTGTCAACGTCATGCAACACCCACTCCAACTTGATACAGACTACCGGCTATTCCTTGGCATTTCCGTACGGTAGCGCACATAAGGCGACAGGACGCTACACATGCGTCTATGCATACAGCCGCGCCCGCATTCATTAGCTGGCGCAACTGTTGCATAGAGTAATCCTATTATTTACTGATCTCGTGGCCAATAACGCCGCCTACCGCCGCGCCACCTACCGTGCCGACAGCACTTCCGCCAGTCAGGACGGAACCGCCCACTGCGCCGACACCGGCACCGATCGCGGTATTTTTATCCTGCGTCGACATTCCGGCACAGCCACCCAAGCCGATCAGCACGGCTAAAGCTACCGCATTCACGGCTAATTTATGTATCGTGTTCATTTTTAATACCTCCATGTTAAACATCCGGTACCAGGGAAATTCCTACCCGGTGGATTATTTGCCATAACGTTTCTTTGCTTCGGCCACGCAACTGTCCTTGGCGCCGCCGGCTAACGCATCGCATTTTTCTTTCGCCACCGCATACTCCGCGTCACGCTTGGTAGCCGCCGCGTCCTGGCGCGCTTCGCCGCCTTCTTCTTTCGCCTTCATGCGTGCCTCGGAGGACTCCTCGCGGGCTGTTGCATTTGCCTTCGCGGATTTCAACTGTGCTTTGGCGTCGGCTTTTGCGCTCACCAATGCGGCTTTCGCTTCTTTCACACAGACGTCCTTTTCGTTGCCTGCTTTGTCATCGCACTTTTCTTTGGCTACCGCGTAATCCGCTTCCGCCTTGGCAACACTGACTTCATAGTCCGCTTTTTTAGAAGGCTTGTTGCGTGCGTCGAGTTCGGCTTTCGCGACACGTTCCTTGCCTTTTGCTTCGGCCATGCAGATATCCTTGGCGTTAGCGGCGAATGAACCACAATTTTCCTTGGCGGACTTGTACTCGGCCACGATGTTTTTCTCAGCAGCCTTGTATTCATCTTTCGACATGTTTTGCGCCATGGCGTTCACGCTATAGACGAGGCTGATTGCCAGCAAGATCGCACTGATGTTGATTTTATTCATGATGAGGGTTCCTTCTAAGTTGTTTATATGTCCAGGATGAAGCGATGGGCGCCGTATTCGCACCCACACCCGCATCGCGTTAGTGAGGTTGATCTTTCTGGCTAGCCTGCCAGTCGGAAATTTGCTTTTCTGCTTCCTCTTTGGTGATACCGTAGGCTTCCTGAATCTTTCCGGCCAGTTGATCACGCTTGCCTGCAATCACGTCCAGATGATCATCGGTCAGCTTGCCCCACTGCTGTTTGATATTGCCTTTCAATTGTTTCCAATTTCCTTCAATTTGATCCCAGTTCATTTTCGTCTCCATTATCGTAAGTTGGCATTGAGACTGAATGGCCACCCTGCACAGAATTGCGCTGTGGCATGGCGAACTTCCAGCCTCAATAATTTATAGTCTATCGCGGCGGTTTTATCTCGTCCGTGCGCTAACGAACAAACAAAGTGGATTGGCAGGGCCAATATTGGGCTTACCCAGGTAACACGGTATACGGCTAACTGCTTGTGCAGATTTGTCTATTCTTCAATAGTGGACGAATCATGATCATCGCTGGGAGGAAAGGCGAATGGTGATAAAGAAATTGGGGTATGGGAGCATGGCAAAACTTGCTACAGCGCTTTGCCTGGCTCTGCTCGCGGGTTGCAGCTCAATACCCGTCATGGTGCCAGACATGGCGATGCGGCCATCGCATCCCGTGCAGCTCGATGGCGCGCATGGCCCCCTGACCGCCCAGCAGAGCAAGGCGATTCTCGCCAGACTTAAAAGCCATGGCGCGGAGACCAATATCTTCGATAGGCATCTAGCCCTGGAAGCGGAGATTGTCGGCAGCCCGCTGGTGGTCGGCAACAAAGTGGAACTGCTGGTCGATGGCCCAACAACCTATGATTCCATGCTCGCAGCCATAGAGAATGCGAAGGACCATATCAATTTCGAGACCTACATCATCGAAGACGATGAGGTCGGGCAACGTTTCGCAGAGCTATTGACCCGCAAGCAATGCAGCGGCGTGCAGGTAAACCTAATTTACGACAGCGTGGGGGCGATCAACACACCCAGGGAGTTCTTTAAACCGCTGCAGGAAAGCGGCGTGAATGTTCTGGAATTCAATCCGATCAATCCGCTCAATGTGCGTAAGGGCTGGCAAGTCAACCGGCGCGATCACCGTAAGCTATTGATTGTGGATGGGCAGATCGCCTTTGTCGGCGGCATCAATATCAGCAGCGTCTATTCCAGCGGGTCATTCGGCAGATCCAAACCGACCCAAGGCAATCAGCCCTGGCGGGATACCCATTTGCGTATGGCGGGACCGGTTGTCGGCGAATTCCAGAAATTGTTTATAGCGACATGGGGCGAGCAAAAAGGCGAGCCCTTGGCGCCCAGAAATTATTTTCCGGAGCATGGCACCAAGGGCAATGAGGTGGTCCGTGCCATCGGCAGTTCGCCCGAGGAGGCTTACAGCCAGATCTATGCCACCCTGCTCTCCGCCATCAATAGCGCGGAAACCCGGATTTATCTGACCAATGCCTATTTTGTCCCCGACCCGCAACTACTTGCCGCACTGAAGGAGGCGGTTCAGCGCAGAGTAGATGTGAGGCTGTTGTTGCCCGGAAAATCAGATTCGGCATTGGTGCTTTACGCATCGCGTTCCTATTACGATGAGCTCCTGGCCGCCGGCGTAAAAATCCATGAGCGGCAAGATGCATTGCTACATGCCAAAACCGCGCTCATAGACGGTGTCTGGTCAACCGTAGGCTCAACCAATCTCGACTGGCGCAGCTTCCTCAACAATCAGGAAATCAATGCAGTCGTGCTGGGGCAGGATTTCGGAGCACAAATGCAGGCCCTGTTCGAAAAAGACCTTGCCTCATCCAAACCCGTCACGCTCGAAGCGTGGCGAAAACGTTCAATCGGCGCCCGCATCAAGGAAAAGGCGGCGCGTTTGTGGGCACGCTGGCTGTAATCCGTCGGCATGCACTGACCAAACTGGGGGTTTTGCAATGAAAATAACGTGTATGCGTTTTAGCCCGGCATTCAAAGCAAGGTCGCCGCGATGGGCAACGATTCTCTTGCTTGTCTGCGGCGTATGGCTCGGAGGGCGGTCTTTTGGCGCCGAGTCGGACATGTCCAACGTACCGCTCCGCGCCAAGTACACGGAATTGGGCAAACAGCTACGCAACAATCAGTTTCAACGCGCGCTCCATCTGAAATCCGTGGAATCCTCGCACGACTTGAAGGGCGATATCTATGCCGTGGTCGATTATCCGTTTGCCGCCGTCAATGCGGCGCTCAACAATCCGGCGCATTGGTGCGATGTGCTTATGCTGCACATTAATGTCAAATACTGTCATGCTTCCAGCAATAAGGCCGGCACGGTCCTCACCGTGAATCTCGGCAGGAAGCACGACCAGCCGCTGGCGGACGCCTATCGTCTCGATTTCAACTATCGCGGGTTGATCACAACGCCGGATTATTTCGCAGTGGAACTCAATGCCGAAAACGGACCCTTGAGCACCCGTGACTATCGCATCTGGCTTGAAGCCACACCGGTTCAAAATGGGCGCACCTTCCTGCATTTCACCTATGCTTATGCCTTTGGATTGACTGGCCGCCTCGCCATGCAAGGCTACCTGGCAACAATCGGCAGGGATAAGGTCGGGTTCACCGTCACCGGCAAACAGGCCAACGGCCAGCCTGACTATATTCAGGGGGTGCGCGGCGTGGTGGAACGCAATACCATGCGCTATTACCTGGCTATCGATGCTTATCTTGCCGCGCTGACCACACCACCCAGGAACCAGTTAGAGAAAAGGTTGCGGCATTGGTATAACGGAACTGAACAGTACGCCCGACAGTTGCATGAAGTAGAGCGGAATGACTACTTAGCAATGAAACGCAAGGAGTATCAGCGTCAGCAAGCGGCCCGGTAGATTATGAAACCCGTGTAACTTGTAGACATCATTTTATGCCGCATGCGGGTGAGCGACATTGCGCATGATCTCGGTAACGTCCCTGCCCACGCCGCGATAGCCGGTAAAACGGCCGGATGCGTCGAACATCGGCTCCCCGCTCACCTGAAAATATTGATGCTCACCATGGGTATCGATCCGGCTGTAGACGAAATCCAGAAACGGGCGCCGCGCCGCTATGTTCGCCTCGAGCGCCGCGCGCTCGGTCTCATTCCAGCTCGCTCCCTGCGCTTCCCGGTCTCCGCCGAGCAAGGCATCGACCGGGGTGCCGAGCATCTCCAGCACCGGGCCGTAAACCTTGGTGAATTGGCCGTTTTCGTCCTGTTCCCAATACCAGTCGGACGACAGCTCGGTCAGACGGCGAAAACGCGCTTCGCTTTCGCGCAGTTCGGCCGTGCGTTCCTGGACCGTTTGTTCCAGCACTTGGTTGTAATGCTCGAGTTGTTTGTACAGCAACCGAACTTCCAGCATATTGTGAATGCGCGTCTTGACTTCGACCAAGTCAAATGGTTTGGCTATGAAATCCTTCGCGCCGGAGGCCAGCGCCTGCAGCTTGTGGCCCGGTTGGGCCGTAATCACGAGGATCGGAAGATAGCCAGCGGCTTCGACTTCCTTCAGCCCCTCCATCACCTGGAAGCCATCCATGCCGGGCATCTGCAGATCGAGCAGGATCAGGTCGTAAAAGTTGGCGCGATGCAGCGCGCAGACGGCACGCGGATCCGTCGTCGACGTTACGCGCCGATAGCCGGCTTCACTCAGCATTTGCGCCAGAAGCTGCACATTGGATTCCTGATCGTCTACGATCAGAATACGGGCGTTTAAAATTTCTTCAGTACTTACCATAAAATTCGCTTTCTTTCATTTGCACTGAGACTCCGTCCTATGAAGACAGGTTACGCCAACTATGCGCCATCGCCTACGGTCGATAAACGTTCTTGCCGGTGCGTAACGCGATCACGAATTCGTCGCCACTCAAACAACCGCACTTCCAGCATGTTGTGACCAGCAACAGCACATTGGCTTCCTGATCGTCTACGATCAGAATGCTGGCACGGCACTCACCATCACAGGAACCCCGGGTTAATGGTGCCGCCTGACCCTGTTTCCACAAGTTCCAGGGCCATATCCAGCGCCTCCATGAACTCATTCACTTTGATCGGCTTGGTAAGATAGCGGAAGAATCCTGCCTCCATGCCTTTTTCGACATCGCGCGGCATGGCATTGGCACTGATAGCAAGCACCGGGATGTGCGCCGTTAACGGATCTTCCCGCAGAATTTTCAGGACTTGAAAGCCGCTGATGCCAGGCAGATTGATGTCCAGCAGGATTACATCCGGGAGATGGGTACGCGCAACCGTGATGCCGAGATTGCCATCGTGCGCGCTCAGCATGCGTAAATGTGGGAGGCCCTCGATAATTTGCTCGACCAGCATCAGGTTGGCAGGATTGTCTTCCACATAGAGCAGGGTCCGTAGCGCAGCATTTGCCCGAGCTTGTGGGGCAAGTTCTGTGGACATTGAGCTTCCAGCGGTAAATTGTGGCGTAACGTCCTGGATCAGTTCGATCCAGAATTCGCTGCCCACCCCGACAGTGCTTTCCACGCCGATTGTGCCGCCCATCAGCTCGACCAGTTGCTTGGTGACCACCAGACCGATGCCCGTCCCTTCCTCGGCGCCGGTTTCTTGCCCAAGACGATTGAACGGCTGGAATAGCTGCATCAACTTTTGCGGAGGCAGTCCCTCACCGCTGTCCTTGATGCGGATGCGGATGCGTTCCGGGGTGCTCGCAGTGCACTCCACTGCTATCGTTCCATGCTCGCGGTTGTATTTGATCGCATTGGAAAGCAGGTTGATCAGAGCCTGCTTGACACGGGTCCGATCGGCATAGGCAAACCAGGTGGGGTCGAAGGGGAGAAAATTTAACTGGATGTCGCGTTGTTGCGCCTGCGGTTCGATCAAGGCTCGGCATTCGTGCATGACCTCGATCAGCGATACCGGTTCTCGCGACAATGACAGGTTGCCGGACTCGATCACCGCGAGGTCTAGGATTTGGTTAATCAGATCCAGTAGATACCATCCTGCCTTGATAATCTGGTTTAGCCGTACAATCTGGGCGGCCGTTGGCGGCGGCGAACCGACCTCCAGCAACTGGGCAAAACCGAGGATGGCGTTGAGCGGGGTACGCAGCTCATGGCTCATGCTGGAAAGGAATGCCGATTTGGCGAGGTTGGCTTTTTCCGCCACAAACTTGGCGCTTTCCAGCTCGACGTTATTTTCCTGAAGCACCTGATCCAGGCGTTTGCGTTCGGTGATGTCGCGCGCAGCGGCGAATACGCCCTGCAGTTTCCTGTCTCGATCGTAGAAGGTAGTCGAATTGTAGGACACCACCGTTTCCTTGCCGTCCCTGGCGCGCGCGGTGAGCTCGTAGTCCGTGACTTTCTTTTCGCTCAGCACCAGCTTGATGCCCGCCTCGGCCCGCTCCGGATCAGTGAAGTAATTCTTGAACGGCGCGCCGATCAGCTCGTCGCGCGTGCAACCGGTAAGCGCCTCCGTCTGCTTGTTGACGTCCGTGATAATGCCGGACGGATCGGTAGTCATGATCGCGTCGATGTTGGATTCGATGAGTGAGCGCGTGTAGAACTGCTGATCGCGCAGGCGCTGATCGAGCAGCTTCTGCTCTACTTCGATCTGCTTGCGCGCGGTGTTGTCCGTTCCGATCAGCAGGTAGCCGATGATGGCATTTTGCGCGTCGCGCAGGGCCGTGACCGACACCACTGCCGGAAAGCGGCTGCCATCCTTGCGGATGTAGGTCAGCTCGTAGATGTCCTCGATGCCGCGCGAGGCCTTGA
>CAZLJK010000045.1:0-20828 GCA_964559825.1 uncultured Sulfuricella sp. | reverse complement strand
AGTTCTACTTCCGCACCACCGACGTCACCGGCGCGATTGAGCTGCCGGCCGGCACAGAAATGGTGATGCCTGGCGACAACGTCTCGATCACGGTCGCACTGATTCAGCCGATCGCGATGGAAGAAGGTCTGCGCTTCGCGATTCGCGAAGGCGGTCGTACCGTCGGCGCCGGTGTCGTGGCTAAGGTGATCGAGTAATTAAACAAGCAGCGGTCTCTGAACCGCTGCACCGCTCTTTGGATAAAACATGCAAAGTCAAAAAATTCGTATCCGCCTGAAGGCGTTTGATTATCGTCTGATCGATCAGTCCGCGCTGGAAATCGTGGAAACCGCAAAACGTACTGGTGCGGTGGTTAAGGGCCCGGTTCCTTTGCCTACCCGTATCGAGCGTTTTGACATTCTGCGTTCGCCGCATGTTAACAAGACCTCGCGTGACCAGTTGGAGATTCGTACTCACCTGCGCCTGATGGACATTATCGACCCTACCGACAAAACGGTAGACGCACTGATGAAGCTGGACCTGCCGGCTGGCGTGGATGTGGAAATCAAGCTGTAACTGGGTAAGCTAGTAGTAGAGTAGGCAAAATTGATGCGCTTGCTAAAACGGTGTATACTCCACCGTTTTTTTCAAGCGTGCATTTTGCACCAAATGGTAATCCGACTTTCAATGCGCTAAAGCGCATGGGAGATCGTTTGCTGTTAAAACCGCCGGTCAATCGTAACCGGCCTTGTAAGAAGGATAATTGTGATGAGCTTAGGACTTGTCGGTCGCAAGATTGGCATGACCCGCGTGTTTACCGAGGACGGAACTTCCGTGCCGGTGACCGTTGTGGACGTGTCCAACAATCGCGTGACCCAGATTAAAACCCCCGCGACAGATGGTTATACCGCTGTTCAAGTTGCATTCGGCACACGCCGCAAGAGTCGCGTAACCCAACCTCTGGCTGGGCATTATGCCAAAGCGGGCGTTGATGCCGGTCGCGTTCTCAAAGAATTCACGGTTACTGGCGAAGATGCTGCCAAGATGACCTTGGGTGGCGCTGTTGCTATTGACCTGTTTCAGGTCGGTCAAATGGTGGATGTAACCGGTACCACACAAGGTAAAGGTTTCACTGGCGCGATCAAGCGCCACCACTTCAGCTCGAACCGGGCCACTCACGGTAACTCGCGTTCCCATAACAGCCCGGGTTCGATTGGTCAGAACCAGGATCCCGGTCGTGTATTCCCCGGCAAGCGGATGGCCGGCCATTATGGCGCCGTAAAGCGGACCACCCAGAATCTTGAAATCGTCCGTATCGATACCGAGCGTCAATTGCTTCTGATCAAAGGTGCGGTTCCTGGTTCCAAGGGCGGCGATCTGGTCGTGCGTCCGAGTGTAAAGGGAGGCGCATAATGGAATTGAAGCTAATTAATGACCAAGGGCAATCAACCGCGAGCATCACGGCTTCGGATGATTTGTTCGGTCGCGAATTCAATGAAGCGCTGGTTCACCAGGTGGTGACCGCTTACATGGCCAACGCCCGCAGTGGTAACCGCGCCCAGAAGGACCGTAGCGAAGTTGCCCACAGCACCAAGAAGCCTTGGCGCCAAAAGGGTACCGGTCGCGCTCGTGCGGGTATGTCATCCAGCCCTCTGTGGCGTGGCGGCGGTCGGATTTTCCCGAACCGGCCTGACGAGAATTTCAGCCAGAAGGTCAACAAGAAGATGTTCCGTGCCGGTATCAGCTCGATTCTTTCCGAGCTGGCACGTCTTGGCAGGCTCTCGGTGGTGGAGAGCTTCTCCGTCGATACGCCGAAGACCAAGGCCTTGGCACAAAAGATCAAGGGCATGGGGATGGACAAGGTGCTGATCATTACCGATGAGATGGATGAGAATCTCTACCTGTCGGCACGGAATTTGCCGCATGTGCTGGTGCTGGAGGCGCATCGCGCTGATCCGGTCAGCATGGTGCACTACCCTAATGTGTTGATGACCCGCAGTGCGGTGAAAAAATTTGAGGAGATGTACGCATGAACGCGCCCAAATTTAATCAGGAACGCCTGTTGCAGGTCATTCTGGCACCCCAGATCTCCGAGAAAAGCACCATGATTGCGGACAAGCACGAACAAGTTGCTTTCCGTGTGGTGACTAACGCTACCAAGCCTGAAATCAAGGCTGCTGTGGAGTTGCTCTTCAAGGTTGAAGTGGACAGCGTCCAGGTAATGAACGTCAAGGGCAAGGTTAAGCGTTTTGGTAAAATTTCAGGCCGCCGCAAGGACTGGAAGAAGGCTTATGTTGCCCTGAAGCCTGGCCAAGAAATCAATTTCGCAGCGGGCGAGTAGGAGAGAAACGATGGCAATTATCAAAGTTAAACCGACATCTCCGGGCCGGCGCGCTGTAGTAAAAATCGTCACGCCGGAACTGCACAAGGGCAAGCCTCACGCACCGCTGCTGGAAAGCCAGTCGCGCAATGCGGGCCGTAACCATCATGGACGCATTACCGTTCGGCATCAGGGCGGCGGGCACAAACAGCATTACCGCGTTGTTGATTTCAAACGCGACAAGGATGGTGTTCCGGCTAAAGTCGAACGTCTGGAATATGACCCAAACCGCAGCGCGCATCTGGCACTGCTGTGCTATGCCGATGGCGAGCGCAGGTACGTTATTGCGGCCAAGGGCGTGAGCGTGGGTACTCAGTTGGTGAGCGGCTCGGATTCCCCGATCAAGCCGGGGAATACGCTTCCCCTGCGTAACATTCCAGTGGGCACCATTATCCACTGTATCGAAATGCAGCCCGGCAAGGGGGCTCAAATGGCCCGTTCGGCTGGCGCTTCTGTGCAGCTGATGGCCCGAGAGGGGACTTATGCCCAAGTGCGTTTGCGCTCCGGCGAGGTGCGCAAGGTGCATGTGGATTGCAAGGCGACCATTGGCGAAGTCGGCAATTCCGAGCATAACCTGCGTTCCATCGGCAAGGCCGGTGCGATGCGCTGGCGCGGTGTTCGCCCGACAGTGCGTGGCGTTGTCATGAACCCTGTTGACCACCCGCACGGCGGCGGCGAAGGCAAGACTGCTGCTGGTCGTCATCCAGTCAGCCCATGGGGCACGCCGACCAAGGGATACCGTACGCGTAGCAACAAGCGCACATCCGGCATGATTGTGAATCGCCGTCCGTCGAATAAGAGGTAACAGATATGGCACGTTCTATTAAAAAAGGTCCATTTGTTGACGCGCACCTGATCAGCAAGGTGGATGCGGCTCGCGCAACCCATGACAAGCGCCCGATCAAGACATGGTCGCGCCGCTCCACGGTGATGCCGGATTTCGTGGGTTTGACGATCGCTGTACATAACGGCAAGCTGCATATCCCCGTGTACATTTCTGAGAATATGGTCGGCCACAAGCTGGGTGAATTTTCGCTGACGCGTACCTTCAAGGGACATGCGGCGGATAAGAAAGCCAAGAGATAAGAGAGGCTATGATGAGAGTTAGTGCTGTATTACGCGGTACCAGGCTGTCGGCGCAAAAAGGCCGATTGGTCGCTGACCAGATTCGCGGACTGCCGGTTGACCGCGCATTGAATATTCTGACCTTCAGCCCGAAGAAAGGTGCAGTAATCATCAAGAAAGTGCTGGAGTCTGCGATTGCCAACGCCGAGCATAATGAGGGCGCCGACATTGATGAACTCAAAGTGGCAACTATTCTGGTGGACGAAGGTTCGACGATGAAGCGTTTCCGTGCACGTGCGAAAGGTCGAGGCGCGAGGATACTCAAGCCTACCTGCCATATCACAGTCACTGTCGGAAACTAAGAGGAAAGAACATGGGACAGAAGATTAATCCAATCGGTTTTCGGCTTAGTGTGCTCAAGAACTGGACGTCGAAGTGGTATGCCAACAGTAAGAATTTTGCAGGAATGCTGGCTGATGACATCAAGGTCCGCGACTTCCTTAAAAAGAAGCTGGCGCATGCCTCAGTAGGGAAAATCATTATTGAACGTCCGGCGCGTAACGCCAGAATATCGATTTACAGCGCCCGTCCGGGTGTGGTGATCGGCAAGAAGGGCGAGGATATCGAAGCATTGAAATCCCAGCTGCAGAAGTTGATGGGCGTGCCGGTGCACCTCAATATTGAGGAAATCCGCAAACCTGAGATTGATTCGCAGCTGATCGCTGAAAATATCGCACAACAGCTAGAGAAGCGCATCATGTTCCGCCGTGCAATGAAGCGTGCGATGCAGAACGCCATGCGTCTGGGTGCTCTGGGTATCAAAATCGAGAGTGCTGGCCGTCTCAATGGTGCCGAGATTGCACGTACCGAGTGGTATCGCGAAGGCCGTGTGCCGCTGCACACCCTGCGCGCTGATATCGACTACGGCACGGCCGAAGCAAAAACGACTTACGGCATTATCGGGATTAAGGTCTGGGTCTACAAAGGCGAGACGCCGGCCAAGGGTGAGACACCTGTAATTGCAGCGGTCGAGCCGGAACGCAAACCAAGAAAGTCGGGAGCAAAACATGCTACAGCCAGCTAGAAGGAAATTCCGCAAGGAGCAGAAAGGCCGCAATACCGGCATTGCGACTCGCGGTAACAAGGTCAGCTTCGGCGAGTTCGGTCTGAAGGCAATTGGTCGCGGTCGTCTGACGGCGCGTCAAATTGAGGCAGCTCGTCGCGCAATGACGCGTCATATCAAACGTGGCGGCCGGATCTGGATCAGGATATTCCCTGACAAACCGATCTCCAAAAAGCCGGCTGAAGTGCGGATGGGTAACGGTAAGGGTAACCCGGAGTACTACGTGGCTGAGATTCAGCCGGGTAAAGTGCTTTATGAAATGGATGGTGTGGAAGAAACTCTGGCGCGTGAGGCATTCCGCCTGGCTGCTGCCAAGTTGCCGATCCAGACCACTTTCGTAACCAGACAGTTAGGTGGTTAATGATGAAAGCCAGTGAATTAAGAGCCAAGTCAACTGAAGAGTTGAACAAGGAGATGGTGGAGTTGCTGCGTGCCCAGTTTGGCTTGCGCATGCAGATTTCCACACAGCAGAGCACCAAAGTGGATCAACTGGGCAAGGTGCGCAAGGATATTGCGCGTGTGCGCACGCTGATCAGTGAAAAGGCGAGACAAGCATGAGCGAAGATAAAGTTACACGCACGCTGACCGGGCGTGTGGTCAGCGACAAGATGGATAAGACCGTGACCGTTCAGGTTGAGCGCAAGGTCAAGCACCCCTTGTATGGTAAGGTAATCAGCCGTTCCAAGAAGTACCATGCCCATGATGAGAACAATGAGTACCATGAAGGCGATCTGGTGACCATCGAGGAGTGCCGTCCTATCGCTAAAACCAAGGCGTTTCGTGTCGCTGCCCTGGTTGAGAAGAGCCGTTTGGTATAAAGTGCTTGCGTTTCCTTCCGGGAGGCGCTAACATCTCGCTCTTTTTGGGCGAGCGATCCGAATAATCGGGTCGAAGCCAAAACTGACCGTCGAATATCGCTGCTTTGGCAGCTGCCGGGCGGATTAAGTTGGAGAACTAAAATGATACAAATGCAATCTGTGCTGGATGTCGCAGATAACACTGGTGCACGCCGCGTTATGTGCATCAAGGTGTTGGGCGGCTCCAAGCGTCGTTACGCCGCCATCGGCGACGTCATCAAGGTCAGCATCAAGGATGCCGCTCCACGCGGCCGCGTCAAAAAAGGCGATGTCTACAACGCTGTTGTTGTACGCACTGCCAAAGGTGTGCGCCGTCCTGATGGCTCCCTCATTAAATTCGACGGCAATGCCGCCGTTCTGCTGAATAATAAATTGGAACCCATCGGTACCCGTATTTTCGGACCGGTGACTCGCGAACTTCGTACCGAGCGCTTCATGAAGATCGTGTCGCTGGCTCCAGAAGTTCTGTAAGGAGATATCGAGATGCGCAAAATTCGCAAAGGCGACGATGTCGTTGTGATCACCGGCAAAGACAAGGGCAGGCGTGGCTTGGTCCTGCGTATGCTGGACGATGGTCATCTGGTCGTTGAGGGTGTCAACAAGGTCAAGAAGCACATGAAGCCGAACCCAGGTAAAGGCGTATCCGGTGGCATCGTCGAAAAAGAGATGCCGCTTGATATTTCCAATATCGCGCTGTTCAATCCCGCTACGCAAAAGGCAGACCGGGTGGGCATCAAGGTGCTTGAGGATGGACGTAAAGTCCGCTATTTCAAATCCAACGGCGAAGTGCTGGACGCGTAAGGAATGAATATGGCTCGTTTACAGCAGTACTACAAAGATACCGTAGTCAAACAGATGATCGAACAGTTTGGTTACAAATCAGTGATGGAAGTGCCGCAAATCAAAAAGATCACGCTCAACATGGGTGTGGGCGAAGCGGTGGCGGACAAGAAGGTGATGGAGCATGCCGTCGGCGACATGAGGAAAATCGCGGGTCAAAAGCCGGTGGTGACGATGTCCCGCAAGTCGATTGCGGGCTTCAAGATTCGTGACAACTACCCGGTTGGCTGCATGGTTACCCTGCGCCGCACTCAGATGTACGAGTTCCTGGATCGCCTGGTTTCGATTGCGATTCCGCGGGTTCGAGATTTTCGCGGTATTTCGGGGAAGGCTTTTGATGGTCGTGGCAATTACAACATGGGTATCAAAGAGCAGATCATTTTCCCGGAAATTGAGTACGACAAAATTGACGCGTTGCGTGGCATGAATATTTCGATCACGACGACCGCCAAGACCGACGAAGAGGCGCGTGCGCTTCTCGCCGCGTTTAAATTCCCCTTCAAGAACTGAGGATGGCATGGCTAAGTTAGCTTTGATTAATCGTGATAAGAAGCGCCGCGAGATAGTGAAGAAATACGCCGCGAAACGTGCGGAACTGACAGCGGCGATGAACAATGTGAAGCTTAGCGACGAAGATCGCTATGCGGCCCGCCTCAAGTTTCAGCAGTTGCCACGCGACTCCAGTCCGGTGCGTTTGCGTAACCGTTGCGCTCTGACTGGACGGCCTCGTGGTGTGTTCAGAAAGTTCGGCATGGCGCGTACCAAAGTGCGTGAGTATGCAATGCGCGGTGAAATTCCCGGCGTAGTTAAAGCCAGTTGGTAGCGGGAGAATAGTATGAGTATGAGTGATCCGATCGCCGATATGCTGACGCGTATCCGCAATGGTCAAAGTGCTACAAAAGTGAGCGTCAGCATGCCTTCCTCCAAGCTCAAGACGGCAATTGCCAAAGTGCTGAAGGATGAGGGTTATATTGATGATTTTGCAGTTCGCGACGAGTCCGGCAAGCCTTCGCTGGAAGTGCGCCTGAAATATTACGCGGGCCGTCCCGTGATCGAGAAAATCGATCGCGTAAGCCGTCCTGGATTGCGTATTTATAAGGGCAATGGCGAAATTCCAAAGGTCATGAACGGTCTGGGTGTGGCGATTGTGTCCACCTCCAAGGGCGTAATGACCGACCGCAGCGCGCGTGCAGCCGGTATCGGCGGCGAAGTGCTGTGCGTAGTGGCATAGTGAGGTAAGCGATGTCCAGAATAGCTAAAAATCCGGTGATCGTGCCGGCCGGCGTGGAAGTGACACTAAGCGCCGATGAAATCACAGTCAAGGGGCCGCTCGGCACGCTGAAGCAGCGTCAGAGCAGCGATGTGTCGGTGGTAAAAGACGGCGACAAAGTGCAGTGTAAGGCCGCTAACGACTCGATGCAGTCCAATGCAATGTCCGGAACCATGCGTGCGCTGCTTGCAAATATGGTTGTTGGCGTGTCTAAGGGTTTTGAGCGCAAGCTGACCCTGGTTGGCGTGGGTTACCGTGCGAATGCCAAGGGTGATGTGCTGGGTCTTTCGCTGGGATTCTCCCATCCGGTTGACCACAAAATGCCTGAAGGTGTCGTTGTTACTACGCCGACCCAGACTGAAATCGTTTTGAAGGGCGCTGACAAGCAGCGCGTTGGTCAGGTTGCCGCTGAAATTCGTGCGTACCGCAGTCCGGAGCCTTACAAGGGCAAGGGTGTGCGTTACTCCGATGAAGTGGTGATCCTGAAAGAGACCAAGAAGAAATAGGGGCAATAGTCATGGATAAGAAACAGTCACGCCTGCGTCGGTCACGCAAAACCCGTGCCAAAATCGCAGAGCTGAAGGTGGTGCGTTTGTTGGTACATAGAACCAATTGCCATATTTACGCCCAGATCATCGATGCGAGCGGCGGCATGGTTCTGGCCAGCGCGTCTACCGTTGAGCCGGAAGTGCGCAAGGATCTGTCGAATGGCGGAAACAAGGATGCGGCCACTCTGGTTGGCAAGCGAATCGCTGAAAAAGCAAAAGTTGCTGGCGTAGAAACCGTAGCGTTTGACCGCTCAGGCTTCCACTACCATGGCCGTGTAAAAGCGCTGGCAGAAGCCGCACGCGAAAACGGTCTGAAATTCTAAGCGGGGTTGATGATGGCTAAATTTGAGAAAAACCAGCAAGAAGATCGCGGCGACGGCCTCCAGGAAAAAATGATTGGCGTCAATCGCGTGACCAAAGTGGTCAAAGGTGGCCGGATCATGGCCTTCGCAGCGCTGACCGTGGTGGGTGATGGTAGCGGCAGTGTGGGCATGGGCAAAGGCAAGTCGCGTGAAGTGCCTGTCGCCGTGACAAAAGCAATGGAAGATGCGCGGCGTAATATGGTCAAAGTCAACCTGAAAAAGGGAACTTTGCACCACGCCGTGATCGGACGTCATGGCGCTGCCAAGGTTTACATGCAGCCGGCTTCCGAAGGTACCGGTATTATTGCCGGCGGCCCAATGCGTGCGATTTTCGAGGTGATGGGCGTGCATAACGTTCTCGCCAAGTGCATCGGCTCGACCAACCCGTACAATATTGTGCGCGCCACCCTCAACGGCTTGAAGCAAATGAATACGCCGTCCGAGATTGCGGCCAAGCGCGGCAAGACTGTCGAAGAGATCATGGGGTAAGTGATGGCAAAGGCAAAAAAATCTACCACGGTAAAGGTCACTCAAATCAAGAGCGTGATCGGCACCATTGAGTCTCACCGTGCGTGTGTGCGCGGTCTGGGTTTGAAGCGCATCGGTCATACGGTTGAAGTTGAGGATACGCCATCGGTTCGGGGCATGATCAACACCGTTAACTATCTGGTGAAGTGCGAGGGCTAAATGCAACTGAATACTATCAAACCTGCCGACGGCAGCAAAAAGGCAGCGAAGCGAGTGGGTCGCGGCATCGGCTCCGGCAGTGGAAAAACTTGCGGTCGCGGGCACAAGGGGCAGTCATCGCGTTCCGGCGGTTTCCATAAAGTGGGTTTTGAAGGCGGTCAAATGCCTTTGCAACGTCGCTTGCCTAAGCGTGGCTTCGTTTCTATGGCCAAGGTCCGAGGCGAAACCGCCGAGGTACGATTGTCGGAAATTAACAATCTGCCCGTGGACACGATTGATTTGCTGGTGCTGAAGCAAGCCAACGTCATTTCGGGTTCCGCGCTGAGCGTTAAGGTGTTTCTGTCCGGCGAAATTACGCGTGCCGTAACGCTGCAGGGTCTGCTCGTCACCAAGGGTGCACGTGCAGCGATTGAAGCCGCTGGCGGCAAGATCGCGGAATAAGGGATAAGATTTTGGCTCTTGGCAACCCGCTTAATACAGCAGGCAAGTTTGGTGACCTGAAGAAGCGCTTGTTCTTCGTGCTGGCTGCGCTGGTCGTTTACCGGATCGGTACTTTTATTCCCGTACCCGGGATTGATCCGATGGCGCTGGAGTCGCTGTTCAAGACTCAATCCGGCGGCATACTCGGCATGTTCAACATGTTCTCGGGTGGCGCGTTGTCGCGTTTCAGCGTTTTTGCACTGGGGATAATGCCGTACATCTCGGCCTCGATTATCATGCAGTTGATGACGGTCGTGTCGCCGCAGCTTGAGCAGCTGAAAAAGGAAGGCGAAAGCGGGCGCAAGAAAATTACCCAGTACACCCGCTACGGCACGGTGTTTCTGGCGCTGTTCCAGGGCTTGGGGATTTCCATTGCACTGGAATCACAGCCTGGGCTGGTGATTGATCCCGGCCTGTTGTTCCGTCTCACGGCGGTGGCAACGCTGGTGTCCGGAACGATGTTCCTGATGTGGCTGGGCGAGCAGATTACCGAGCGCGGCATTGGTAACGGTATTTCGCTGATTATTTTCGCAGGTATTGCGGCTGGTTTGCCGCAGGCAATCGGTGGTACGCTGGAATTGACTCGGACCGGGGCCTTCTCTATCCCACTGGTGCTGCTGCTGTTTGTCGGCGCGATAGCTGTCACGGCCTTCGTGGTTTTCGTTGAACGCGGCCAGCGCAAGATCCTGGTGAATTATGCCAAGCGCCAGGTGGGTAACAAGATTTATGGCGGCCAGAGCTCGCATCTGCCGTTGAAACTGAATATGGCAGGGGGTATCCCGCCGATTTTTGCTTCCAGCATCATCCTGTTTCCCGCAACGCTGGCGGGCTGGTTCGGTACCAGCGAGGGGATGAATTGGCTCAAGGATATCGGTGCATCGCTGTCGCCCGGCCAGCCCTTGTATGTGATGCTGTATGCGCTTGCGATTGTGTTCTTCTGCTTCTTCTATACGGCGTTGGTGTTCAACCCGAAAGAAACTGCGGAGAACCTGAAAAAGAGCGGCGCATTCGTGCCAGGCATCCGTCCCGGCGAACAGACTGCTCGTTATATCGACAAGATCATGTCCCGGCTGACCCTGTCCGGCGCGGTGTACATAACGGTGGTGTGTTTGCTGCCCGAGTTTTTGATTGTGAAGTGGAATGTGCCGTTTTATTTCGGCGGCACCTCGCTGTTGATTATCGTGGTGGTGACAATGGATTTCATGGCTCAGGTGCAGTCCTATCTGATGTCCCATCAATACGAGAGCTTGCTCAAAAAGGCGAGCTTCAAGGGCGGGATGGTCGGCCGCTAAGCATGTTGATAACAGGATAGAAATGTCGAAGGAAGAAACGATTGAAATGCAGGGAGAGATTCTTGAAACTCTCCCCAATGCAACCTTCCGAGTGAAATTGGAAAACGGCCACGTGGTACTTGGTCATATCTCTGGAAAAATGCGTATGCACTATATTCGCATTTTACCTGGCGATAAGGTGACTGTAGAGCTCACACCTTATGATTTATCCCGTGCGCGGATCACTTTCCGCGCCAAGTAACAAAGCTTTATCAGGAGAAAACAATGAGAGTCCGAGCCTCAATTAAACGGCTGTGCCGCCACTGCAAAATGGTTAAACGCCATGGCGTTCTGCGCGTCATTTGTTCAGACCCTCGCCATAAACAACGTCAAGGTTGATTGTGGCGCGTGGAACTGTTAAAATTTCCGACTTTTTCTAAATTAGTCATTTGCTGGGAGTAAGTGCATGGCCCGCATCGCTGGGGTAAATATCCCGAACCATCAACACACCGTTATCGCGTTAACTGCGATTTACGGCATTGGCCGTACCCGCGCACAGAAAATTTGTGCGACGGCAGGCATCATTACCTCGACCAAGATCAAGGATCTTAGCGACAGCGAGATGGAAAAGCTGCGCGACGAGGTGGGTAAGGTTACGGTTGAAGGTGACTTGCGCCGTGAGGTTTCCATGAACATCAAGCGATTGATGGATCTTGGTTGCTATCGTGGTCTGCGTCATCGTCGCGGTTTGCCGGTTCGCGGTCAGCGCACTCGCACCAATGCTCGCACTCGCAAAGGTCCAAAGAAAGCTGTTCGTGCATCCAAATAAAATGGTTGCCACACGAGGAATAAATCATGGCTAAGACAAACGTCCGGATACGCAAAAAAGTTAAAAAGAATGTGGCCGAAGGAATTGCCCACGTTCATGCGTCCTTCAATAACACCATCATCACCATTACCGATCGTCAGGGCAATGCCTTGAGCTGGGCAACATCGGGTGGTGCCGGTTTCCGCGGTTCGCGTAAGAGCACGCCGTTCGCTGCGCAAGTTGCGGCTGAAGCTGCAGGCAAAGCCGCTCAGGAATACGGGGTGAAGAACCTTGAAGTTAAAATCAAAGGACCTGGACCAGGGCGCGAGTCTGCTGTGCGCGCACTGAATGCGGTCGGCTTCAAGATTACTTCCATAGCCGACGTAACACCCGTTCCCCATAACGGTTGCCGTCCGTCCAAAAAGCGTCGTATCTAACAGCAGCGCTGCATTTAACCGCAGCGCCGTTAATATTTAGCAGGAGAGAAACCTTGGCTGTCAATCTTGATCCCAAATGCCGCCAGTGCCGCCGCGAAGGCGAAAAGCTGTTTCTGAAAGGCGAGAAGTGCTTTACCGATAAGTGTGGCATTGAGCGTCGCAGCTATGCGCCAGGCCAACACGGCCAGAAGCAGGTTCGCTTGTCGGACTACGGCGTGCAATTGCGCGAGAAGCAGAAAGTGCGCCGTATTTATGGCGTGCTGGAGCGTCAGTTCCGCGGTTACTACGCGATTGCTGATCGCAGCAAAGGTGTAACGGGCGAAAGCCTGCTGCAACTGCTGGAGTGCCGTCTGGACAACGTGGTTCATCGTATGGGCTTCGGCGTGTCCCGCCGCGAGTCGCGCCAGATCGTGCGCCACAACGGCATTCTGGTTAACGGCCGTCGCGTGAATATCCCGTCTTACCAGGTTAAAGCTGGCGACGTCGTTGAAGTTGCCGATAAGTCTAAGGCTCAGCTGCGTATCAAGGCTGCGGTCGAGGCCGCCGAGCAGCGCGGTTTCCCGGAATGGATCGAAGTGGATGTGAAGGCGCTGAAGGGCGTGTATAAAGCCAAGCCGCAGCGCACCGAGTTGCCCTCAACCATCAACGAGCATCTCGTGGTTGAACTGTACTCGAAGTAATCACTGAACCACTTTTAAATAGAGGATCCAGCATGCAAAGCAGTGCTACCGAACTTCTGAAGCCACGTGTTGTAGATGTTGAAGCGGTGTCGCCCGTTCGCGCCCGTATTTCCATGGAGCCGTTCGAGCGTGGCTACGGCCACACGCTGGGCAATGCCCTGCGCCGCATCTTGCTGTCTTCGATGCCGGGCTACGCCATCACCCAGGTCAAGATCGAGGGTGTGGTGCACGAGTATTCGACCATCGACGGCGTGCAGGAAGACGTGGTCGACATCCTGCTCAACCTTAAAGGCATCGCGCTGAAGCTGCATAATCGTTCCGAAGCCACCCTGATCCTGTCGAAAAAGGGTGAAGGCGTGGTGACGGCGGCCGATATCGAAACCGGTCACGATGCTGAGATCGTCAACCCTGATCATGTGATTGCTCACATTACCAAGGGTGGCAAGCTGGACATTGAAATCAAAATCGAGCAAGGCCGCGGCTATCAGCCAGTGACGGCGCGACGCATCGCCGAGGATGAGCGCAGCATCGGCACGATCTTGCTGGATGCTTCATTCAGCCCGGTTCGCCGCGTCAGCTATGCAGTCGAAAGCGCCCGCGTCGAGCAGCGCACCGACCTGGACAAACTGGTTGTCGACATCGAAACCAATGGTGTGGTCGATCCTGAAGAGGCGATTCGTTACGCCGCGCGTATTCTGGTCGATCAGTTGTCCGTGTTCGCCGAGCTGAAAGGCACGCCAGCCGAGATCGAGGCGCCCCGCGCACCGCAGGTTGACCCTATACTGCTGCGTCCGGTGGACGATCTCGAACTCACCGTGCGTTCTGCCAATTGCCTGAAGGCGGAAAACATTTATTACATCGGTGATCTGATCCAGCGCACCGAAAACGAGTTGCTGAAGACCCCTAATCTGGGACGCAAGTCGCTGAACGAAATCAAGGATGTACTCGCCTCCAAGGGCCTGACGCTGGGCATGAAGCTGGAAAACTGGCCGCCGGTCGGTCTGGGTGAGCGTGCATAAATTAGTTCGTGGAATACGAAATACTACAAGGGTACTCCAACTTTCTATGCGCTTAAGTGCATGAAAGATTGTATGCAAGGGAAAGGATAGATCATGCGTCACCGTTTAGGACTTAGAAAACTCAATCGCACCAGCAGCCACCGTTTGGCGATGCTGCGCAACATGACCAACTCGCTGTTGCGTCATGAAGCCATCACCACCACGCTGCCCAAGGCGAAAGAACTGCGCCGTGTTGCCGAGCCGATGATCACGCTGGGCAAAAAGCCTTCGCTGGCCAATCGCCGCATGGCGTTTGACCGTCTGCGCGACCGTGAAATGGTCGGCAAGCTGTTCGACACCCTCGGCCCGCGCTACCAGAACCGCAACGGCGGCTACCTGCGCATCCTCAAGTGCGGCTTCCGTCAGGGCGACAATGCCCCGATGGCGATCGTAGAGCTGATGGATCGCCCTGCTGCCGATACTGAAGTAGTCAGCGCCTAACCGCTTTTCTGCGTCAAAAAAAAGCCAGGTTTTTACCTGGCTTTTTTTATTTCCTCCTCAAACAACGGCACGTAGCGAACCACCAAATTCGCGACCTGGAGGTCGCTCCTACCTCACGTATTCAATTAGGTAAGTAAGCCTGCCAGATACCGCCCGGTGAAGCTTTCCTCCGTAGCCGCGACTTGCTCCGGGGTGCCCGCGGCAATGATCTGCCCACCGCCCATGCCGCCCTCGGGCCCGAGATCGACGACCCAGTCGGCCGTCTTGATCACATCCAGATTATGCTCGATCACCACCACGGTGTTGCCGCTGTCGCGTAGCCGGTGCAGCACCTTCAGGAGCAGCTCGATATCATGATAATGCAGGCCGGTAGTGGGCTCGTCCAGGATGTACAGGGTGCGACCGGTATCGCGCTTGCTTAGCTCCAGGGACAGCTTCACCCGTTGCGCCTCGCCGCCCGACAGCGTGGTCGCGCTCTGCCCCAAGGTGATGTAGCCCAGCCCGACATCGAGCAGCGTGGAAAGCTTTCTGGCCACCACCGGCACCGGACTGAAGAATTCGTATGCCTGTTCCACCGTCATCGCCAGGATTTCGTGGATGTTCTTGCCCTTGTACTGGACCTCCAGGGTCTCGCGGTTGTAGCGCTTGCCGTGGCAGACGTCGCAGGGCACGTAGATGTCGGGCAGGAAGTGCATTTCCACCTTGATCACGCCGTCCCCCTCGCAGGCCTCGCAGCGTCCGCCCTTGACGTTGAAGGAGAAGCGTCCCGGGCCGTAGCCGCGTTCGCGTGCCTGGGGCACGCCGGCGAACAGCTCGCGGATCGGCGTGAACAGGCCGGTGTAGGTGGCCGGATTGGAGCGCGGGGTGCGCCCGATCGGGCTTTGGTCAACGTCAATCACCTTGTCGTAGAATTCCAGGCCGTGCAGTTCCTCGTAAGGCGCCGGCTCCGTGGCCGATCCGTAGAGATGGCGTGACACGGCGCGGTACAGGGTGTCGTTGACCAAAGTGGATTTGCCCGAGCCGGACACGCCGGTGACGCATACGAACAGGCCCACCGGCAGATCCAGGGTGGAGCTCTTCAGGTTGTTGCCGGTGGCCCCGGTCAGACGCAGCATGCGCTTGGGATCGGGTTTGTGCCGAATTTTCGGCACCGCGATGCAGCGCTTGCCGCTAAGGTACTGGCCGGTGAGCGAGGCGGGGTTGGCCTTGATTTCGTCAGGCGTGCCTTCCGCCACGACTTCGCCGCCGTGCACGCCCGCGCCTGGGCCGATGTCCACCACGTGGTCGGCGGTCAGAATGGCATCGGTGTCATGCTCCACCACGATCACGGTGTTGCCCATGTCGCGCAGGTGCTTGAGGGTGTTGAGCAGACGGTCGTTGTCGCGCTGGTGCAGGCCGATCGAAGGTTCGTCCAGCACGTACATCACGCCGGTCAGTCCGGAGCCGATCTGGCTCGCCAGACGGATGCGCTGCGCCTCGCCGCCGGACAAAGTATTGGCCGAGCGGTCGAGCGACAGGTAGTCCAGCCCGACATCGTTGAGAAAGCGAATCCGCGCCGCGATTTCCTTGATGATGCGCTCGGCGATGGCTTGTTTCTGGCCGTCGAATTCCAGCGTGGCGAAGAAGTCGTAGGTCTGTTTCAGCGGCAGGCGGCCGACCTCGAACAGCGCCTTGCCGCCCACCAGCACGTGGCGCGCTTCGGCGCGCAGCCGGGTGCCCTCGCAATCGGGGCAGACGCAGAAATTGATGTATTTGGCCAGTTCCTCGCGCACCGTTGCCGATTCGGTTTCGCGGTAGCGCCGCTCGAAATTGGTGATGATGCCTTCGAACGGATGGCTGCGCGCCTGCATCCCGCCTTTTTCCCCCAGGTATTGAAACTTGAGAGACTCGGTGCCGCTGCCGTAGAGAAGGATGTGCTGGATAGTTTCCGGCAGTTGCTCGAACGGGGTGTCGAGGTCGAAGCCGTAGTGCAGCGCCAGGCTTTGCAGCATCTGGAAGAAGAACTGGTTGCGCTTGTCCCAGCCCTTCACCGCGCCCGAGGACAGGCTCAGATGGGGAAAGGCGGCGATGCGCTTGGGATCGAAGAAACTGATCTGGCCCAGGCCGTCGCACTTGGGGCAGGCGCCCATCGGATTGTTGAAGGAAAACAGCCGCGGCTCGAGTTCCGGCAGGGAATAGCTGCACACCGGGCAGGAGAATTTGGCCGAGAACAGGTGCTCCCTGCCCGAATCCATCTCCACCGCCAGCGCCTTGCCGTCCGAGTGGCGCAGCGCGGTCTCGAACGATTCAGCCAGACGCTGCTTGGCGTCGGCGCGAACTTTGAGGCGGTCCACCACGATATCGACGGTGTGCTTCTTGTTCTTGTCCAGCTTGGGCAGGGCATCGATTTCATGCACCTTGCCGTCGATCCGCAGGCGCACGAAACCCTGCGCGCGCAACTCGTCGAACAGGTCGACCTGCTCCCCCTTGCGGCCCACCACTGTGGGCGAGAGGATCATCAACTTGGTGTCCTCGGGCAGCGCCATGACCGTGTCCACCATCTGGGAAATGCTCTGGGCGGAAAGCAGGATCTGGTGCTCGGGGCAGTAGGGGTCGCCGACGCGGGCATAGAGCAGGCGCAGGTAATCGTGGATTTCCGTGACCGTACCGACGGTCGAGCGCGGGTTGTGGCTGGTGGCCTTCTGCTCGATGGAAATCGCCGGCGACAGGCCTTCGATCAGATCCACGTCGGGCTTTTCCATGCGCTGCAAAAACTGGCGTGCGTAGGCAGAAAGCGACTCGACGTAGCGGCGCTGCCCTTCGGCGTAAAGCGTGTCGAAAGCCAGCGACGATTTTCCCGAGCCGGACAGGCCGGTGATGACCACCAGCTTGTCGCGCGGAATGTCGAGGCTGATGTTTTTCAGGTTGTGCGTACGGGCACCGCGGATTTTGATCAGGTCCATGAGTTTGTGCAGAGCAAAAGGCAACCTGCTACTATACGCAATTTTGACGTTCGACCTCAACTTTATATGCATGTTCCCGACAAGATGACCCCTACCGAACTCCGCGCCAGCGTGGGGCTGGCCGGGATATTCGGTCTGCGGATGCTGGGCATGTTCCTGATCCTGCCGGTGTTCGCAATTTATGCCCATGGGCTGCCGGGCGGCGACAGCCAGATCCTGATCGGCCTGGCGCTTGGCGCCTACGGCCTGACCCAGGCCATGCTGCAGCTGCCTTTCGGCATGGCATCCGACCGCTGGGGGCGCAAGCGGGTGATCTATTTCGGACTGCTGCTGTTCGTTATAGGCAGTTTTGTCGCCGCTTCCGCCAGCGACATCACCATGGTGATCGTGGGGCGCGCCATTCAGGGCGCGGGCGCGATTTCCGCCGCCGTCACCGCATTGCTCGCCGACCTGACGCGGGAAGAGCACCGCACCAAGGCCATGGCGATGATCGGCTCCACGATCGGCTTGGCGTTTGCCGCATCGATGGCGCTGGGTCCGCTGCTGTATCAGGCGATAGGCGTGCCCGGCATATTTGAGCTCACCGGCGTGCTGGCGCTGGCGGCGATGGGCGTGATTTACGCAGTCATCCCCGACCCCAAGGCCAGTCATTTCCATTCCGATGCCGAGGTCGTGCCTGCGCGCCTGCGCGACGTGCTGCGCGACGGCCAGCTGCTGCGCCTGAATTTCGGCATCTTTGCCCTGCACGCCGCGCAAATGGCGATGTTCGTGGTGATTCCGTTTGCCCTCAGGGAAACCGGCGGCATGCCGGAAGCCCTGCATTGGAAAATCTACCTGCCGGTGATGCTGGGTGCATTCGCTTTCATGGTGCCGGCGATCATTTACGGTGAGAAAAAGGCCAAGCTCAAGCCGGTTTTTATTTTTGCCGTGGCTTTGCTGCTCCTGTCGCAACTGCTGATGACGGCGTTGATCCAGAGCTTCTGGGGCATCGTCATGATGCTGCTGCTGTTCTTCATCGCCTTCAACATCCTTGAAGCGAGCCTGCCCTCGCTGATTTCCAAGCTGGCTCCGGCACGCGCCAAGGGAACGGCCATGGGGGTGTATAATACCTCCCAGTCGCTTGGCTTGTTTACCGGTGGCGTGGCGGGCGGATTGCTTTCCCATTACGCCGGCCAGTGGTCGGTGTTCGCTTTCGGCGCCGCACTCAGTGCGCTCTGGCTGGTGTTGGCCGCCAGCATGAAAACGCCGCCCGCAGTGCGCACCCGGATGTTTCATATCGAGCCGATGTCCGCCGAAGCGGCGCGCGAACTGTCGCGCCGGCTGATCGGTCTGGACGGAGTGATGGAAGCGGTTGTCGACCCCGAGGAAGGCGCCGCCTACCTCAAGGTGGAAATGGCGGGTTGGGACGAAGAGGGCGTAAACAAATTAATCGAGGGAGGAGCGTGAAATGGCATCTGTGAACAAGGCAATTATTATCGGCAACCTGGGAAAAGACCCTGAAATGCGTTACATGCCATCGGGGGATGCCATCTGCAACTTCAGCCTGGCAACCACCGACTCCTGGAAAGACAAGAACGGCGAAAAACAGGAAAAGACCGAATGGCACCGCATCTCGATGTTCGGCAAGCTGGCGGAAATCGCCGGGGAATACCTGAAGAAAGGCAGCCAGGTTTATGTCGAAGGCCGCATTCAGACCCGTAAGTGGACCAACAAGGAAGGGCAGGACCAGTACACCACCGAGATCGTCGCCGACAAGATGCAAATGCTCGGCGGCCGCAGCAGTGGCGGCGGCAACAGCTTCGAAGTGGTGGAAAAGCCTTCTTCTAGCGGCAGCAGCGCAAAACCGGCGGCAAAAAGCGGCGGTGACTTCGATAATTTCGAGGACGATATTCCGTTTTGAGGCTCGCCTGCAAGCAGCTTGGTCAAGATAAAAGCCCGCCCTCGTGCGGGCTTTTATGTTCAGTGAGTGAGGTCTCTATTGCTACTGTGCCGCCAGCCTGTTGAGCACAAACTCCCTCGGAAACTCCAACTTGCCGTTGATGCTCACGAGATTGTCGGCCAGCCGCGCGTTGATCTCCGCCAGTGTGGCCTGGCGCTCAGCAAGATAGATTTCCGCCAGCCAAGCGTAATCCTTCAGATTGGCTTGCAGGCTTAGGCGATTGGCATAAGGCGTGGTGGCGGTGACGGCCAGCGGCTGCATCGCATCGACCTCGCGCCGCGCCTGATCAGGCGGCACGCCGATGGCGAGCAGCTGCACCAGCACCGCATCGACAAAACGCTGCGGCAACGTGGCGTAAGGCGCGGCTTCCAGTGCCAGGCCGAGCCGGTCATGTTCGCTCACCGCCACCACCAGTTTCGGGCGGGTGTGCAGCAGATTCAGCGTCCAGTCGCCCAGGCTGTTGGCGCCCGGCGCAGGCGGCGGGGACGGTTTGACCTTCATCGTCGTCAGCAGCTTTTGCGTGCAGCGCAGCGCCGTCATGCCGCGAAAGCTTGCATGAATGGCCGTAGGGTGGGCACGGCCTCACAGTGCCCACGCGGTAATGCATCGGTCAATTCCTCGCGTGCGCAATCCGCGTGGGCACAAAAGCATGCCCACCCTACCTGACTGCTTCGTGAGTTTGAGATCAATAAAAAATCCAGGCGGGGCATTTTTATTTCTGCCTTAATTTCTTCCTGGCGGGCGGTAAATAATTCTCTGCCGACACCACCTTCTTGCCGGTCTTGCCTTCCAGCTCCCGCCGCGCTTTCCGGGCAATGCCGCCGCCGGTTTTCGCCGCCGACTCATTCTCGTTCATGCCGGTCGCTTCCATGCTCTCGGCAATCTGGCGCGTGGACAATTCCGCCAACGCGGTAAAAATCAGTTCCGCCTCGCTCATGTGGTCGCGCAGGTTTTGCGACTTCAAACCCTTCATCGTCTTGTGCGCCTTTACATCCACCTCGGCCCACTCCTGATGAATGATATTGGTGAGGATCGCGTATTCCTCGCCTTCCTTGATCTCGTGGTTCGCCCAATAATCGGTCAGCTTGTTGCGCGTCTCCTGCCCGGTCATGCGCTGCTGTATCCATTTCTCGCTGCGCCCGTGCTTCTGCCAAGTCTCGCGGGCGCGATCCAGCGAACGTGCCGGGTCGGCCATCTCCTGCATCCGCTCATAACCCACTTTCGCCAGCCACAGCTTGATCGGCTCGGCCTTCGGGCTGGGCACGGACTGCACTAGGCGCAGCAGTGTTTCGGCGGTGGCGACATCGGTAAGCCGCTGCTTGCCATCCTCTGCGGTCATTTTCAACTGGTAACAGTTTGTTACCAGTTGGCTGCCTTCCTTACCCAAGCGGCCTTTCAGCACCTTCCAATATTTTCTCGCCCCCTGATAGTCTGGCTGCTGAGTTAGCACCTGAATAATGTCGATGACGGAAAACAGCCATGTTTCTGTGGCTTCGTCATACACACGGCGGATTTCATGTTCTTCAAAGATGGCTGGCTGTGGTTGCATGGTCAGGGCTCCTTGTTCAGGGATGGCAGGCTGGGCTATTTCAGTCGGTTACGTTTTGTAACCGGCTGGCTATTTGAGATATTGCTTGGCACGACCGGCCAAAAGAAAGGCG
>CAZLJK010000044.1:3541-21026 GCA_964559825.1 uncultured Sulfuricella sp. | reverse complement strand
TACGGGTCAGTTGCGCCGTTTCCGCCGCAAAGTCCGCATCCTGAATCCGGCTGCGTGCGGCAGACAGGTTTTCCGACGAAGCCGTCAGACTGGCCACCACGCTGGAGAAGCGGTTTTGCAACGCGCCCATGCTGCCGCGGATGGTGCTGACCTGGCTCAAGGCACCGTCGATCAACGAGATCGCGTTGTTTGCTCCGGCGACCGTGGTTATGTCCACCCCGGCGATCGTGTTCAGGCCCACGCTGGCCCCGGACAAACCCGCCGTGGCTGGCGAGTTGCCGCCGATGGTGAAGGTGGAGGCGGAGTTGAGCGCCAGCGTGCCTTGCTTGGTGTTGGCGGTGTAAACGCCGCTGGTGCCTGCGGTATTGACTGCAGCTACTGCGCCGGCGGTACCCAAGGTGACCGGCTCGTCCGGTGCTGCTACGACTCCGGTGGTGCCGTACAAGGTGTTGGTTGTGTTAACCACACCTGCGACCCTGGAGGTCAAGCCGACCGTACCGTTGCCGAGAGCCTGCTGGGCGGAAATAGCCGCGGCCAGGTTGGTTGCCGTCAGGACATCATCAGCCGCCGCGTTCGCGCCACCGGTACCCAATTTGACCTGGATGTTACCTGTGGTCGCAGGGGCAGACGCGTTCCATGCCGTGAATTCGTAGGTGAGGCCACCGAGTTTCAGGGTATCGCCGATCGCGACACCGACACCCGCTGAGGTACTCGCCCAAGCACCGGCATTGGCGGTTGCCGCTGCCCCTGCCACGCCGTCTGCCACACCCGTCGACTTCACGTTGGTCTTCGCTGTCAGGATCGCGTCAGTCGTCGCACCCGAGATGGTGAACGCATTCGTCACCGTGGTGTTCAACGCGAGCGCGGCGCGGACGTTAGCACCTTGCGTCGAAGCCACTGAATCAGTAGCAATCTGGATGTTGGTCGCGCTGTTGGCAGCACTGCTATACGTGAAGGTGACGCCGGCTACGGTCAACGTGTCGGTATTAGCGGCGGTGGCCGTGGAAGTGTGCGTTACCACTTGACGCACACCGTTGGATACGGTGGTCGCCGTGGTACCGAAGGCTTTCGTTGCGCCGGCCATTTCCAGACCAGTGGCGTTTTCCACGCGGGTGGCGCCATCGGCCGTGGTGCTTGCATTGGTGGTGAGAGCGATGGTCTTGCCGGAGTTGGATGTCAGTGTCAGCGCGCCACTACCGCCGTTCACCACTGCAGTCACGCCAGTCTGGTTCGATACGGCATTGATCGCGGCAGCAACGTTGGCACCTTGGGTCGCGACGTTGTTGGAGCCGGCCACTGCACCGATGCTCACGCCGTTGATCACCAGATCGCCGGATTCCAGAGCCTGGTTGCGCAACACGGTGTTGCCGACAGCACTGGTCAATTCGGTCGAGGCTGAAGCGCTCACACCGGTGGTGCTGGTAATACCGTTGATGGCGGCGGCAATTGCTTCGGCCGAACCGGAGGTCGAACTGCCGACGTCGGTGCCGTTCAGGGTCAACGAACCCACGGTAAGGGCGGTACCGCTTACTGCGGTGTTGCCGCTGGTAACCTGGTAGGAGCCGATCGCGCTGGTTTGTGAGTTGCCCGTACTGGCGGTGATGGTCTGGTTAGCATTAGCGCCGACCTGGAACTGGGAGGCGGTAAAAGTGCCATCCAGAATGTTCTGGCCGTTGAATTGGGACGAAGTCGCCACACGCTGAATTTCCGCCAACAACTGCGTTACTTCGGCGTTCAGCGAAGTGCGGTCCGATGCGGTGTTGGTCGAGTTGGCGGACTGAACGGCCAGTTCGCGAATCCGTTGCAGGTTGTTCGTCACCTCGGCCAATCCGCCTTCAGCGGTTTGCGCCAGGGAAACGCCGTCGTTGGCGTTTCGGGCTGCCTGGTTCAGGCCGCGAATCTGGGAGGTCATCCGGTCGGAAATCGCCAAGCCGGCTGCGTCGTCCTTGGCGCTGTTGATGCGCAGACCGGAAGACAAACGCTGCAGTGAAGTTTGCAGCGCGCTCTGGGAAGTGTTCAAATTGCGCTGCGCATTCAGCGAGGCAATGTTGGTATTGATAATTTGGGGCATTTTAGTTCTCCTTCTGGAAAGTTTAACCGCTTATCGTTGTTGTCGCCGACTTTGGTTGCCCCAAATGATCAGAGCCACTTAATCCGCCGTCAGTACCTTTATCGGGCGGCCATGAAGAAACTTTAATGTTTTTTTCCAAGCCCTGCCTTGCCCTCGTTGGTTACGCATTTCGGATGTCCGCAGTCGCAGATTAAACCAGCAACGTGAGCTTCTCGGAACAAAGTAAAAACTTCAGCAGATTCTCAAAAATTGCTGTTTACGCACCGTCGCGAGTATTCCACTGCTATTATCTCAAACAGGCCAGAATTCAGGAAATCGCTTTCCGGTAAGCGACCTGTATACCATATAGCTGAAAGGACGATCGCGGCAATGAACCAAGGAACGAATGCCGACACACCGACGATGAACCCGGCACTGCAACAGACCATTCAACAGGCTGTAGCTCATCACCAAGCCGGTCAATTGCAGGAAGCGGAACATCTATATCGCACCATACTGGCAATGCAGCCACGGCACCCCGATGCCAATCACAACCTGGGTGTGCTGGCAATTCAAATGCAGCAGCCTGCCGCGAGTTTGAGTCATTTCAAGACCGCACTGGATGTAAATCCGAAAAGCGAGCGTTACTGGTTAAGCTACATTGATGCCCTGATTCAAGCTGGAGAAATGCCAAGCGCGCGCCAAGTACTGGCACAAGCCGAACAGCAAGGGTTGCACAGCGATGCGCTAGCAGCATTGGCCGTGCGGCTGACAGATAAAAAGTCCGCGGAGCCCGCCCCTCCTCTCCAGGCGAAACTGTCGCCCAAACGGGGCAAGCCGGCCAAGACGACTTCACACCATGGGGCAGAACCGAACAGGCAAGAAATCAATGAGTTATTGATGCTGTTTAGCCAAGGCCACCACGCCGAAATGGAGAATGCAGCCAGGGATTTGACGCGGCGATTTCCCAAGTATGGGATAGGCTGGAAGGCTCTGGGAACTGCGCTATCAAGCCAAGGGAAGAGTTCTGAAGCGTTGAATGCCCTGCAGCAGGCGATTGCCCTGTCAAGAGGGGATGCCGAAGCACATAGCAATCTTGGCAATGCACTGAAGAACCTGCGTCGTTTCAGCGAAGCGGAAACCAGCTACCGACAGGCGCTAAAAATTAACCCGAAGTACGCCGAAGCGCTTAGCAACCTGGGCGTTACTCTTGTCGAACAAGACCGCTCAACGGAAGCCGAAGCCGTTTTGCGTCGCGCGCTGGGAATCAAGCCTAACCACGCCGAAGCCCACAACAACCTTGGCATTGCGCTGATGAAGCAGGAAAGGCTAAACGAAGCCATGCCGTGCTTTCGACAGGCGCTCGAAATCAGACCCAACTACTATGAAGCGCTCAATAATCTGGGCTCCCTTTTTACCGAACAGGGCCTACTGGCCGAAGGCGAAACCAGCTGCCGCGAAGCGCTTAAGTTGAAACCTGATTATGCCCCAGCACACAGCAACCTGGGAGTCTGCCTGCAACAGCAAGGCAGACTGACTGAATCCGAAGCTTGCTTTCGTCGCGCGCTTCAATTCAATCCGGATTCTGCCGAAGCGCTTTGCGGGCTGGGCATAACACTCAACGACCTGGACTACCTCCCCGAAGCTGAAACCAGTCTTCGTCACGCACTGGAGATAAATCCGAATTATATTGACGCTCTCAGCAATCTGGGGCTGATTTTGGAAAGGCAAGGCCGGGTCGATGAGGCAATCGCAAGCTATAACCGTGCACTGGGACTCGATCCTGACAATGCCGACATACTTAACAACCTTGGCCTGACCCTGCAGGATCAAGGGCGACTGGACGAATCCATCCCGTTGATGCGTCACGCTCTCAAGTTAAAACCGGATCATTTAGGGGCGCAGAACAATCTGCTGTTCGGCTTTAATTATCATCCCGACGCGAGCGCGGAAGATGTTTTCAGAGTATACCAGGACTACGACTCCAGGAGAGGAATGCCGCTACGCTCAACCTGGCGCCCACATAACAACGACAAAAACCCAGCCCGCCGCTTGAAGATAGGTTACCTCTCTCCCGACTTTCGCCAACATGCGACTCGAAGCTTCCTGGAGCCGCTGCTGGGATGGCATGACAAGTCCATGGTGGAGGTCTATGCCTATGCCGAGTTGACCAAGGAGGACGACGTGAGCATCCGCTACCGAAGTTATGTCGATCATTGGATACCCACCAAAGGCATGAGCGACGAAGCGCTTGCACAACGCATCCGTGATGATGGCATCGATATATTGGTTGAGCTGGCGGGGCATACTGCGAGCAATCGGCTACCTGTCTTTGCCCGAAAGCCGGCCCCCGTTTCGCTAAGCTGGCTGGGTTATGGCTACACCACGGGCCTGAGTGCAATCGACTACTATCTTACTGACGCTGTCTGCGCCCCACCAGGCAGCGAAGCCCTATTTGCCGAACAACCCTGGCGGCTGGCAAACCCGCCCTATGCATATCGACCAACCGTTGGCATGGGTGGGGTTGGCAATCTGCCGGCGCAACAACGCGGTTATATTACGTTTGGCACACTGACCCGGTCGATACGTATCAATCACCGCACCATACGGGTGTGGTCGGATATCCTCAAAGCAGTGCCCAACTCACGTCTGGTCATCGATAGCCGCAACTTCAAAGACCCCTTGATGCAGGAACGGATGGCAGCCAGATTCATGGAACAAGGCATATCACGAGAGCGGTTGGCAATCGGCTTCAACAGCCCGCCCTGGGACACATTGCGCAGCATTGACATTGGCCTGGATTGTTTCCCACACAACTCGGGCACCACCCTGTTTGAAACGCTATATATGGGCATACCCTACATTACCCTCGCAGGACGGCCTTCAGTCGGCCTGCTGGGCAGTTGCATTCTGCAAGGCGTAGGCCACCCGGAATGGATCGCCGAGAGCGAAGACGACTATGTCGTCAAGGCAGTCAAGCTGGCTGACGACTGGAGTTATCTGGCAAGCATTCGCGCGCAATTGCGCACAGAAATGGAAAACAGCCCCATCAGGGACGAAGCGGGTTTTGCCCGCAAGGTTGAAAATGCTTATCGACAAATGTGGCAACGCTGGTGCGACACACCGTCGACTAACTAGACCGCCAAAGAAACACTGACGCGTGATCCGACTGGCAAATCTGGCAAGCCGCACGTGCAGATATGTTATCGTTCCCAAAACGCGAAATTGCATATGGATGACAAAAATATGAAGGCGATCATACTTGCAGGTGGATTGGGGACCAGGATCAGCGAGGAAACATCGGTCAAGCCCAAGCCGATGATAGAAATCGGCGGCCGACCGGTGCTGTGGCACATCATGAAAGTGTACTCGGCTCACGGCATCAATGATTTTGTGGTTTGTTGCGGCTACAAAGGCTATGTTATCAAAGAATATTTTGCCAATTATTTCCTCCACATGTCGGACGTGACTTTCGATATGCAGAACAACCAGATGGAAGTGCATGAACGACATGCCGAGCCATGGCGTGTCACGCTGGTGGACACCGGTGACGATACCATGACGGGTGGGCGGTTGAAGCGAGTTGCCCAATATGTTAAAGACGAGGAGGAGTTTTGTTTTACCTATGGCGACGGTGTAGCGGATGTTGATATCGCTGCATTGATAGCCTTTCACCGGCAACATGGCAAACGTGCAACGGTGACGGCAGTTCAACCGCCCGGACGATATGGTGCGTTAAACATGGATGGCGGTTCAGTGTGCGGCTTTATCGAAAAACCGCAAGGCGACGGCGGTTGGATCAACGGCGGTTTTTTTGTATTGTCTCCCAGCTGCCTTGAACTCATTGCCGACGACACCACTTCATGGGAAGGTAGGCCACTCAACCAGCTCGCGGCTCAGGGTGAGCTGATGGCTTATGAGCACCAAGGGTTCTGGCAGCCAATGGACACGCTACGCGACAAGAATTATCTGGAAGCCCTTTGGCAGAGTGGTAGTGCGCCGTGGAAGCAATGGAAATGAACCCAACGTTCTGGCACGACAAGCGCGTACTCCTCACCGGACACACCGGCTTCAAGGGCGGCTGGCTGTCGCTATGGCTGCAATCCCTAGGCGCGGAAGTGCATGGCTACGCGCTGAATCCGCCAACCGAACCCAACCTCTTTACAGTGGCAAAAATTGGCCAAGGCATGGCGAACAGCGAAATCGGCGACATCCGCGATGCGGACAAACTCCGCCATGCCATGCAAGCCGTGCGACCGGAAATTGTTTTTCATCTGGCGGCACAACCCTTGGTGCGCTATTCCTATGCTCAACCCGCAGAGACCTACGCAGTAAATGTGATGGGAACGGTGAATATGCTCGAAGCCGTGCGAGCCACATCCAGCGTCAAGGCGGTGCTGAATGTCACCACGGATAAATGCTATGAAAACCGCGAATGGGTATGGGGCTACCGCGAGCACGAAGCCATGGGGGGATTCGATCCTTATTCGAGCAGCAAGGCCTGCGCCGAGTTGGTGACTGCCGCCTATCGCCGGTCATTCCTCGAGTCGGCAGGAGTCGCGTTGGCGAGTGCGCGGGCAGGCAATGTAATTGGCGGCGGCGACTGGGCGGCAGACCGCTTGATCCCGGATTTTCTGCGCGCCCTGGATGCAGGTGAAACGCTGAGAATACGCGCCCCGCAAGCCACACGGCCCTGGCAGCATGTACTGGAGCCGCTATCCGGTTATTTGATGCTGGCCGAGCGGCTTTATACGGAGGGTGCAGCATTCTCCGAGGCATGGAACTTCGGGCCAGCCGATGAAGATGCCCGCTCGGTACTTTGGATCGTTCAGCGTTTGGCCGAAATTCATACGGATATGAATTGGCAGTGCGATGAAACACTGCAACCCCACGAGGCGCACTACCTTAAACTGGATAGCAGCAAGGCACGCAACCAGTTGAACTGGCTTCCGCGCTGGCGACTGCATACTGCATTGCAAAAAACGCTGGAATGGCACGATGCGTGGAAAAAAGCGGAAAACATGCGGTCAGTCACGCTGGCACAAATAACCGACTACCGTCGTTGACACAAAACAGTTAATTATGTCCCGCTTTGATTTTATTCCTACCCCTTTGACAGGACTGACGTTGGTGCAGCGCAAAGCCATAGAAGACCATCGTGGTTTTTTGTCGCGCTTTTACTGCGCCGATGAATTCCGTGCGGCAGGCTTCGATAAACCCATCGTGCAAATCAACCACACCCTCACACGCAACAAGGCCGCTGTACGCGGCCTGCATTTTCAATATCCGCCACATGCTGAAGCCAAACTGGTGAGCTGTCTAAAGGGGGAGATATGGGATGTGGCGGTTGACCTTAGGCGCGCCTCGCCCACCTTCCTGCAAAGTCATGGCGAAATCCTTTCGGCCGCCAATCGCAAGAGCTTCCTCATTCCGGAAGGCTACGCTCACGGCTTTCAGGCATTGACCGAGGATTGCGAGCTGATTTATTTGCACACTGCCGCTTATTATCCAGAAGCCGAAGGCGCGCTGAACGCTTCCGACCCAAGGCTGAATATCGCATGGCCGTTGCCGATAGCCGACCTTTCAGAACGGGATTGCAGCCACCCGTTTATCGACCCGGATTTTCCAGGAATAGCGGTATGAGATGCCGTCACTGCAACACTGAGTTAACGCTGCCATTGATCGATCTAGGGGCGGCGCCACCCTCCAATGCCTACCTTACCGAGCAGACATTGCACGCACCGGAAAAGCATTTTCCCTTGCGCGTACTGGTGTGCACCGAATGCTGGTTGGCACAGACTGAAGATTATGCCGGGGCGGACGAGCTGTTCTCCGCCGATTACGCTTACTTCAGTTCTTTCTCAACGACCTGGTTAAAACATGCCGAGCAATATGTGGCGGATATGGTGCAACGTTTTTCGCTGAATGCAAATTCTCATATTGTCGAAGTGGCGGCGAATGACGGCTATCTGCTGCAGCACGCCAAAGCACAGGGCATTCCCTGCTTGGGCATCGAGCCCACCAACAGCACGGCTGAGGCCGCGCGGGCCAAGGGCATCGAAATCGTTGAAGCGTTTTTCGGAGTCCAGCTGGCGGAACGACTTGTTGCACTGGGCAAACAGGCTGATCTTACAACAGCCAACAATGTGCTCGCGCATGTGCCGGACATCAACGATTTCGTGCGTGGTTTTGCGCTACTTTTGAAACCGGCGGGCGTCGCGACTTTTGAATTTCCTCACTTGCTGCGCTTGGTGACCGAAAATCAATTCGACACCATTTACCACGAGCATTACTCCTACCTTTCGTTAACCGTAGTAAAGCGCATTTTCGAGCGCAACGGCCTGAATGTGTTTGATGCAGAAGAACTGTACACTCACGGCGGTAGCTTGCGGGTATACGCGCAACGTAGCGATTCTGGAAAGTGTGAACAAAGCCCGAATGTGGCGGCGCTTTTGGCGCGTGAAGCAGCAGCAGGCATGAATGACGAAGCGTTTTATGCTGGGTTTCAAGCCAAGGCCGATCAGGTAAAAAATGACTTTTTGGCTTTTTTGATCGGCGCTAAATGTGCCGGCAAAATAGTAGCCGGGTATGGTGCAGCCGCAAAGGGGAACACACTGCTGAATTATGCGGGTGCTCGGCCGGACTTGCTTGCTTACGTAGTGGATCGCAATCCTGCGAAGCAGGATAAATTCTTGCCCGGTTGCCGAATCCCGATTGTCGCGGAAGCGCATTTGACACAAACCCAACCGGATTACGTAGTGATACTCCCATGGAACTTGCGCGAGGAAGTAATGGCGCAACTCGCTTATATACGCGAATGGGGTGGTCAGTTTGTGGTGGCTGTACCCTCACTGAAAGTGGTTTGAGGAACATTCGATGAAAGTTGCTGTAACAGGAGCCAGCGGTTTTATCGGCCAACATGTATTGGCCAATTTGCTAGCGCATGATGTAGAAATCGTTGCCGTAACTCGTAATGCGGCTCGGCTAGCCTGGCTGAGTAAAGCTGTTCGGGTGGTGGAAATGGATATTACTCACCCGACACCAGATTGCTTCGAGCAAATGGGCAGCCCGGAAGTCTTGATACATCTTGCTTGGGGTGGGTTGCCGAATTACAAATCCCCCCATCATTTTGAGATCGAATTGCCTAGGCAATATCATTTCCTTAAGACCATGGTCGAGGCTGGACTGACATCGCTACTGGTGACTGGAACTTGTTTTGAATACGGCATGCAGTCGGGCGCCCTCTCGGAAGACATGCCCACCAAGCCGAACAATCCATACGCATATGCCAAGGATGCATTACGGCAGCAGTTGGAGTTTTTGAAATCGATCCAGCCATTCAACCAGACTTGGGCGCGTCTTTTCTATATGTATGGCGAAGGCCAACCCAGCACCTCGCTTTATCCAAAGCTCAAAGAAGCCATATCGCTTGGAGACAAAGTGTTCAACATGTCCGGTGGGGAACAATTACGCGACTATTTGCCAGTAACAGAAGTTGCTCTTCAGATTGTTCGGCTGGCAATCGCGCAACGCGACTTAGGTACTGTTAACATTTGCTCCGGAACACCCATATCCATACGCAGACTAGTAGAGCATTGGTTACAGGAAAACAACTGGAAAATTGAACTTGGCCTCGGCTATTACCCCTACCCTGATTACGAGCCCATGGCTTTTTGGGGTGATCGGCGTCGATTGGATGCAAGCGGCCAGTCTTGCCTTGAATAGAAGTAAGACCTGGTGAACGCCGAGGATGAGGGACTACCCCTTATAAAATCAGAGCGCATTTTTACAAGTTAGCCCTTTTTACGGAGAGAAAATGGACGAGAAAAGAAATGACGGGTTTATAGAGAAACTCGGGCAAGACGAGTCGATACAGGGACTATCAAAGCAATGGATTAGCAAGACTGCTGATTATGAGTACGGTTATCACTTCCGGTGGATGGGCCGCCCGATTATCCAACTGCCTCAAGATATTATTGCCATGCAGGAGCTTATCTGGGAGATTAAACCCGATTTGATAATCGAGACCGGGATTGCTCACGGCGGGTCACTGGTCTTTTCCGCTTCAATGCTCGAATTAATAGGCGGTGATGGCATGGTATTGGGCCTAGACATCGACATCCGTGCACCGAACTGGGCCGAGATCGTCAAGCACCCGATGTCAAAGCGCATCACCATGATTGAGGGTTCCAGTATTGACGAGCGTGTCGCAGATAAAGTCCGGGCTCTAGCGCAAAGCAAGCAGCGTATTCTTGTTTGCCTTGACTCCAACCACACTCATGAACATGTCCTTCGAGAGCTTGAGCTCTATGCGCCTTTGGTGACAAAAGGCAGTTACTGTGTTGTCTTTGACACGATCGTCGAAGACGCGCCCGGCGGGCACACCGACCGACCATGGGGAAAGGGCAATAACCCCAAGACAGCCGTACACGCATATCTCAAGTCGACCGACATTTTCGAGATCGACAAACGAATCGAAAACAAGTTGGTGCTAACGGTCTGTCCGGACGGTTATCTCCGACGGATTAAGTGAGCATCGCAAAGGCGTCACGACCGTCAAGTTCAAGCTAGGCCTTTGATCACTTTTTTAAGGACAATTTTTTCAGAATTTGTCGCAGCATTTCCTCAGGCGCATGACTGATGCTCACGGCGATGGCATCAGCAGGCGGCTCAAGAATCGCGAACTGACTCGAAAGCAGATGGGCCGGCATAAAATGTCCAGTTCGGCCTTCTATCCTGGCCGCAACCAATTCGGGTTGGCCGTAAAGCCAGACGATTTTACAACTTGGGCAGTAGGTCAGAAGTAATCGCCTATAAGTTTCCCGCAATGCTGAACAGCCAAGAATTACAGATTCATCCTTTTGGTTGGCAGTCTTCAAGCTTGCACCAAGGGCATGGAGCCAGGGCAGGCGATCTTCATCGCCAAGTGGAATCCCTGCGCGCATCTTGGCGAGATTGCCTGGTGTATGAAAGTCATCCCCCTCAAGGTATCGCCCTCCAATAGCACTTGCGAGCAAACAGCCAATTGTAGTTTTACCGACGCCACTCACGCCCATTACAAGCACAATCATCTCGAATCTTGTGGTAGTGAAACGCTGGCGACTGTGTCAGTCAGCCGTGAAAATTCACGCCCGGCATTGGCAACCAGAAAAACACGCCGGGGAGCGAAGTCGAATAAACTGCGATTAAGACGATGCGATCTCATGTTGCGGCCCATATTCTCTGGCAAAAAATGGTCATTGTTTCATTCATTCGGTCGTATCCAACTAGCCGGCAAAGTAAGGTTCTGGCCGTCCGGCGACACCAGCTTCGACCACAAAGAGACCGCCGGACAAGGGTGATTCCTGGATTTGTTGCACCGAAAGTCCAATGGAAGCAGAAGTAACATAAAGTTGGCGAAAATCAGCACCTCCGAATGCGAGTGAAGTCGGGCGCGGCACAGGCATTGGTATGAAATAGTCAACCGTTCCATCTGGTCGGTACCTTGTAATTTTTCCGCCGTCCCAGTGTGCGCTCCAGACGTGTCCATCTGCATCGACCGTTAACCCATCGGGATAGCCTTCATCATCTGGCACAACCGCAAAACAACGCCGCTTTCCCAAGGAGCCAGAGGCTTGATCGAAAGGATAAGCAAAGATAGTCCGGTTATGACTGTCCGTGAAGTACATGGTCTTCCCATCCGGACTCCAGCCAAATCCATTACCCACGACATACCCCTCCGACATCCGATCCACCTTCAAATCCGCTGATAACCGCCAGATCGCCCCTGTCGGACTCGCGCAAGCATCATCCATGGAGGCTGCCCAAAATCTGCCCGCAGGATCGCATTTCCCATCATTGAATCGGTTGCCCAGAGGTTCGGGCTCGGGGAGTACAATGGCAGTTAAGGTAAACGGTTCAAGCTGAATCAAAGCAAATTCATCTTTAAGTGCAGCCACGATTCCGCCATTCTTGCATAATGCAATTGCGCCAATTTCCTTTTGCAGCGGAAAAATAGCGGCGGGGCCATTGGGACACCACTTCAAAATTGAAGGTTTTTTGATATCGACAAAAAGAAGGCATTGTAATTCTGCGCTCCAAAGAGGCCCCTCCCCCAACACACAACCGACAGGCCAAACACACCTGACTTGACTATGGCCCATTACAGCTTCTCTCTGGCATAATTTGCTAACGACATCTCGCTATTATGGTGATTTTTTCCAATGAAACCAATAGATAATATCATATACCCCTCCCATCTTCAGATTGAAACCGTCAATGGCTTATGTGACGCTCGATGCACAATGTGTGTCATATTCGATGATGGCCGCCCAAAAGAAATCATGCAGTTAGACTTCTTTAAGCGTATTAGTGATCGCTTCGTACCTTATGTCCAGCACTTCAAGTTCGTTACACTCCACGGTTGTGGCGAGCCACTTCTTGACAAAACGATTTCCGATAAAGTTCGCCACCTGAAGGATATCGGATTTAAGGGCGTTGGGTTTTCGACTAACTGCCAGAAATTGACGGAAAAGATGGCTGAAAAGCTACTTGACGCAGGTATGGATACTTTGATTGCCTCTATCGACGGTGCCACCAAGGAGGTTCATGAGTCTATCCGCAAAAGAACCAAATTCGAAACGGTCGTGGGCAATGTAGAGAATTATCTGCGTCTGCGTGATGCAAAAAAAGCCAACGGCCGTGTCCTGGTGCGCTTCATTCGTCAGCAGAGCAACGCATATGAATGGCCCGCTTACAAGGCCTTTTGGGAAGCACGCATTGACAGTAGCAAAGGCGACGCCGTGATCAAGTTCGATGTTCATAACTGCGGCTCGCGCATTACCTCCTACGAGACAATGAAGATACAGGATGCGGAAATCATCGAGCCTTGCATTGATATGTGGGAGCGAATCATTGTGTTCGCCTCGGGCGCCTACGCTTTCTGTTCAGCCGATCAGAGCGGATATTTTGATTTGGGTAATGCCATCGACAAAGACCCCGTTGAAGTATTCAACAACGAGATATTCCAGCGCTATCGGGAACGAATGCTGGCTAATGATTGGCAGGCACTTGATCACTGTCGCACATGCTCTATACCGCTGTCACGCCAGAATAAGGATAAGGTTGCCAGCCTGCCGGACCAGCCACAACGTCAGATACGGATATTTCCAGCGTGACCAGGGTTCTCCATATCACTCCGCACTTGGGGGGCGGTGTAGGGCAAGTTCTAGGAAATATCGCTGCCGTCAGTTCGCAGCTTTCTTCCTTCGAGAACGAATTCATCCTGCTGGACGAACCCGGGGAAGAATCCCGGCGAAATATCGAGAAATATTCTTTGGATGTTCGTTCGCGAGCCGACCTGGCAGAGCGCATTGAATGCGCCGACATCGTCCAAATCGATTGGTGGAACCATCCAACCTTGGCATGCTTTCTCGGTACTTTTCGCATGCCACCATGCCGACTGGTTGTTTATTCGCACATTTCTGGTTTCCATTATCCAAACTTCATCACCCCCTCCATTGTTGACTATGCAGATCGATTTATTGCATCGACGGAGTACGCCTTTAGGGAACACCCCCTGCTGTGCCGACTGAGATCGGAAGGCCAGGGGACTAAACTTGGATTCGTGCATTCATGCTCTGGCCTTGGCCGCGTGGCCGACGTTCGGAAACAACCCCACCAAGGCTTTCACGTTGGATATATCGGCACGCTCGATTTCAGCAAACTCCACGCAGATTTTGTCGGCATGTCGATCGATGTAGCGGTTAAAGACGTGCAGTTTTCAGTGTACGGACAGGGAAATGACAGCGGTCTCATCGAGAAACAGATTCATGTGGCGGGGGCGGCTGACCGCTTTCACCTGGGAGGTTATGTGGAGGACATCGGTTCGGTGTTCGCCGCCATGGACGTACTGGGCTATCCGCTCAACCCACTCCATTACGGAACAGGCGAGCAGGTACTCATCGAATCAATGGGGGCGGGTGTACCCGCTGTTGTCATGGATAACGGCCCCGAGAAGGAGATTGTGCTGGATGGTTATAATGGATTGGTGGCATCGTCACCACAGGACTATTCGCGCTGCCTGGAGAAGTTAGCAGGCAATCCTGCTCTCGTCGAACAGATGGGACATAATGCCAAGGATTACGCTCAGCGTACTTTCTCAATCCAGACGATCCTGGATCGATTCGGCTGTTTGTACGATGAATTGTTGGCCCACTCAAAGCGGCCACGAGATTTGCTGGGCTTTTCTTTCCAGGGTGCCCAAGAGGGATTGAACTATTTTCTAAATTCCCTTGGGGATTACGCCGAACCTTACATTCAAAGCGCTTTTTCCGCAGACGCCCCGATCAGGGAAGCGGCAGACAGGAGGATCGCGATGGAGAACGCTGGATATTCGACAGACGCCAAAGGAAGTATTTTCCAATACCGAAAATATTTTCCGGGAGATGCGGTATTGACGTTCTGGTGCGGCTTGGTTATGAAAGAAAAGGGCGAAAGCGAACAGGCCATGGAGTATTTTTTGAGAGCGGCTGCCCTAGGCTTTGAGCGATAAAAGTCACATCCAAATGAGTCGATGTTTTTAAAAATCGCCCTTGGCATCCTGGCAATAGTCCGAAAACTGCAGTATTGGAATACCTAAAAACTCATCCTGAATTTGAGATTGATAAGAGCATTCAGAATAAGTTACTGATCACCGTAGCACCGGATGGGTATTTGAAACGAGTGCGCCTGCCGTAATCTCTCGGATCCGCATCAACAAGGCTGTCTGTCGTATCACCCGGCCATGGCCTTGTAGAAAAACAAGAATCGCGAGATTCCTGCACTGCGAACCCGCTTCAATTCTGCGCCCAACCTAAGCCGGCGAACTGACAACAACCCACGACGAATCAACGCGATGGTGGCGCCTTGCGTGGACGGCGAGCCGGTTTTTCTGGTGCCGGCGCTACAGGGTGATGCGATCTGATCCGGCTTACTCGTCGATCCTCATCGGGGCGCGTCTGCCTGTCGGCGACGGCGGGGGCTTCTATCCCTGCCCATTTCAGGATCTGGCGCACCTGAGCTGGTTCCAGTTCCATGGTCTGTCCGCGCTTCAGGCGCGGCGGCAGGTTGATCACCCCGAAACGCACCCGCATCAAGCGGCTGACAGTCAGGCCGACGGCTTCGAACATGCGCCGCACCTCGCGGTTACGACCCTCCCGCAAGATGACGCGGTACCAATGGTTGATGCCTTCACCACCCTGGTCGGAAACCATATCGAAATTCGCCGTGCCATCCTCAAGCTCGATCCCCGCCGTGAGCTGCTCCAGCTGCTCGGGCGTGAGCATCCCCAGGGTGCGTACTGCGTATTCACGCTCCACTTCGAAACGCGGATGCATCAAATGATTGGCCAGTTCGCCTGACGTGGTGAAAATCAGCAGGCCGCTGGTGTTGAAATCCAGGCGCCCGATGGCGATCCATTTCGAGGTTCTCATCTGCGGCAGGCGATCGAACACGCTGGCACGGCCTTCCGGGTCGTCGCGGCTGACGATCTCGCCTTCCGGCTTGTGGTAGAGCATGATACGCGGCATCCGGTCCGCCGGGCGAACACGGACATTCTTGCGGTCCACCCGCACGATGTCATCATCGCCGATGCGCGCGCCCAGTTCGGCCACCTGGCCGTTGACCGTCACCCGCCCCGCCTTGATCAGCTCTTCCATGTCGCGGCGCGAACCCAGCCCGGCCTGGGCCAGTATCTTCTGCAGCTTCTGTGTTGGCTGACCTCGACGCGCACGCGGCGTAGCGCTTTTGTCAGACGCGTCATCTTCTTCCTGAATTTCATACACTGGCGCAGGAGCTTCCTCAGCCTTGGCGGGCTTCACATCACTTTGCGCTTTCAGCGGTTTGCGAAACGGCGTCTTCTTGCCGCCGCGGAATTCCTGGTTACTCGCCTTCTTCCTTGGCGGTGAATCGGAGCGCGGTCCGATGGAATCCTTCTTTTCTGCCATATCGTCCTGCTTTCCGTTATTTCGTTATCAATCATGTAGGTTGGGTTAGGCGCGGTTTTTTGCGCCGTAACCCAACAAACCTAAAACATTCAAAACCCACATCTTGAAGGAAGCTTGGGTTTGTTGGGTTACACGATAAAGCCGCTAACCCAACCTACATTTGTCCGCTTTCAGTCATTCGTTAGATGTTGCAAGTAAATTTACTTCGGTCTGCTCCAGCTGGGGCAATTCCTCCAGCGAGCGCAAACCGAGATCGTCGAGCATTTGCCGTGTAGTCGCTAGCAACGCGGGCCGGCCCGGCACATCGCGGTGGCCAACCACATCGATCCAGCCACGCTCTTCCAGTGTCTTGATCACCTGGCTGCCGACCGCGACGCCGCGAATATCTTCGATGTCGCCGCGCGTCACCGGTTGCTTGTAGGCGATGATCGCCAGGGTTTCCATGACCGCGCGAGAATAGCGCGGCGGCTTTTCCGGATTGAGACGGTCGAGATACTTCTGGTATTCGGCGCGTGCCTGAAAGCGCCAGCCACTCGCCACGCTGACCAGCTCCACGCCGCGCCCCGTCCAGTCCTGGCGCAGCTCTTCCAGTAGTTTACGCAGGATATCCGTGCTCAACTCGAAGTCGAACAGCTTTTTCAGTCCATGCAGGGACAGCGGCTCCTGGCCCACCAGCAGGGCAGTTTCCAGCACCAGCTTGATTTCTTTCAAATTAGGCGTCTGCATGACTCAGTTTCACATAAATCGGGGCGAACGGTTCCTGCTGGGTAACCACGATCAGGGACTCCCGCACCAGCTCCAGCACGGCGAGAAAGGTCACCACCAGTTCCGGCACGCCACGTGTCGGGTCGAACAGCGCGCCGAACTCGGCGAAGCGTTCGTCCTTCAGGTGGCGCAGGAGTCGGCTCATGTGCTCGCGCACCGACAGTTCCTCACGGCTCACCTTATGGTGGCGATTGACCCTTGCACGTGCCAGCACGCCCAGCCAGGCCTGCTTCAGATCGTCCAGACTGACTTCCGGCATGCGCTTTGCCGCAGCCTGCTCCAGCCATACCTGAACCAGGGCGAAATCACGCCCGGCGACAGGCAGCTCATCCAGGCGCTGTGCCGCCAGCTTCATCTGCTCGTACTCCAGCAGCCTTCGCACCAGCTCGGCACGCGGATCGGTTTCCTCCTCGGCACCCTCGTCGCGACGCGGCAGCAGCATGCGCGACTTGATCTCGATCAGCAGCGCCGCCATCAGCAGGTACTCGGCCGCCAGCTCAAGCTGGCCCGCGTGCATCATTTCAACGTAGTGCATGTACTGCCGAGTCAGCTCCGCCATCTGGATATTGAGTACATCCAGGTTCTGGCGGCGGATCAGGTACAGCAGAAGATCGAGCGGGCCTTCGAAAGTCTCGAGAAATACCTCGAGCGCTTCGGGCGGAATGTAGAGGTCATGCGGCATCTCGGCGAGCGGCTCACCGTGGAT
>CAZLJK010000044.1:0-3441 GCA_964559825.1 uncultured Sulfuricella sp. | reverse complement strand
CAAAAACGATCTTCACCACATCTTTGAATTGTCTCACAAAATGCGCCGTCACGCCTTCCTTTATGTGATCCGGCAGCTCGTCGAAATCGCGCCGGTTGGCTTCCGGAAAAATCAGTTCCATGATGCGGATGCGCCTCGCCGCAATGACTTTCTCGCGCAACCCGCCGATAGGCAGGACTTCACCGGTCAGGGTCAGCTCGCCGGTCATGGCGAGCGGGCGGGAAATTTTCTCGTGGCGGGCCAGCGACAGCAGCGCGGTGGCCATGGTGATACCTGCGCTCGGACCGTCCTTGGGCGTCGCGCCTTCCGGCACATGCAGGTGGACAAACGCTTCGTCGAAAAACGCCGGGTTGCCCTTGTATGCCTTGAGGTGCGACGCTATGTAGCTGTAGGCGATCTCCGCCGATTCGCGCATCACTTCGCCGAGCTTGCCGGTAAGCTTGAAGCCGCGGTTCTTGGTGTGCACCAGGGTTGCTTCGATCGACAGCGTGGCGCCGCCCATTGCCGTCCAAGCCAGGCCCGTCACCACGCCGATGCCGGTGATCGGCCTTTCCGGCATGAACACCGGCTTGCCAAGATATGCCTCGACCTCATCGACACCCAGACGAATTGGCGGTTCAACTCCGCCGACGATCTTCACCGCCGCCTTGCGTACCATGCTGCCGAGCTGCTTTTCCAGATTCCGCACCCCCGCCTCACGCGCAAAGCCTTCAATGACGCGCTTCAGCGCGGCTTCTGTAATGGTGAGATTGCCGCGCTTCAGCCCAGCCTTCTTGAGCTGTTTCGGCCACAGGTGGTGCTTGGCGATTTGCACCTTCTCGGCGGTGATGTAGCCAGATAACCGGATCGTCTCCATCCGGTCCAGAAGCGGCGCAGGGATGGTATCTAGCTGGTTGGCGGTGCAGATGAACAGCACCTTGGACAAGTCGAAACGCACGTCAAGATAGTGATCGAGGAAATCGACGTTCTGCTCGGGATCGAGCACTTCCAGCAGCGCCGAAGCCGGATCGCCCTGATAGGAAGCACCGATCTTGTCGATCTCGTCGAGCATGATCACCGGATTGGCCACGCCGCATTCCTTGATCGCCTGAACGAACTTGCCCGGCATGGCGCCGATATAGGTACGTCGGTGGCCCTTGATTTCGGCCTCGTCGCGCATGCCGCCGAGGGAGAAACGGTAGAATTTTCGTCCCAGGGCATTGGCGATGGATCGGCCGATGGAAGTCTTGCCGACGCCGGGCGGGCCCACCAGCAAAAGAATGGAACCGGCAATTTCGCCCTTGAGAGAACCTACGGCAAGGAACTCGACGATGCGTTCCTTGACGTCGTCGAGACCATCGTGATCGTGGTCGAGGATCTTGCGCGCACGCGCCAGATCGAGCTTGTCTTTGGAAAACTTGCCCCACGGCAACTGGCTCAGCCAGTCGAGGTAGTTGCGCGTCACCGCATATTCCGGTGAGCCGGATTCGAGCACCGAAAGCTTCTGCATCTCCTCGTCGACGCGTTTTTGCGCCGATTCGGTAAGTTTCAGCTTGGCCAGCCGCTCCCTGAAGCGTTCGATGTCGGCGGTCTTGTCGTCCTTGGCCAGACCCAGCTCTTTCTGGATTTCCTTGAGCTGTTCGCGCAGGAAAAACTCGCGCTGCTGCTTGCTCATCTTCTGCTCGACCTGCTCGCGAATCTGTGACTGCAGCTTGGCGACCTCAAGCTCCTTCTTGATCAGCACCAGCACCTTCTCCATGCGGCGGCGCAGGTTGAAGGCATCCATCACCGACTGCAGTTCCTCTTTCGACGCAGTCGTCAGGGAAGCGGCGAAATCAGCCAGCAACGAAGGCTCATTCGGGCTGAAGCGGTTGAGGAAGAACTTGAGTTCTTCGCTATACAGCGGGTTGAGCGGCATCAACTCCTTGATGGTGTTGATGATCGCCATCGCGTAGGCCTTCAACTCATCTTCGTTGCGCGCGATTTCAAGGGGATATTCGACCTGCACCACGTAGGGCGGCTTGCTGGAAATCCATTTGACGATGCGGAAGCGGCTCTGGCCCTCGGCAATGAACTGGATCTTGCCCTCGGCGCGTACCGGGTGATGCATGCGCACGAGCGTGCCGATGGAATAGAAATCCTGCGGCGTAGCCCCTTCGGCGTGGGGAAGGTTGACCAGAATAATGCCCGCCATCTGCTGTGGCGTGTCGCCGATCTTCTTCACCGTTCCCAGCCACGGTCCCTCGTTCATCAGCAACGGCAGGGTCTGGGCGGGGAAAAAAGGGCGCTCCGACAGGGGCAGCAGGTAAAGCGTAGTGGGATAGATGGCGGCAGGAAGCGGCGGAGCAGTTTCCTCGCCGGCCTCCGTGGAGCTTAGCACCTCGCCTTCAAGGAACTCCTGATCTAGCGTGATTTTCTTTTTTCTTGGCATAGTCATTTCCCTCACCCCTGCCCTCTCCCACCTGCAGGAGAGGGGGACGAAGTCTCGCTGCGCGAGTGTTACTTCAACATGGAGCCAAGTCAGCCGTAATTCAACCCCATCGCCTCCCGCACTTCGCGCATGGTTTCGGATGCCAGCTCACGCGCCTTTTCGCAACCGTCGGATACGATGTTGCGCACCAGGGTGGGGTCGTCCATGTACATCTGCGCCCGTTCGCGCATCGGCTTCTGCTCTTCCAGCACGGCGTCGATCACCGGCTGCTTGCACTCCAGGCAGCCGATGCCGGCCGTGGTGCAGCCCTGCTGCACCCATTCTTTTCGGCCTTCTTCAGAATAGACCAAATGGAACTGCCATACCGGGCATTTTTCCGGCGTACCGGGGTCGGTGCGCCGCACCCGCGCCGGGTCGGTCGGCATGGTGCGGATTTTTTTCGCCACGCTGTCCTCGTCCTCGCGCAGGGAAATGGTGTTGTTGTAGGATTTCGACATTTTCTGCCCGTCCAGCCCCGGCATCTTCGATGCCGCGGTGAGCAGCGCCTGGGGTTCGGCCAGGATCATCTTGCCGCCGCCTTCGAGATAGCCGAATAGCCGCTCGCGGTCGCCCAGAGACAGGTTCTGCTGGTCGTTGAGCAAGGCCCGCGCGGATTCCAGCGCCTCGTCGTCGCCTTCCTGCTGGTAGCGGGTGCGCAGCTCCTTGTAGAGTTTGGCGCGCTTGCCGCCGAGCTTCTTGATTGCGGCTTCCGCCTTTTCCTCGAAGCCCGGCTCGCGCCCATAGAGGTGGTTGAAGCGCCTCGCCAGCTCGCGCGTGAACTCGATATGCGGCACCTGATCCTCACCCACCGGCACCTGGTTGGCGCGGTAGATCAGGATATCCGCCGCCTGCAGCAGCGGGTAGCCGAGAAAGCCGTAGGTGCTTAAATCCTTTCCAATCAGTTTTTCCTGCTGATCCTTGTAGGTCGGCATCCGCTCCAGCCAGCCCAGCGGCGTCATCATCGACAGCAGCAGGTGCAGTTCGGCGTGCTC
>CAZLJK010000043.1:0-21031 GCA_964559825.1 uncultured Sulfuricella sp. | reverse complement strand
GTGCATTTCGCCAACAATATTTTCAAGTTCGGCTTGATGGCCAAGCAGGCTGACTGGCGGGTCGTGGCACGCTTCAGCGTGTCCGCCGCTATCGCCGCATTGGCGGGGGCAAGTCTCATCAACCTTTTCGACAAGATGCCGGTCATTGCGAGTTACACCGTTGGCGGATCGACGTTCGAGATCACCATGATCAAGGCCGTCATAGGCTCCCTGATCGTGGCATTCGCCCTCTTGGAGTTGTCACCCCGCTTTCAAGCGCTGGCGTTCCCACCGCGCTGGCTACCGCTGGGAGGCGCACTATCCGGTTTCTTCGGCGGCCTGTCAGGGAACCAAGGAGCACTCCGCTCGGCCTTCCTGCTGAAAAGTGGCCTATCGAAAGAGGCGTTCGTCGCTACAGGCGTCGTTTCAGCCGTCATCGTCGATGCTGCACGACTGGTGGTTTATGGCGCTAGTTTCATGGCGAGCGATTTTGCTCGGTCGCAGGAACTGCTCGCGCCGGTTGCGGTGGGCACGATCTGCGCTTTCATCGGTTCATTCATGGGCAAGCGCATGCTTCAAAAAATGACGCTGCGCACGGTGCAGATCGTGGTGGCTGGGGCAATGCTGCTGATCGGTGTTGGACTGGCGGCCGGTCTGGTATAACTCTGTTCAAGAGCGACGAGTTTTTGGGCTTAGCGTGCTTTATTTTCCGTTTTCTGAGACGCCCCCCCCCACTTGGTCTTCCTTGTTATTGATCGTGGTGTAGAGCTCTGATGCAATTCCGGTAAACGCATCCAGCAGGCGCGGATCGAAATGGCTGCCACGGCCATCTTGCAGAATCCCGGTCATTCAGTAAACGATTTTGTCGATCTAATGCTCCCGCGCGCTTAAGTACCCGTAGAAAGTTCGTAAAGGCGACGGATTTCCGCCATTTTCCGCTTAATTATTGAAGATCATGGCCACCAGAAGTGACGTTCAATACGCCCCTTAAAATATTGATAAGAAACGTTGATGTGCTGTATTTTGTGATAGAGTTTAACCCATTCGAATAAAAACCCCCGGGGGAATCATGGCACACGATGATCTGGTCTCGCACTTCGAAGCCTACAGCGCCTGGCGCAGCCGCCTGTCTGACAACGTCGGCGACTTTCGCAACTGGCTCAACGAGCAGGAACTGAATGACGCCCAGACCGACCTGCGCATCCAGCACTTGCTCGACCGGCTCCGCGACGACAAGCTCAATGTGGCTTTCGTCGCCGAATTCTCGCGCGGCAAATCCGAGCTGATCAATGCCATTTTCTTTGCCGATTACGGCCAGCGGCTGCTGCCTTCGAGCGCGGGGCGCACCACCATGTGCCCGACCGAACTGATGTACGAGGAAGGCCGCGAACCCTGCATCCAGTTGCTGCCTATCGAAACCCGAACCGCCGATACGACCACCACGGAGTACAAGCGTTACCTCGACGAATGGAACATCGTGCCGCTCGACATCGAGTCGAGCGATGCCATGGCCGATGCCTTCCTGCAGGTGAGCCAAACCAAGCGGGTCAGCCTGGACGAAGCTGCACGCTATGGCCTGTATGACGCGAAAGACGAAAACAACATCGTCACGGTGCACGAAGACGGCACGGTGGACATCCCCTGCTGGCGCCACGCCATCATCAACTTCCCGCATCCGCTGCTGAAGCAGGGCCTGGTTATCCTCGATACGCCGGGTCTCAACGCCATCGGCACCGAGCCGGAGCTGACCCTGAACCTGCTCCCCAACGCGCATGCGGTGCTGTTCATCCTGGCCGCCGACACCGGCGTCACCAAGTCCGACATCGAGGTCTGGCGCGATCATATCGGCAACCAGCAGGGGCACCAGAAGGGGCGCATGGTGGTGTTGAACAAAATCGATGGCCTGTGGGACGAACTGAAAAGCGCCGAGGCGATCGAAAATGAAATCGACAAACAGGTCAGCTCCAGCGCCAGCCTGCTCGGCATCAAGCCCGCTTACGTGTTCCCGGTTTCCGCTCAGAAGGGGCTGCTCGCCAAAATCAATCAGGACGAACCGCTGCTCGAAAAAAGCCGTTTGCTGACACTGGAAAAATCGCTCAGCGACGAGCTCATCCCCTCCAAGCAGGAAATCGTCCGGGACAATACCCAGGGCGAAATCAAGCACATGGAGGAGAACATCCGCTCGATTCTGGATGCACGGCTTGCCGGCGTGCGCGAGCAGCTCGACGAACTGCTCGGGCTACGCGGCAAGAACGAGGATGTGATCGAGCACATGATGTCCAAGGTGAAGAGGGACAAGGAGGACTTCGAAAAAGGCCTGCAACGTTTTCAGGCCCTGCGCAGCGTATTCTCCCAGCAGACCAATATCCTGTTCGCCCACCTCGGCATGGATGCGCTCAAGACCGAGGTCAAGAACACCCGTGCCGCCATGGCCGAAGCCCGGTTCACCAAGGGCATGCGCGAGGCCATGAACCATTTTTTCAAGGATGCCAACGAGAACATCGCCCAATCCGCCAGGCAGATCGAAGAAATCAAGGGCATGATGGCCGCGATGTACAAGAAATTCAACGAGGAGCATGGGTTAAGTCAAACCACTCCCGCCCCCTTCTCGACCCTGAAGTATCACAAGGAAATCGCCCGGCTGGAAAAAGCCTACAACGAGCACTTCAACACCGCGCTCAACATGCTGACCCACGAAAAATCCTCCCTCACCACGAAATTTTTCGAAACCCTGGCGAACCGGGTGGTGCATGTGTACGAAGTCGCCAACCAGGATGTAGGAAACTGGCTGAAGGCGATCATGGCGCCCATGGAAACCCAGGTGCGCGAACATCAACTTCATTTGCGCCGCCGCCTGGAAAGCATCAAGCGCATCCACAAGGCGACCGATACGCTGGAAGACCGGATCACTGAACTGCAGCACATGGAAAGCGGCATCCACAAGCAGCTGCAGGATTTGTCCCTGTTGCAGCGGCACATTGCCAACGCGCTGGTCTACGAGCAAGCAACTCAGCCTGCCGCGGCAAGCGCCTGAGCTTTCCGCCCAGAAAAAAACGGCGGCATGGAATCCATGCCGCCGTTTTTTCGTCCAGACCCGGGTTAAATCAACCCTGAGCTTGAAGCACCTCGTATTTGGCCTGCAACTCTTCCTTGGTTTCCTGATGGGAAGGGTTGATGATGATGCAATCCACCGGACATACGCTGATGCACTGCGGCTCGTCGTAATGCCCGACGCACTCGGTGCACAGAGCGGGGTCGATCACGTAGATTTCATCGCCCTGGGTAATCGCACCGTTAGGGCATTCGGGTTCACATACATCACAGTTGATGCACTCATCGGTAATCATCAGAGCCATAGCATTTCCTTCTACAATATTAAGAAAAAATTTTGTGTTGCAGCCTCGCCTTGACCGAGGGTTGCACGAACTGGCTGACATCCCCGCCCAGCAGCGCAATCTCCCTGACCATGCCGGCCGAAATAAACATGTACTGGTCCGAAGGCGTCAGGAATACCGTTTCGACCTCGGGATACAGGCTCCGGTTCATTCCCGCCAGCTGAAATTCGTATTCAAAATCCGAAACCGCGCGCAAGCCCCGCAGCACGACGCGCGCATCCTGCTCGCGCAAGAAATTCATCAGCAGCCCGGAAAACCCCACCACGGTAACTTTGGGCACATCGGCCAGCACTTCCCTCGCCATGTCCACCCGCTCTTCCACGCTAAAATAGGGCTTCTTGCTCTGGCTATCCGCCACCGCGACGATCACCTCGTCGAACAGGCGAATGGCGCGCCGCACCAAGTCCTCATGACCGAGGGTAATCGGGTCGAACGTGCCGGGGTAAACCGCTCTAAGCGCCATCAGGAACCTTCAGTTGTTCGCTTCAGCAAACAGTAAAACACCTGGCCCGCCCGACCGCTACGCCAGACTTCCCATCCTTCACCCGGCTCAAACGACTGCTCGGTTTCGGCGTAAACCAGACCATCTGGCGCGAGCCGGTCAGAAAGAAGCGGCAATAATAACGGTAAAATCCCGCGGTGGAAAGGTGGGTCGAGAAAAATCACATCAAACGCCTCCCCCTCGCGGGAGAGGGTTTTTACCCCATCCCCCGCCACCAGATCGAGTCGATCGGCACCGAGTTTGCGCGCATTTTTCTGCAAGGCCTTCAGCACCTGCGGGTTCTGTTCAGCCATCACCACCCGCCGCGCCCCGCGCGAAAGCGCCTCGAACCCCAGCGCCCCGCTGCCGGCGAACAGGTCAAGACAGGTCTTGCCGTCGAGTGTTTGTCCGAGCCAGTTGAACAGGGTTTCCCGCACCCGGTCCGGGGTCGGGCGCAAGCCTTCCGCCTGCGGGAAATCAATCAGGCGGCCACGCCATTCGCCGGCGATGATCCTGACCTTGCTGTGCGGCGCCAAGGATTATTTCGCCTCGTCCGCGCCGACCACCACGGTCACCATGCTGTCCGGCTGGACGCGGCGGGTAAAGGCATCCCTGATTTGGGCAACTGTCACTTTTTCCACCTTGCCGGGGAAATCATCCAGATAGGAAAGCGGCAGCCGGTAAAATCCGATCACGGCCAGGTGATCGAGAATCTTCCGGTTGCTGTCGATCCGCAGCGGGAACCCGCCCACCAGATTCTGTTTGGCTCGCTTCAGCTCGTCCTCGGTAGGTCCCTTGGCGATGAAACCCCCCAGCGTCTTGCGCACCACCGCCAGCGCCTCATCCGCCTGCTCGCGCTTGGTCTGCAAGCCGATCTCGAATGGCCCACGCTGTTGCAGCGGAATGAAATAGCTATGCGCACTGTAAGCCAGACCGCGCTTCTGCCGCACCTCTTCGAGCAGGCGCGAAGCGAAGCCGCCACCGCCAAGGACATAGTTGCCGACGTAAAGCGGGAAATAATCCGGGTCGTTGCGCGCCAAGCCCGGCTGCCCGATAAGGATGTGGCTTTGCGTGGCGGGGTGAGAAATTTTGCGCGTCTCCCCCTTGGGCATGTCCACCGCCGGCAAAGGCTGCGGCTTGCTCTCGGCGCGCGGCAGGGAGGAAGTCAGCCGGGCGACGATTTCCCTTGCCTGAACCATGGTGACATCTCCGATCAGAGCAACCACCGCGTGGTCGGCGCGGTAATGGGCGCGGTAAAAATCGACCAACTCCTCACGCCGCAAAGCGGCAATCGATTCCGGCTCGACCATGGAGGACAGCGCGTAAGGGTGGGCTCCGTAGAGCATCGAATTGAATGCCCGCCCGGCGATGAAGTCCGGCTGGGTCTTGGCCTCATTGAGTTCGGTGATGGATCGGTTTTTCTCCCGCGCCAGCACCGCTTCAGGGAAGTCCGGGGACTGCAGCGTCTTGGCCATGACCTCCAAAGCCTGGTCGCGCTCCCGCTCGCTGCTCAGAGTACGCAAGCGAAGCCCGGCCCTGTCCTGATCGAAACTTCCGCCCAGGCTGGCACCGATATCGGCCATGCGGCGGGAAATCTCCTCCTCGGTCATCCCTCCTGCGCCCAAGGTAAGCAGATGATGCGTCATGCTCGCCAGACCCGGCTTGGACTTGTCGCCCCAGCCGCTACCCGCGGGAAACTCAACGCTGATATCCAGCAACGGCAGATCGTGATTCTCGACAAAATAAACGCGCACGCCGTTGTCCATCTGCCAGTGCTGGATCGGCAGAGCCGCCTGGGCTGCGGTGGCGACGAACAACAAAGCGATAAACCAAAATCCTCTTACCGCAAAGGCGCAAAGGCGCAAAGTTTTACGCAAAGAATGACTTTCTTCGCGCCTTTGCGTCTTTGCGGTTAAACCTATTTCAATTCGCATGACGTCCTCCCGGAACAAGTTTCACCGGCTTCACGCCATCCAACGGTTGCGGATCGAGTACCGCCACCGTCAGGCGGTCGTCAACCAGGTATTTCTGCGCCACTTCCTGCACCTGCCCGGCGGTGACCTCCTTGAGTTTTTCCAGCCGCGTGTCCAGCGTGTTCAAGGGCAGTCCGGCGGTTTCCACTTGGCCGATCAGCATCGCCTGATAGAACATCGAATCGCGCTGATAGACCTGGGCCGCGATCACCTGCGCCTTGACGCGTTGCAGCTCCTCCGCGGTCACGCCATCCCGCTTGATCTTCTCGATCTGCTCGCGGATTGCCGTTTCCAGCTCGGCGACGCTCTTGCCCTCGGCGGGAGACCCGTCCAGGATAAACATCGAAGGCCCGCGCGAAATCAGGTCATACCCGGCCCCGGCCGATACCGCGATCTGCTGCTCCCGCACCAGCGACTGATTGAGTCGCGCCGAGGCGTGGCCGTCCAGCACGCCCGCCAGCACTTCCAGCGCATAAGGCTCCAGGTCGTTGGCCGGATCGCGCAGGGCGGGCGTGTGGTAGCCCATGGCAAGATAGGGCAGCTTGGCGGGGGCTTTAACGGCCACCCGCTTGATGCCGCGCTGATCGGGTTCGGCCTGGGGTTTGCGCTGGGGCAGCGCAACCGGACGAATCTTGCCGAAATAGCGCTCGGCCAGTTTCAGCACCGCCTGGGGTTTGATGTCGCCCACCACCACCAGCGCCGCATTATTCGGCGCATACCAGCGGCGATACCAGTCCCTGGCGTCACCCGCCGTCATGTTTTCCAGGTCGCTCATCCAGCCGATGATCGGACGACGATAGGGATGAGTCTGGTAAGCCGCCGACATCAGCGTTTCATAGACCAGCGACTGGGGCTTGTCTTCGGTGCGCAGCCGGCGCTCCTCCATCACCACCCTGATTTCCTTGGCGAACTCCTTGGGCGTAATCACCAGATTGCGCATCCGGTCGGCTTCCAGCTTGAAGGAGAGTTCCAGCCTGGATTTCTGCAGTTGCTGGAAATAGGCGGTATTATCGCGGCTGGTAAAAGCGTTTTCCCGGCCGCCGGCTACGGCGATCCGCTTCGAGAATTCGCCGGCGGGAACCGCCTTGGTTCCCTTGAACATCATGTGTTCCAGCACGTGGGCCACGCCGGTCGTGCCGTTGAACTCGTCCATGCTGCCGGCGCGGTACCAGACCTGAGACACCACCACCGGCGCCCGATGGTCTTCCTTGACGATCACCTTCATGCCGTTGGCAAGCTTGAATTCGTGGACATTCGCCCATGCCTGTAGCGGCAATACCGCCACCAGCAGACATAGCCAGCCGATCCATGTTTTTTTACGCTGCACAAAACCTCCTAATCGCCTAAAATGACGAAGTTGTGAATTATAGCCTACCTTGAGACCGCCACCCCCCATGCTAAGTTTCTTCAAATCCGATAAGAAAGCCGACGAAAGCCAGGAACAACCCCAGGGCTGGGCGGCCAGACTCAAACAAGGGCTGACCAAGACCCGCGAAAACCTTGGACGACAACTGACGGGCCTGTTCGGCGGCGGCAAGATCGACGAGGCCCTTTACGAGGAACTCGAAACCGTCCTGCTTTCCGCCGATGTCGGCGTCGCCGCCACGCAAACCCTGCTCGACGACCTGAGAAGCCGCGTCAAGCGCGACAAGCTGGAGGACGCGGCACAGCTCAAGCAGGCTTTGCGCGACGGCTTGCAAGCCCTGCTCACGCCGCTGGAAGCGCCGCTCGGCATCGAAGGCCACAAACCCTACGTGATCATGATGACGGGCGTCAACGGCGCCGGCAAGACCACCACCATCGGCAAGCTGGCCAAACACTTCCAGGCTCAGGGCAAATCGGTGCTGCTCGCCGCCGGCGACACCTTCCGCGCTGCCGCGCGCGAACAGTTGCAGGTATGGGGAGAGCGCAACAACGTCACGGTCATCACCCAGGAAGGACAGGATTCCGCCGCCGTGATCTTCGACGCGATCCAGGCCGCCCGCGCGCGCGGCATCGACATCGTGCTGGCGGATACCGCCGGGCGGCTGCCCACCCAGTTGCATTTAATGGAAGAGCTGAGGAAAATCAAGCGCGTCATCGCCAAGGCCGAACCGGGCGCCCCCCACGAGACCATCCTGGTGCTCGACGCCAATACCGGCCAGAATGCCATCGCCCAGGTCAAATCCTTCGACGATGCGTTGCAAGTGACCGGGCTGGTCCTGACCAAACTCGACGGCACGGCCAGGGGGGGCGTCATCGCCGCCATCGCCAAGACCCGTCCGATCCCGGTGAGATTCATCGGCGTCGGCGAGCAGCTTGATGACCTGCGGCCCTTTGTGGCGAAAGAATTTGTTGAGGCGTTGTTTGAATGATTTCTTTCAGCCAAGTCTACAAACGCTACCCCGGCGGCCATGAGGCGCTGAAAAACCTCAGCTTCACCATCGCACCCGGCGAGATGGCCTTCATCACCGGGCCGACCGGCGCCGGCAAGAGCACCTTGCTGAAGCTGGTGGCCGCTATCGAGAAGCCCTCGTCCGGCAGCGTGGTGGTGAGCGGCCAGAATATCGGCAAGCTGCGCCGCAGCGCCATTCCCTTCCTGCGCCGCAACCTTGGCCTGATCTTCCAGGACCACAAGCTGCTCTACGACCGCAATGTGCTGGAAAACGTCATCCTGCCGCTGGATATCGCCGGCCTGCCGCGCGCCGAGGGCATGAAGCGTGCCCGCGCCGCGCTCGACAAGGTGAAGCTGCTGGGGCTGGAAAAGGCAAACCCAATTTCTCTTTCCGGCGGCGAGCAGCAGCGCCTGTGCGTGGCACGGGCGATCGTCAACCGCCCGGCCATCGTGCTGGCCGATGAACCGACTGGCAATCTCGACGCTGAATACGCCGGCGAAATCATGGAGATGTTCAAATCCTTCAACCAGGTTGGCGTTACCCTCCTGATCGCCACCCATGACGAAGCGCTGATCGCACGCTACAGCAGCCGGGTGTTACACCTGAAACAGGGAGAGCTCTTGATATGAACTGGCTCAGCCAACACCGCCTCGCCTTGGCGCTGATCCTCGGCCGTTTCGCCCATGCGCCTTTTTCCGGCCTGCTCGCCATAGCCGTCTTTGGCGTCACGCTCAGCCTGCCGCTGGGCCTTTATACGCTGATTGAAAACGTCAAGGCGGTTGCCGGCAACGTCAGGCTGGAGCCCCAGATCACCGTATTCCTGTCCCTCGGTGCGGATGCCGACAGCACCAGGCAGGTCGAGTCGCGGCTGAAGGAACTCAATGCCATCGAACAATTCCGCTTCATCCCGCGCGACCAGGCGTTGCAGGAGCTGCTGCAAAGCACCGGATTGGTCGACGTGGCGGCGGGGCTGGAGCGGAACCCGCTACCGGACGCCTTTGTGATCGAACCCCACAGCATCAACCCTGGCGAACTCAAAAAGTTGCGCGGCGACCTGATGAAGTTGCCCAAAGTGGACAAGGTGCTGCTGGACACCGCCTGGGCAGAGCGCCTTAACGCCATGACGCGCCTCGGTCGCGATGTCACCCTGATTCTTGCCATCCTGCTCGGTTTTGCCCTGGTGGTGATCGTCAGCAACACCATCCGCCTGCAAATCTTGTCGCAGCGCGAAGAAATCGAGATCAGCACGCTGATCGGCGCGACCGACGCCTTCATCCGCCGCCCCTTCCTTTACCACGGCGTCCTGCAAGGACTGGGCGGCGGGCTCGCCGCCTGGCTCATCGTCAGCCTTGGCCTGCAACTGCTCAACGTCGGCATAGCCGACCTGGCCAAACTCTACGCCACGCAATTTCGCCTGCTACCCCTGGATGCAAGAGAGATCCTCAGCCTGCTGCTGTTTGCCTCCCTGCTCGGCTGGCTCGGCGCATTTCTGGCGGTGGGAAGGCATTTGCGCCGGATCGTGCCTTAGCACAAACGCGGTCTGATCCGCCCCATGTCAGGGGTTCAATGATCAGGCAACACCATACCGGACGTACCTGGGCAAACCCAGCGCGGGTACTCGCGCGAGGTGTCGATGCAGCCGCCATCGGCATACACGCCTTTCGGCTCCCGAAGCCGCAGCATGGTTCCCAAAATGCACTCGACCTCTGCCGGGTCATTCATCGAGCTTTGCACCCGCTGTTCAACGATCGTCTCATCGATTTGCAGCTCGCCGGCCGGATCCCGATAGGTTGCATTCCGCCAGTGAAACAGCTCCAGACACTTCGACGTCAGCGTGTACGGTTTGTCCCGCTTCCAGAAATTCGTGAACAAGCCGCAACCGAGGTAGAACACCCACGACCCCTCATATCCCGTCACGTCGGAGGAGCTACTGTCGGGGTTACGAAACCAGAGCCGGTCTCCGGGGACGTAGTACTTCACCGGCAAGGGTTCGCTCATGGAGCCGTACTCGCGCAAAAAGACTTCGTGGAATTCGGCCGACATGATTGCGCGGCTCTCCCACTGCCGTTGCAGCTGGCAAAACAGTTCAGGGTTGCAGGTCATCAGCTCCTGCGCGATGCCGAGCAGAATGACGTACTCGGTCGCCCGGTAGCAGGAAAATGAATACAGCTCGCTTGACGCGTCGGGCTGGGTCGCCTTCTGTAGCGCCGTGATCAGGGATTTGCCGGGCAGAATCGTAAATCCGCGGCCCTTGACATAGGTCCAGTAGTCCGCCGGACGTTCAGCTTCAGTCGTGTGGAAGGCCAGCGCAGTCGCGCGCGCCGCCTCGACGACGTTTTTTCTGATGCGAACCGCCGACGCGAGTTCTTCATGGTCAGGAAACTCAAACTCAACGGGGCTCAGCAGCATGGCCAGCAGGATTTCCCGTTCGAGATCGCTGGGATTGCCCTGGGTGTCGAGATTGAGCCTCTGACACAACTGTATCGTATCGCCGCCTGGCGCCCACTCGCTGGCGAGTTCCTCACGCAGACGAAATCGGATGCAAGGACCGCCATCCGCTTCGTCAGTGGTCCTCACGTACTGATCGAGGCCGAGCGCCCCGAGTTGATCCAGGACATTCCGTCGTGCCACTTCTATGTCCTGCGCCGTCGTCCCCCGGATAAAAATCCCGCCGAGGCGCGGGTCAGGCGAACTGGTCGCACCCTTCATCCCTGCTTCCTTTCAGGCTTGAAAACTCGACCCTGCGGATGGGCCATCCACCCGGCCTCCAGGCCGGCGATTCTATTTGCTGCATTTTAAAGGTTCACTCGTTGGGCGCGTCCGCCGCGAGGTGTATTATATGGCCCTCGCGGCGCCGTGCCGATAACACCCAATAACAACCGATGCGTACCGATGCCTCGAGAATGCCTCTTGTGGATGCCCTCAAGGCCATCGCCTGCCTGCTGATTGTATCGCATCATCTGGCATTCTACGGCCCCATGTCAGATTTGGCCTACCCGCTGATTCCCGGCCTGATCGACTGGCTGTACGAGTACGGAAGGATGGCGGTTCAGGTTTTCTTTGTCGTGGCCGGTTTTCTGCTGGCCGGGAAACTGGCGCCGTGCGGGGTATCGCTCGTCACCGACCCGGTTCAGGCGATTAAACGGCGCTACGTTCGGCTGGCCATACCCTATCTCGCCGCTTTAACCCTGGCGATCGGATGTGCGGCACTGGCAAGGGGCTGGATGGCGCACGATTCCATTCCCGACGCGCCCGATCTCCCCCAGCTTCTGGCTCATGCGTTTTTTCTCCAGGATCTGCTTGATCAGGAAGCCCTGTCAGCGGGAGTCTGGTATGTGGCGATCGATTTTCAGTTGTTTGCCCTTGCCGCGACCTTGCTCTGGCTGTCCGGGCGGATCGAGCGCCGCAACCCGAAACTGAAGGCTATCGCTCCGATCTTGATTGCGGGCTTGACCCTGGCCTCGCTGTTCGCGTTCAACCGGAACGAAGCTTGGGACGAAACCGCTTTCTACTTTTTCGGATCATACGGCCTCGGGGTGTTGAGCTATTGGGCCTCGAACCGACCGCACCGCACCCTCTGGCTGGCGTTGCTGGGCATGCTGGTGATAGCGGCCTTGCTGGCCGACTTCCGCGAACGGATCGGGGTTGCGGGCGTAACAATGCTGATGCTGGGGCTAGCCAGGCAATACGGCGCCCTCAAAAGCTGGCCCATGCCGGGTTTCCTGACCTATCTCGGGCGCATTTCCTACTCCGTATTCCTGGTTCACTTCCCCCTGAGCCTGATTGTCAACGCGGCGGTTTTCCGCTTTTTCCCGCATCAGCCGACCATCGGCGCCTTCGGGCTGGTTATGGCCTTCTGCATCAGCATCATCGGCGGCGCCCTGTTTTTCAGATGGGTTGAAAGCCGGCCACTCACGGGCCGGGTGCGCTTGTTGCTGCCGGCAGGATTTGTGACAGCGGGCTTGCTCATCGCGCTGGCGAGAGGCTAAGGCGCAACGTGGCGGACGGGAATGAAGGGCAAAAAAATTCAGCCCGGAACAAACTTTTTAAATATAATTATTGACTAATATAGTCGCGAGTTAGTATAGTTGATAAAAATAGTCGGCAATTATCCAGGCAGCGGAGTGCGCTGAACTTTCTCAACTATTTGGCACTCACATTCCACGAGTGCTAGAATTAATAAAATTCGAGGAATATTCTTATGACGAATGCTTTGTTAGCCATTTCCATTCCTTCCGCAGTCGGCAGCCTGGAAAGCTATATCCAGTCGGTCAAGGCAATGCCGGTGCTGAGCGCCGAGGAAGAGCACGAACTGGCGGCGCGGCTGAAGCGCGACAACGATGTGGAAGCGGCGCGGATGCTGGTGGTTTCTCACCTGCGCGTGGTAGTCAACATCGCACGCGGCTACATGGGTTACGGCCTGCCCCAGGCGGACCTGATTCAGGAAGGCAACATCGGCTTGATGAAAGCCGTGCGCCGCTTCGACGGCGAGCGCGGCGTGCGCCTGGTTTCCTTTGCCATCCACTGGATCCGTGCCGAAATGCATGAATATATCCTGCGCAACTGGCGCCTGGTCAAGGTCGCCACCACCAAGGCGCAGCGCAAGCTGTTCTTCAATCTGCGCAGCATGAAAAAAGGGCTCGGCTACCTCGGCCCGGATGAAGTCAACAGCATCGCCAAAGATCTGGGCGTGAAGCCGGAAGAAGTGGTGGAAATGGAAAGCCGCATGGGCGGTCAGGATATTTCCATGGAAACCCACGGTGGAGACGAGGATGAGAGCAGCGGCCCAATCGCCTATCTGGCGGCCGACGCGGCCAACGAACCCGCTGCCCTGCTGGAGCGGGAGCAAACCAGCCAGCTACGCGAGCGCGGCCTATCCAGCGCGTTGCTGGGCCTCGACGACCGCAGCCGCCGCATCATCGAGGCGCGCTGGCTCACCGAGGACGCGAGCGCCACGCTGCATGAGCTCGCCGCAGAGTATGGCGTGTCCGCTGAACGCATACGCCAGATTGAGCAAAAAGCCTTGCAGAAAATGAAGATGGCCATTGTGACCGAGGCCGCCTGACCTCACCACGAAAAAAAGGCGGGGCGCATTTCGCGCCCCGCCCTTTTTTGTCCGTTATTCCGATACCCGATCAGGCCAGAATCACGGAAAAAAAGCTGATATAGCTCCAAACCAGTAAAGTTATCACAACAGGCATCACGAACTTAGCCATCATTTCACCGTCTCCTTATTAACAATCGCCAAAAACAATTTTCCAGAACTGGGTAATTCTAGTTCAAAGTCCCGTTCCATTCACCCCGCCACGTCAACTTATTGCTTCTTAGATCGTGAATCGGCATAACGCGGAATACGAGGATCGTCATCATCCATCAGGATGCGCTGGGCCGGGCCTTCCATGTCCTCGAACTGGCCATTCTTGATCGCCCAGAAAATGCCGACCCCAGCGACAACGATCATCACCGCGGCCATACCCAACAAAAAGATCAGTATTTCTGTCATTCTTTTGTCCTCAATCAACGCAGGCGCAACGCATTCAGCACCACCACCAGCGAGCTGGCCGACATGCCGATGGAGGCCAGCCACGGCGGAATCATGCCGGCGGCAGCAAAGGGCAGCGCGAGCAGGTTGTAAACGAGTGCCCAAGCGAAATTCTGGCGCATTACGGCGATACTCGCATGGCCGGTCCGCAAGGCGCGCTGGATATCCAGCAGATTTTCCGTCAATAATACGATGTCGCTGCTAGCCCGTGCAACTTGGGTGCCGCCGCCCATGGCGATGGACACGTCGGCCCCGGCCAGCACCGGCGCATCGTTGACGCCGTCACCCACCATGGCTACGACATGGCCGCGCTGCTGAAGTTCGCGCAGCGCCCTGAGTTTATCTTCCGGCCTTAGCGCGGCTTGCCAGGATTCGACACCGGCTTCGGCAGCAACGTGGGCCACCGCGTCGGCCGCATCTCCGCTCAAGATAGTGACCTTCACACCCGCCGCCTTGAGCTGCCCAACCAGTTCTCTGGCCTGTGGCCGTAGGCCATCGGACAGCACGAACACCGCCAAGGCGCGCTGCTCGTCGCACAGCCACACCTGCGTTGCACCTTCGGGCAGATCGCTCGGCAGCGCTACCGGCCCGAACCCGGCCAAGGCGGCATTGCCCAGGGTATAGCGCGCGCCGGCGATGGAACCGCTGACACCCTTGCCGGCCAGGTTCTGCGCGTCCTGGACCGCAATCAAATCTGTGTTGGCAACCCGGCTCAGGAAACTCTGCGCCAGCGGGTGCTCCGAAGCCTGTTCCAGGCTGGCCGCGAGCAGCAGGCAGCGCGCTTCGTCCACGCCGGAAAAGGTGACGGTGCGCTGCAGCACCGGTTTGCCGTAGGTGAGGGTGCCGGTCTTGTCGAAGACCACATGATTGACCTTGGCCAGAGTCTCCAGGGCGTGGCCGCGCGTCAGCAGGATGCCGTGCTGCAGCAGGTGCGAACCGGCCGCAGCGAAAGCCGTGGGCGCGGCGAGCGACAATGCGCACGGGCAGGTCACCACCAGCACCGCCAGCACGGTTGCGAATGCCTGCCCCGGTTCCAGCCACCACCAAACAGCACCGACTATCGCAGTCAGTATCAGCAGGCCGACCGTGAAATGCCCCGCCACCCGATCGGCAAGCTGCGCCAGGCGCGGCTTCTCCGCCACTGCCCGGTCGAGCAAGCGGACGATGCCCGCCAGCACGGTGTTTTCTCCCACTCCAGTCACCCGCAGCAGCAGCGGCCCTTCCAGATTGATGCTGCCGGCAATCACCTGCGTCCCGGCATGTTTCGGCACCGGACGGCTCTCGCCGGTCAGCAGCGCCTCGTCCACCGTGCTCTCGCCTTCGATCACTTCGGCGTCAGCGGCGATGGATTCGCCCGGCTTGGCCAGGATGGTGTCGCCCTCGCTAAGCTCCAGCACCGGCACCGGCTGGTGCTGGCCGCCAGCCATTACCCTGGTGGCCATTGCCGGCGCGAGCTTGAGCAGGTTTTCCGCCGCTTCGACCGACTTCTCCTGAGCGCCGTGTTCGAGAAAGCGGCTGGAAAGCAGGAACAGGCTGAACATGGTGATGGCGTCGTAGTACACGACGCCCTCGCCCTGCAGCGTGGACCAGGCGCTGCCGACAAAAGCGCCGATCACGGCCAGGGAAACCGGCACGTCCATGTTCAAGCGCTTCCCGAGCAAGGCATTCCAGGCGCTCTGGTAAAACGGCAAGGCGGCATAGAACACCACCGGCAGCGTCAGCGCCAGGCTGAAATAACGCAGCAGCGCAGCCGTGCTGTCCTCCATGCCGAATGCGGCGCCGGCGTAGAGCGCCACCGCCAGCATCATCACCTGGCCGGAGGATAGCCCAGCTATGGCGATCCGGCGCAAATCTATTGCCCGACGCTTGCGGCGCAGGCTTTCCTGGCGTTCGGCGCTGAAGGGATGGGCGTTGTAGCCGAGCAACTGGATTTCTTCGAGGATCTTGCTGAGAGGAATCGCCTGGTCGTCCCAAGTGATGCGGGCGCGGTGGGTGGCATAGTTGACCTGAACCTGCAGCACGCCCGGCAACTGCTTGAGGTGACGCTCGTTGAGCCAGATGCAGGCGGCGCAGGTAATGCCTTCGAGGATCAGGGAGGCCTCCTTGACGTGCTCGCCTTCCTGCCTGACAAAGCTCTTCTGGATACCGGGGTGGTCGTAAAGCGCCAGCATCTGCACTTCCTCCGGCACCACTTCGTGGCCGATGCCGGGCAATGCGGTGCGATGCCGGTAATAGTCGGTCAGCCCGTTGTCGACGATGGTCTGCGCCACCGCCTGACAGCCGCGGCAGCACATCCCGTGCGACTCGCCTTCAATGATCACCGGGTAGTGCGCGCTGGCCGGGACGGGCAGTGCGCAGTGGTAACACGTCTTTTCGGTGCTACTCATCGATCAGGAAGCCGGGACTATAATCTCTTTTGCCGTTTCGAACTTGTCCTGGCCGCGCTCAATCAGCAGCACCGCCACCCACTGGCCCGGCCGATCCAGGCCGATCGTAGCGCGATAGCGTCCCGGCGCGAAAGCGCTGAGGGTGGCAGGGTTCCCCGTGTCCGTGCCGTCCGCCGGGCGCTTGATGCTGAGCGTCACGATCGCGCCCTCCAGCGGCTGTTGCGCACTATCGCTGGCGCTGACGGTGACTTCGCCGGCCTGGCCGAGCTTGATCTGGTCAAGCCCGGCAACCTCAATGCGCCAGCCAAGCTGGCGTTGCCGCTCGGATTTCTTCATGTACTGACTGATGACCTTGGCCGCGGCCTCGTCGTGCGGAACCTCGCCGGAAAAAGCGGTGTAAATTTGCTTGCCTCCCGCATCGGGCATCACCCACTTGGCAATCGAAGGCGGCAGCCCGCTCATTGAAATCGAGACGAACCCCGCCATCAGCAGTGCCAGCATCAGAAAGAAACCGATGATGATCTTCGGAATCCAGTGCAACGGCTGCCGCGATGCCCCGGCCTTTCGATCCCCGGTCAGGGTCAGCACGATCGCCGTGGCGACGTACAGCGCCAGATGCAAAGCCACTACGTCGCCGCCAGGCCAGTGGCTCAGGCTGTAGAACATGATCGCCAGCGTCGGCAACGCGCCGCTGATCACGCCGCGCCAGTAGTTTGACACGCCGGCCAGCCGCAGGCCGAAATACAGCAGGGCGATTAGCGCCGCCCCTCCGAACAAGGTCACTGTCACTTATTTATCCCTCATGTCTGGCGTAAAAACGGGCTTTCTTTATCACCGCCTGGTCCGGATTTTTCAACGGTGTAATGACGAATTCGACTTCCTTCACTTGGCCCACCATGGCGGGAGGAAGCTTCACATTCACCAGCACCATCAAACTTTTGCCCTGGCGCACGCTGACCTCGCGCATCTCCCCCAGATCCACCGAACCCTCTGGAACCCCTTGCACGCCAATACGGTAATCCTGCACCTCTTGAGATTTGTTGGTAATGTGGATCTGGTAACGGTTGCGGATATCCCCGTTCGACAACACCACGAACAGAGGCTGGCGCACCGGCTGGATGGATAGCTCGATCTCGGAACGCTGGGTGATATTGTATACCAGCACACTCACCATCACGAGTATCGCCGCACCGTAGCCCAAGGTGCGCAAACGCAACCATTCCAGATGCGGCTTGCCCGGATTCTTGCTTTCGATGTTGATTTCCGAATCGTAGCGGACCAATCCACGGGGGAAGCCGACCGAATCCATGATGTTGTTGCAGGCATCAACGCACAAGCCACAGGAAATGCACTGATATTGCAGCCCGTTACGGATATCAATACCTGCCGGACAGACCTGCACGCAATAGCCGCAATCGATGCAATCGCCTATCTCTTTTGCCTGCCGCTCCTCGCGACTCCTGCTGCCTGCGCGCGGCACGGCGCGTCCCGCAGTTCCCTCGCCGCGCTGAAAGTCGTAGTAGGGCGCCAGGGTTTCCGGCTCGTACATCACGCCTTGAAAACGCGCGTAGGGGCACATGTAAATGCATACCTGCTCGCGCGCCAGCGCCGCCGCCACGTAGGTCGTCACGGTTAAAATCAGCACCGTAAAATAGGCCACGAAAGGCAGATCGCCGCTAAAGAAACGCCGGGTCAGTTCGGGCGCATAACCGTAGTACATGATGAAGCTGTAGGCGGTAACAAAGGCCAGAAGCAGCCACAGGGCGTGGGTGGCGCCATACTTGGCCACCTTCTCCGCATTCCAGGGCTGCTTGTAGAGACGAATGCGGGCCGGGCGCTCGCCCTGGATCAATTTCTCGATAAAAATGAAGGCGTCTGTCCACAGCGTCTGGAAGCAGAAATAGCCGCAGAATGCCCTCCCTACCAGCCCGGTTGCAAAGAACAGCAGAGCCGCGGCAATGAACATCAGCAGGGCGAGTGAGATCAGGTCCTGCGGATAGAACACCAGGTCGAAGATAAAAAATCGGCGACCCACCATGTCGAACAGGACGGCCTGCGCAGGCGCGTCCTGACGCGACCAGGGCAGCCAGGGCAGGAGAAAATAGACGGAATATGCCAGCACCATGACGGAAGTCTTGAAGGTGCGAAACGGCCCTTTAACCGACCGGGTGAATATGGGAATCCGTTTCTGGAACAACGATTCGGATTCCGCGCCTGCTTGCAAGTTTTGTACTTTCACAATTTTCTCCTGACCACCCTGTGCCTTCGGCCAGTAATTTCCTGAAATGTTCCGCCAGGGCTGGCAGAATATCTTTATATTCTAATGTTTATTTACGAAAAAACTCGCAAATAAAAAGACCCCGTCCATAAGGCCGGGGTCCATACGCTCATGACGAACGCTTTTATTTCTGGCTGCCACCGCCGAGCACATCGTGCACGTAAACCGTCAGCAGTTTGATCTGGTCGGCACTGAGACGGCCGCTCCAGGCTGGCATCACACCCTTGTTCAGGCCGGAAGCGATCACCGCCTTGACCGCAGCAACCTTCTTGTCCGCGCTACCCTGGGCAGGAACGTCAGCCCACAGCCAGATCTTGTCCGTCAGGTTGGCCGCGCCGATGTCCTTGTTGCCTTTGGCATCCGCGCCATGACATGCAACGCAGCCACCCTTGCCATGGAACAGTTCGTCACCGGCCTGGGCCTTGGCGGCATCCGTGGACTCGCCCGACAGGCTCAGCACGTAGTTGGCGAGGCTCTCGATCTCACCCGCGTTCAGGTCTGCCCCTCCCTTGGCCGGCATGATGCCCGTGCGGCCGTTGCTGATGGACGCCTGAATCCTGTCGTGAGTACCGCCATAGATCCAGTCGTCATCCGTCAGATTGGGCGCAAACACCATCTTGCCCTGACCACCGCTCATATGACAGGCGGCGCAGTTGTCTGCGAACAGGACTTTACCGGCGGAGGCCACGAAATTGGACAACTCCGGATTCCTGGCGATCTCCTCATAGGGCGTGGCCGCGACCATGTCGAAATATTTCTTCTGGGATTCGCGCGCTTCCTGCAGATCTTTCATCAGCAGGGCACGGGTGTTCCAGTGCGTGGTTTTCTCCACACCCTTGTCGTTCTTGTAGGTGATGGTCGCCACGCCGGTGGTAAATCCCTTGCCCAGCGGCCAAGCCGGGTAAGCCACCCAGTACACCACCGAGAAAATGATGGTGGCATAGAATGACCACAGCCACCAGGCGGGCAGTGGGTTGTTAAACTCCTGCAAATCCCCGTCCCAGACGTGGCCGGTGGTTTGCACTTTGCTCTCTTGCGAGTTTCCCTGACTCATGATTGGTTCCTTTGCGTCAATATTTAATCGGCCTGACTTAATCGTCATGGAGCGGCATGTTCTTGTAGGATTCCAGGCGCTCGCCGCGCTTCTTGCTGCCAAACACGTAGAACAGGATGGCGCAGAAGGTGATGAAGAAAATCAGCAACGACAGCGGCTTGGTATTTTCAAACCGGGTAAACCACATCAGCCATTCCATAGCGCGCTCCTGTTTAGCGGAATTTAACGAAGCTGTCGTTGTCGAGCTTGCTGAAGTCAACCATCGTCCCCAGCACCTGCAGGTAAGCCACCATCGCGTCCATTTCAGTCACGTCCGCGGCGTTGCCGTCATACTTGCCGGTTTGCGCCTGTTCGATCAGGTTTTTCTGCGCATCGGGGATGTGCAGCTGCTTCGCCACTTCCGCGCCGAATTCCTTGACGTTGATGTCATACTCGGCCTTGTTGGCGGAATAGGGCACACCGGTCGTACGCAACGCCTTCAGGCGATCCGCCAAGTTGGTCGTATCCAGGGGGGTGGTCAGCAACCAGGGGTAATTCGGCATCACCGACTCGGGCACCATCGAACGTGGCGCATTCAAGTGCTGCACCTGCCACTCGTTGGAATATTTCTTGCCGACTCGGGCCAGGTCCGGACCGGTGCGCTTGGAGCCCCACTGGAACGGATGGTCGTACTGCGATTCTGCCGCCAGCGAATAATGCCCGTAGCGCATGGCCTCATCGCGGAACGGACGGATCATCTGCGAGTGGCACAGGTAGCAGCCCTCGCGGATGTAGATGTCGCGACCGCGCTGCTCCAGCGGGCTATAGGGCCGAACCATCTTGATGCCTTCGGGGGTTCTCACATCCTCGACGGTGCCCTTGATGAAGAACAAGGGCACAATTTCAACCAGCCCACCGATACTGATGGCGAACAAGGTCAGCACCAGCATCAGCCCAAGATTTTTTTCAATTTTTCCGTGATCCATCATGATCTTCCTTATGCTTAGTGATGCTCCGCACCGCGGAGCATCGTCTATCAACCCAAGTCCCGTTATGCCGCGCTTGCTGCCAAACCACCGGCAGGCATGCTCTTAGCCTGGCGGATGGTCATGAAGCAGTTGTAGAGCATCAGCAACATGCCGACCAGGAACACTGCGCCGCCCAAAGCACGCATGGCGTAGTAGGGATGCATGGCGGCAACGGATTCAGCGAAGGAATACTGCAAATTGCCGAAATCGTCGTAAGCACGCCACATCAGGCCCTGCATGATGCCGGAAATCCACATCGCGGTGATGTACATCAGGGTGCCGATGGTCGCCAGCCAGAAATGCACGTTGATCAGCTTCAGGCTGTGCATCTTGGTGTCCCACAGACGGGGCAGCATGTGATAGATGGCGCCGAAGGAAATCATCGCTACCCAGCCCAGCGCGCCGGAGTGGACGTGGCCCACCGTCCAGTCAGTGTAGTGGGACAGGGCATTCACGTCCTTCAGCGACATCATCGGACCTTCGAAGGTGGACATGCCGTAGAACGACAGCGCCACGATCAGGAAGCGCAGGATCGGGTCGGTGCGCAGCTTGTCCCAGGC
>CAZLJK010000042.1:0-21063 GCA_964559825.1 uncultured Sulfuricella sp. | reverse complement strand
CGCCGCAGAATTTGGCTATTATCTCTCTTATCCCATTGGCAATAACTGTGGTTACCAATATGAGCCTTGGCATTGGTGCTTCAAAGACACCCAATCGGGTAAGGGCCGGCTTCTAACCGGCCCTCCCCACACCACCCGGCATGCGGGTCCGCACCGGGCGGTTCATCAACAGGGCGCACACGATTTTGTCATGCGTAGCCGTGAGCCTTCATCCATAGATCACGGATACTCACCAGTCCCTGCGCTTTCAACCAATCGTTCGTCATCCCAACTTGCGTTGCCTGCGACCTCGACAAATGCCAGTAGCTTTTGCTGCTGATGCCCGTCAAGATCGCCGTGCGTTTGCTGACACCCAGCGCCAGTAGATGGCTGATCTTCGTGCGGCACAGGCGCCACTGCTTCCAGTAGCACATGCGCACCCGCCGACGCAGCCATTCGTCCAGTTCCGGGATCGGTCGGTAATATTCTGAGATGCCGAAGTAGCCTAGCCAACCACGAAGATACTGCCCAAGCTTTTGGAACCGGTGTTCCATCGAGACTCCCCAACTTCGCCCCGTCAATTCCCGGAGGCGATGTTTGAAGTCCGCGAACGCAGCATCCGACCACCGCAACTTGCCCCTCCTGAAGGTGAAACCGAGGAACACGCATTGGTCGATCTTTGCCACTTGGCTCTTCTTCTCGTTGACCGGCAATTTGAGTTGCCGGTCGAGGTACGTGGTCAGATTGGCTTTGACACGCTGGCCTGCCCGCTCGCTCTTGACCAGCACCATCAGGTCGTCGGCATAGCGCACGAAGCGATGCCTCCTTCCTTCCAGTTCCCGATCCAGATCGTCAAGCAGGATGTTGGCCAGCAGTGGCGAGAGGGGGCCGCCTTGCGGCGTTCCCAACTCGCTGGGTTGAATGCTGTCATTGATCAATACGCCTGCCCGCAGGTAGCGGCCAATGAGGGCCAGCAGCCGCTTGTCGCTTATCCGTTTGGCCACTCGGGCCATGAGGATGTCGTGGTCAACGTTGTCGAAGAATTTCGCCAGGTCGAGATCGACTGCGATGCGGTAGCCGGCCTGGATGTCGGCCTTTACCTGTTTGAGCGCACCATGGGCAGAGCGTTTTGGTCGGAAGCCGTAGCTCGATTCCGAGAATTCCGGGTCGAATATCGGCGTCATGACTTGGGCGATGGCTTGCTGGATGACCCGGTCTACTACAGTCGGGATGCCCAGCGCTCGTTCGCCTCCGTCCGGTTTCGGGATGGTGACCCGTCGTACCGGCTGAGGTTGGTAGCTGCCATCGTTGAGGCTCTGGCGGATCGCCGGCCAATGTTCTCGGGCATACGCCGGGAAGTCTTCGATGCGTAGGCCGTCAATTCCCGGTGCGCCTCGGTTGGACTTCACTCGACGCCATGCCTGATGCAGGTTGGCTGGCGAGAGTGCTGCTTCCATTACGTTGTCGTGCAAGGCTGGCTGTGTGGCACAACGCCGTTCCTCGGCTCCCCCGGTCGGGTTCAATGTCGAGTTCGAGTTGTCCACGGCTCCTCCTTGTCTGTTTATGTTTGGCCCTTCGCCATGCCTTTCGGCTCGGCTACTACGACCTCTGCTGACTTCTGTCCAGTCACGGCGGAAATTCCTTTCCGTCGCGCTATGCCGCTTCTCCGTTCGCTGCCGTGTTCGCTTGCTTGCGGCTGGCAGCACGCCGCAGCACCTGGGCTTTGGTGATCCAGTTTCGCCCTTGCTGGAATTACGGGTTCAGCTCTGCATCGCTATGCCAGACAGATCTCCCCAGGTAAGAACATGAACTTTCCGCGCGCAACCGCTGCATTTACCTTGTCCGCTGCACCCGCAGGGCTTCGTCATGAGGTGCTAACTCGCCCGCAGACCAGGCCTTCTATGCAATTTCTGTCCGTCAGCTCGCGCTTTTGCACTCGGGCTTCCTCCGCACAAGTCCTCGCGAACTTGCACTTGCCGTCGGCTAGTGGTTATCCTTGTCATATGCGACAAGTCAGGTACTCCCACAGGGGACTTACACCCCATAAATTCATGCCCATGCTGGGCGCGCACCTTCCGCTCCAGAGGGACGCTTCGCCGGCAAGCCAGCTACGCGCCCCTGAGCTAGCACAAATCAATGGGTCACCCAATGGTTTTGATTCTTAGAACAAACAAAAATCCAATCTATATTAATAAGTGCTAATATTCTATATAAATGTCGCATTTAAACCGCGCTTAGCTTCTACAGACCCAATGAAGAAAGGCTAGCTCTCCGACAACGACGGGACAACAAATTCTGTCCCTGCGCCACCCGCCAGATCCTTGGCTCAAAGGCTTCTTTAGTCAAAAAATACAAAAATGGAGTCACCATGTCGACTAAGGCCCAATCCGTTCTTTATGTCCGACTGCCCTGCTGGAAGATCTATCCCGGCGGCGTCATCTATGTCGCCGATTACATTCACAAGCAGCGCCCGGATATTCATCAGCACCTTCTCGACTTGGCTTTGGTTGCGCCATCCGACCGCAAGCGTGTTTTAAAGGAACACCTGAGCACGCTGCGGCCGGACATTGTGGCGTTCTCATGGCGCAATATGCAGTCTTTCGGCCCCCATCCGGAAGATGACGCCCTCGGTGTGGTGATGAATTTCGACCATTCGCCGAAGCTGTATCGCAGGCTGAAAGCGGCCAAGGATTCACTGACCATCATCTACGATTATCTGTCCAGCCGGCTGCGAAATTTCGGCTACATGAAGCTGGTCCGGCAGATGCTGCCCGCGACGCGCGTTGTGGTCGGCGGGACGGCGGTGTCGATATTCGGCAAATATGTCGCCGAGAAGTGTCCTCCCAATACGATCATCGTCATCGGCGAAGGCGAGGACACCATGCTGTCGATTGTCGATGGTTTCACTCAGCCGGTCGGCGAATATTTCCACAAGAATCGCTCCGGCCAGGTCAACCATCGCGTCCGGGCGGAAACCTTCGATTTGCGCCTGCTTACGGCGGTTGACTTCACTTATGTCGAATCGATTTTTCCCGACTTTCATCGTTATCTCGACGACGACATCGGCGTGCACACCAAACGGGGATGCCCCCTTCAGTGCCATTTCTGCCTCTACAACAAAATCGAGGGGGCAACGCAGCGCTATCGCGAGCCTGCGGAAATCGCAACAGAGGTGGAAACACTGCGCAGGCGATATGGCGTCAAGCGAATCTGGTTCACGGATGCGCAGTTCTGTTCGACGAAAAGGAGCACTGAGCACGTCGAGCATATCCTTGACGAGCTGCTGGCAAGGAAAGTCGATATCAGCTGGTCGGGGTATCTGCGGCTGAACCACCTGACGCCGGAAATCGCGCGGAAGATGCTGGCAACGGGGATGAGCAGCGTCGACCTGTCCTTCACCGGATCGCAGGAGATCATCGACAAGCTGACCTTGGGCTATTCGCTGGAGCAGCAGATGGATGCCTTCCGCATGTTCCAGGCGAACGGCTTCACCGACCAGAAGATCAAGCTTTACATGCCCTTGAACGCTCCCGGCGAAACGGTGCAAACACTGCAAAAGACCGTCGAGAAGATCAAGGAACTGTATGCGATATTCGGTCGTGACAACGTTTTGCCATTCATTTTTTTCATCGGCGTTCAACCGGGTACACCGGTGGAAGGCTTGCTGATCGGCCAGGGCTATCTCAAGCCGGACTACAACCCGCTCACGTTCAATCCGTTTCTCATCAAGAAGCTGCTCTACAACCCGAAGCCTCTCGGCCGCCTGATCGGTCGCGCCTACCTCGAAGCGATCGAAGCATCCGATCCGAACAGCGAGTATATCGGCCGCGCCACGATGGATATCATCGAGCGGGAATTGGCCAAGCCGGCGGTGGTGGCCGCTTGCGGGGGAGACATTTCACTCCGGCCCGCCGAGGAATCGACATCATGTTCATGCAAGGCATAAATATGCGCGCCCATCAGCGCTGAACAAAAAACGCTGATGTTGCCTGTTGCGCTGATGCCAAATTTTGTCAACAATGGTGATACGTCCAACACGATAACTTTTATGATCGACCGACCCGTTCCAGACTTTGAACTTCCCGCGACCGGAAACAAGCCATTCCGCTTATCTTCGGCCAAAGGAAAACCTGTAGTACTGTACTTCTATCCCAAAGACTCCACCCCCGGCTGCACTACCGAAGCGCAACAGTTCCGCGATCTTTATCCGGAGTTTCTGGCCCTTGGCTGCCAAATTTACGGCATCTCGCGCGACAGCCTGAAGTCCCACGAGAATTTCAAGGCGAAACAAGATTTGCCGTTCGAGTTGCTCAGCGACAAGGAAGAAACCGCCTGCAATCTGTTCGGCGTCATCAAAATGAAGAATATGTATGGTAAACAGGTCAGGGGCATCGAGCGCAGCACCTTCGTCATCGACGGCGAGGGCGTGCTGCGGCGCGAGTGGCGCGGCGTGAAGGTTGCCGGCCATGCTCAGGAAGTGATTGATTTCATCGAGACGCTTAAATAAAGGATTCCCAATGGCACGAAAGTCACATATCCATTCCAAGATCTTCGTTCTCGACACCAACGTGCTGATGCACGATCCGTCGAGCCTGTTCCATTTCGAGGAGCACGACATCTTCCTGCCGATGATCACGCTGGAAGAACTGGACAACAACAAGAAGGGCATGACCGAGGTCGCACGCAATGCGCGCCAGGCCAGTCGCTTCCTGGATGAAATCGTCACCGGCGCCCAGACCGCGATGGAGGACGGCTTTCCCCTTTCCACCCACAATCAAAGCTGTAGCGGATGCCTGTTCCTGCAAACCAAGCAGATGAACGGCGAACTACCCGCCGGCATGCCGACCAGCAAGGCAGACAACCAGATTATCAGCGTCGTGATGAGTTTGCAGGCGCAGTTCCCGAAGCGCCAGGTGATCCTCGTCAGCAAAGACATCAACATGCGCATCAAGGCCCGTGCGTTGGGCTTTGCCGCGGAGGATTACTTCAACGACAAGGTGCTGGAAGACACCGATCTGCTCTATACCGGTCTCAAGGCGCTGCCGCAGGATTTCTGGGAATATCACGGCAAGGGCATGGAATCCTGGCAAGAAGCCGGCCATACCTTTTACCGCATCAAGGGGCCGCTTTGCGCCAGCCTGCTGATCAACGAATTCGTTTATTTCGAGTATGACAACCCGTTCCACGCCGTCGTCAGGGAATTGAACGGCAACACCGCCGTACTGGAAACGGTCAAGGATTTCACCCACCTCAAACACAGCGTCTGGGGCATCACCGCGCGCAACCGCGAACAGAATTTCGCCCTGAACCTGCTGATGAACCCGGAGGTTGATTTCATCACCCTGCTCGGCCAGGCCGGCACCGGCAAGACCCTGCTCACCCTGGCCTCCGCCCTGACGCAGACGCTGGACCAGAAGCTTTACAGTGAAATCATTATGACCCGTGTCACCGTCCCGGTCGGGGAAGACATCGGCTTCCTGCCCGGCACCGAGGAAGAAAAAATGGCGCCGTGGATGGGCGCGCTGGAAGACAACCTGGACGTGCTCAACAAGACCGACGAGAATGCCGGCGACTGGGGACGTGCCGCGACGCAGGATCTGATCCGCTCGCGGGTCAAGATCAAGTCGCTCAACTTCATGCGCGGGCGTACCTTCCTGAATAAATTCCTGATCATCGACGAAGCGCAGAACCTGACGCCGAAGCAGATGAAAACCCTGGTCACGCGCGCCGGCCCCGGCACCAAGGTGGTCTGCCTCGGCAACATCGCGCAGATCGACACGCCCTACCTGACCGAGGGCAGTTCCGGACTGACTTACGTGGTGGACCGGTTCAAGGGATGGGAACATTCGGGCCACGTCACTCTGATGCGCGGCGAGCGTTCCAGGTTGGCGGATTATGCGGCGGAAGTTCTCTAAAACCAGGTAGCTGTAACAGGAAGGTCGCATGAATACTGAAAGTCAGAATGAGCGCGATCTCCGGATCGAAAAGGAGGAGCAAAGCGCCCTCAATACGCTACTTCGCATCAGCCTGGAGGATATCCCCCTTCAGCAGCAGTTTGAACGAGTGCTCGATGTGATCCTCGCGCTTTCCTGGCTACCGATCGAGCCCAAGGGAGGCATTTTCCAGGTCGAGGAAGACTCGGAAGCTTTGGTGCTGAAAGCGCAACGCGGGCTGTCTCCAGTGCTGCTTACCTTATGTGCGCGCGTACCATTCGGCCACTGCCTGTGCGGCCGGGCCGCCGCCAGCCGGGAAATCCAGTATGCTTCCTGCCTCGATTCGCGGCACGACATCAGCTATCCCGGCATCCAGCCGCACGGACACTACAATGTGCCGATCCTGTCGCGCCACGGCTTGCGGGGAGTCTTGGTGCTATACCTGAAACACGGGCATGCCCGGCAGGAACGCGAAGTGGATTTTCTTGTCAGCGTGGCGAACACGCTGGCCGGGATCATCGAGCACCGCCTCACTCAGGACGCCTTGCTGGCCAGCCTGGCCAGCCTGGCCAGACTGGCCGAAGCACAGCGCATCGCCCAGTTGGGCGGTTGGGAATGGGACATCGAACGAAACGCATTCCAGCTTTCCGAGGAAACCTACCGCATCCTCGAAGCATCCCCGCAAACGGCAGCGCTGTCCCTGGAAACCGTCCTGTCTCTGGCTCACCCCGACGATCGCGCCGCAATAGAAGCATCCCTCGCCCAGTCCGCCAGCCAGGGTAGCCCCTTCCAGGCCGACTTCCGGATACTGCTGCCAAGCGGGGTCGAGCGCATCGTGCATGGGCAGGCCGAGGCTGTGTGTGGGGCAGACGGGCGCATTATCCGCCTGAGCGGTTCGCTGCAGGACATCACCGAACGCAAGCTGGCGGAGGAAAACCTGCGCTTGTCCGCCACCGTTTTCGAAAACACCACAGAGGGTGTGCTGATCACCGACGAAGCCAGCCGGATTGTCTCGATCAACAAAGCCTTCACCGAAATCACCGGTTACAGCCAAGAGGAGATGATCGGGGTAACGCCGAATGCCCTCAAGTCAGGGCGTCACGACGAAGAATTCTATGCCGCGATGTGGAGTGCGATCCGGGAAACCGGACGCTGGCAGGGAGAAGTCTGGAACCGGCGCAAGAACGGCGACATTTATCCGGAATGGCTCAACGTCAGCGTTGTAAAAAACGAACAGGGCCTCGTGACCCACTATGTAGGGGTCTTCTCCGACATCAGTGCGATGAAGGAATCGGAATCGAAGCTCGACCACCTCGCCCACCACGACCCCTTGACCGGCCTGCCCAACCGCCTGCTGTTGAATGCGCGCATGGAGCATTCGCTGACGCGCGCGCGCCGCAACGGCACCCTGCTGGCCGTCCTGTTCCTCGATCTGGACCACTTCAAGAACATCAACGACACTCTCGGCCACCCGGTCGGCGACCTGCTGCTGCAGGAGGTGGCGCACCGCTTGATCGGCTGCGTGCGCGAAGAGGACACCGTGACCCGCCTGGGCGGCGACGAATTCACCATCCTGCTGGAAGACCTACAGAACCCTCGTTTCGCCAGCGACATCGCGCAGAAAATCATCGTTGTGCTAGCCGACAGGTTCGTCCTCCAGGGACACGAAGTTTTCATCACCTGCAGCATCGGCATCAGCCTCTTCCCGAGCGATGGCGACAATATCATCGCCCTGCTCAAGAATGCGGACAGTGCGCTCTACCGAGCCAAGGAGCAAGGACGGAACAACTACCAGTACTACACCGAGGAACTCACCACGCGCGCCATGGAGCGCCTGTCGATGGAGAACAGCCTGCGCCACGCACTGGAGCGCAATGAGCTGGTCGTGCATTACCAACCGCAGGTCGACCTCTACAGCGGCAGCATTATCGGCATGGAGGCACTATTGCGCTGGCAGCACCCGGAAAGGGGCCTGATCGCACCCGGCGATTTCATCCCCTTGGCAGAGGAAACCGGCCTGATTATCCCGATCGGCGAATGGGTGTTGCGCACCGCCTGCGCTCGCCTCCAGGCATGGATCGATGCAGGCTTGCCGAAGGTGCGGATGGCTGTAAACCTGTCCTCGCGCCAATTCAACCAGAAAAACCTGGCCGAGGTCGTTGCCAGCGCCCTCCGCGATACCGGGCTGGACCCCAACTGCCTGGAACTGGAATTGACGGAAAGCCTGATCATGCAGGATGCGGAGGCCGCCATCGTGGTGTTGCATAAAATCAAGGCGCTGGGAGTACATTTTTCCATCGACGACTTCGGCACCGGCTATTCTTCACTCAGCTACCTCAAGCGTTTTCCGATCGACCGGATCAAAATCGACCAGTCGTTCGTACGCAACATCACTACCGACCCGGAAGATGCCGCCGTATCCCAGGCCATCATCTCGCTGTCCCACAGCCTGAACCTGAAGACGGTGGCAGAAGGCGTGGAAACCATCGAACAACAGGAATTTCTCCGGTCGCGCCATTGCGATGAAATCCAGGGTTTCTATTTCAGCCGCGCCGTGCCGGCGCACGAAATGGAGCTACTGCTGAAGGACGGGGTCAAGCAGGAAGGCCAGCGCCCCGACGTGAACCAAGAGGAAAGGATACTGCTGCTGGTCGATGACGAGGTGAACGTTCTCGAAGCCCTGGTGCGCGTCCTGCGCCCGGAGGGCTACCGCATCCTGCGCGCCACCCGCCCCCGCGAGGCGCTGGACCTGCTGGCGGTCCATCCCGTCAGCGTCATCATCTCCGATCAACGTATGCCGGAAATGAATGGGGTCGATCTGCTCAGAAAAGTCAAAAAACTCCACCCGAACACGGTACGCATCATGCTGACCGGCTATGCCGACCAGAAAACGACCGCCGATGCCATCAACGAGGGCGCGCTATACAAGTTCATTTTAAAGCCATGGGAGGAGGAACAGTTGCGCACCGATGTCAGGGATGCCTTCAAGCATCACGCCTTCCTCATCCGCGCCCATAAACAAGGCTAGACTGAATCTTCCGCGTGCTTCTCGTAATGCCGGGCAAACAAGATTTCCAGTTCATCGATCACCTCGGCGGCCGGCTTGCCGTGCATGACATGCTTCATCATCAAACCGGATGTTTCGTGCAGCAGCTTGTCAGGATTCAGCATCGGATAGGTTTTCCGTAGCCGCTTGATCGCCTTGACCACGGATTCTTCAGAAGGCCGGGGGACCGACAGGGGTTCCTGAGGAACGGCAGCTTCGGCGGCAGGATTGCGGGCGGCAAGAAATTCGACAAAGGCGAATACGGTATCCTGCTGCTCCGCGGGAAGCGTCTCTAACAGACGCAGCAGTTTCTTCTCTTCGGGTTTCACGGCTACTTCAGTGCTGCGGTCGTGAAATCCAGGAAGGATTGCAACAATTTGGAGCGGAATTTTTCCGTGGCATAAACCACCGACAGCGGCCTGATCAGGCGCGGTTCCAATGGCACGGCGACCAGATCGCCGAGTTTGACTTCCTTGAGGATGGTGGCGCGCGAAACAATCGCAATACCCAGCCCTGCCTCAACCGCTCCCTTGATGGCTTCCGGGCTACCCAGTTCCAGCGTGATATTCAGGTCCTCCGGCGAAATGCCGGAGCGCTTGAAGTAATCGTCCACCACCTCGCGCGTGCCTGAACCGGCCTCACGGCTGATGTAGGGCTGGATCGCCAGCTTCTCGGCCGATGCAGAGGAAAGCTTAGCCAGTTCGTGTTGAGCCGAGCAGATCATTACCAGTTCATCCTCGCAGCACACTTCCGATTTCAGGCTGGGATGATGAGAAGGCGCTTCGATCAGGCCGATATCGAGGGTATGGTCGGCGACCTTGGATTCGATCGTTTCCGAGTTTGCTACCGTGAGCCGCGCCTGTACCTGGGGGTAGCGCGCCTTGAAGTCCCCCAGCATGCGCGGCAGCATGTATTCCGCGATGGTCGTGCTGGCGCCGATCAGCAGCGTGCCGCCGACCTCCCCGGTCATTTCCGTTAATCGGGTTTCCATTTCCGCGGTCAGGTTCAGGATGCGCTCGGCGTATTCCATCGCCAGGCGCCCAGCCGGCGTCAGCGCGATCTTGCTGTGGCTGCGCTCGAACAGACGGGTATTGAAATGTTCTTCCAGCTGCTTGACCTGAAACGTGACCGCAGGCTGGGTCATGAACAGAATCTCGGCCGCCTTGGTGAAGCTCAATTGTTTGGCAACGGTGTAAAAAACCTGGAGTCGGCGGTCTGCCATAGGGATCATAAGCAAATTTAATGGTCTTATATTCAATCACAAATTGAGGCGCAAAGATAGGCTAAACCCCAACTTTGATTGGCCGCGTAGCACCCCGCAGGGTTTCATGGTATAAAGCTGAGGGCTTGCTTTATGCCTCTGAAAAACGAACGGAACCTACCCGAAAATAGCCGATGAAGCGTGGCTTTTACATTATTCTGTCGGCCCAGTTTTTTTCCGCACTGGCCGATAATGCTCTGCTGATCGCCGCCATCTTCGCCTTGCGCGACATGCAAGCGCCGCAGGAATATGAACCCCTGCTCAAGCTGTTTTTCACCGTTTCCTACGTCCTGCTCGCCGCGTTTGTCGGCGCTTTCGCCGATTCGATGGCCAAAGGCCGGGTGATGCTCATCAGTAACGGCGTCAAAATCATCGGCTGCCTGATGATGTTCACCGGCGTACACCCGCTGGTCGCCTATGCGGTCGTCGGCCTGGGCGCTGCCGCTTACTCCCCCGCCAAGTACGGCATCCTCACCGAACTGCTGCCGCATCGCCTGCTGGTCGTCGCCAACGGCTGGATAGAAGGGCTGACGGTGATGGCCATCATCCTCGGCACCGTGGTTGGCGGACTGCTGATCCAGCCGACCATCGCCCAGACCCTGCTGAGCTTCGATTTCCCGCTGATCGACACCGGCATCGACACGATCCCGGAGATGAGCATCGGCATCATCGGCAGCATTTATCTGATTGCCGCGGCATTCAACCTGTACATTCCCGACACCGGAGTGGACCACCGCATCCTGAAGAAAAATCCGCTCTATCTGTTACACGATTTCAACCACTGCCTGAAACTGCTGTGGCGCGACAAGCTGGGCCAGGTGTCGCTGGCCGTCACCACCCTGTTCTGGGGCGCAGGCGCAACCCTGCAATTCATCGTCCTGAAGTGGGCGGAGGCGGCGCTGAACATGGACCTGTCCAAAGCCAGCATGCTGCAAGGGGTGGTGGCGATCGGCGTCGCGATCGGCGCGGTGCTGGCAGCACGAATGGTCACGATGCGCAAATCAGTTAAAGTGATTCCGCTTGGCATCGCCATGGGAGTGATCGTTATCGGCATGAACTTCGTGCATGACCTGTGGATTGCCGTGCCACTCCTGGTTCTCATCGGGGCTCTGTCGGGCTTTTTTGTGGTACCGATGAATGCATTGTTGCAGCATCGCGGCCACATCCTGATGGGCGCAGGCCATTCGATTGCGGTGCAGAACTTCAACGAAAATCTGTCGATCCTTGCCATGACCGGACTCTATGCGCTACTGGTCTATTTGAATTTGTCGGTCTACATAATCATCGCGCTTTTTGGGTTATTCGTGAGCGGCATGATGTATTACCTGAAAAAGCGGCACGAAAAAAACCAACGCCAGTTCGATGATGTCGCACTGCTAGACGATACCCGGAGCTGATTTTCCCTCGCAGCCTGGCGGTTGGGCGCTCTCTGCCGCAAGCCGAGTGCCATCCTGACTCAGATCAACCTTAATTTGCACGCTTATTAATTAAGATGACATATTTAGTCCAGAATACAACTTCGGCAACGCCAAGACATCCGAGACACTTCACAAAGATTGTAAGCCATGACGATGTCACCCCGCTCGCCCGACTCTGAACCACCTGCACCCGGGGAGGAAGCGCTGATCAACTTCGATGCATTTGGACGTCCCGTCGCCGCGATCGGCACGATGCGGGACATTACCGAACAGAAAATGGACGAGGAACGCCAGCGCCTGGCGGCCAGCGTGTTTTCCAACTCCCACGACGGCATCGTCATCGCCGACTCGAACAACCGGATTATCGAGGTCAACCAAGCGTTCTGCGACGTCACCGGCTATGCCCGCGAGGAAGTGCTGGGGAAAAATCCGAGCCTTCTCAAATCGGGCCGGCAAGATTCCGCCTTTTACCAGGCGATGTGGGAAGCCCTCAACCATTACGGTCACTGGAGCGGGGAAATATGGAACCGCAAGAAAAATGGCGAGTTCTACATCGAACTGCTCAGCATCAGCGCCGTCAAGGATGCGCACGGCCTGGTCACTCACTATGTCGGCGCCTTCTCAGACATCACCAGCCTTAAAACCAGCCAGCAGCGACTCGAACGCCTCACCCACTTCGACGCCCTGACCCATCTGCCCAATCGCATCCTGCTCGCCGACCGCATCGAGCAAGACATTGTTCATGCCATCCGCCAGGAGCATATGTTGGCCGTCTGCCTCATCGATCTGGACGGCTTCAAGCCGATCAACGACAAGTATGGTCGCGAAACCGGCGACCGCTTGCTGATCGAGGTCGCCAACCGGCTAAAGGATGCGGTGCGTAGCGGAGACACAGTGGCGCGGGCGGGTGGCGACGAATTCGCCCTGCTCCTGACCGACCTCAATGCCATGAAGGACCTGGAGCTTACCCTGTCGCGCATCCTGCTGAAGATATCCGCACCCTATATGCAACTGGCCGAAAAGGAGTTACAAATTTCCGCCAGCATCGGCGTCACCGTGTTCCCGTTTGACAAGGCCGGTCCTGATGTACTGCTGCGCCATGCCGATCAGGCCATGTATGCCGCCAAGCAGGCCGGGCGCAACCGCTATCACCTGTTCGACGCAGAGCAGGAACGCCTGGTGCGCACCCGACGAGAGCATCTGGAACGCCTCCAGGAAGCCCTTTCAAATAACGAATTCCGGCTCCACTACCAGCCCAAAGTCAATCTGCGCAACGGCCAGGTAGTTGGCGCCGAGGCGCTGATCCGCTGGCAGCACCCCGAGCAGGGCTTGCTGGCGCCGGGTATATTCCTGCCCTTGGCGGAGGAAAGCGATCTGATCATCGACATCGGCGAATGGGTGCTGAGAGAAGCGCTCAAGCAGATGGGGCAATGGGCTGCGGCGGGGTTAATTCTGCCGGTCAGCGTCAACATCGCCATTCGCCACCTGCAGCAGACCGATTTCATGGAACGGTTGAAACTCATTCTCACCGAACATCCGGACATCCAGCCCTCCTGGCTTGAACTGGAAATCCTGGAAACCACCGCACTTGCCGATATGGGGCACGCCCAGGAACTCATCGAAGCCTGCCGCCGCTTGGGCGTTAGCATCGCACTGGATGACTTCGGCACCGGCTATTCCTCATTGTCCTACCTCAAACGCCTGCCAGCCGACACGCTGAAAATCGACCAAAGCTTCATCCGCGACATGCTGGATGACCCGGAAGCCTTGGCCATCGTCGAGGGCGTAATCGGGCTGACCACCGCCTTCCAGCGCAACGCAATTGCCGAAGGCGTAGAAACTGTCGAGCATGGGGTCATGCTGATGCGCCTCGGCTGCGATCTGGCACAGGGTTACGGTATCGCCCGGCCCATGCCCGGCGACAGCCTGCCCGAATGGGTGCGGCACTACCAACCCGCCAAAGCTTGGCGGGAGAACGCCGCTTTGCACTGGAACCGGGAAGAATATCCGCTATTGACGGTCGGCATCGACCACAAGCGCTGGGTCGCGCGCGTCCTGCACGCATTGGAGAAGGAACCGGCCGGTACGCCGATTGAACTGGTCAACCACCATCAATGCCGCTTCGGCCGCTGGTACTACGGCAACGGCATGAAATATCACGGAAATCTGATTGAATTCCAACAGATCGAACCGCTGCACGAGCGCGTCCATGATCTGGGCCAGGAAATTATCCGGCTGCGAGATGTCGGCGCAAAGGAACAAGCCAGAGGCATGGCCGAACAACTGGTCAAGTTACGCGACCATGTGCTGGAATTGCTGGCCCGCTTGCAGATCGAAGTCGCGCTGGCCAATGAGCGCTCCGCCGTCCAACCCCTGGGCAAACCCGAAATCCAGACCGCCAATGCAACTCCGCGCCCCTTCCGGAAAGGTTGATCCAGCGCAGTCTTTAGTTTGTATGGCATGGGTTATATGCGTTAACATGATGTCCATATCCAATTTGACAATTCGCTCGGCAGCGCTACCGGCAAACAACCAACAAAATTGATATGCTGAAAACACTAAAAGGCTTCATCCTCACCGCATCTGCGCTGGTATCCTTGATCTTTTTCGGCGGCACTTATCTCGTCTTCTCCAATATTTACAGCGACTCCATCAAGGAAAACGCGCTTTACGTTTCATCCAGCCTGGCCCATCTGACTTTCAGCTCGATGTTCCAGGTCATGAGCAAGGGATGGAAGCGCTCCCAGTTGGAAGAGTTCATCTCTTCCACTAAAAAATCCGTCGAGGACACCCCTACTTTCATCGACGTTTATCGTGGCGAATCGGTTTCCCAACTCTTCCAGCCGATTGAGCAAGGACCGATGGACGAGGAAATTGCCCAAGTATTCCGCGAAGGAACGGAGCTAAGGCAAGTGAAGGAGTACAGCGTGCGCTATCTCTTCCCGCTCAAGGCGGAAGAAAAATGCCTGCGCTGCCACGAAAACGCCAAGCCCGGCGACGTGCTTGGCGTGATCGACATCAAGCAAGACCTGGAGCCCTTCATTAAAAAAGCCAATTACGACTTCTTCCTTTCTTTGATTGTTATCGCGCCGGTTCCATTTTTAATTGCCTTTCTCGTCGTGGTTTACATCAACAGGAAAATCGATAAATCCATCAATATCCTCGGCGAAAGCATCGAAAGCATCAACAAGGTCTCGGACCTGAAGAACCTGCGGCTGGAAAAGCTCGACCTGGGCTTCGTGGAACTGAACAACATCGTACAAAAAATCGAACAGCTCTCGAACAAGCTGAAGTCGGTTGCGGTAGACAAGGATTTGCTCGAATTCGAAATCAAGCTGCTTGAAAAATTCGTCATCACGTCCGAGGTGGTCAAGGATTGGCGTGAGTATGTCAGCCTGTTGCTGATCGAAATCAACCAGGTCATCAATGCTTACACCCTGTTCTCCATTTTCAAGGTGGACGAGGAAGTGTTCGACCTGGAAATATTCTGGCGCAACACCCCGACTGGCCCGACCAAGATAATGCTGGAACAGTCAGTCAGGAAGCTGCTGGCGGCCCACTCGCACTTCACCGGCGTGTCCATCAACATCGTCCACAATATCGCCGATTCGTCCAAGCTGCTGGTGAATTTGAATGAAGAAGACATCGACCTTCAAATCAAGTCGCTGCTGGTCGAAACCCCCAAGATTGGAGGCATCGTCGGGATCGGGGTGCAGGCCGACATGGTGCGGGATGAAACGCGCCTTCTGGTGATGGAAAGCATCCTCTCCACCCTGCTGAACGTGGTGGGATCGATCAAGGCGATCCACAAATACACTCGCGACCTGGAATACTATGCGACCCGCGACCCGCTCACCAACCTTTACAATCAGCGCCTCTTCTGGGAACTGTTCGAGTATGAAATCGGTCGCGCGGGCCGGCACGGCTACAAGTTCGCACTGCTGGTAATCGATCTCGACAACTTCAAGTCCGTCAACGACACCTACGGACATGGCTTCGGCGACCTGTTCCTGCAGGAGGTGGCGACCTCGCTGCGGAATTCCCTGCGCACCGAAGACATCCTGGCCAGGTACGGCGGCGACGAGTTCGTCGCCATCCTTCCCGAGTCAGACGGGCAGGGTGCCGCCACCACAGCGAAAAGGATACTCGACGCGATCAACACCATGACCGTCATGTCTCCCGACGGCACCAGCGTAAAAGGATCGGTTTCAGTCGGCATCGGCATTTATCCCGATCATGCCGCCGAGCAGAAGGATCTGTTCCTGTTCGCCGACAACATGATGTACAAGGCGAAATCGGAAGGAAAGAACCGAATTGGCGTGCCGACCGAAGAGGATGTCGTCGAGGTTTTCCGGCACATCAGCGAGACCAGCATTATCATCCTGAACGCCGTGGAAAATCGGGACATCATCCCCTACTTCCAGCCCCTGGTCAGCACCAAGACGGGAAAAACCGATGCGGTCGAGGTGCTCAGCCGCATTCGCCTTGGCGATGGCCGGATTATGGGCGCCGGTGAATTCGTCGAAGTCGCCGAAAAGATGGGCATCATCCACAAGCTGGACTACATCGTCATGGAGAAAGCGCTGCAGACGGTCCAGGAACAAGGCTTCCCGGGTAATATTTTCATCAACCTGTCCCCGCGCGCGCTGGTGCTAAACGAATTCGTCGCCGAATCTCGGCGGATCGTCGCCGATTCCAGGATCGATCCCGGCCGGATCGTCTTCGAGATCACCGAGCGCGAAACCATCAAGAACATGAACATGCTGGAAAAATTCGTCAACAACCTGAAAATGGAAGGCTTCAAGCTGGCGATTGACGATTTCGGCTCGGGCTTCTCGTCGTTCCACTACTTGAAGCGCTTTCCCATCGATTTTCTCAAGATCGAGGGCGACTTCATCGTCAATATGATCAAGAATGAAAAAGACCGGGCTCTTGTGCGCAGCATTTCACTGCTGGCGCAAGAACTGGGCATCAAAACCGTTGCCGAGTACGTGGAAGACGAGGAAGTAATGCAGAGTGTGTGCAAAACCGGCATCGACCTGGCCCAAGGGTTTCATATCGGCAGGCCATCCGAGAATCTGCCCGTGTCCTGAAATGCCTACAGGACTACCGGCACATCCGGCAGTTCATTCAAGTTTTTACCTTGTGCCGGGTAATGCCGGGCAAGGTGGTGGGCAACCGCCCGTATGCCGGAAATTGCCCCTTCATCGAAACGCCCCTGCCCGAAGGCCCGCTCCATCTCAAAGCAGATATTTTCCCAAACCGGCTGCCCGACGACCTGATGAATGCCACGATCGGCGACAATTTCAACATCGTGGTCGGCAAGCAGAAGATATATCAGCACCCCGTTATTGAGTTCGGTATCCCACATCCGCAGTTGCGAGAACACTTCGAGGGCGCGCTCGCGCGCGCTCTTTCCTTCAAGGAGAGAGCGAACATCAAGCGCGGTTTCCACAGCAAAGCGAATCTCGCCGTTGTGGCTCGTCTCGGATTCCCTGATCGCCGCTTCGATGGCCGCCATCGCCTGTCGCGGAAAAAACCGTCCGACCCGCCAAGGGAAAGTCAGAAAATGCCGAAATAACCGTTTGATCTTCATAGCTCTACCATCGTCCCGAAGCGCCGCCGCCTCCAAAACCGCCCCCGCCGCCACCGAATCCACCGCCACCTCCAAAACCTCCGCGGCCACCGCTGGACCAGCCCCCTCCACCGTGACGTCCGAGGAGGGTAAAGATAAAAACGAACAAGCCGGCAACCAGCGCGATCATCAGCGAGGCGAACAATAGCCAGGCGATGACGACCGCGACCGCACCGGCAACAAGCCCGCCGACAAACGGGCCGAGCAGAGCGCGCATCGCGCCCCCCAAAACAATGGCAAGAACGAAACCGATGGCCAGCCAATCACCGCCACCATCGCCATTCGACCGCGCTGATTTCTTCTCCGGCAACGGTTCGCCTTCGGTCACCTTGATGATTCGATCGACTCCGGCTTGGATGCCGCCAAAGTAGTCTTCCTGCTTGAAATGAGGCGTAATGATTTCACTGACGATGCGCTTCGCCACCGCATCGGGAATTGCACCCTCCAGTCCATAACCCACCTCGACTCGCAGGGCGCGGTCGTCCTTGGCGACCAAAAGCAGCACGCCATCGTCCACACCCTTGCGCCCGAGCTTCCAGGCGTCGGCCACGCGGATCGCGTATTGCTCTATGGTTTCAGGCTGAGTGGTAGGAACGATCAAAACAGCGATCTGGCTGCCCTTCTTTTCTTCAAAGGCTCGCAGTGTTTGTTCCAGTGCCGCCTGCTGGTCGGGTTGAAGTGTCCCGGTCAGGTCGGTGACGCGCGCCTTGAGGGGCGGCACCGCCACTTCCGCCACCGCCCAGGATACCCAAAGCAGCCACAGTACGGCGACCAGACTGGTCAGCCAGGCTTTATTTGACGGCTGGCGCAACACCAAAATCCACCTTGGGTGCGGTGGAAATTTCTTTCTCGTTTTCCACGCTAAAGTTGGGCTTGGAATTGAATCCGAACAACATCGCCGTGAGATTGCTTGGGAAGGAACGCACCGTCACGTTGTACTCCTGAACAGCCTTGATATAGCGGTTGCGTGCGACGGTGATACGGTTTTCCGTGCCCTCAAGCTGCGCCTGCAAGTCGCGGAACACGCCATCAGCCTTGAGCTGCGGATAGTTTTCCGACACCAGCAGCAGACGGGAAAGCGCGCTGGTCATCTGAGCCTGCGCCTGCTGGAACCGGGCAAAAGCCTGTTCATCGTTGATCAGCTCGGGGGACGCCTGAATTGAACCCACCCTGGCACGCGCATCGGTCACCTGAGTCAGCACCTCTTTCTCGTGCGCGGCATAGCCCTTGACCACGTTCACCAGGTTGGGCACCAGATCGGCCCGGCGCTGGTATTGGTTGAGCACCTCGGACCAGCTCGCTTTGATCTGCTCGTCGGTGGATTGCAGTGTATTGTAGCCGCAGCCGCTCAAGGACAGAGACAACAGCAAAACAATGGATAACAGCCAGTTGCGCATGACGACCTCCCGAATAAACAGCACTGCTTATAGTGTAGCGGGTTCTTTGGAACACAAGTCCTGCATGGTCTGTTTCGCCAAACACAAATCCTCCCATGCCCTGGCCTTGTCTTGCGGGGTGCGCAGCAAATAAGCCGGATGATAGGTCGCGATCAGCGGGATGCCTTGATAGGCGTGCACCTTGCCGCGCAGGCTGGCGATAGTCGCCTCGCTCCCAAGCAGGGTGTCGGAGGCGATTTTCCCCAGGGTTACGATCAGTTTCGGCTGGATCAGCTCGACCTGGCGCCTGAGGTAGGGAAAGCATGCCGTAATCTCATTAAGGCGAGGATTGCGGTTGTCGGGCGGGTGCGACTTCACCACGTTGGCGATATACACCTTATCGCCCCGCTTCAGTCCGATGCTTTTCAGCATGTTGTCGAGCAACTTCCCTGCCGGGCCGACAAAAGGTTCGCCCTGGGCGTCCTCGTCCACGCCGGGCGCCTCGCCGATAAACAGCCAGTCGGCGTTCTCGTCGCCGACGCCGAACACGATCTGGGTCCGGGTCTTGTGGAGTTCGCAGGCGGTGCAGCCTGCCACAACGGCCTTAAGCTCGGCCCAATCCATGCCCCCCGTATCAACCGGGCCAAGCGCCTCGGCCGGCACCCCACGAGCATGCCACACCGGCCCCAGCCCCATTTCCTGAAGAAAGAGTTCGCGCCTGGCCGTCATAACGGTAACTCCATCAGAACCGCATCCTCGCGCCCTTCTTCCGCCGGGTAGTATTTCTTGCGCACGGCGATTTCGGAAAACCCGACGCTCAAGTAAAGCCGACGCGCCGCATTATTGGAAGGACGCACCTCCAGCAGCATGATTTCGGCATGATAATCATCGCGCGCCAGATTGATCAGCTGCTGAAGGAAGCGTCGCCCCAGCCCCCTGCCCTGCCAATCGGGTGCAATGCCCAGGTTGAGCAGATGCGCTTCGCCGACTGCCACCATCATCACGCTGTAGCCGATCACGAACCCGTTGAGCTCGTACACCCAGCAACTATAGCCGGCATTGAGAGAGTCCCGGAAGTTGCCATATGTCCACGGGAAAGGATAAATTTCGTATTCGATGGCGACCACCGCCTCGAGATCTTCCTGGCACATGGGGCGGATAGAGACGATTTCCTGCAACTGGGCGTTCATCGTTCGTTCGTCTTCAACGCGACTTTATTGCGGATATACAAGGGCGCAGCTTCGGCTGCATCCATGCCGAAGCCGTTCTTGAACTGCGCAGCCCCCAGCACGGCAATCTCCGCCGCATGGGGCAAGACGTTGGGCATCACTTCAACTAGCTGCCCGGCATAACGGCTGCGCAATATTTCGCCATGGGCCGCAAAGCCGTTACCGCAACCGGTCCAGTGTTCACCCGAGACGTCCGGCGCCTGCTGCGGTGAACTCAATCCGGGCGCGATCAAGATACGCCACTCGCCTTCGACTTTTTCATACACACCATGGTAAATCTCACCCATGCGCGCATCCAGGCAGGCGATCACGCGGCTTGCGCCTGAAGCTTCGGCCAGCGCCAACAGGGTACACACCCCCGCCACCGGCAAATCCGCGCCGAATGCCAAGCCCTGCGCCACACCGCAACCGATGCGCAGCCCCGTAAACGACCCCGGCCCCTCGCCGAAAGCGATGCCATCCAGCGCCTTCAAATCCAGGCCCGCCTCGGCGAGCAATTCCTGCACCATCGGCAGCAGCAACTCGGAGTGGCGCTGCCCCGCCAGTTCCTCGCGCATGAGCATTTCGCCATCCAGCCACAAGGCGACGGAACAAAGTTCGGTAGAAGAGTCGAGAGAGAGGATTTTCATAGGTTACGAAATTGAAATTTTACGATCAGAATCAATCTTACAACCCATTTTTTGTGGTGCCCGGAACCGGAATCGAACCGGTACAGCCTTGCGGCCGAGGGATTTTAAGTCCCTTGTGTCTACCTATTTCACCATCCGGGCATTGACTTGTTTATGATGCTTTTGGAGAACGTTGCCGCCATGCACTCACAAAATCGAAGTGCCGTAATTTTACCACAGCCGCGCACTGGCCCATGATTTAAACAGCCGCAACGTTAAGCATTGCCGATGTTCTGGGGTTACAGGCGAGATTACAGGAAGGGGGCATGGCAAAAGACCTTAGCCTAATGTTGGCGGAAGCTGTCAGGAAGTGTTTTGATGGAGGCGGGGGTCGGAATCGAACCGGCGTAGACGGCTTTGCAGGCCGCTGCATAACCACTTTGCTACCCCGCCGTTGGAACAGGAGCGCACAAAAACGTGCTGAGTAACTGAAAAGGGAAAGCGTTTGCTTTCCCTCGGAATCTGGAGCGGGAAAAGAGACTCGAACTCTCGACCCCAACCTTGGCAAGGTTGTGCTC
>CAZLJK010000041.1:0-22085 GCA_964559825.1 uncultured Sulfuricella sp. | reverse complement strand
CCACTTCCAGCGGCACCTGCTCGACCTTGGCCACCTCGTGGGAAGTGCGGAAACCGTCGAAGAAGTGCAGGATCGGCAAGCGCGATTCGAGCGTCGCGACCTGGGCGATCAAGGCCATGTCCATCGCCTCCTGCACCGAATTGGAGGAGAGGAAAGCAAAGCCGGTGGAGCGCGTCGACATCACGTCGCCGTGATCGCCGAAAATCGACAGGCCCTGCGCCGCCAGCGACCGGGCCGCGACGTGCATCACGAAAGGGGTCAGCTCGCCGGCGATCTTGTACATATTGGGGATCATCAGCAGCAGCCCCTGCGAGGCGGTGAAGGTAGTCGCCAGCGAGCCGGTCTGCAATGCGCCGTGGATCGCGCCGGCGGCGCCGCCCTCGCTCTGCATCTCGATCACATCCGGCACGGTGCCCCACAGATTCTTGATGCCCTGCGCCGACCAGATATCGGAATATTCGCCCATCGGCGTGGAAGGCGTGATCGGGTAGATCGCGATCACCTCGTTGGTCAGGTGGGCAATATAGGCAGCGGCCTCGTTGCCGTCGATCGTAACCATGCGCGCTTGTGACATCGAAATACCTCTTCAAACAATCCGTTATAGACAGAACCTGCGGCCACCCGTTCAAATTATCATGATCGGACAAGCCAGGCAATTTTTGTAATGTTATCTAGGTAAGATGTCTTATACAAGTATCAATCGAATTAAAAATAGCAAAAAAATGTCGCGGCGCCAAAGGGCCGGACAACCGAATCATTGCCCGGGATGTTCAAAGTGTATAATTCCCTTCACATCCGCTTACCCGCAAACCGCCGTGCAACAAACACTCCGAACCCTCTCCGCCTCGCTTCCCGATTGCATGATCGCCGACCGCCACGCTTTCCGGCGCCAGCTCGACAAGCTGCGCGCCCTGGCCGCCGCCGGCAAGCCGGTGGGCGACCCGCTGCAGCAGTTGAAAAACGCCATGGCGCGCTCGGCCGGACTGTTGAGGCAAAGGCTGGAGCGCCTGCCCGTCCCCACCTACCCCGAAGAACTGCCGGTCTCGGGCCGGCGCGAGGACATCGCCGCCGCCATCGCCGCCAACCAGGTGGTCATCGTCTGCGGCGAAACCGGCTCGGGCAAGACCACCCAGCTGCCGAAAATCTGCCTGGAGCTCAAGCGCGGCGCCGCCGGCCTGATCGGCCACACCCAGCCGCGCCGCATCGCCGCCCGCACCGTGGCCTCGCGCATCTCGCAGGAACTGAAAAGCCCGCTCGGCCAGGTCGTCGGCTACAAGGTGCGTTTTTCCGACCACACCAGCGCGGACAGCTACATCAAGCTGATGACCGACGGCATCCTGCTGGCGGAAACCCAGAACGACCGCTTCCTTTCCGCCTACGACACGATCATCATCGACGAGGCGCACGAGCGCAGCCTGAACATCGACTTCCTGCTCGGCTACCTGAAGCAGATCCTGCCCAAGCGCCCCGACCTGAAAGTCATCGTCACCTCGGCCACCATCGACGCGGAGCGCTTTTCAAATCACTTCGACGGCGCCCCGGTGATCGAGGTTTCCGGCCGCCTGTACCCGGTGGAAACCCGCTACCGCCCGCTGCACCAGCGCAAGAATGTAGACGGGAAAGCGGAAGAAGAGATTAGCGAGACGAATATCGAGGAAGCCATCCTCGATGCGGTGGACGAGGTATCGCGCACCGGCTCCGGCGACATCCTGATCTTCCTCCCCGGCGAACGCGAGATCCGCGACACCGCCGAGGCGCTGCGTAAGCACCACCCGCCGGGAGCGGAAATCCTGCCGCTGTTCGCCCGCCTTTCCGCCGCCGAGCAGGAACGCGTGTTCAAGCCCGGCGGGGCGCGCCGCATCGTGCTCGCCACCAACGTGGCGGAAACCTCGCTCACCGTACCCGGCATCCGCTACGTCATCGACCCCGGCTACGCCCGCCTGCTGCGCTACAGCTATAGATCAAAAGTGGAGCGCCTGCAGGTAGAAAAAATTTCCCAGGCCTCCGCCAACCAGCGTGCCGGCCGCTGCGGGCGGGTGATGAGCGGGGTGTGCGTGCGACTGTACGCAGAGGAGGATTTCAACACCCGCCCCGCCTTCACCGACCCGGAAATCCGCCGCAGCAACCTCGCCGCCGTGATCCTGCGCATGAAGGCGCTGGGCCTGGCCGACATCGAGGACTTCCCGTTCCTCGAACCGCCCGATTCTCGCGCCATCGTCGACGGCTTCAAACTGCTGGAAGAACTCGGCGCGGTGGATGCGCAGCGCGCGCTGACCGAAACCGGCCGCCAGCTCGCCAGGTTTCCGATCGACCCGCGCATCGGCCGCATGATCCTGGCCGCCAAGGCGGAAAACTGCCTGACCGAAGTGCTGATCATCGCCGCCGCCCTGTCGGTGGCGGACCCGCGCGACCGACCGATGGACCGCCAGCAGGCGGCGGACGACAAGCACCGCCAGTTCCAGGACGACAACTCCGACTTCGTCGCCTACCTCAAGCTGTGGGCGTTCTACGACGAGATGCTGAAGCACAAGAAATCCAACCGCAAGCTGCTCGACCTGTGCCGCGAGCATTTCCTCTCCGCCACGCGCTTGCGCGAGTGGCGCGAAATCCACGGCCAGCTCCACGCCCAAGTGGTCGAGATCGGCCTGCGTCCGAACCAGACCCCGGCCAGCTACGAGGAAATTCATCGTGCATTATTGGCCGGCCTGCTCGGCAACCTCGGCGTCAAGACCGAAAGCCAGGAATACGCCGGGGCGCGCGAAATCAAATTCATGCTATTTCCCGGTTCGGTGATTTTCAAGAAAGCGCCGAAATGGGTGATGGCGGCGGAGCTGACCGAAACCACCAAGCTCTACGCCCGCTGCGCCGCCAGGATCGAGCCGGAATGGGTGGAAAAGGTCGCCGCCGACCTGCTGCGCCGCCACTACTTCGATCCCCACTGGGAAAAGGCCACCGCCCAGGTCGCCGCCTTCGAGCGCGTCAGCCTGTATAGCCTGACCCTGGTGCCGCGCCGCCGTGTTCATTACGGCACCATCAACCCGACCGAATCGCGCGACATCTTCATCAAGGGCGCCCTCGTGGCGGGCGAATTCAACACCCGTTCCCCGTTCTTCGAACACAACCGCAAGCTCGTCGCCGAAGTCGAAGAACTGGAGCACAAGTCGCGCCGCCAGGACGTGCTGGTGGACGAGGAGCGCATTTACGCCTTCTACGACGCCCGCATCCCGGAAGGCATCCACAACGGCGCCGATTTCGACAAATGGCGCCGCGGCGCCGAAGCCAAAGACAAACGCCTGCTGTACATGAACAAGGACGACCTGATGCGCCACGGCGCCGATGCCGTCACCGTCGAACTGTTCCCGGAATCCCTGATCGTGGGCGAAACCGCCTGCCGCCTCAGCTACCGCTTCGAACCCGGCCACCCGCTGGACGGCGTCACCCTCACCGTACCGCTCCACCTGCTCAACCAGATGGACGCCAAGCGCTTCGACTGGCTGGTGCCGGGCATGATCCGCGAAAAGCTCACCGTGCTGGTCAAGGGATTGCCCAAGCGGCTGCGCAGCGCCTGCGTGCCGGTGCCGGACTTCGTTACCGCCGCGCTGGAGGCGATGCCGTCCGGCCAAGGCTTGCTCACCGAAGGCCTTGCCGCCTTTATCCGCAAAAGAACCGGCCAGGAAATTCCTCCCGACACCTGGAAAGAAGCCGACCTGCCGCTGCACCTGCGCATGAACTTCAAGGTGGTGGACGAGACCGACGCCGAAATGGCCTCCGGCCGCGACCTCGCCGCGCTCAAGGAACAGCTTGGCCAGGCCGCGCGGCTCACCTTCGCCAGCGCGCCCGAGCTAGACATCGAAAAAGAAGGACTCACTAACTGGGATTTCGGCGACCTGCCGGAAAAGATCGCCTTCACCCGTGGCGGCCAGCAACTCACCGGCTACCCGGCGCTGGAGGACGACGGCGACTCGGTTTCGATCCGCCTGTTCGACACCCCAGAAGCGGCGGAATCCGCCATGCGCGCCGGCGTGCGCCGGTTGCTGCGGCTCGCCCTCAACCCGCAGATGAAGCAGCTGGAAAAAAGCCTGCCCGGCTTCACTCAGACCGCCATCCTGCTGCGCGCCGTCGCCAACCCCGACGACCTGAAAGAAGACCTGCTCACCGCCATCACCGACCGCGCCTTCATCGGCGACGACGAACTGCCCCGCACCACCAAGGAATTCGCCACCCAGAAAGACCGCGCCCGCGCCCGCCTCGCCGCCGTCTCGGACGGCGCCTGCCGCATCCTGGCCACCATCGCCGCCGACTACCAGGCGATACAGGCCCGGCTCGCCGCCAAACCGCCAGCCAGCGTCGCCGCCGACATCCGCGAACAGCTTGCCAACCTGGTCTACAAGGGCTTTCTCACCGCCACCCCGTGGGAGCAACTGCAACACCTGCCGCGCTATCTCAAGGCCACCGTGCGCCGGCTGGAAAAGCTCCCCGGCGCGGTAGAGCGCGACACCCGCTGGACGGCCGCCGTCCGCGAGCTGTGGCAGGACCACCAGAAACGGCTAGAGAAGCACCGCAAGGAAGGGATCAGCGACCCGGAGCTGGGCAAGTTTCGCTGGATGATCGAGGAATTGCGGGTGTCGATGTTTGCGCAGGAATTGAAGACGCCCTATCCGGTATCGGTCAAAAGATTGCAGAAGGCTTGGGAAGGGGTTAAAGGGTAGAGGGTAGTTAGTCCGCGTCGTGGTGTTATACTTTTTTTGACACCCCTGACTTTTTTGGAACGACGATGGACAAAATCCAAGCCAAAAAGCATGACTGCGTCTGATTCGAAAGACCAATCCCTTCCATTTTCCGGCCTCCCCACCTGGATTCCGCTACTGGCGTTCACCCTGCTCACTTTTTTGATCGGTGTGGCCGGCTATGCCATCTTTGAACAAAACAAGAAATCCATAACCGAAAAAGAAGTTCAGAACCTCGGCGCAATGGCCGATCTGAAAGTCGCTCAAATTGTCTCCTGGCGCGAGGCCCATAAGCAGCAGGCAGAAATGTTCTTGCACAGTTCGCTGCTCTCCGACGAAGTTGACCTGTGGCTACGCGAAGGGGCGCAAGCAGACAAACGCAAGGAAAAGATCCTGAAAATCCTCGCCGACTTACGGCTGGTGCATAACTATCAGAACATCTCGCTGCTCGACAAGGAAGGCGTCACCAGGGTCTCGACGAAAGACGGCTATACGCTGGACACGGTAGCAAGAAAACTTGCCGTTGAAGCGATGCGCAGCCAACGCGTACTGTTTACGGACTTGCACCGGGAAGGCCACAAGGACAGCATCAAAATCGACAGCGTGGCGCCACTCCGGGTGATCGATGAGAAAAAGGCCACCCGTATCGTTGGCGCCCTGCTATTCGAAATCGACCCCGATACGTTTCTCTACCCCCTGGTCCAGTCATGGCCGATCAAGAGCCAGACCACAGAGACGCTGCTGGTGCGGCGAGAAGGCGACGAGGTTCTGTTCCTCAACGAATTGCGCCACAAAAAAGGCGCCGCGCTATCTCTGCGCATCCCGCTCACCAACAAACAGCTACCGAGCGCGCAGGCGATACTCGGATCGACCAAAGTCACGGAAGGCGTCGATTACCGAGGGGTTCCCGTGATCGCAACCCTGCGCAAGATTCCCGACACCCCCTGGCTCATGGTGTCAAAAATCGACAAGGCCGAACTTTTCGCCCCGGTCAATCTTCTTCAGCGCTGGGTGACCGGGCTGGGCTTTGTTTTTGCCGGGCTGGGCGGCGCCCTGGTCTTCCTCTGGTTCAAAGGAGACCGGGCACGCTACGCGCACCTCAAGGTGCAGCATGATGCGGCGGTCGAACGCAAGATGCTGGTCAAGCACTTCAACTATCTGACCAAGTACGCGAACGACATTGTCCTGCTGCTGAACACCGAGGGCAGGATTATGGAGGCCAACGACCGGGCGGCCCTGGCATACGGCTATTCGACAGAACAGCTCAAGTCCATGTCGCTGGGCGCCTTACTTGCCCCGTGGATCGACCTGCGCTCGCGGCTGGAGGCCATCGAAAAAAAGGGCGGTTTGAAGTTCGAATCGACGCATCTCCGCAAGAATGGCGCCACTTTTCCCGTCGAGAGCAGCGTGCGCGCGATCACCATTGAGGGGGAAAGATATTTCCAGGCCATCGTCAGCGACATCACCGAGCGCAAACAGGCCGAGAGCGCCCTGCGGAAGAGCGAGGCCTTGCTCAAGGCATCGCAACAGATGGCCCACATCGGGAGCTGGGAGCTGGACCTGAAAAGCGACATCCTGTTATGGTCGGATGAAAATTTCCGCATTTTCGAAGTCGACCCGACCCGGTTCGACGCCTCCTACGAAGCCTTCCTGGATGCGGTACACCCGGATGACCGGGCGATGGTGGACAAGGCTTACACCGACTCGCTGAAGAACAGAAGCCCCTATACCATTGTCCACCGGCTTCTCTTCCCGGACCAGCGGGTCAAATTTATCCAGGAATGGTGCGTAACGCAATACGATCACGAAGGCCGTCCGCTTCGCTCCATTGGAACGACCCAGGATATCACCGAGCGCAAGCTCGCAGAGGGAAGGCTCAGCGAGTCGTACAAGGAACTGGAAAAGCTCACCACCCACCTGGAGGCGGTCAGGGAGGATGAACAAAAGCGCATCGCGCGCGAGCTCCATGACGAGATGGGCGGCGTGCTGGCGGCGCTCAACATTAAAGTCTCCCTGCTGGCGGCGCATCCGCCCACAGAAATGGCGGATATCATGGCCGAGGTGGGCGGCCTGGAAAACCTGGTCGCAGCGGGAATTCAGGCCATGCGCCGGACCGTCACCGCGCTGAGGCCCACCTTGCTCGATGAAGTAGGACTCAAGTTAGCCATTGAAAGCTATGTGCAGGAATTCGAGACAAACACGAAAATCGAATGCGACCTTCGCCTGCCCAAGGAAGAGCTGGCGCTAACCGAAAATCAATCCACCGCGATCTTCCGGATCATTCAGGAGTCGCTGACCAACGTGGCGAAGCACGCCAAGGCAAGCAGGGTCAGCATCGTCTTGAGCCAATGGGATACCTCGCTGGTATTGACGGTCAAGGATAATGGAATCGGCTTCGACCTGAATACCCATAAGGCCAAATCCTTCGGCCTGCTCGGGATCGGGGAACGCGCCGCCATGGTCGGCGGAAAGGCCCAAATCACCAGCGCGGCGGGCAAAGGCACGACAGTGCGGGTCAGTCTGCCGCTGACAGCGGACAGGCGCGAAGACAACCCAGCCTAAGCATGACTTAATTCTGGCACCCGGCCCATCCCATGGGAAGGCAACGCCGAGCCCACCTCCACAAGCGAGAATTTTGAGCGCTTCCCTTCCTGAAACCACAAGAGTAGCGGCACCCATTTTTTCAGATATCACGCCTATCTTTCAATCTGCTATTTTTAAATGGGGCGGCTTGGGATACAAAAATAGGGAATAGGAGTGCTGCAAATGACTTATGTCGTGACCGAAAACTGCATCCTCTGCAAGTACACAGACTGTGCGGTTGTTTGTCCGGTGGACTGCTTTCACGAGGGGCCTAATTTTCTGGCAATCGATCCGGATGAATGCATCGATTGCGACGTATGCGTATCGGAGTGTCCGGCTGAAGCGATCTATCCCGAGGCGGACCTGCCGCCGGGACAGGAACAGTTTCTCGAAATCAACGCGGAACTGGCAAAAACCTGGCCGGTCATCACCTCGAAAAAAGACCCTCTTGCCGAGGCGGAAAAATGGAACGGCATTGAGGGGAAGCAGCAATATCTGGAGAAATAATCCGAGAATAACCGAATGGGTTCACTTATTCCGTTCCACATTGGAGTCCACGATGAGCAAGACGACCACCCGATCCAGCAATCCCGATTTCGACAGCCTGGTTCCCAACACCCCCTACACCCGCCGTGCTTTCGTCATTACCATGCTGGGCGTGGGTTTCGCCCTCGCCACCCAGCCGGTCATGGCCGATACCGTCATCAAGACCGGCACCGACGGCCTGGTTGCGGGAGCAATCAAGGTTCCCGTCCGCGATGGCGAAATGGTTGCGTATCGAGCGCAACCGGACCAAGGCGCCAATTTTCCGGTTATCCTGGTGGTTTCCGAGATCTTCGGCGTCCACGAGCATATCGCCGATATCTGCCGGCGGCTGGCCAAACTCGGCTACCTGGCCATCGCCCCGGAGCTGTTTGCGCGCCATGGCGATCCGCGCAAGATCGGCAGCATCCAGGCCATCCTCGACGACATCGTCGCCAAAGTGCCGGACGCCCAGGTCATGGGCGATCTCGATGCCTGCGAGGCGTGGGCCAAGGCCCATGGCGGGGACACCTCGCGCCTGGCGGTCACCGGCTTTTGCTGGGGTGGACGCATCGCCTGGCTTTACGCCGCCCACAACCCCCGCCTCAAGGCCGCCGTGGCCTGGTATGGCCGGCTTGACGGGGTGGGGAGCGAGCTGACGCCGAAATACCCGCTCGACCTGGCGGCGCAACTGAAGGCGCCGGTACTCGGGCTTTACGGCGGCCAGGATCAGGGCATCCCGCAGGACGATATCGAGGACATGCGTGCCGCCATCAAGAAGGCCGGCGGCAAGTCCGAGATCCATGTCTATCCCGATGCGCCCCATGCCTTTCACGCCGATTACCGGCCCAGCTACCGCAAGGATGCCGCCGAAGACGGATGGAAGCGCATGCAGGCCTGGCTGAAGAAGAACGGGGTGTAGTTCTATCGAATTCTTGAAACGGGGGCCGCGATGGCGAAGAAATCCTTTCCCTTGTCCAAGGTCTACAGCCTGCTCGAACCGGGGCCGGTCGTGCTGATCACGACCGCCGGCACGGAGCGGGCGAACATCATGACCCAGTCGTGGCACACCATGATGGAATTCGAGCCGCCGCTGGTGGGTTGCGTGATCAGCAACCGGAACCACTCATTCGACATCCTGAAAGCCACCGGGGAATGCGTGATCAATATCCCAACGGTGGAACTGGCGGAAAAGGTGGTGAGCTGCGGCAACACCTCCGGGCTGGATATCGACAAGTTCCATGATTTTAGCCTCACGCCGGTGGCCGCCTCGTGCGTCAAGGTACCGCTTATCGACGAGTGCTATGCCAATCTTGAATGCAAGGTCGTCGATGCAAAGATGGTAGACGAATACAACTTATTTATCCTTGAAGTGCTCAAGGCGTGGATAGATCCCGCGATGAAACATCCGCGGACGATACATCATCTCGGAAAAGGCGCGTTCATGGTCGCCGGCGAGACGATCCAGCTGCACTCCAAAATGAAATAGGTTCCCATTGCGAGGATGCCGCTGCGAGGATGCCGCTGCGAGCCCCTTTTGTGCGGCGGCGCACAGACGCATTCAGGGTACGCCGATAAGCTCGAACTCCATCCTTCTCGCACCGGGTCTCGCCAAAGAGAAATAACGGCTTCCACCGATAAACAAGGAGATAAATCATGAGCACGATAACGACCAAAGACGGCACGCAGATCTATTACAAGGACTGGGGTATGGGACAGCCGGTGGTATTCAGCCACGGCTGGCCCCTGAGTGCGGATAGCTGGGAGGCCCAGATGCTGTTCCTGGCCTCCAACGGCTACCGCTGCATTGCCCATGACCGTCGCGGCCATGGCCGGTCGAGCCAGCCCTGGAATGGCAACGATATGGACACCTTTGCCGACGACCTCGCTGATCTCATCGAAACGCTGGACCTGAAAGGCGTATTCCTGATCGGTTTCTCCATGGGCGGCGGCGAAGTTGCACGCTATATCGGCCGCCACGGCACAAAACGACTGGACAAAGCCGCGCTGATCTCCGCCGTCCCGCCGCTGATGCTGAAAACCGCCGCCAACCCCGGCGGCCTGCCGATGGAAACGTTCGACGGAATTCGTCAGGGCTGTGTCGCCGACCGCTCGCAGTTCTACAAGGATCTCGCCGGCGGACCGTTCTTCGGGGCCAACCGGCCCGGCGCCAAGGTCTCTCAGGGCATGATCGACTCGTTCTGGCTGCAGGGGATGCGGGCCGGCCACAAGAACACCTTCGACTGCATCCGGGCGTTCTCCGAGACGGATTTCACCGATGACCTCAAGAAGTTCGACGTGCCGACGCTGATCGTTCACGGCGACGACGACCAGATCGTGCCGGTTGGCGCTTCGGCGCTCAATTCAGCGAAGCTGGTCAGGAACGCAACCCTGAAAATCTATCCTGGCGCGCCCCACGGCCTTGCAGATACGCACAAGGAGCAGCTCAATACCGATCTGCTCACTTTTCTCAGGGAATAATGGTTACAGAATGGCTGGGGCCGGGACACAGCAACTCACAGGAGTTTCGACATGTCAGTTACATCCCCGCCTGAGAGGCATTACGCGCCAAGAAATTTTCGCGACTGGATCGCTTATGCTTTAGCCCGGTTTCTGCGGTTCATCGCAGACCTTATTTTCGCTCGACGATACGACCATCGCGCGGTAGTTCTGGAAACGTTTGCTGCCGTGCCGGGCATGGTTGGCGGGTCCCTGCAACATTTGCGTTCTCTGCGCCGAATGAAAAGCGATCACGGCTGGATCCACACACTCCTGGAAGAAGCCGAGAATGAGCGCATGCACTTGATGACCTTCATTCATGTTGTTCAGCCCACGCTGCCTGAACGCCTGCTGGTTCTGCTTGCGCAAGGCATCTTCTACAGTTTTTTCTTTCTGCTTTACGTTATTTCCACAAAGACAGCGCATCGTGTCGTGGGTTACCTGGAGGAAGATGCGGTCCACAGCTACACCGAGTATCTGGCCGGCGTGGACAACGGCACCTACGCCAACATCCCTGCTCCCGAGATTGCCATCGATTACTGGAAACTTCCGCCTGATGCACGCTTGCGCGACGTCATCATCGCAGTCCGCGCGGATGAGACCCGTCACCGCGATGTCAATCACGAATTTGCCGACGAGCTAAACTCATCTGAACAACCATGACCTCTCCGCATTATCTGGATACCGGCCAACGCACCTGCCATGCCGACAACGGACGCGAGATTCCGTGCGCGGGCTCCGGCCAGGACGCGTCGTTTGCGGTCGGCATGCCTTGGCCGGAGCCGCGCTTCGAACTGCACGGCGATGAGGTCATGGATTGCCTGACCGGCCTGGTCTGGTGCCGGAATGCCAATCTTGCGGAATTTCCGCTCGCACCGGTCAGAGCCTGTGCTACGACGCCGCCGGCAAAGTCATTGCATGCACCGGCTCCGGTCAGGACGGCGAATTTCGCTACGGCGCGCCGTGGCCTGAACCCCGCTTCGAAATCCTTCCCGGCGGCGTACTGGATCGCCTCACCCGCCTGCTCTGGCGCCATGGCGCGAACCTCACGCCGCAACCGGCGGTCTGGCGCGAGGCATTGGCCGCTGTGGCCGTGCTTAACCTGGAGGAAGCTGAAAATTCCTGGCGATTGCCAACCATCAACGAACTGGAAGCGCTGGTGGATTGCGCCGCCCACAGCCCGGCCTTGCCGTCAGGGCATCCTTTCGCCGATGTACAGGAAATTTACTGGTCATCCACCACCAGCCGGTTCAAGCCCGATTGGGCTTGGGCCCTGTACCTGAAAAAAGGCGCGATGGGTGTCGGGCAAAAGCGGTTCGCCGAATTTTCGGTATGGGCCGTGGCCTCTTTTGAGAGCATCATTACTCTAGGTCATTAGTCCGTGCAGACAGTTTTATTCAAATCGGATATGCAATGAATCGAACCAGCCATGACTAACGCACAATGGTTTCTGCTCGTGGGCGGCCTGTTGCTCGCCAGGGGCTTAACGTCTTCGATGCTCAAGCGCCTGCCGGTCACACCAGCCATTGTCTATCTGGCGGTGGGGCTGCTGGTCGGGCCTACGATACTCAATCTATTCCACTTCAATCCGCTCAAGGAATCGGCGCTGCTGGAAGTGCTGACCGAAGTGGCTGTGCTGATTTCACTGTTTTCCGCCGGCGTCAAAATGCCGGTGCCGTTCAGCTTCGTCCGCTGGCGCACACCGATACTGCTGGCATCCGTATCCATGGCAGTCAGCGTCGGGATGGTCGCCGCCTTCGCTTATTATCTACTCGGCCTGCCTCTGGGCGCGGGCGTCTTGCTGGGCGCGATCCTGGCGCCCACCGATCCGGTGCTGGCGACCGATGTCCAGATCCGCCATCCCGGCGACCGCGACCAGCTCCGCTTCACCTTGACCTGCGAGGCAGGCATGAACGACGGCAGCGCTTTTCCGTTTGTGATGCTGGGGATGGGATTACTCGGACTGCACGAACTCGGTGAATTCGGCCTGCACTGGGTGCTGGTCGATATGCTGTGGGCCACGGTGGCGGGAATCGCCATCGGCGTCGTGGCGGGTGCCGCACTGGCCCATTTGGGGCGGAAACTGCGCGGCAATCCGCCCGAGCACAAGCTCATGGACGACTTCCTCGGACTCGGCCTGATCGGCGTGGTCTACGGCTTGAGCGTGCTGGTCGATGCGTGGGGATTCCTGGCGGTTTTTTTCGCTGCCGTCGCGCTGCGCCAGACCGAACTCAAGCTCGCCGGCGCAGATCCGGATCGGCCGCAAGCCGACCGAATCGAACCGGAAGCGGCAAATACCATCCCGGATATCGATCCGGCACCGACCGTCAGCGGAGGATCGCTGGTATTCAAGGAACATCTGGAAAGGCTCTCGGAATTGATGCTCGTCCTGCTGATCGGCGGCATGCTGTTTCTAGATTCCTGGAGCTGGCGGGCGGTGGGATTTGCACTGTTCTTGTTCATGGTGGCGCGCCCGGTCAGCGTTCTCGTCGGCCTGTTGGGCACGCGCACTTCGTGGCCGATACGCGGCATGGTGGGCTGGTTCGGGGTGCGCGGCATTGGTTCGCTGTACTACCTGATGTATGCCATCCAGCATGGCCTCCCAGAGGATCTGGCCCTGGACCTCATCCAGTTGACACTGATTGCGGTCTCGCTTTCGATTCTCGTCCATGGCACCAGCGTCAAGCCGCTGATGAGCCGGTTTTTACATTACCGCAGACGTTCAACGACGATTGATCCGGAGCGGACGCAACAAGCAAAGCGCTAGAGCACGTTCTTCAGGAATTTTCGTAAAATCAGTCCCCTCACAAGGTAGACAAGCGGCGAGAGGCTGACTATAAAAAAAGAGGCTCGATTAGCAATTCCGCCAGTCGCATTCCAAACGGAAGGGGTTTGATATGAACCGGAAACAGTTCGAGGACAAGATGAAGGCACGATGGGGCCGCGAAGTGATTGCCGGCAAGTGCGTCGAAACGGCATCGCCCCAGGAGGAAATTCCGCCCCGCAGGGTTATGCTGCGCGGCGCATTGGCGGTGGGTTGCGGCCTGTTGGTGCCGAGCGTATTTTTAGGGTGCGATTCAAAGAAAAGCGCAACCCCCACGAGCTCCGCTCCTGACAGCTCTCCAGTCGTCATTCCCGATTCTGCCGCCCCGGCAACGCCCAAGAAATTAACGCAGGCAAGCGTGCAGTACCAGACTCAACCGAAGGGCGAGCAGAAATGCAGCACCTGCATTAATTTCGTCGAACCGGATGCCTGCAAGCTGGTTGAAGGCCAGATCATCCCCGAGGGCTGGTGCAGCCTGTGGGCCAAGAAAGCTTGATCCCGGTTAAAAAAGGCAATGGCTTAACGCAGAGGCACTGACGGAAAAACACAGGGATTACGGCGTGCCTGCTTCTTCAAATGGGTGAGGTGTCGTTGGGGGTGTGCCGTGGCGGAATATCGCTTGCTGACGATCTGGCGCATCGAAGCGCCGCTGGAGGAGGTCTACGCCGCCATCCACGACTCCCTGCGCTGGCCGGAGTGGTGGCCGGGCGTGCGGAAAGTGGAGCAGGCGGCAGCCGGTGACGCCGATGGCATCAACAGCATCTGGCGCTATTCCTGGCAGGGGCAATTGCCTTACCGGCTGGAGTTCGAAGTGTGCGCCACATACATTGAAAATCTGGTGGCCATCGAGGGAACCAGCCGGGGCGACCTTGAAGGGGTCGGCCGCTGGCACTTCTCCCGCCAGGGCGCGGTCAGCATCGTCCGTTGCGAGTGGCATGTGCGCAGCACCCGGTGGTGGATGAACCTGATCGCCCCGGTTGCCCGCTCGATGTTTATCCGTAACCATGCGCTGGTCATGGAGCAGGGCGGGAAGGGTCTGGCCCGCTTGCTCAGGTCGCCCCTGGTGAGCCAGGAAAACATTGACCTGATGGCAGAATCCGTCCCGCCGAGGGCAATCGTTTGATCCTGCCCGCCCCACCCTGCGGGCTCGCTTGCGCGAAAACCCGATCAGGCGTTATTCTCCACCATAATTACAAACCTTACCCCTGTGGCCAAGCCAACCAAAAATCTGTTCCGCCAATTCGGAGTGCTGTCGGCCGTTTTGTTTTCCCCTGCATTGCGCTGGGGGCAGGGGCTGATTAACGTCCAGAATCGGGAGCGGACGCAGCTACTGGAAGAGATGACCCAGATGCGCGAACTGATGCCCCTGCTCATGAAGCAGCGCAACGGTTACCAATGGACCCAAGACGACCGGCAGAATATTCGGGAGCACTTGCGCAAGCTGGCGAGAATCAGCCCCTATATCGTCCTGTTCGTAGCGCCCGGCGGGCTGTTCCTGCTGCCGGTTATGGCCTGGTGGCTGGATCGGCGCCGGATTAAGCGCAATGCCGATGCCCGGCAGGCGCGCGACGAGGCCGAACGCAATTAACCGGCGCCTCTCCGAACGAACCCGCTGCTGACAACGCCCCGGAAGCAGTTCCCTATGCCAATGTTCGTACCGACTTTTCCCGGTCCCATAGCCGCGTCTTTGCCGCAGCAATAAATGCATCCTTGTCGTTGGCATCCACGACGCCCGCATCCTGTCCGACATTCGCTGTTTTCAGAAGCGCCTGGCCCCCTTTGTCGACGGCGATTGCCTTGAGGTGACCGAACGCGTCGCGCACGAAATCGATCGCTGCGCCTTCCATCGACAGTGCTTTTGCGCCTGCGTCGGAGAGGATGACGGCGACTGCGTCGAATAATACAGAAGGCGTACCCGCCAATTGTCCGTCAGCCGCCAGCATCGAGCCATCGGCAAGCTTCGCGCCGCCCACTTTGGGGGCGACGATCTTCACGCTAGCCCCCGCATCGGTCGCGGCCTTTTTAATCTTCTTGATGACAGCGCCGTCCGAACCGTCCGCGATCAGGATGCCAATCGCGCGCCCCATGAGCGTGTCTTTCATCTTGCCGATGATCTGCAATGCGGGCGAAGGCGCCATCTCCTGCACGGGCGCTGCGGCTACCGGCGCATCGGGCATGTTGCCTAACCCAAGCCCCGCGGCGACACGCTTGGCGAGGTCTTCTTCAATATGGCGCAGGTGACCGACCATCGCCTCACGCACGTGCACATGTTCGAGCTTGGAAAGCTCAAACACCAACGCCGAGGCGATGTGCGCCTGCTCATACCCGGTCTGGCTGAGATAGAACTGCCGCGCCTGGCTGTAGTGGTCGGCGAAGCTCTCGGCACGGATACGGCCTTTCTCGCCGGTTTCAGTTACCGCCGCGCTATGAAAACCCATGGCTGGCGTTTCGCGTGGCGAGCTTTCAGACAAGGAGTTGGGCTCATACGCAACACGGCCCACCGGTTGCGCCATCTGCATGTGCCCGTCGCGCTGATGATTGGCGAACGGGCACTGGGGCGCATTGACCGGGATCTGGTGAAAATTGGGCGAACCCAGGCGCGAAAGCTGCGTATCGAGGTAGGAGAACAAACGGCCTTGCAACAGGGGGTCATTCGAGAAATCGATACCCGGCACGATATTAGCGGGACAGTAAGCAACCTGTTCGGTTTCAGCGAAGAAGTTGTTCGGCCAGCGATCCAGCACCATGCGGCCGATGACTTGCAAGGGCACCAGTTCTTCGGGGATCAGCTTGGTCGCGTCCAGATGATCGAACGGGAATCTGTCCGCTTCCTCCTGTGTGAAAAGTTGAACCGAGAACTCCCACTCGGGGAAGTTGCCGGCTTCGACGGCCTCGAACATATCGCGACGATGGAAGTCCTGATCGGCACCGGAAAGCTTCACGGTCTCGTCCCAAATGGTGGACTGCAAGCCGAGCTTCGGACGCCAATGGAATTTGACGAAGGTCGATTCACCGGCGTCGTTAATCAACCGGAAACTATGCACGCCAAACCCTTCGATCATGCGCAGCGAACGCGGCAGGGTACGGTCCGACATGATCCACATCACCATGTGCATGGATTCAGGCGTGAGCGAAATGAAATCCCAGAACGTGTCGTGCGCGGTCGCCGATTGCGGAAAGCCGCGGTCTGGTTCCATTTTTACGGCATGGATGAGGTCGGGGAACTTGATGGCGTCCTGGATGAAGAAAACCGGGATGTTGTTGCCGACCAGATCCCAGTTGCCTTCCTGGGTGTAAAACTTGACGGCAAACCCGCGTACGTCACGCGGGGTGTCGACCGAACCCGCGCCGCCTGCGACGGTCGATATGCGAGTAAATACAGGGGTCTTCTCACCTACCTCGGTGAGTATCCTGGCGGTGGTGTATTGTTGCAGCGAGGCGGTCAGCTCGAAGAATCCATGCACGCCCGTCGCTCGCGCGTGAACGATACGCTCGGGAATGCGCTCGTGATCGAAGTGGGTGATTTTTTCGCGGAGGATGAAATCCTCCAGAAGCGTAGGGCCGCGCGGATTGGCCCTGAGCGAGTTTTGATTGTCGGAAAGCGCGACGCCCTGGTTCGTGGTGAGCGCGGGGTGCTCTCCACCCGCGATCTGGTGCAGTTCGCCGCCAGCAGCCCATTGTGTGTCTCCCTGGGCCGAGCCCTTTTCCTGTTTGCCTTTTCCAGAATCACTCGTTGCCTTTCCTCTGCTCATGATCGATCTCCTTGGTGAGTAGTGCCGGACTGCCGGCTATTGTCGTGTGCTGATGCGTAGGCGGTTATTAGCGCCATGCGATTTTCGGCAAATCGCTCCAAATCAAAACATTTGCATTTTTCATGCTGATGGATGGTCATTAAAAAGTGTGCTTAGCACCTCTGAATCGAGGTGAACCTGGGCCAGCCCATGCTTCCCGGTCACGGCGCCGGCAGGCTTCGCGCAGGGGGGGGGCACTGACCAAGGCCGGGCTCGCGCTGACGAACGGAACAAACCAGAGCGGCAAGCGCCAGCACCGAGATGCGGCTCCTCATGACCAGCGGGCGGCTGAGGCAGGATGCTGGAATGAGCACTTTTCTACAGCTTCGTTAGCAGCTTGTCAGTTCAGAAAGAAATAGATAATCACTAAAACGATTGCAGGGACACCCAGCAGCCAGGCAATCAAATATTTTCCCATCATATTTCTCCTTCAAAAAAATGCGATTGCAAAGAATAAAGAAATAGACTTGCAGCGATAATTGAAGAATAGACGATTTTACTAGATACACCCCGCCCGGTGCCGGCCGAGATCGGCAACGCGGCCATCTCACCGGGCGAGCGCCAAAACCACCAAGCCAGTCAACAGGGCGGTCAGGCGCGGTCGCAACAGCCTGACTGCAGGGCGGAAACAACCCGTCACAGCAGCCCCAGCAACAGCAGCACGATGATGATGATCACCACCAAACCCAGCCCACCACTGGGCCCGTAGCCCCAGCTCCTGCTGTGCGGCCAGGTAGGAATAGCGCCGATCAGCATCAGGATCAGAACGATCAATAGTATGGTTCCCAAGCTCATGATTTTCTCCTTGATTTGTGACACGATGCACCGGAAGCGGCCTCTAGTCTGTTCGGCAACGCACACAGGGCGCCGGCTTTACTATGTACGCTGGCGCACGGTGCAGGTGTTACTCGCTGGTATCGTTTGCTAAACTGGGATAATGAGTCGTGAAATGGATGAGATAAAAATTCTGGGCATCGTGGGGAGTCTGCTCAAAGGCGTCCACAACCGTTTTGCCCTCAAGGCGGCGCAGCGGTTTGACCAGAAGGGCAGGCTGACCGATGAGCCGACCAGGCAACTCATTCAGAAGCTTCTGGCTGCGCTGGCGCAGCTGGTAAAAATTAGCCCGTCCAGAAAAAGCCAGGCTGATTGAGGATGGTAGCTCGCTGGACCGAGGACTTGGCAGTGCGAGCTTCCTGGCACTCGCGCCAAGGTCATCACCAAACATCGCCTAATGTATGACATTGCACAGACGGCACCTGATCATGCGACTACTTGTACTTGCATCCGAAGTTCCCATGAAACGCGATAGCAGAAACCGTCCCGCCAAGGGCAGCGCTCAGGCGGTGGCTGTAGGGTGCCGACTATTTTCGGCGTACGTATGATCCGCTTTAATCGACACCTGTGGCAGCGCTTCAGCGCAATAGCCGCGCCCTACTGGTTCGGGGAAGAGAAATGGCAAGCCAGGGGGCTGCTTGTCCTGCTGGTGCTGTTGTTGTTGGGGCAGACGGGATTCGCCGTGCTGTTCAACCAGCTGACGGGGGAATTTACCTCGGCACTGGCGGCAAAGGACGCGGACAGATTCTGGACTTCCATCTTGCAAAGCCTGGCCATTCTGGTCGCAGCTGTACCGATTTATGCGTTTTACTACTATGTGCGGGACAAGCTGGGTATTTACTGGCGGCGCTGGCTGACCCGGCATTTTTTGGGCAACTATTTCAGCCATCGGGCTTATTACGAACTGAATGCCAGCACCGAGATCGACAACCCGGACCAGCGCGTTGCCGAAGACATCAATACCTTTACCCAGAAATCCCTCTACTTTCTGCTGGTGCTGGTCGGTGCAGTGCTGGATCTCGTAGCTTTCAGCGGCGTTCTCTGGTCGATTTCCATAGAACTGGTCTTTTTTCTGATCATTTATGCGCTTGCCGGCACGGCGGTCACGCTGCTGGTGTTCGGCAAGATCCTGATCGGGCTCAATTTCTATCAACTCAGACGCGAAGCCAATTTCCGCTTCAGCCTGGTGCGCATTCGCGAGAACGCCGAATCCATTGCCTTCTATCGCGGAGAGGCACCGGAGTCACGGCAGGTCGGCCAGCGTTTCAATGCGGCCTTCAGCAATTACAACAAACTCATCAGGGCTCAACTGAATCTGAACCTGTTCCAGTATGGCTACAGTTTCATGACCATCATTTTGCCCAGCGTGATCATTGCCGGGCGGGTGCTATCTGGGGAGCTGGAGGTCGGGCGGGCGATCCAGGCTGCGGGCGCTTTTGCGGCGATATTGAGCGCGCTGACGGTGATCGTGGATAACTTCGAAAGTTTAAGTCGGTTTGCCGCAGGGATAGATCGCCTGGATAGCTTCGCCAGGTTCCTCGCCGGGAAGGGAGGCGGCCCGACCAAGGCCGGGGATAGCATCGCTTTGGTGCAGGATTCCCATCTGGCCATCGAAAACCTCACCTTGCAGACCCCGAACCATGAGAGAACCCTGATCAGAGACCTGTCCCTGACGATCAATCCGGGCGAGGGGGTGATGATCGTGGGCACCAGCGGTTGCGGGAAAAGTTCGTTGTTGCGGGCCATTGCCGGTCTGTGGCGCTCCGGAAGCGGTCGCATCATCCGGCCGGAAACCGGGGAAATGCTGTTTCTGCCGCAACGGCCCTACATGCTGCTGGGCAGCCTGCGCAGCCAGCTGTTGTATCCGCAGCAGGATCGGGAAATAGAGGATGAGGAACTCCTGCAGTTGCTGGAACGAGTCAACCTTCCTGATATCGCCGCCCGGTTTGGTGGCCTGGATGCCGATCTGGACTGGGCAAAGGTGCTGTCGGTGGGCGAGCAACAGCGCGTGGCCTTTGCCCGCGTGTTGCTCGTCGCACCCCTGTACGCCATCCTCGATGAAGCGACCAGCGCTCTGGATAGCCCCAACGAGGACAGCCTATATCGGCAGTTGGCGGGCAGCGCCACGACGCTGATCAGCGTCGGCCATCGCCCATCCATTCTGAAATATCACCCACAGGTGCTGGAACTAGACGGGAATGGCGGATGGCAGCTGTATGCGGCGGACGACTACCACTTTGATCGCTAGCAGCCTTTCGGACTTAATGGAAATCGGCTGCTGACAACGTTCCAAAATTTCGCTACGCTACCCTCAGGAGAGACCCAACCCACTCTGGATTGGTTGCAGGAGGAAGACGTGAAACGGCTGATTTGCATCATCGGCAACAAGGGCGGCACCGGCAAGACCAGCATTACGCACATGCTGTGCCACGGCTTCGGTCTGCTCGGCATGCGCTCCATCGCGGTGCTCACCGATACCTCGCGTGAACCTTTGGCGCGGGGAGACCGGCGCTACACGCCCATCGATGGCCGCTCACCGGACAAGCTGGAAAAGATCATCGCCAAGCTGGATTCCATGCCGGAATGGCTGGGCGTGATCGACGGCGGCGGCAATCGCCCGGAGATGGACAGCCAGTTCTACGCAATGTCGGGCCTCGCCCTGCTGCCTTTCCGCGATTCCCACGAGGATGTGCGCACGGTGCGCAACGACCTCGACGCGTTTCCCGAGGCGTTCGGCATACCGTCGCAGTGGCCGACCAACGCGTGGCAGCAGATGGCGGCGGAGCGCACGCTGGACGAACTGATGCAGGATTACCGGCCGCGCCTGCTCGACCCGGTGTATGCGGTGAGCGCCAGCAAGCTGCTGCTGGAAACGCAAGTCCCGCCCAGCCTGCCGGCGATGCTGAACAACGTCTGCCGCGGACTGGCCCGGCAAGTGCTGAAGCGCATGGAATTACCGGAAGAAGAATAACCCTAAAAACGGCGATTCACCGCAGAGGACGCCGAGGAAAGACACGGCATTACCAAACTATGCTGAATCACCCATTAGGCGAGTGTATTTTTTACGCCAAGCATTTGAATTCCTCTGCGTCCTCTGCGGTTCAATAGCTTTTTTCCAGGATAACTCGCTCCACCTTATCGAAAGAATCTTCCATGCAAATCTGGGTCGATGCCGATGCCTGCCCCGGCGTCATCAAGGAAATCCTGTTTCGCGCCGCCGAGCGGGCGCAGATTGCCATGACACTGGTCGCCAACCAGCTCCCGCGCACCCCGCCATCGCGCTACATCAAAGCCATCCAGGTGCCCGCCGGCTTCGACGTGGCGGACGGCAAGATCGTCCAGCATCTGGAACCCGGCGACCTGGTGATCACCGCCGACATCCCGCTGGCCGCCGAGGTCATCGCCAAGGGCGGCCACGCCCTCAACCCCAGGGGCGAATTTTATACCCCGGACACGATCCGCGAGCGCCTCAACATGCGCGACTTCATGGACAACCTGCGCGGCAGCGGCGTGGACACCGGCGGCCCCTCGTCGTTCAGCCAGGGCGACCGCAAAGCTTTTGCCAGCCAACTGGATCGCTTCCTGGCGAAGAACCGCAAGTAATCAACGGGCGAGATGTTTATTTCATTCGAGGCGGATATTGACCCTGAGCACCGGCAAGGTTGCGATCACGGGTATGCGGAGTCGACTTTTGCTATGATAGCGTCTTTTCACTGACCAGGCTGGCGGCGCCGCCTAGGTCAGCGGACCCTATACGGAGCATCACATATGGCCTCTTTGCAAGATCAGTTTTTGAAAGCCGGCCTAGTCGACAAAAACAAAGTCAAACAGGCCAACCAGGACAAGAGCAAGCAGAAAAAGGTCGAGCGCCGGACCGGTACGCACAGTGTCGATGAAGCGCGCCTGGCCGCACTCGAAACGCAACGCAAGAATGCCGAGCGGGCCCGCGAACTCAATGCACAGCGCGATGCGGCCGCCACCCACAAGGCGATCGTGGCGCAAATTGCCCAGATGGTGCAGCAGAATCGCCAGAGCAAGGGCGCCGGCGACATCGCCTACAACTTTACCCGCGGCAATAAGATCGAATGGCTGTATGTATCGGCCACGGTCCAGGCGCATTTAGTGGCCGGTCGCCTGGTGATCGTCTGCCAGGGCGGCACCACCGAATTGGTACCCCGAATTATCGCCGACAAGATCGCCGAACGCGATGCCTCGCTCGTCGTTCGGGTGAACAAAACCAGCGCCGAGATCAATGCGGACGATCCGTATGCCGCCTTCCAGATCCCGGACGACTTGATGTGGTAG
>CAZLJK010000040.1:12113-23703 GCA_964559825.1 uncultured Sulfuricella sp. | reverse complement strand
TCGGCGACCGCAACAAGATACACATCATCAATCTGGAAAAAACCCTGCCGATGTATCTGGATGCGATGAAGTTCATGCGCAAGCTGGCTTCGAACAAGGGCAATATCCTGTTTGTCGGCACCAAGCGCCAGGCTCGCGAAATCCTCAAGGAAGAAGCTGAGCGCGCGGGTTGCCATTTCGTGAATTTCCGCTGGCTCGGCGGCATGCTGACCAACTTCAAGACGGTCAAGCAGTCCATTAAACGTTTGCAGGAAGTGCAGACCTTGCTGTCGGAAGAGAATATCGGCAAGCTGGCCAAGAAAGAAGCTTTGCTTCTTCGTCGCGAACTGGACAAGCTGGAACGCAGCTTGGGCGGGATCAAGGATATGGGCGGCCTGCCTGACATGATTTTCGTGATCGATGTGGGCCACGAGAAGGGCGCGATCACTGAAGCCAACAAGCTGGGCATCCCGGTGGTTGGCGTGGTGGATACCAATAACTCGCCAATTGGCGTGAATTACGTTATTCCCGGCAACGACGACTCGACTCAGGCTATCCGGCTGTACGTCAGGGGTGCCGCCGATGCCATTCTGGAAGGGCGTAGCCAGTCGCTTCAGGAGATCGTCGGCGAGGAATTCGTCGAGGTTGAAGAGCCGGCGGCTGAGTAATCAGCCCACAAAAAAAGGGGCCTTAGCGCCCCTTTTTTCTGTCTGGATTTGAATTTTAATGGCGCGCGCACGGCATCAAGCGCTAGCTGCGCCGGTTGGCTAGCTGCGGCAGTTTAAATATATATAAGCAAGGAGTTTGAAAATGGCGGAAATCACTGCGAGCATGGTGAAGGAGCTGCGTGAATTGACGGGTCTCGGCATGATGGAGTGCAAGAAGGCGCTGGTTGAGTCGGAAGGCGATATCAAGGCGGCAGAAGATGCCTTGCGCATCAAGAGTGGCGCCAAGGCTGGCAAGGCTGCCAGCCGCATTGCGGCAGAGGGCGTGGTGGCCAACTTTATTAGCGCCGATCGCAAGACCGGCGCTCTGGTAGAAGTCAACTGCGAAACCGATTTCGTCGCCAAGAATGACGATTTTAACAACTTCGCCAGGGAAGTGGCTCAGGCCGTGGCGCAGCAGAATCCGGCGGATGTCGCCGCTCTGTCCGCGCTGAAGCTGGCTTCGGGCAGCACCATTGAGGAAGCGCGCCAAGGCTTGGTGATGAAGCTGGGCGAAAATACTGCGGTGCGCCGTTTTGTCTGCTTCAGCACGGCGGGCCAAATGGCTGCCTACCTGCACGGCACCAAGATCGGCGTGCTGGTGGATTACACCGGCGGCGACGAGGCGCTGGGCAAGGATATCGCCATGCACATCGCTGCCAGCAAACCGGTTTGCGTTTCCAAGGAACAAGTGCCCGCCGATCTGCTCGCCAAGGAACGTGAAATTTATACCGCCCAGGCGGCCGAAAGTGGCAAGCCTGCCAACATCGTCGAGAAGATGGTGGAAGGCCGGATCACCAAGTATCTCGCCGAGGTGACTCTGGTTGGTCAGCCTTTCGTCAAGGACCCCGACATGACGGTGGAAAAGCTGCTGGCCTCCAAGGGCGCTCAGGTTAATGCCTTCCAGATGTTCGTGGTGGGCGAGGGCATCGAGAAGCGCAGCACCGATTTCGCCGCTGAAGTGGCGGCCGCCGCAAAGGTCTAATGTCCATGACTACCCCCAAGTACAAACGCATTCTGCTCAAGCTTTCCGGCGAGGCGCTGATGGGCGATGACAGCTACGGTATCAACCGTGATGTGATCGAGCGTATCGTTTCCGAAATCGGCGAGGTGACGCGGCTTGGGGTGGAAGTCGCGGTCGTGATCGGGGGAGGCAACATTTTCCGTGGCGTGGCACCCGCAGCGGCGGGGATGGATCGCGCCACCGCCGACTACATGGGCATGCTGGCCACCGTGATGAACGCTCTCGCTCTGCAGGATGCCATGCGGCGCGCCGGCCTCATCGCGCGGGTGCAATCGGCGCTGACCATCGAACAGGTGGCAGAGCCCTATATTCGCGGCAAGGCATTGCGTTATCTGGAAGAAGGCAAGGTCGTTATTTTCGGCGCGGGCACCGGCAATCCCTTCTTCACCACCGACACCGCCGCCGCACTGCGCGCCTCCGAGATGGAGGCGCAAGTGGTGCTGAAGGCGACCAAGGTGGATGGCGTTTATACGGCGGACCCGAAGACCAATCCGGAGGCGACACGCTACGACCGTATCAGCTTTGACGAGGCGATAGCCAAAAACCTCAAGGTCATGGATGCCACCGCACTGGCGCTGTGCCGCGATCAGAAGATGCCGCTGTGCGTGTTCAGCATTTTCAAGCATGGCGCGCTGAAACGCGTGGTGCTGGGTGAAGATGAAGGGACGCTGGTAGAGTGTTAGTTATGTAGGGTGGGCACTTTTTTTGTGCCCACGCGGCGTTCCGAGTTTATTTCCGCGTGGGCAAAAGAGCGCTGCCCACCCTGCCAGGAAGGATTCTTGACATGATTGCAGACGTAAAAAAATCAGCCGAGCAAAGAATGCAGAAGAGCATCGAAGCTCTGAAAGTAGACCTGGGTAAGGTGCGCACCGGGCGCGCCCATACCGGGATACTCGATCACGTGATGGTCGATTACTATGGTTCCCCCGTGCCGATCAATACTGTTGCCAACATCAACTTGATTGATTCGCGCAACATCGGCGTGACGCCATGGGAAAAGAAAATGGTGGGCGCTGTCGAGAAAGCGATTCGCGACTCCGATTTAGGGCTTAATCCTTCCAGTCAGGGCGATCTGATCCGGGTGCCGACGCCGGCACTGACGGAAGAGCGTCGCAGGGAATTGATCAAGGTCGTCAAGAACGAGGCCGAAAACGCCAAGGTGGCGGTGCGCAATGTGCGTCGCGACGCCAATGCAACGCTCAAGGATCTGCTAAAGGATAAAGCGATCAGCGAGGATGACGAGCGTCGCTCCCAGGAAGAGATCCAGAAGCTGACTGACCGGTATATTGCTGAAGTTGACAAGGTCCTTCAAGCGAAAGAAACCGATCTGATGGCCATCTAGGGACTCGAAGTGGCCCTATTTACCAGTTCCACCCGCAGCATTCCCGAAACCGGGGAGGTGCCGAAACATATCGCCATCATCATGGACGGCAACGGCAGGTGGGCAAAGAAGCGCTTCATGCCGCGCGTCGCCGGCCACAAGCGCGGCGTCGAAACCGTCAGGAATACGGTCAAGGCCTGTTCCGAACTTGGGGTCGAGTATTTGACCTTGTTCGCCTTCAGCAGCGAAAACTGGCGCCGTCCGGTCGAGGAAGTCTCCTTTTTGATGCAACTGTTCATGCTCGCGCTGGAACAGGAAATCGCCAAGCTCCACAAAAACAACATCCGCCTCAAGATCATCGGCGACCGTTCCCGCTTCGACGGCAAACTGGTCGAGATGATCACTCGTGCCGAATCCCTCACGCAAAACAATACCGGGTTGACCCTGACCATCGCCGCCAATTACGGCGGACGCTGGGATCTGGTTCAGGCGACGCACAGGATGCTGAAAGACCATCCTGAGTGTGGGCAGAGCTTCAAGGAAGAGGATCTGGAGCCCTATCTTTCCACCAGCTATGCGCCGGAACCGGACCTGTTTATCCGCACCGGCGGGGAGCAGCGCATCAGCAATTTCATGCTTTGGCAGTTAGCCTATGCCGAGCTGTATTTTACCGATACCTTGTGGCCGGATTTCAATACCCTGGCCTTGAAACGCGCGATCAAGTCATTCCAGCAAAGAGAGCGCCGCTTCGGACGCACCAGCGAACAACTCAAGAAAAATGCTTAAAGTCCGCATCCTGACGGTTCTGTTGCTGCTGCCTTTATTTTTAGCCGCGCTGTTTCGCCTTCCGCCAATGGGTTGGTCGCTGCTGATGCTGGGGATGGTGCTGATCGGCGCGCACGAGTGGTCGAAGATTGCCGCTTTTTCAAGTTTTCAGGGCTGGGTTTATGTCCTGCTGACGCTGTTCATCGGCCTGTTGCTGCTGCCCGAATCTTCCCGTTCAGCCAATTTGGCGTTGTACGGCATGGCTTTCTTTTTCTGGACGCTTCTGGTTCCTCTGTGGCTGCGCAATCAATGGCGTGCCCGGCAATGGCCGATAATGGCGCTGATCGGTTGGGTTGTTTTGATTCCCACCTGGCTTGCCTTGGTGGAGTTACGTACCTTCGGTCCCGAACTTCTTTTGGGCCTGCTGGCGGTGGTCTGGGTCGCCGACACCGCCGCCTACTTTGCCGGTCGCAAATTTGGCCGGCGCAAGCTCGCTCCGTCGATCAGCCCGGGTAAAACCTGGGAAGGTGTCGCCGGCGCGTTTTTGGGCGTCACCCTGTACGGGTTGGCATGGAATATGTGGGACGGTTCCGTCGTGCTGTTCAGCTCGGGCCTGTGGTGGGGGGTGCTGCTGCTGTGGCTGCTGACGTTGTTCAGCATTCTGGGGGATTTGTTCGAATCCTGGATGAAGCGCGTGGCCGGGCTCAAGGATAGCGGCCGGCTTCTTCCCGGCCATGGAGGTGTGCTGGACCGCATCGATGCCCTGACGGCGGCGCTGCCGCTTGCCGCCTTCGGCTTGTTGCTCAAGAATTATTGCGCATTTTGATTTATAAGATTCAGCCATTGATTACACAGGCTAACCGGTTTTCCTTGATTTAAGCAGATGAAAAAAATTCAAAATATTACCGTGCTCGGTTCGACCGGGACGATTGGCCGGAATACTCTGGATGTCGTTGCGCGCCATGCCGAGCGTTTCCGCGTCGTTGCGCTGACCGCGAATCGCCAGGTCGAACGCCTGTTCGAGCAATGCCGGCAATTTCTGCCCGATTATGCAGTCATGCTGGATCCGGATTGTGCCGAGGTGTTGCAGCGCAGGATCAGGCTGGCTGGCCTCGATGTCGAGGTGCTTAGCGGCATTGAGGCGCTGGAAAAGGTGGCGTCGCTACCCCAGGTAGACAGTGTGATGGCGGCGATTGTCGGCAGCGCCGGATTGCGCCCCTCGCTGGCCGCAGCCAAGGCGGGCAAACGCATCCTGCTGGCCAACAAGGAAACACTGGTGATGTCGGGCAGCGTGTTCATGGATGCGGTCAGGCAGCACAAAGCCACGCTGTTGCCGATCGACAGCGAGCATAATGCGATTTTCCAGTCGCTGCCGAGAGATTTTTCCAGCGATCTGGAAACCTCTGGGGTCAAGCGCATTCTGCTCACCGCTTCGGGCGGACCTTTCCGCACTATACCGTTGTGCGACCTGGATAATGTGACGCCGCAGCAGGCTTGTGCGCACCCGAACTGGGTCATGGGGCAGAAAATTTCCGTGGATTCGGCAACCATGATGAACAAAGGGCTGGAAGTCATTGAGGCGCACTGGCTGTTCAACGCCGGCGCCGACAAAATCCAGGTGGTGATTCATCCCCAGAGTGTCATCCATTCCATGGTGGAGTATATCGATGGCTCGGTGCTGGCGCAGCTCGGCAACCCTGACATGCGAACGCCGATTGCTTATGCGCTGGGCTTCCCCGAGCGGATCGATGCAGGAGTTTCTTCGCTGGATCTGTTCAAGATTGCGCGTCTCGATTTCGAGGCGCCGGACACCATTCGTTTTCCCTGCCTGGATCTGGCCTATCAGGCTTTGCGTCAAGGCGGCACGGCTCCCGCCATTTTGAATGCGGCGAACGAAGTGGCGGTGGACGCTTTCCTCGATGAACGCCTTCCCTTCAAACTGATTCCCGCCTTGATCGCAAGCGTGCTGGAAAAAAATATTTCCAAACCGGTCATGGCACTGGCAGATGTGATCGAGGCAGATATCGAGGCGCGCGAATCGGCGCGGGAGTGGATGCGCGCGAAAGGATACGCTTGAATCTGTTGTTCACCCTGGCTGCGTTTGCCGTGACGCTCGGCATACTGATCGTCGTTCACGAATACGGTCATTACATCGTGGCACGCTGGTGCGGCGTCCGGGTGCTGCGTTTTTCCGTGGGCTTCGGCAAGCCGCTCATCACCAAAAAATTTGCGCCGGAAGGCACGGAGTGGGTTCTGGCCGCATTCCCGCTGGGCGGTTACGTCAAGATGCTGGACGAGCGGGAAGGGCCGGTTGAGCCGGCCGATGTGCCCTATTCCTTCAATAGCCAGTCCATATACCGCCGCATTGCTATTGTGTTGGCTGGGCCGGCCGCGAACCTTATTCTTGCCGTGCTGCTGTACTGGTTCTTGTTCGTTTACGGCGTGCCGGGCATCAAGCCGATTCTGGGCGAGGTGCCGCTGGCCACCCCCGCCGCAGCTGCGTCTTTTCATCGCGGCGATACGATCACCCGGATCGGCGACGAGCTGGCCGCGACCTGGCAGGATGTGAACTGGTTATTGCTGCAGCACGCCGTCCAGAAATCCGTGGTGGAAATTGAAACCCGCAACGAGCGAGGCGAAATCGCTACGCATCGGCTTGACTTGGGGGGCTTGTCGCCAGACGAGTTGGACCATGATTTCATGGGTAAGCTGGGGTTAAAGCGTTTTCAGCCCGACTTGCCGGCCAAAATCGGCAAGCTTCTCCCGGACGGGGTTGCTATCAGGGCGGGCTTGAGGGTCGGCGATGAAATCCTTTCCGTGAACCAGGCTTCGCTCGATCATTGGGAAGAACTTGTGCAATGGGTCAGGCAGAACCCCGGCCTGCCCTTGGCGCTGGACATTAAAAGAGACGGCGCGCATCGCCAGGTAAAAGTGATCCCCGATTCAGTAAAGGAAAATGGGGGGGGCGCCGTAGGCAAGATCGGCGCATCGCCGATGGTGGAGCCGGAGCTGTTCGCAAAGCTGGTCACAGAGGTGCGTTATCCCATCGGCAAGGCCTTTGTGCAGGCGCTGCGGAAAACCTGGGATACATCATTGTTCAGCCTGAAAATGCTGGGCAAGATGGTCACCGGCCAGGTTTCCTTGAAGAACATCAGCGGCCCGATCACCATTGCCGATTATGCCGGCCAATCCGCGCGCTTCGGCTGGGTGCCCTACATCAGTTTTCTGGCGCTGATCAGCATCAGTCTCGGGGTGCTCAATTTATTGCCTGTCCCCTTATTGGATGGGGGGCATTTGATGTATTATGTTGTCGAAATGATCAAGGGGAGCCCCGTTTCCGAGAAGACCATGGAAATTGGGCAGCAGATCGGTATTGCGATCCTGCTGACATTAATGCTTTTCGCTTTCTATAACGATATTAACCGTCTGGTTGTTGGCTAAAAATAATGAAATTAAAACTTCTGCCGATGTTGTTGATGAGCTTGTATGGCGCTTCTGCCTGGGCAATTCAACCTTTCGTTATCAAGGATATCCGGGTAGAGGGGATTCAGCGTACCGAGGCCGGGACGGTGTTCAGCTACCTGCCTGTCAAGGTGGGAGAGAAGCTCGATGATGAAAAAGCCGCTGCGGCCATCAAGGCATTGTATGGAACCGGTTTTTTCCAGGATGTGCGGCTGGAGGTTGAAAGCGATGTGCTGATCGTCCTGGTTCAGGAAAGGCCAGCGATTTCCCAAATCGATTTCACGGGACTCAAGGAATTCGACAAAAAACAGCTTGTGGATGGGTTGAAGCAAGTCGGGCTGGCCGAGGGCCGGATTTTCGATAAGTCCCTGCTGGACAAGGCTGAGCAGGAACTCAAACGGCAATATCTCAGCCGCGGCAAATATTCGGTTACGATTACTACTACCGTGACGCCGCTGGAACGCAACCGCATCGCCATCAATTTCAGCATCAGCGAAGGCGAAGTGGCGAAAATCCAGCAGATCAATATTGTCGGCAACCAGGCATTCCCGGAGAAAGATCTCCTCGACCTATTTGTGCTTTCCACGCCCGGATGGATGTCCTGGTGGAGCAAGAACGATCAATATTCTAAGCAGAAGCTGGCTGCGGACATCGAAACGCTGCGCTCCCATTACCTGAACCGCGGTTATCTCGAATTCAATCTGGATTCCACGCAGGTCTCGATTGCTCCCGACAAGCAATCCATCTATATCACCATCAACATCACCGAAGGCCAGAAATATACCGTTTCCGATATCAAGCTGGCAGGCGAGATGCTGGTGCCAGAAGAGGAGCTTCGCAAGCTGATCAAGATTCAGCCGGGCGATGTCTTCTCGCGGGAAAAGCTGACCGAAACCACCAAGTTGATCGGCGATCGCTTGGGCAAGGACGGTTATGCCTTCTCCAACGTCAATGCGGTTCCCGAACTCGACAAGGAAAAGCGGGAGGCCAAATTCACCTTCTTCATCGATCCGGGCCGGCGGGTTTATGTGCGGCGCATCAACGTGACCGGCAACACCAAAACGCGGGACGAAGTCGTTCGCCGCGAGATGCGCCAGATGGAAGGTGCTTGGTACGCTTCCGATAAAGTGAACCGGTCACGCGAACGGCTTGACCGTCTGGGGTATTTTTCCGACGTCAACGTCGAAACGCCGGCTGTTGCCGGCACGACCGACCAGGTCGACATGAACGTCAACGTGACGGAAAAACCCACGGGCAGCATCATGGCGGGCGCAGGGTTTTCCAGTTCGGAAGGCTTCATCCTCAGCGGCTCCATTTCACAAGCCAACGTGTTCGGCAGCGGCAACCATCTTTCCACGCAGTTCAACAGCGGCAAGATCAATACGGTGTATTCGCTGTCCTATACCAACCCTTACTACACCGAGGATGGCATCAGCCGTGGCTTCGACATCTATCAGCGCAAGGTAAACTCCTCATCGTTGTCGGTTTCCCGATATGATTCCGATTCCATTGGTGGCGGGGTACGCTTCGGGGTGCCGCTGAATGAAATGGATACGGTCAATTTCGGTTTGTCGGTCGAGAGAACCAAGCTGACTGTCTACGATACTACCCCGACACGGTATCTCGACTACGTCAGGGATTTCGGCTCCAGCAACACCACCTTGCGTGGAGATGTCGGTTGGGCAAGGGATACACGTGACAGCATTCTTTACCCGACGAAAGGCAGCCTGCAAAGGGCTTTTGCTGAGGTGGGGCTGCCCGGCGGGACCGTCAAATACTACAAGCTTTCCTATCAGCATCAATGGCTCAGGCCCTTGTTTCAGGATTTCAGCCTGATGCTCAACGGCGAAGCCGGGTATGCCAACGGTTATGGCGGCAAGCCGTTGCCCTTCTTCAAAGGCTTTTTCGCTGGCGGCAATACTTCAGTGCGCGGTTTCAAGTCCTCTTCGCTCGGACCTAAAGACCTCGATGGCAATGCGCTGGGCGGCAATCGCCGCTTGGTGGGCAATGCCGAGGTGCTGTTCCCGTTCCCAGGCATGAAAAAGGATAAATCCCTGCGCATGAGCCTGTTCTTCGATGCCGGATCTGTTTTTGGCGATGGCGATATCGGGGGACAATACTCCAAGATGAGCTTAGGCGACATGCGTTATTCCACTGGTCTTGCCGTGAGTTGGCAGTCGCCGATGGGGCCGATGAAATTCAGTATTGCCGCACCGCTCAATTCCAAGGAAACAGATAAATTGGAACGGTTCCAGTTTATTTTGGGTTCCTCGTTTTAATCGAGATTCCAGGAGATCAAGTTGAACAAGATTATTGCTGTTGTGCTTGCTGCCACCCTGTTGCCGATTGCGGCAGGGGTATCCGCCGCCGAAACGAAGATCGGCTTCGTCAATACCGAGAGGGTTTTCCGTGAAGCGGCTCCGGCCATGAAAGCTCAGAAAAAACTCGAGAAGGAATTCGCTGCACGCGAGCAGGAACTGCAAAAAATGGCGAAACAGGCCAAAGAATTGCAGGCTCATCTGGAGCGGGAAGGCGTGACGATCAGCGAATCGGATCGACGCAACAAGGAGCGCGATCTCGCCAATCTGAATCGCGATTTCCAGCGTGCCCAACGGGAATTCCGGGAAGACCTCAATCTGAGACGAAACGAGGAGCTGGGTGGCGTGCATGATCGTGCCAGAAAAACGATCATGGAGATTGCCGAGAAAGAGAAGTTCGATCTGGTACTGGAAGAGGCGGTATATTTCAGTCCGCGGATTGATATCACCGATAGGGTATTAAAAGCTTTGGCCGATAAATAAGACTTTTTTGCTGATGCGCATAGCGGGTGCCTTTCCCCGGTTGATACCATGACTCGGACTGATTCAGGCTATACGCTGGGTGCCATCGTTGAACGACTCGGCGGCGAACTGGTTGGCGATGCGGAGGCCGTGGTCAGGCAGGTCGCGCCGTTGTCCTCCGCGCTATCCTGGCACATCAGCTTTCTTTCCAATCCAAAATATCGCCGGCAACTGCAAGGCTGCAAAGCAGGCGCCGTGATTCTGGGTATTGCGGAGCGCGATGCGACAACCCTGCCGCGCATTTTGAGCGACAACCCTTACGCCTATTTTGCCAAGGTTTCCGCATTGCTCAATCCTCGGCATGCCGAGACACCCGGCATCCATTCAACGGCGATAGTCGATCCAACGGCAACCGTTCCGGCCTCAGCCACAATTGGGGCATACGCGTTTGTCGGTGAGGGCGTGAAAATCGGTGAACACACAGTCATCGGGGCCGGTTGTCACCTTGGCGCGGGAGTCGAGGTCGGGGATGATTCGCTGTTTTACCCGCAAGTGGTGGTCTACCATGGCTGCGTCATCGGTAAGCGCGCCATCTTGCATTCGGGAGCGGTGATCGGTGCGGACGGATTTGGCATTGCCATGGATGAAGGTCGCTGGATCAAAGTCCCGCAAATCGGTCGGGTAGTTATCGGTGATGACGTTGAAATTGGCGCCAATACCACGGTTGACCGGGGCGCTCTGGACGACACCATCATTGAGGATGGCGTTAAACTGGATAACCAGATTCAAGTCGCGCATAACGTGCATATCGGTACTCATACCGCGATAGCAGGGTGCGTCGGGATCGCCGGCAGCGCAAAAATAGGAAAATATTGCACGGTAGGCGGTAGCGGAATGATCCTGGGGCATCTTGAGATTGTTGATCGGGTCAACATTTCCGCCGGTACTCTGGTCACCAAGTCGATTTCAAAGGCGGGGACATACACTTCCGTGATGCCATTTTCTGTGCATCAGGACTGGCTCAAGAATGCCGCTCATCTGCGCCATCTGGATAAAATGGCGGAGAAGTTGAGCGAATTGGAGAGGAAAATCTGCGAATTGGAAAGGAAGAAGCCTTGAACAGCATGGATATCCACGAAATATTGCAGTATTTGCCACACCGCTACCCATTTCTGCTGGTTGATCGCGTTGTCTCGTGGGAATCGGGGAAGAGTATCGTGGCGCTGAAAAATGTGACGATCAACGAGCCCTTTTTCGGTGGCCATTTCCCCCATCATCCGGTGATGCCGGGCGTACTTATTATCGAGGCGCTGGCCCAGACTGCGGCGATCCTGTCCTTCAAGACCATGGGCACCCGACCTGACGACAAATCCGTGTATTACTTTGTCGGAATTGATGGTGCGCGTTTCAAGAAACCCGTCTCCGCCGGAGATCAACTGACGCTCGAAGTGGAACTCACCCGATCGGTCAAGGGCATCTGGAAATATGCGGCGCGTGCCAAGGTCGATGGCGCCGTTGTGACCGAGGCAGAGCTGATGTGCACGGTGAAAGCCCT
>CAZLJK010000040.1:3157-12013 GCA_964559825.1 uncultured Sulfuricella sp. | reverse complement strand
AGGTCGATGGCGCCGTTGTGACCGAGGCAGAGCTGATGTGCACGGTGAAAGCCCTGTAAATGATACACCCGACTGCAATTGTTCATGAGGGTGCCAGACTGGCCCCCGATGTCAGCGTTGGACCTTATTCGATCATCGGCGAGCATGTCGAAATCGGCGCCGGAACATCGATCGGCCCGCATGTGGTGATCAATGGCCACACCCGGATCGGCAAGGACAATCGAATTTTCCAGTTTTCGTCTCTGGGTGAGATGCCGCAGGACAAGAAATATCAGGGGGAAGAAACCCGTCTGGAAATTGGCGACCGTAACGTAATTCGGGAATTCTGCACGTTCAACCGGGGTACTTCGCAGGACGTGGGCGTGACGCGGGTGGGTGACGACAACTGGATCATGGCCTATGTTCACTTGGCGCATGACTGTCAGATCGGCAATTACACCATCTTCGCCAACAACGCCCAACTGGCGGGTCACGTCCAGGTTGGAGATTATGCCATCCTCGGTGGTTTTACTGTGGTCCACCAGTTCTGCCATATCGGCGGGCACAGCATCACCGGGATGGGCACCATCCTGTTCAAGGATGTTCCCCCCTATATCACCGCGGCCGGCCATGAAGCGCAACCTCATGGCATCAACACGGAAGGGCTGAAGCGCAGGGGATTCTCCAGCGAAGCCCTGTTGGAGATCAAGCGTGCGTACAAGACGCTGTATAAGTCCGGGCTGACCCTGGAACAGGCGAAGCAGGCTCTGGCCGAGCAGGCACAAGCCTGCCCCGAAATTCAGATTCTGACTGATTTCCTTGCTCATTCCACGCGCGGCATCATTCGATAAAGTGAGCATCGCGAAGCGACACCTCATCACTCTCCCCCTCTGGGGGAGAGGTAGGAGAGAGGGAACGGACACGGCGAGAGGCGGCGTCGCTTGGAAGCACCTACTTTTGGTTATAATTCGGCGCGGCACTTCTAGCCATGTCCGTTAACAGGGTTTTCATCAATTGAAAGTCGGAATCGTAGCGGGCGAAGCCTCAGGTGATTTGCTGGGTGCCCACCTGGTTAAGGCGCTGAAAAACCGTGTTCCCGGCGTCGAATTCGTGGGTATCGGCGGGCCAAAAATGCAGGCTGCCGGCGTAACATCTCTGTTTCCCATGGAGAAGCTGGCCGTTCGCGGCTATATCGAGGTGTTGCGGCATTATCGGGGAATCGTCAAGATCCGGCTTAAGCTGCTGCGCCATTTCGTGGAAAATCCGCCCGATGTGTTTATCGGGGTGGATGCGCCCGACTTCAATCTCGACCTTGAACTTGGGCTGAAGAAGAAGGGAATCCCCACCGTTCATTATGTCAGCCCGTCGATTTGGGCTTGGCGTGGCGAGCGCATTCACAAGATTGCACGGGCCGTTTCTCATGTGCTGGTACTGTTCCCGTTCGAGAAGAAAATCTATGACGCAGCGGGTATCCCGGCGACTTATGTCGGCCATCCCTCGGCCGATGTGTTGCCGGAACAGCCTAACCGGATTGCCGCGCGCGAACAGCTTAGATTGTCGCGGAGCGATCATGTCATCGCGCTTTTGCCGGGCAGTCGGCAGAGCGAAGTTCGTTACATGGCCGATCTGTTTGTGCAGACTGCGCGCAGAATTGCCGCCGCCAGTCCCAATGTTCATTTCCTGGTGCCGCTGCTGAGCCGGGAAACGCGCAACATATTCGAGACTGAACTGTATCGCGCAGGGGGCGGAGACTTGCCGCTAACGATATTGTTCGGCCATGCCCATGACGCCATGACTGCCGCTGACGCGGTGCTGGTGGCCTCGGGGACCGCGACGCTGGAAGCGGCTTTGCTGAAATGTCCGATGGTGATCACGTACAAAATGTCGCCCTTGACCTGGCGCATGATGCAGCGCAAGAAATACTTGCCCTATGTCGGTTTGCCGAACATTCTCGCAGGACGTTTCATCGTTCCGGAATTGCTGCAGGATGACGCCACGCCGGAAAACCTGTCCCAGGCAGTGCTGAATCTGGTCAATGACGGGCTGGTCAGGGCGAAGTTGACCCGCGCCTTTTCCGTGTTGCATCGCGATCTCAAGCAAAATGCCGCAGAAAGGGCGGTGGATGCCATTCTGCCGTTTCTGATATAAATGAGTTATTTCCCGCCTCTCCCCCAGAGGGCTGCCCTCATCCCAACCTTCTCCCAGAGGGAGAAGGGGCAATGGTGAAGAGCGCTTGCTTTGATTGGCTCATTTGCGGTGTTGACGAGGCGGGCAGGGGGCCTTTGGCCGGGGCGGTTTATGCCGCGGCAGTGATTCTCGATAGAGAGCGGCCGATTGAGGGGCTGGCCGATTCGAAAAAATTGAGCGAAAAAAAGCGCGAATACCTTGCTGAGCAAATCAGGGAGCGTGCGCTGGCTTGGGCTGTTGCCTGGGCTGAAGCCGAAGAAATTGATAGCATCAACATTCTTCAGGCAAGCTTGCTCGCCATGCGTCGCGCGGTTGAAAATCTGTCACCCATTCCATCGGAGGCGCTGATCGATGGCCTGTATTGCCCCAAGTTGGCCATGCCCTGCCGTGCCATCGTCAAGGGCGACAGTAGCGTGGTAGAAATTTCGGCGGCCTCCATCCTGGCCAAAACCGCACGGGATGCGGAAATGCTTCGACTGCATCTGGAATATCCGCAATATGGCTTTGACCGGCATAAGGGCTATCCGACCGCAATGCACCTTGATGCTTTGCGGCGTCATGGCGCAAGCGAAATTCACCGCAGAAGCTTTGCGCCGGTTAAATTGGCAATTGCCCAAAAATTAATATGACGGGAGAAGTCATGGCCCTGGCCATTTTTTTACATGTGCTGGGGGTGGTTGTTTGGGTAGGCGGCATGTACTTTGCGCATCAGATGCTACGCCCGGTTGCCGCCGATCTGCTCGCTCCACCTCAGCGGCTGACATTGTGGGCGGGGGTGTTCGGACGTTTTTTCCCCGTGGTGTGGATTGCAGTAGCGCTAATTTTGTTCAGTGGCCTGTATATGATCATGCTGACGGGAGGATTCAGGACCATCGCATTGAGTGTTCATGTCATGTTCGGGATCGGGCTGGTGATGATGTTGGTTTTCTGCTTCGTTTATTTTATTCCCTATGGCAAACTAGCACGTGCCGTCGTAGTCCAGGAATGGAAGCAGGCCGGAGATGCGCTGGCGATCATCCGTAAGCTGATCGGCTTCAACCTCATTTTGGGGTTGATCAACATCGCTGTAGCCGTCATTAGCCGAATTGCGTACTGAAAAGAACGCCATTTGTCATAATTTTGTTGCAATCCAGTTGCCTGTGATTGAACTATTTATAGTCTGGGAGCCGCAAAGAAGATGCTTGTAATTATTGGTTACCTGATTGTTTCCGCATCGGTCTTCGGCGGCTTCGCGATGGCCGGTGGACATCTCGCCGCACTGTTTCAGCCAATAGAATTGTTGATGATCGGCGGCGCGGCGGCAGGTGCATTTATGGTCGGCAACTCTGGAAAAGTGATCAAGGCGACCTTGAAAGCTTTGCCAACCGTTCTCAAGGGTTCGAAGTTCAACAAGGCGTTGTATCTGGAGCTGTTCGCCCTGCTCTATGAGGTGCTGGCCAAGGTGCGCAAGGAAGGGCTGATGGCGATCGAATCCGATGTCGATGCGCCGCATGAAAGCCCGGTATTTTCAAAATATCCCACCATAATCAGCGACCACCATGTCGTTGAATTTCTTACCGATTATTTACGCATCATGGTGGGCGGCAATCTCAACGCCTTCGAAATCGAAAACCTGATGGACAACGAAATCGAGACGCACCACCACGAAGGTGAAGTGCCGGCTCAGGTGATCGCCAAGCTCGGTGATGCCATGCCTGCCTTCGGTATCGTGGCGGCGGTGATGGGGGTGGTGCATACCATGGAATCGGTCGGGCTGCCTCCAGCCGAGTTGGGTATTCTGATCGCCCACGCCTTGGTCGGCACCTTTCTGGGGATTCTCCTCGCTTACGGTTTTGTCGGCCCATTGTCGACGCTGCTGGAGCAGAAACACAACGAAAGTACCAAACTATTTAATTGTATCAAGGTGACTTTGCTGGCCAGCCTGAATGGATACGCACCGCAGGTCGCGGTCGAGTTCGGGCGTAAGGTGCTGTATTCGACCGAGCGCCCTACCTTCATGGAGCTGGAGGAGTACGTCAAGCAAAGCAAGTCAAAATGAGCCCAATCAAAACAAGTGCCTCTCACGTTCGCCTCCTCTCCCCTCGGGGAGAGGATTGAGGTGAGGGGAAGCTCTCCGGGAGAGAAAAAATTAGGGATCAGCCATGAGCGATGACTCGCAGCGCCCGATAATCGTCAAGCGAATCAAGAAGAGCGCGCACGGTCACCATGGCGGCGCGTGGAAAATCGCCTATGCCGATTTCGTGACCGCAATGATGGCGTTCTTTCTGCTGATGTGGCTGCTGGGGTCGACTGCCAAGGGCGATCTTGAAGGCATTTCAGAGTATTTCAAGACGCCCCTGAAAGTTGCGATGCCCGGAGGGAGCGGCAGCGGCGACAGTTCCAGCGTGATCAAGGGCGGCGGCAAGGATTTGACTCGAACCGATGGCCAGGTGCAGAAAACCATGGATCCGCTTGAGAAAAAAACCGTCAATTTACAAGCTGCAAAAGCGGAATTCGCAAAGCAGGAACTGAAGAAACTGCAAGGGTTAAAAGAGAAGATCGAAAAAGCCATCGAAACCAACCCGATACTGAAACAGTTCAAAAATCAGATTCTGATCGACCTTACCGCCGAAGGCCTGCGTATCCAGATCGTGGATGAGAAGAACCGTCCTATGTTCGATCTGGGCGGCGATCACATGAAAAGCTACACCGTACAGATATTGCAGGAAATCGGTATTATGCTGAATGAAGTGCCGAACCGGATCAGCCTGTCAGGTCATACCGATGCCATGCCTTATTCATCAGGAGAAAAGGGTTACAGCAACTGGGAATTGTCTACGGATCGGGCCAATTCATCGAGACGCGAGCTGGTTGCCGGGGGGATGGAGGAGAACAAGATGTTGCGTGTGGTCGGCCTTTCTTCGGCGGTCATGCTGGACGACAAGGATCCCAATAATCCGATTAATCGGCGCATCAGCTTGATCGTCCTGAACAAGGAAACGGAAGAATCTATTAGCGGTGGCGGCAAGCCGCTTGAGGTGAGCGACCAAGAGCAGGTCGCGCCTGCGCTGCTGTCGGTGACGCCCAAAGAGAATCCCAGTGCGGTCGAAGGCAAAAAACAGTAATTTTGCTTTTTTCGGCAAGCACGCCATGCCGGGGCGAGGATGGCGAGTTGTATTGGACTGGATTCAGTCTTTTTCACCTTCCTTGGGCGCGTTGTTTTCACAGCTTGCCGCAACACTGATTACCTTGGTGCTGGTGGCGCCTGTGCTCGCCGCATTCGAGGTTGAAATCCCGCTTATTGCCTACGCCTTGATTCAGGGCGGTATCGCTGCATTCCTCGGCTCGCGTCTCGGTCTGGCACTGTGGTGGCAGCCCATCAATCTGCTGTTCTCTCCGGCGCTGGTGTCGACCCTGTCGTTCGGCGTGGCACCGTCGTGGTTCCTTGCCGCCTTTATCCTGCTATTTCTAGTCTATTGGAGCGTGTTTCGCAGCCAGGTTCCGCTTTATCTCTCCAGCCGCAAGGCTTGGGCGGCAGTTGCAGGGTTGTTGCCCGGCAATGAGGGAGTCCGGTTTCTGGATTTGGGTGCCGGCTTGGGCGGAATGTTGAGCTATCTCGATGCACGGCATCCGGACGGAAATTTTGCCGGGATGGAAATTGCTCCCTTGCCGTTTATCCTGGGTTGGCTCAGAAAAAGAGCGACGGGAGGAAATTATTCTCTTCAATGGGGTGATTTCTGGCCGCATACCTTGGCCGATCAGGATGTGGTTTACGCTTATCTCTCCCCTGTGCCAATGGTTCGGCTCTGGCGCAAGGTGTGTGCGGAAATGCCATACGGCAGCCGCTTTATCAGCAATACCTTCCCTGTTCCAGGGGTTGAACCGGAACGCATTGTAGAATTGGATGATTTCCATCATTCCAGGCTTTATGTTTATCGGGTTCCTGCACGGCAAGAAATGGATGTTTCATTATGAAAACGCTAGCCGAATGGGTTGACGAGCTGAAATACTGGGACATGCCCGTGCTGCAGCGCAGCATCAGGGAGATGGCCAAGCTTGCCCGAAAAGTGGAGAAGATTACGGCGGGAGAAATCGCGGATGTAGCGCTGCGCGATCCGCTAATGGCATTGAAGGTGTTGCGCCTGGTCAACGGCATGTCGCGCAGCCGCCTCGGCAGTGAAATCACAACGGTTGAACATGCCGTGATGATGCTGGGAGTCGGACCTTTCTTCAATCGTATCCCCAATCTAAATGCGGTCGAGGAAAACCTGCAAGGGTTTGACGGCGCATTGCCCGGATTGATGCAGGCGATGAGCCGAGCCCACCACGCCGCCTGGCAGGCGCGCGATTGGGCGATTTTTCGAGCTGACATGAAATCCGAGGAAGTGTATATCGGCGCGCTGCTCTATGACATGGGAGAAATTCTGCTCTGGACTTACGCGCCAGTGCAGGCATTGCAAATTCGCAAGCTGGCACGGCGCAATAAAATCAGCCTTGCTCAGGCACAGAAAGAAATCCTCGGGTTCGATTCGCGGGAGTTGCAGTTTGCGCTCGCTGAAGCTTGGCACTTGCCGGAGCTCATGCAGGCATTCATGCACAGTGAAAACGCTGTCCAGCCGCGCATCCGGGGCGTTACCCTGGCGGCGTCAATCGCGCGGCGCGCCGAAACCGGCTGGCATGCCACAGAGATGCTTGCCGATTACGAAGCAATCGCCGAAATGCTGCACCTGCACCTGGGTGAAGTGGTACACATGGTGCACCGGAATGCCGTGATGGAAGCACGTCACTGGGACTGGTACGGCGTGCCACCAGCCGCCGCACTGCTGCCTATGCTGCCGGGCGACTGGCCGGAGGAGCCCGGCGAGGTAGAAGAAACGACGCAGCCCAAGAATGCACCGGATGTTAAGCGGGGGCCACATCCTGATGTGCTGAGCCAGGTCACGGCAGACATTGCGGCGCACCTGGACGGCACTTTGGATCTGCATGACATGATGGCATTGGCGCTGAAGGGGATGCACGAGGGGATCGGGTTGAGCCGCGTGGTATTCGCCCTGATGACGGCGGATCGCAGCACCCTGAAAGCCAAGTATGTGGTTGGGGCCGAGACGGGTTCGCCATTGCGTCAATTTCAGATTGACATGACGACACGGCATCTTTTCAGCCGGTTAATGGAGAAGGTGCAGGGCATTTGGCTCAGCGCAGGCAATCGGCATACGCTGGAGCCGATGATTCCTTTCGGGATCAGGCAGTTGGTTGGACACGGCGAGTTTTTTGCCATGTCGGTTTTTTTGCATGGCAAGCCGATAGGCCTGTTCTACGCAGATTGCAAAGATGATGGGGGGGCGCTTGACGAGCAGCGCTATTTCGAATTCAAGCAGCTTTGCCTGCGCGCGACGCAGGGTTTGGCCCATCTGGCAAGGAAGGCCTAGACACTGCGGCTGCGATCAGCTGTTCCAGTCCGGCAAGCTCTTGCTCGGGCTCAACCACATGTTTCCTCCCTGCGCATTGCGTCTTGAGCAAGTCGTAAAATTCCGGTGAGGTTTCCGCACGATGCAGCAGATTGGCCAAGGCTCGCTCGTCCCCGCATGGGTAGAAGCCGGCATAGTCGGCACCAAGCATGCCGATATTGCCCGATATGTCCGAGGCAATCACCGGCACACTCGCCGCCAAGGCCTCTGACACCGCATTCGCGCCGCCTTCCATGATGGAACTGATCACCATCAGTCGGCTGCGGGTCAGTCTGTTTCTTACCCGCCAATGGGGCAATTCGCCCAGCCAGCGGTAACGCGGATTTTTCTCCATCAGGGCCTGTGCCTGCCGCGCCATATCGTCATTCAGGGCGCGGCCCATATGAGTAATACGGATTGCAGAACTTTCCGGCAGCAGGGCCACTGCGAGCGCACAGCGGAAAGGGTCTTTTTCCTCACGCAAGTTGCCGATGACACAGACCTCGAAGCGGTTCTTTGACGGCTGAGCCGGTTGGAACGGGCGGGCGGACTGATAGATAACGTGGGTTTTTGCCCGCAACGCAGGGGTCAGTTCGTTGAGTCCCATTTCCTGCAAGACCACCATGCGCGTAGCTATCTGCATCGATTCCTGAGCGTTGCGGTCATCCCTGATATCGCGGTACAGGTCGGTGCCGGTCAGGGCCACGATCAGCGGCAGCGCCGGACAGTGTTCGGCAAAGCGCCTGATCGAATCATGGCTGCGCCGCGCGTGCAGCGCTAGCATCAGGTCGGCGCGACTACCGTCCCACTCGACCTGCACGCTGACGCGATGCCCGAGTTGGCGCAAGAAGGTGGCCCAGCGCTGCGCCGTGTTGCGGTTGCCATTTCTGACGCGGGCTGCGGCTGGTGTTACGATGACGATTTTCATAGATGGATGAGAGAACTATAGCAGGAGCTGGCTGGCTACAAAACTACCATGAAAACGATCACCTCAAGAGAAAATCCGCTGCTTAAAAGCACCAGAAAACTTGGCGCTTCGTCAAGAGAGCGCAAGAAGGCCGGCAAAACCCTGCTGGACGGCATCCATCTGGTCGTCGCCTATCATCAGGCAGGCGGCTTGCCCGAAGCGGTCATGGTTTCCGTCTCTGCGCAGGAGCATCCGGAAATACGAGATTTTCTCCATACAGCACAGCCGGAAAATTTGATCGCCCTGAGCGATGAATTGTTTCGGGATATCTCGACCGTGGATACGCCGACTGGGATC
>CAZLJK010000040.1:0-3057 GCA_964559825.1 uncultured Sulfuricella sp. | reverse complement strand
CCTGAGCGATGAATTGTTTCGGGATATCTCGACCGTGGATACGCCGACTGGGATCGTCGCGTTGATCCGGATTCCACAGCCCCCCGAAGGCAAAACCGATTGCTGCGTGTTGCTCGAGGATGTTCAGGATCCCGGCAACCTGGGCTCCATCCTGCGATCCGCCGCAGCAGCCGGAATCGGACGGATACATTTGTCGCCGGGATGTGTCGATGCCTGGTCGCCCAAGGTGCTCAGGGCTGGCATGGGCGCTCATTTTCATTTGTCCATTCATGAAAATAGCGATCTGGTGGCAGCTGCGCGCGATTTTTCGGGGCAAGTGGTTGCAACGACCTTAGACGCTGAAAAGACGCTGTTTAGTCTTGATTTAAGCGGCCCGACGGCCTTTGTCATCGGCAACGAAGGGGCGGGGATTTCGGCCGGCTTGCTGGAAGTGTCCGACAGCAGGGTCATGATTCCCATGCCGGGTGCGGCAGAGTCGCTGAACGCCGCAGCCGCGGCGGCGATCTGCTTTTTTGAGCGGGTCCGCCAGACTGGCTAATAGCCTAGCGCCCTAGCTGTCTGGAAAAAGGTAAAGCTCAACAGCCACGCCAGTCCCAAGGGAAAGATCACGGCGAAAGCGGTGTAGGGGATGCTCTTCGATTCGCTGCGGATCGTGGCGATGGCGGACAGGCAGGGCGTGTAAACCAGGGTGAACAGCATGAAGCTGTAAGCCTGTACCCAATCCAGTTGCTGCGCCATCATGCCGGTCAGGGCCGAACCTTCCAGTCCGTAGATCACCGCCAGCGACCCGACCACAATTTCCTTGGCGACAAAACCGAAAATCAGGGCGATTGCGAGGTGCTGGTCGATGCCGATGGGCGACAGAACCGGTTCCATGAAATGGCCGATCATGCCTGCCCAGGTGTCGATGCTGCCCGGCGCTACATTCTGGGGAAAATGCGTCATCAGCCATACCAGCACCACGCCGGCAATGATAAATTTGCTGGCGCGGTTGAGGAAATGGCGGACTTCGTGCCAGCCTCGCAGAACCATCTGGCGCACGGTGGGGAAGCGGTAGGGTGGCAACTCGAGGATGAACGGCTCGTTGTTCTGGAAGCGGTTCTTGAACAGCAACGCGGTGACGAAAGCGGCGGCAAAACTGAACAGGTACAGGCTGAAAAGCACCAGCGGCGCCGCCTTGGGCGAAAATATCGCCGCAGTGATGAAGACGAAGACCTGCAGCCGCGCTGAACATAGCGAAAACGGGATCACCAGCATGGTCAGCAGGCGCAGGTTGCGCGAGCGCATGACGCGGGTGCCCATCAGCGCGGGAACGTTGCAGCCGAAGCCGAGCAGCATCATGACGAAGCTGCGCCCGTCCAGGCCCAGTTTGGCCATCAGCGCGTCCATCAGGAAGGCGGCGCGCGACAGGTAGCCACTATCCTCCACCAGTGCCATGAACAGGAAGAACAGAACGATGATGGGCACGAAAGTGGCGACGGTGCCCACGCCGTTGTAGATGCCCTCAATCAGCAGGCCGTGCAACGCCGCAGGCAGACCCGCCATCATGGGCTCCAGCGCACCCTGCTTGAATGCTTCCAGCAGCCATCCGACGCCGTCCTGCAAGGGCTTGCCGAGCAGGAAGATGGCCTGGAACAGCAGGTACATGATCAGGAAGAACAGCGGCAGCCCGAGCCAGGGGTGGAGCATGAGGCGATCAAGCTGGGTGGTCAGATTGTCCGATAATTGAACCGGCACCTGGACGGTTTGCTTGAGCACGGCCTCCATGTCAGTTTCGATCTGGTCATCGGCCGCCAGCAAGACTTGCAGCTTTTCAGGTGGGACCGGCGTGCTGTTTTGAATAGCCTGGGTAATGATCCGGTGCGCGTCCTGGTAGCCGTTGCCATATTTGGCGCTGAGCATGACCACGGGCATCTCCAGCGAGTCCGACATTTTTTCGGCGTCGATGGTGATGCCGAATTTCTTGGCCTCGTCGGCCATGTTGAGCAGCAGCACGGCAGGCAGGCATAGCTGCTTGATCTGCAGGGCAAGGCTGAGCTGGCGCTCGATCTGGGTGGCGTTGAGGATGATGACGACCAGATCGACCGGATTGTTCTCCAGGAAATGGCGCACGACCTGTTCGTCGTCGGAGAAGCCGTGCAGGTCGTAGATGCCGGGCAGGTCAACCAGTTCAACCATCTCGCCGGCGAGCAGAAGCTTGGCGCCGAGCAGGTCGACAGTAATGCCCGGCCAGTTGCCGACACGGGCCGAAGCGCCGGTGGCACGGTTGAAGAACGTGGATTTGCCGGTATTCGGCATGCCCACCAGAGCGACGCGTCTCATCAGGCGAGCGTTAAAGTGAAACTCGCGAAGCGAGACTCCGTCCCCCTCTCCCGCTTGCGGGAGAAGGCAGGGGTGAGGGAAACGGTCATTGCGAATCGTCGTTTCATTATTCGGGGCGATTCGCTATGACCGATAGAACCTCTATTTTCCGCGCCTCTTTTTTGCGCAGCATGATGTCGGTAGCGCCGATGCGGACGTGTAGCGGGCCGGAAAAACGGCCATGGCGGATGACTTCGATACGTTTCCCGATGCGGAAGCCTAGCGCCGCAAGACGATAGGACAGCGCACGATCGGTGTGCACCGCAGCGATAGTGGCAGTTTCACCGGCTTTGAGAGTTTCCAGGTTGACGGTAGTCATGCTTTTTGGACTTGATTTAATGAGAATTGTTCTTATTATGTCATACGTGCCGGCGTTTGCAAATCCTTTTATGAAACTTGTTTAACGCATGTTTAGCTTTATGTGAAGCCTGTTTTACGCTACAATTTGAACCCGTCTTGTGCTCAATTCTGCTCCCAAAATGACCAAATTCGTTTTCATCACAGGCGGGGTTGTTTCCTCTCTTGGTAAAGGTATCGCCGCCGCTTCTCTTGCCGCCATTCTAGAAACCCGCGGCATCAAGGTTACACTCCTCAAGCTTGATCCCTATATCAACGTCGATCCGGGTACCATGAGCCCGTTTCAGCACGGCGAGGTATTCGTCACCGAGGATGGCGCCGAAACCGATCTTGATCTTG
>CAZLJK010000039.1:0-28191 GCA_964559825.1 uncultured Sulfuricella sp. | reverse complement strand
AGCCCTTTATCAAGGCAAGCGCGTCAGGAAATTTGAATCCTGTGCCGCACAAGCCGAAAGAAGGCTGGAAATCCTGGACAACGCAAAAACCATCCAAGATTTGATGGGCTTGCCCAGCAACCGCTTCGAGGCTCTAAGCGGCGACCGATCTGGCCAGTTCAGCATCCGCGTCAATCAACAATGGCGCGTCTGCTTCGAATGGAAAGATGCCGACGCTTACAATGTGGAAATCGTGGATTACCATTAAGGAGAATGAACATGAACGGAATGCGCGCCATACACCCCGGCGAAATCCTCAAGGATGAGCTGGACGAACTAAAACTCTCGGCCAACGCCCTCGCCAAGGCGCTGGACGTACCCACCAACCGGATCACGGCCATCCTCAATGAGCAACGCGGCATTACCGCGGATACCGCCCTGCGCCTTGCCAAATTCTTCGGCACCAGCCCCGACTTCTGGATGAGCCTGCAAAGCAGCTACGACGTCAAGAAAGCGCGCGCAGCCGTAGGCCAAGAGATTGAGAACAAGGTTAAACCGCGCGAACAGCTTGCAGCCTAGATCGAAGAGCGAACAACTCAGGATCAATCGACTCTATTGATCCCGGACCCCTTTGAGTCCATAAACGTTCAAGTTTAAGCAATAACCCGTTAAGCCGACGCTTTCGCGACGGTCTCGGCAAAAACGTCTAGTATCGGCTGAATCTGCTCGCGCTTGAGCTTGAGCGCCGCCTGATTGACTACCAGTCGCGAGCTGATCTGCATGATTTCTTCCACCGCCACCAGGTGGTTGGCCTTGAGCGTACCGCCGCTGCTCACCAGATCGACGATGGCGTCGGCCAGCCCGACCAGCGGCGCCAGTTCCATCGAACCGTAAAGCTTGATCAGGTCGACGTGCACGCCCTTCTCGGCGAAATGCTCGCGAGCGGTTTGCAGATACTTGGTGGCAACGCGCAGGCGCGCGCCCTGGCGCACCGCGTTTTCGTAATCGAAGCCCTCCGGTACCGCCACCATCATGCGGCAACGTGCGATCTGCAGGTCCAGAGGCTGGTACAGGCCGGCGCCGCCGTGCTCGTTGAGCACATCCTTGCCGGCAATTCCCATATCGGCCGCGCCGTATTGCACGTAGGTCGGCACATCGGATGCGCGCACTACGATCAGGCGCACCTCGGGCCGGTTGGTGGAAAGAATCAGTTTGCGCGAGGTTTCCGGGTCGTCGAGCGGAATAATCCCCGCCGCTTTCAGGAGCGGTGCGGTTTCCTCGAAAATTCGGCCCTTGGAGAGGGCGATGGTGATTCCGGTCACGGGTATCTCACTTGGTCAAAAAACAATTTTACCGCAGAGGCGCAGAGACGCCGAGAAATTCGAGTCACGAACTCTCTGCGTCTCTGCGCCTCCGCGGTGAAAAATAAAACTCAATGCACCCGCTTGATCCGCGCCCCGAGCTGAGACAGCTTCTCCTCGATGCACTCGTAGCCGCGGTCGATGTGGTAAATCCGCTCGATGCTGGTTTCCCCCTGGGCGATCAAGCCGGCCACGACCAGGCTCGCCGAGGCGCGCAGGTCGGTCGCCATCACCGTGGCGCCGCTCAACGTGGGTACGCCGCGCACCACGGCGGTGTTGCCCTCGGTTTCGATGTTCGCCCCCAGGCGCTGCAATTCCTGCACGTGCATGAAACGGTTTTCGAAAATGGTTTCGGTGACGGTGGCCGCGCCATTCGCCACTGCATTCAGCGCCATGAACTGCGCCTGCATGTCGGTGGGGAAAGCCGGGTAGGGGGCGGTACGCACGTTCACCGACTTGAGCGGCCCGGCCATTTCCAGGCTGATGGTGTCCGCGCCGCATTCGATATGGGCACCTGCCTCGCGCAGCTTTTCCAGCACGGCATCAAGGATGTCGGGACGCACATCCTTGAGCAGCACGCTGCCGCCGGTGGCGGCTGCCGCCACCAGAAAAGTCCCGGCTTCAATCCGGTCGGGCATTACCCGGTAGTCGGCGCCATGCAGACGATCCACGCCATGCACGGTGATCACGTCGCTGCCGGCGCCCTCGATTTTTGCGCCCATGGCGATCAGGCAGTTCGCCAGATCCACCACCTCGGGCTCGCGCGCGGCATTTTCCAGCACCGTCGTGCCGTCAGCCAGAGTCGCCGCCATCATCAGGTTTTCAGTGCCGGTGACGGTGACGGTATCCATGAAAATCCGCGCGCCCTTGAGGCGCGCAGCGCGAGCCAGGATGTAGCCATGCTCGATCTCTATTTCCGCGCCCATTGCCTGCAGGCCCTTGATGTGCAAATCCACCGGACGCGAGCCGATGGCGCAGCCGCCCGGCAGGGATACCCGCGCCTGTCCGCAACGGGCCAGCATCGGGCCCAGCACCAGGATCGAGGCGCGCATGGTTTTCACCAGTTCGTAGGGAGCCTCCAGATTTTGCAGCTTGCGCGCGGCAATCTCCACCTCCATGCGGTCATTGACCGACACTTCCGCCCCCATCTGATTGAGCAGTTCGAGCATGGTCGTGACATCGCGCAAATGCGGCACGTTGCCAATGTGGAGCGGCTCTTCCGTCAGCAATGCGGCGCAGAGTATCGGCAGTGCCGCGTTTTTAGCTCCGGAAATACGGATTTCCCCGGACAGGGGAATCCCGCCCTGAATGACCAGCTTGTCCATGAATTAGGCCTTTGCGCTTTCCACCAGCTTCTGCATCTCGCCCTTTTCGTAAAGGTCTTTCATGATGTCGGACCCACCGATCAATTCCCCTTTGATATAGAGCTGGGGGAAGGTCGGCCAATTGGCATAATACTTCAGATTTTCATAAACTTCCGCGTCGGCCAGCACATTGACCGCGACATAGTTGGTCACGCCGCATGCCTTCAGAACCTGGGCCGCCAGCCCGGAAAAACCACACTGCGGGAACTGCGGAGTGCCTTTCATGTAAAGCACGATCGGGTTCTCGGTGACGGTTTGCTTGATTTTGTTCAATGCGTTTTGATCCATATCCACTCCAATAAATATCAAATTTGCTTCGACCACTGCTCCGGGGTAAACGTTTTCATCGACAGCGCATGAATTTCTTCATGCATCCTGTCGCCCAGCGCCTGGTATACCAGCTGATGCTGCTGCAGCATCCCCTTGCCCTCAAAAGCCGGGCTGACGATCACCGCCTCGAAATGGCGACCGTCGCCCTGCACCTCTATATGGGTACACTCCAAGGCTTGTTCAATATAAGTTTTAACGTTTTCTGGTGTGACCATGTCAATTCCGTAATTTATAGCCGCTCTTGAGCAGAGCCAAAGTCGCTAATGATAATGCCAAAAAGCAGGTACCGACAATCAATAACCCCAATTCCGGAGAAACATCCGAGACGCCGAAGAAGCCATAACGGAACCCGTCGATCAAATAGAAAAACGGGTTGTACCGCGACAGCGCCTGCCAGAAAGGCGGCAGGGAATGGATCGAGTAGAACACGCCGGACAAGAAAGTCAGCGGCATGATGACGAAATTCTGCACCGCCGCCATCTGGTCGTAACCGCCCGCCCACAGCGCCGTAACGATGCCCGCCGCCCCCAGCATGGCGCACCCCGCCAGCGCGAATGCCATCATCCACAAGGGGTGGGCCAGCGTCACCGGCGAGAACCACAACCCGGCCAGCCCCACCCCGAGGCCAACCACCAGACCGCGCACGACGGCGGCAGCCACGTAGGCGGCAAAGAACTCCCAGTAGGCCAGCGGCGGCAGCAACAGGAACACGATGTTGCCCGCCATCTTCGACTGGATCAGGCTGGAAGAGCTGTTGGAGAAAGCGTTCTGCAACATCGCCATCATCACCAGTCCCGGGATCAGGAAGGCGGTATAGCCGACCCCCGGATAAACCTGCACGTGCGTTTCCAGCACATGGGAAAAAATCAGCAGGTAGAGCAATGTCGTCACCAGCGGCGACAGTATGGTCTGCAGGCCGACCTTCCAGAAGCGCAGCAGCTCCTTGTAGAACAGGGTCCACAGGGCCGTCATCTTGCGGCCTCCGTGTCAGCCTTGCCCATGATCCGCAAAAAAACCTCTTCCAGATCCGGTTTCGACACCTCGACCTCTTCCACCGTCACATTTGCCTCGCGCAGGGCTGCCAGCACCTGTTCCAGCCCGCTGTAGTCATCCAGCACCAGGCGAAAGCAACCGGCTTCCTCGGCGATGAGCAATGGCTGCAACGCGTCGGGCAGCCGGCTGGGATTGAGCCTTAGCCTAACCTGGGCAGCCGCGTGGGCGCTGAGCAGGTTGTGCGTGGTATCGAGCGCGATGACTTGCCCCTGCTTCAACATGGCGATGCGGTTGCACAGGGTTTCCGCTTCTTCCAGATAATGGGTGGTGAGCACGATGGTGTGGCCATCGCGGTTCAGGCGCCGGATAAACCCCCACAAATTCTGGCGTAGCTCCACGTCCACCCCGGCGGTCGGTTCGTCGAGCACGATCACTGGTGGCTTGTGCACCAGCGCCTGGGCCACCAGCACGCGCCGTTTCATGCCGCCGGACAGCAAGCGGGAGTAGGCGTCGGCCTTGTCGGTCAGGCCCAGATTGTGGAGCAGCTCATCGATCCAGGCATCGTTCTTGCGCAGGCCGAAATAGCCGGACTGAAAACGCAGCATTTCGCGCACGGTGAAGAAGGCATCGTAAACCAGCTCCTGCGGCACCACGCCCAAGGCGCGCCGCGCATTGCGGTAGTCGGCCACCACATCGTGGCCCATCACCCGGCTGCAGCCCTGCGTAGCCCGGGAAAGTCCGGCCAGAATATTGATCAGCGTGGTTTTCCCGGCGCCGTTGGGGCCGAGCAAGGCGAAAAATTCGCCCCGCTCCACCGTCAGATCCACGCCGCGCAAGGCATGCAGGCTGCCGAAGCGCTTGTGCACTTCGCGAATTTCAATCGCGGGAGTCACGGCTGGAAGTGAGTCAGCCGACTTCGGCCGGCTGGATCAGGTCAAGCACGCCGTATAGGGTCGCCAGGCTCTTCAGATTATCGGGAAGTTGGGTAAAGCGGAGTTTACGTTGATTGCGCTGGGCCTCGCGCAGCCATTCCAGCACCAGGCTGACCGCAGAGGAGTCCACCTCCTCCAGTTGCGACAGATCCACCACCAGGCCGTCGCGGACGAACCGCTTCAAGCCCTCCGCCAACAGGGTGTTGGCGTTGGCTATGGTGATCCGGCCCTGAATCCCGTAATTGTCGCCGTCTTGTACGATCATGTCCGCTGCCCCCATTTACAGACCGCTTCAGCCTTTGGCGCCAGCTTGCTCGGACGTGCGGTTCTTCTCGACCAGCGTCTTGATCAGGCCGTCGATGCCGGACTTGCGTATCTCGCTGGAAAAAGAGCCGCGGTAATTGGTCACCAGGCTGATGTTGTCCACCACGACATCGTAGACCTTCCAGCCGTCTGCCGTTTTCTGCAAGCCATAGTCGATAGGAATGGGCTGGCCGCCGGGCTGGTTGACCACGGTCCTCACCGTTACATCGGTGTCGCCAGCCTCCATCCGCAGCGGCTTGTAGTCTATGGTCTGTTTTTTGTAAGCGCTCAGCGAAGTGGAATAAGTGCGTACCAGCAAGGTCCGAAACTCCTTTACCAACTCATCCTGCTGTGCCGGCGAGGCCTGACGCCAGGATTTTCCCACCGCGAGCTGGGTCATGCGTTTGAAGTCGAAATGGGGCAGCACCTTGGCATCGACCAGAGCATAGATCTTTTGCTTGTTCCCGGCCTGGATATCCTTATCCTTCTTGACGATCTCCAGGACATCCTGGGAGGTTTCCTTGATCAGCGCGTCCGGCGCCATTTCCGCTGCGACCGCAACTGCCGTCGCGCAAAAAAATGCCGTCGCAAGGACCAGGGCATGGCAAAATGATTTTTTCATAATGTGCTCCAAAATAATTATTGTACTACGGCTTTTTTATTGTCGCCCTGAGCTGAGTTTTTGTCGTCGCCCTCATCAGCCGCTTTGCTGAAAATGAACTGGCCGATCAACTGCTCCAGGACCATCGCCGACTGGGTCAGCATGAAGTTATCGCCGTCCGTCAGATTTTTCTCGTCCCCCCCGGCTTCCAGGCCGATGTACTGCTCGCCCAGCAAGCCGGAAGTCAGGATGGCCGCGCTGGTATCCTTGGGAAACAGAAAGTTTTTACTCAGACGAATTTCCACATTAGCCTGGAAAGTCTTGTTGTCAAACTGGATGCCCGCCACCCGACCGACGACCACACCGGAGCTTTTGACCGGCGCCTTGATTTTAAGCCCGCCGATATTGTCGAATTTGCCATACACCCGATAAGTCTCGGATCCGTCAAAGCCGCTCAGGTTCCCCACCTTGAAAGCCAGAATCAGCAGCGCGATGAGGCCGCCCACCACAAAGGCGCCCACCCACATATCCAGTGTCGTCCGCTCCATAAACCTACACTCCCCGAAACATGAATACCGTTAAAATAAAATCCAGGCCCAACACCGCCAGCGCCGACGTCACCACGGTACGGGTAGTGGCGTGAGACACCCCCTCCGCAGTAGGCGGGGCATCATAGCCCTCAAACAGCGCGATCGCCGTCACGGCAATGCCGAACACCACACTCTTGATCACCCCGTTCACGATGTCTTGCCTGAAATCCACCGCCGCCTGCATTTGCGACCAGAACGATCCTTCGTCCACACCGATGAATACCACCCCGACCAGGTAGCCGCCAAACACCCCGACGGCGGAAAACATCGCGGCCAGCAAGGGCATCGAGATTACCCCCGCCCAGAAGCGCGGCGCCACCACGCGCGAGATGGGATCGACCGCCATCATCTCCATTGCGGCGATCTGCTCGGTCGCTTTCATCAGGCCGATTTCGGCGGTGATGGCCGAACCGGCGCGGCTGGCAAAGAGCAGGGCGGCCAGCACCGGCCCCAACTCGCGCACCAGCGACAGCGCCACCAGCGAACCCAGCGCCGACTCCGAACCGTATTTTTGCAGGGTTTCGTAGCCCTGCAGCCCCAGCACCATGCCGACGAACAGGCCGGAAACCAGGATGATGATCAGCGACATCACGCCGCTGAAGTAGATTTCACGGATGGTCAGGTGGATGCGGCGGAAGCTCGCACCGGAACTGATCAGTGTCATCAGGAAGAAGCGGCTGGCATAACCCAGTTGCCCCACGCCGTCGACCACGGCGTGCCCGATGCTACGCAAACCAAAACCGACTTTTCTATGCGGCATGTGCTGACTCCAACATCAAATCCTTACTGTAGGACGGGCTGGGATAATGGAAAGACACCGGCCCGTCGATCTCGCCCCACACGAACTGGTGCACGAACGGCAGCTTGCTCGCCTTGATGTCCTCGGCGGAGCCTTCGGCAACAACCACGCCGTCCGCCATGAAATATACATAGTCCACAATCTTCAGGGATTCCTGAATATCGTGGGTCACCACGATTGAGGTCGCGCCCAGGGCATCATTCAGATGCCGGATCAGGTTGCCGACCACCGATAGCGAAATCGGATCGAGGCCGGCAAACGGCTCGTCGTACATCATCAACATCGGGTCAAGGGCAATCGCCCGCGCCAGCGCCACGCGCCGAGCCATGCCCCCGGACAGCTCCGACGGCATCAACTTGTGCGCGCCGCGCAGGCCCACGGCATGGAGCTTCATCATCACCAGATCGCGGATCACGGTTTCAGGCAAATCGGTATGCTCGCGCATCTGAAAGGCCACATTCTCGTAAACGGAAAGATCGGTAAACAGCGCCCCGAACTGGAACAACATGCCCATCTTGCGGCGCATCTTGTACAGGTCTTCCGCACCCAGCCCGCCCACTTCCACTCCCGCAACCTTGACACTGCCGGTAGTGGGCTTGACCGCTCCGCCAATCAGGCGCAGCGTGGTGGTCTTGCCGCAGCCTGACAGCCCCATGATAGCGACGAGCTTGCCCCGGGGGATCTTCATATTGATCCCCTTCAAGATCGGGCGCTTACCATAAGAGAAGCTCAGATCGCTGATTTCAACAAGATTTTCAGCAGGCACGAGAATTTGTTCTTTTTATGCGAAACACGCATTCTAAACCAGCTTGGCTCAGGCAACAATCAAGCAGCCAATGATTTCCAACAGAATCTTCACCTGATTCATCGCATCCAGATCGTGATCGCGGCTAATCAGGAAGACCGGCCCCTTGCATTCGACCAGCCTGTTCAGCTCACCCGCCAAGCGCTTCATATCCGGCTTGCCTTCCAGCCAGACCACTTGTCCGCCGCTCGGATCGACACGCGGCGCCAGCACCTCCAGCCTCGCCGGGTCGCCATCCGACAATCCCGCCGGATTGGGTTCGAGCACGAAACGGAACCGTTCCAGGGTATCCGCCACCCAGGCACTCAGGGTTTGCAGATCGCGGCCAGACCATTCTTCATAAGCCAGATAGACACAGGGGAAGGCCGTATTGTAAAAGGTCAGACGCCATTCCGGCGGCATCCCGTCCGGATAGAAGCCCCCCTCCCACTGCGGATGCTCCCAGCCCGCGCTACCCACATAAAATGCCATATTGCCGACCCTCCTCGGCGGGGATTATATCAGTCATCATCGCCCCGCCTCGCCAAGCAAACACCGGCCCTGCGACTGGCTAAGGATTCCCCCTATTCCGCAGTAGGGGTTTGTGGCACAATCGTTCGATACCTTAAATATGGATCCGGCGCATTTCCAGCAATGTATCTCGACCACTTCGGCCTAAGCCAAGCCCCCTTCAAGATCACGCCGAACACCGGGTTTTTCTATACCGGCGGCAACCGTGGCGCCATTCTGGACGCGCTGCTCTATGCTATCACCCATGGCGAAGGCATCGTCAAAGTCACCGGCGAGATCGGCAGCGGTAAAACCATGCTGTGCCGGATGCTGGAGAGCTTGCTGCCGGAAAATATCGAGGTAATCTACCTGCCCAACCCCAGCATTGGCCGCGACGAAATTCTTTTTGTCATTGCCGGAGAACTCGGCCTCATCACCGAGGGCCAGCGGACCGCCATGATCATCCGGGCGCTGCAGAGCCGACTGATCGAAAATCACGCCCAGGGCCGCCAGATCGTCATCATCGTCGATGAGGCCCAGGCCATGCCACTGGAAAGCCTGGAAGAAGTTCGCCTGCTCTCCAACCTGGAAACCGAAACTCACAAGCTGTTGCAGATTGTACTGTTCGGCCAGCTCGACCTGGATCACAACCTTGCGCAGCCGCAGATGCGCCAACTCAGGGAGCGGATCACCCACAATTTCATCCTGCCGCCTTTCCAGAAAGGGCCGCTGGCCGATTACCTGATGTTCCGCATGCGTGCCGCCGGCTACCACGGGCCGGACCTCTTCGACGCGGACGCGGTCAAACTGATCGCCAATGCTTCCCAAGGCATCACGCGGCGCATCAACGTCCTCGCGGACAAGACGCTGCTCGCGGCATTTGCGGAAAATACCCACGACATCCTGCCCAGACACGTCAAGGCAGCGATCAATGACAGCGAATTCTCAGCGCCGCGCCGCTTCCTGCCGCTGAAGCAAATCGGCTTTGCCATTGCACTACTGGCACTGGGCATAGCGCTCGGAACCGGCTGGCAGAATATTTCGCAGCGCTCCTCGCCGCTCGCCGCGCCAGCGCCTCCTCCCGTTTCCGCACCCCTCGCCAAGCCGGCGCCTCAGCCTCCTGACACAACCGCCGCTTTGCCTGCCGTCCAGCCGATCGTTCAGGAAGAGGCCGCGCCAGCTTCATCAGCCCAAGCCACCGGCGAGGAGCCACCCCCATCCGTACCAGGAAAATCTGCGCAAGCCTCCATTGCGCCACTGGCAGACTCGCCCCCGTCCGCGCCCACCCCGATACCAAGCCTGCTACAGCAACGACTGGATGCCACGCGAACATGGCTGGACAAAGCAGATAAAGCGCATTTCAGCATTCAGCTAATGGCCATCCATTCCGACGCGGAATCCCTCTCGCGGCTGGAGCGGTTTTTTCAAGGAAACACACGGGAACTCCAACAATTTTATGTCTACCCTTCATCCTTAATGGGAAAAAATGGATTCGGTGTATTGTTCGGCAATTTTTTATCGCGACCCGAAGCGCTTGCCGTGTTGGCAGGCCTCCCCGGTGAAATGAAAATCAGTCGCCCTATCATACGAACCGTAGGCGGCGTAAAGACCGAAATTACGGAACAGAAGCATGACCGCTGGAACCCCGCCATTCCATTTAAATAGCGCAACCAATAAATTTGAAATGGTGTTACATTGCTTTTTTATATGCCTAAATATGTATTGATCCTTGCCGGCAGCCTTCTCGTCACCGCTTGCGGCACGCAGCCGATCGCGCCCTCTGCCGGCCACATCCGGGATGAACCTCGCCCGGTGGGCCGCATCCCTCAACCGGTTGCGCAAAGCGTGTTGCTCTCCCCCCCCAAGCCCGCCGCCAAGACCGAAACCTATAGCGTGGTCGTCAACGACGTGCCCGTACGCGAGCTGCTGTTCGTCCTGGCGCGGGATGCGCGGTTAAACGTCGACCTTCATCCCGGCATCGAAGGCAACGTCACCCTCAACGCCATCGACCAGTCGCTGCCGCAACTGCTCACCCGCGTTGCCAAACAAGTGGACATGCGCTACGAAATCGAAGGACCCAACCTGATAGTGATGCGAGACACCCCCTATCTCAAGCAATACAAGGTGGATTACCTCAACATGTCGCGGGAGGCCTCCAGCAACGTCAGTATCGCCACCCAGATCGCCACCGCCGGCACCGGAGCTGGAGCTGGCGGAGCCAGCAGCGGCACGGGCAACAACAATTCCACCACCTCCGTCACCAATAAATCCAACAACCACTTCTGGGACACCTTGATCCAAAACGTCAAGGATATCCTGCGAGAGACCGACAAAGCCCTGCCGGAAGGCTCATCCGAAACGACCACGGAGCAATCCGGCAACCAAACCACAACCGGCACCGGATACCCGCCGATATCGACAGGCAGCAAAAACACTGCCGCAACTTCCATCGCCGCGAGTCCCAACCCTGCCGCACTGACGAATGCCGGCATCGCCACCGTGCGCCGCGCCACCTACCGCGAGGCCGCATCGGTGATCGCCAACCCTGAAAACGGCCTTCTCAGCGTACGCGCCACCAGTCGCCAACATGAGAAAATCGGGGAATTTATCGATCAAATCATGTCCAGCGCCAAACGCCAGGTACTGATTGAGGCAACGGTGGTCGAAGTACGGCTTTCCGACCAGTATCAACAAGGCATCAACTGGTCTAGCCTGCGCAACGACAGTACTGGCTTCAATCTTAGCCAAGGCCGGATCGGCACCCTGCCATCAGGAGTGAACCCCGGCGTCACGCCCGGAATTTTCACGCTCGGCTATGCCAACCCGACCTCGGTGATCGGCAATATAGCCGCCACCATCCAGTTGCTTGAATCGTTCGGCACGGTCAAAGTACTGTCCAGCCCGAAGATCAGCGTGCTAAACAATCAAACCGCGCTACTCAAAGTGGTGGACAACAAGGTCTACTTCACCATTGACGTCACTATCACCCCGGCCACCGCGACCAGCGCCCAGTTAATCGTTTATAACACCACCGTCCATACCGTGCCGGTGGGGTTCGTGATGAGCGTCACCCCCCAGATCGACGATGCAGACACGGTTACCCTCAACGTGAGGCCCACCATCTCCCGAATCACCGGTTACGTCAACGACCCCAGCCCCCCTCTCGCCGATGCCGGCGTGGTCAGCCCGATTCCGGAAATCCAGACACGCGAGATGGAATCCATCCTCAAGATCGGCAGCGGTCAAACGGCGATCATGGGCGGACTGATGCAGGATTCCGTCGACAACATCAAGGATGCCATTCCCGGTTTATCCAAACTGCCTGTGGTCGGCGGTGCCTTTGCCTACCGCAACGAAACCAGCACCAAATCCGAGCTGGTGATCTTTCTGCGCCCGATCGTCATCAAAGATGCTGGCATGAATGGCGATTTCAAAGCCTATCGCGACTTCCTGCCCTACAATAAATTTCTCAATGGCATGCCCAACCCGTTGCTCGAATCAGCCAAGGCAGGGGCTGCGCAACCATGAGCCTGCTGATGGAAGCCCTTAAACGGGCGGAGCGGGACAAACACAAAGCCGACTCGGACGAATCCGCCACCGAAAAAAGCAGCGCCGACCAGGCCGTTGAGCAGGATTGGCCGCTCACCCCGACCCCGCTTCAGGACGAAAATATTTTCCCGTCCCTTGAATGGGCGGAACCGGCGCCCGGCGACAGCGCGCCGGCAGCCATGGAATTCTCTGCCGAACCTGCGCTCATTCTGGAAGCGCATACTCCCGAACCCACTCCAACCACGACCGCCATTCCTCCGCTCACGGCGCTGGAGCCGGCCTGGAGCCCACCCGTTGACGCCATTCAACCGCACAGCCCCCCGCTTCAGCCCCCCCCCGCGCAACGGGAAGAGCCTGTGCCCGCCGAACCGCCGCCTCTGCGGGTAGAACCGACATTACAAAGCGCCGCGCTTTCCGCGTCCAAGCCCTCCGCCGCGCCGGAAACCACGACTGCCCAGCGCCAGCAACTGGCCGCCAATGTCCTCGCCGCGACCCAAAAAAACCCCGGACGCAACCGGCTGCTACTGGTCGCCGTCGGCGCCATGGCGATCCTCCTGCTCGCCGGCAGCGCCTACCTGTACTGGCAATATCCACAATTAGCGTCGTTGCTGGGTCAAGGCAGTTTACATCCGGCTCCCATCGCACCTCCACCCGTGACAGCGGCGATAGCGCCGGATGAACCCAGCCCGCTTCCATTTACCCAAGCCCCGCCGCCGCCCATGCCGGCCGCCGCGGAAATCCCCGCGAGCGATCCGGCTCCGGTCGCCGCGCGGCAAGCGCCACCCGCAACCCCGTTGGCGGAACAGGCCCCAAAGGAATCCGCCATCACCATCCGCCGCGGCACCCACAAGGATCAGGTCGCTCCCGCCCTGGACCGCGGCTATTCGGCCTTCATGGCGGGCAATGACAGCCTGGCGCAGCAGGAATACGTCAACATTTTGCGGCAGGACGGCAACAACCGCGACGCCCTGCTCGGCATGGCCGCCATCGCGGCAAAACGCAGGCACTGGGACGAAGCCCTCAAAACCTACCTGCGCCTTCAGGAACTGGATCCGCGCGATGCGGCGGCCCAGGCCGGCTTGCTCTCCCTGACGGCGGGCCAGGCCGACCCGGTGCAAAGCGAAAGCCGGGTCAAAAACCTCCTCGCCCAACAGCCGGACGCCCATTTTCTGCATTTCGCCCTGGGCAACCTGTATGCAGGCCAGTCGCGATGGGCGGAAGCGCAGCAAGCATTTTTCCGTGCCTACCAAAAAGCGCCCAACAATCCGGACTATCTTTACAACCTGGCCATCAGCCTAGACCACCTGAACCAGGGCAAGCTGGCGCTGGAGTACTACCAGCGCGCCATGACCCAGTCAGGCCCGGCGAATTTCGACAAAGTCGCGGCCCAAAACCGCGCCAAGGAACTGCAGCAGCCGGCGGAAAATTAGAATACATGGCGGAACAACCCAAACTCCCCTTAGGCAAGCTGCTGGTCGAGAAAGGCGTCATCAGCGAAGACCAGTTGCGCATCGCCCTGCTCGAACAGAAACGCACCGGCGTCCCGCTGGGCAAGCTACTCATCCATCTCGGCTTCGTCACCGAGGCCACGGTACGCGAAGCGCTCAGCGAAAACCTCAACCAGGAGAGCGCCGACCTCTCCCGCCTGGTAGTGGATGCCGCCGCGCTCAAGCTGATTCCGAAGGATGCCGCCAAGCGCTACCGCGTCTTCCCGCTGGAATTCGACCGCCAGCGCAGCACGCTGATGCTGGCGATGTCCGACACCAACAACCTGGTCGCGCTCGATCAAGTCCGTGCCATGCTGGGCATGGACGTCGTCGTAGAGCCGGTGCTGGCGGGCGACTCCGAGATCATGCGGGCGATCGACCAGTTTTATGGCTTCGAGCTTTCGATCGACGGCATCCTGCACGAAATCGAGACCGGGGAAATCGACTACCAGAGCCTGCAAACCGTTTCCGACGAATACAGCCAGCCCCTGGTACGCCTGGTCAACGCGCTGCTGGCCGACGCGGTGCAGCATGGCGCCTCCGACATTCACTTCGAGCCGGAGCAGTTCTTCTTGCGCATCCGCTATCGCATCGATGGCGTGCTGCGTCAGATCCGCAGCCTGCACAAGACTTACTGGCCAGCCATGGTGGTGCGCCTGAAGGTGATGAGCAACATGAACATCGCGGAGACCCGCGCCCCCCAGGACGGGCGAATATCCATCGGCTTCTCGGGACGGCAGATCGACTTCCGGGTTTCCGCGCAACCCACCGCCCACGGCGAAAACATCGTGCTGCGCGTGCTCGACCGGCTGAATGGCATCGTGCCGCTGGACGGCCTCGGCCTCTCGGAAGACAGTCTGAACCTGCTCAAGCTCATGCTGGCCCGCCCGGAGGGTATTATCCTGGTGACCGGCCCGACCGGCAGCGGCAAGACCACCACCCTGTATTCCATCCTGAATCACATCAACACCGAAAGCGTCAACATCATGACGCTGGAAGACCCGGTGGAATACCCGATGACCATGATCCGCCAGACCTCGGTCAACGAAGCGGCCAAGATGGACTTTGTCAATGGCGTCCGCTCGATGATGCGGCAGGACCCGGACATCATCCTGATCGGCGAAATCCGCGACGAGGAAACCGCGGAGATGGCCCTCCGCGCGGCCATGACCGGCCACCAGGTTTACTCCACCCTGCACACCAATTCGGCGATTGGCGCCATTCCCCGCTTGCTGGACATCGGCATGCTGCCCGACACCATGGCCGGCAACATCATCGGCATTGTCGCCCAGCGCCTGATCCGCAGGCTCTGCCCGCACTGCAAGCAGCCGTTCCAGACCGATGCGCTGGAACAGCGCTTGCTCGGGCTGGCGGAAGACGAGAGCGTCACGATTTACCGCGCCACCGGTTGCGAGCAATGCAACCATCAAGGTTACAAAGGACGTCTGGCGATTACGGAGCTGCTCAAACTGGATGCCGATCTGGACGAATTGATCGCGCGCCGCGCCTCCACCCGCGAGCTGAAAAACATGGCACTGTCCAAGGGGTTCCGCCCCTTGGTCGAAGACGGTATCCGCCGCATATTGGAAGGCGCCACCTCGCTCGATGAAATCTCCCGCGTGGTGGACTTGACCGACAGGGTCAACCTGAAAACATGACCATGTACGTCTACCAGGCCATGGACGCCGAAGGCAAGCTGCTTCGCGGCGATATGGACGCGACCAACCTTTCCGATCTGGAATTGCGCCTGAGGCGCCTGGATCTGGACCTGATCGACTGCAAACCGGCGGCACGGCGTGCCTTCGCTTTCCGCAAACTCCCGGTCAAGCGCCAGGATCTGATCAATTTCTGCTTCTACATGGAGCAGTTGAGCGGCGCCGGCGTGCCGCTGCTGGAAGGGTTGGCCGACCTGCGCGACAGCATCGAGCATCCGCGCTTCCGCGAAATCGTCGCCGACCTGATCGAAAACATCGAAGGCGGCTTGCAGATGTCGCAGGCGATGATGCGGCATCCCGACACCTTCGACCAGACTTTCGTCAGCCTGATCGCCGCCGGCGAGCAAAGCGGCAAGCTCGCCGAAATATTCCGCAGCCTGACCGAGACCCTGAAGTGGCAGGACGAACTCGCCGCACAAACCAAGAAGCTGCTGATGTACCCGGCCTTCGTCGGCACCATCGTCCTCGGCGTCACCTTCTTCCTGATGATCTTCCTGGTGCCGCAGCTGACCGGATTCATCAAGAACATGGGACAGGAGCTGCCCTTCCACACCAAACTGCTGATCTTCGTTTCAAACATCTTCATCCACTACTGGTACTTGATCCTCGCCTTTCCTGTACTGGCGTGGACGGGCCTGACCCTCCTGCTGAAAAACAGCCCGGAAGCCCGCTACAAGGCGGACGGCCTGAAGCTGAAGGTTTGGATGGTCGGTCCCATCCTGCACAAAATCATCCTGGCCCGTTTCGCCACCTTTTTCGCCCTCATGTATGCCTCCGGCATCACCATACTCGACAGCATCAGGCTGTCCGAAAAAATTGCGTCCAACCTGGTGGTCGAAGATGGCTTGCAGCGCGCCGGAAAGCTGATTTCGGAAGGGCACAGCGTCACCGCCGGCTTTCAGAATACCGGCATGTTCCCGCCCCTGGTGATACGCATGCTCAAGGTCGGCGAAGCCACCGGCGAACTGGACAAGGCGCTACACAACATCAGCTATTTTTACAACCGCGACGTCAAGGAATCGATCGAAAGAGTGCAAGCCATGATCGAACCCGTCATGACCGTCGTCCTCGGACTTATACTGGGGTGGATCATGCTATCCGTACTGGGACCGATATACGACACCATCAGCAAATTGAAAACCTGATGAAAGCAGAAAGGCAGGCTAGAGGCGAGGGGCTAGAGGCTAGATGGTTTTATCCGGCTTTGCCGGAAATATTTTATCGCCGCGCTTGCGCGGCACAACCCTCTCGCCCCTAGCCCCTAGCCCCTAGCCCCAAATTATGTCTAGCAAACTTCTCGCGTACCACAGCGGCAAGCAGACCGAGGTTTACACCTGGCGAAGCGGCGCCCTGTCCGCAAGACACGTTTTCAATGCGGACGCGGAGGGCATCGCCGAATTCGCGACTCACCTGGAAAAACATGCCGAACTGCCCCTCTACTTCGTGGTGGATATCATCGAGGAGGATTTCCGCCTCGAAACCATCCCCCACATACAGAGCCGATCCCGCGCCGCGCTAATCAACCGCAAACTGGGACAAGTCTTTCGCAACGAGGCCTACCGGCACACCGCGCTACAGGGGCGGGACACGGAAGGACGCCGGGACGATCGCCTCCTGCTCTCAGCCCTGACCAACAGCGCATCGATCAAGCCCTGGATCGACACCATCCTGAAATACCGGATAGCGCTTGCGGGCATTTATTCGGTGCCGTTGCTCAGCCAGGCGATTATCGAGAAGCTCGGCCTGGGCAAAATCCCCCACCTGCTGCTCGTCACCCGCCAAGGCGAGGGGGGCTTGCGCCAGAGCTACTTCCAGAATGGATATCTCAAACTCAGCCGACTGGTTTCCCTTGCCGGGAATAACCCGGACGAGCTGACCGACGCGGTCAGCGAGGAAAGCGCCAAGATTCAGCAATACCTGAACAACCAGCGCTTGCTGCCGCGGGATCAGGCGCTGGAAATCCGCCTGCTTTTCAAAGACGACGAGTGCGACAGCCTCATCAACGGCTGCAACAGCACACCGGCGCACCATTTCCTGCCTCAGGAACTGCAGAATACCGCCGCCGTTCTGAAGCTCGATTCGCGCGCCGCCGACGTCAAATCCCTGTACCTGCAATTTTTGGCCCGCCATCGCGTCGGCAACCACTATGCCGGCGTGAGGGAAACTCGCTACTGGCAGCTGGGCCGCGCCGCGCTGGCGATGAAATCCAGCGGCATCGCCCTGGTCGCCTTCGGCATCCTTTCCGCCGCAGTCCATATCGCCGACGGCCTGGATCTTGCCGAGCAGACCGATCGAACCCGCAGCCAAGCGGAACACCTGGAGACGGAAGCGCGCACCATGCAAAGCGCCTTCCCCTTGCTGCCGGCATCGCCCGATATCCTCAAGGGAACCGTGGAACTGGCGGAAACCCTCGCCGCCCGCCCGCGCACCCCGGAAACTCTGCTGGCCGTTATCAGCCGCGCCCTGGACGAATTGCCCGAAATGCGTCTGCAGCGCTTCAAATGGGTATTGTCCGCCAACCCCGATCTGGACATCGGCGCCAAATCGGCCGCGCCCGCAACCCCCGAAGCAGCGCCGGGCGAGGGCGGAGAAAAACTGGAAATCGCTCTGCTGGAAGGCGAAATCACGCCTTTCGCCAATTACCGCGAGGCGCTGGCCGCCGTCGAACGGCTGACGGCGAGACTGAAAGCCACCCCCGGCCTGCAAGCGATCCCGCTGGCCCTTCCCATCGATACCAAACCCCAGGCCCAACTCAAGGGTAACCTGAACAAAGACGCTCAGCCGCCTGCCGCCCATTTTTCGCTCAAGCTGATTTATCGGGGGGCCGGATCGTGAGCCGCTTCAACCTTTCGGAGATGACCCGGGAAAATCTGCTCATCATGCGGATAGCGCTGATCCTGCTGGCGCTAAGCATCGTGACCGGCCTGGGCCTGCACTTCGGCGGCTCCCTGTACGAGAGCCGCCAGCAGGAGCGCTACGCGCAAGCGCAACAACAGCTCCAGGCCGCGCGCCAGAACCACGCACGCACCGCCGACGAACAGGAAATCATCCGCCGCTACCTCGCCCCATACCAAGCCCTGCTCGACACCAGACAGATCGGCGAAGAAAGGCGGCTGGACTGGATCGAAGCACTGGACCGCAGCCGCGAACAACGCAAATTCTTTCCCTTGGAATATGACATCGCCGCGCAACGGCCTTACACGTTTGCCGGACTGCCCGCCGCGAACGCCCTGACCATCTCCGCCAGCCAGATGAGCATCAAGTTCCCGCTGCTCCACGAAGGCGACCTCTTCACCCTGCTGAACGACCTGCGCACGCGCAAAGTGGGGCTTTTTGTCCTTGACCAGTGCGATATCACCCGCAACCCGCAGGAGGAGGGCAAGCCCCTCCGGTTCGCACAAAATTTTGCGGCGGAATGCACCCTGGACTGGCTGACAGTGGACAGCCCCGCCGTAGCGCAAAAAACCAATCCCACCGATCGATAACACGAGAGGCGGGGAACAATCCCTCTCCTACGGATGCACACCGAAACAATTCCCCTCATTTTCGGCATCTTCATCTTGCCGTCCGCGACCCAAATAATCCATTAGGGAAGCGCTGATTAAATGACCAATCGTCATTCCGGTGAAAACCGGAATCTAGAAAATTCAAAGCACTGGACACCGGCTTTCGCCGGTGCGACGAATAAATCAGCGGTTCCTTAGCTCGTCATTCCCGCGAAAGCTTTGCAGGGTGGATACAGCGCATATCCGCCGGCCCGGCAATTCGCTGGTTGAAACACCAAGCCTTTTCCACCCTACATTTTTGTTATCAGGATAGCCGCATCAAAATTCCCATAAAAAACATTAACAAACAAACACAACACTTTGCTTAATAATATATTTTATGTATAGTCGCCCTTAAGGTTTTACCGCATCCGCCGATAATGCAGATAGGGCCTCGTCGCCGATTCTGGAGAAAGGGAAAAATTTGGCGCTAGAACCTCAGTTCGGCACGGCATCAAAACCGCCTCGCCCCACCCGAAAGGCGCTTTCCGCGTATTACCCCAACAAATTGATTCGTAACGCATATTTCAGGAAAAAATCAAGGCAAGTCAAGATAATGAAGCCGATGCAATCAAAACGTGAACGTAACCCATCCCCGGCAGGCCAACCGCCGCGTGTGGGCATGTTGCGCCCCCTTGGCAACATTTCAGACACTTTCATCCGCGCAGCGCTTCTTGTCACCTTGGCTTCCTTCTCGGTCCAATCCTGGGGAGAGCCCCTCGGTCGCCTGTTTTCGACTCCCGACGAACGCGCCGACCTCGAACGCGCCCGCCTGACAGGCGATAGTACGGAACAGAAGGATGCTCCCGCCCGGCAACAGGAAAGCCTCACTCTGAACGGCATCGTCAAACGCAGCAGCGGAAAAATCACCGTTTGGGTTAACCATGCGGTACTCGATGAAACCCATTTCCCGCCTGACACCAAGATACAGGCACGCAAGTCGCGGCCCCCCGAGTTCCCGGTGCTGGTGCAAAAAACCGGGAAAACAGTGACCCTCAAAGTGGGCCAAACATTAATTATCGACAGCGGGGAAATTCGTGAAAGCTATCAACCGCCCGCCATCAAAGCGCCATCCGCCGCCGCAGAGACAGGCGGGACAGAAAAAATCAGCAACAGCTAGCCGTTAATCGATTTGAAGCAGATGGCGGGCAAGCCCGCTCCCACCAAAAATCTCGTTGACGGCCTACCCGTAAACACGTAGCCCCACACTCAACATGGAGAACCGTCAGCCCCGATCAGGAGCACACCCACAGCCATGAAAACACGGGCCATCGGCACAGTTTTTCTCCCATCCGGCATCAAGTTTGGTAAAGTAACGTGATGCACTGCCTTCCCCCCTTCTGCAGCCACAAATCCAAAGGCTCGGCGCTGATGCTGATCCTGATCATCCTCGGCCTGGCCACAGCCTTGCTGGTCGGCGCGCTGAAAAGCAACCCCCAGATCGAGCGGGATAAAATCACGGCGGATGCCCTGGCCAAGGCGAAAGACGCGTTGATCGGGTATGCGGCGACTTATCGGGACAGCCACCCCAATGAAGTTTTTGGCTATCTACCCTGTCCGGATGCCGACAACAATGGCGAAGCAGACGGCTGTGGAGGCCAGGATGTTTCGCTCATCGGACGTTTGCCGTGGAAGACACTCGGGTTACCACCCTTGCGCGACAGCAGCGGCGAATGTTTGTGGTATGCGGTTTCTGGCCGATATAAGAACAGCCCGCCAACCACCATTCTCAACTGGGACACCACCGGGCAATTCGTTATTCAGGACGCTACGAGTGCAGTTTTGGCAAATGGTGCCGTCGCGGTGGTTTTTGCCGCGCGCAGCGCCAACGCCGGCCAAACCAGAACATCAGGCACCAATGAGTGTAGCGGCGACAACACCAATAACGTCAATGCTTATCTCGACGGCAGCGACCCCATCTATGCTGGCACCCCCCCCGCCGCCAACGCCTCCAGCACGCTGACCATGTCCACGGTTGCCAGCATCGCCAGCGGGACAAACAACGACCATGGATTATGGATTACCCCTAATGAAATCTGGGATCGTGTCAAAAAACGCAGCGATTTCGCCGCAGATATTACCAACCTTCTTGCAGACATCCGGGATCAGGCCGCGATGGATGCCTCCTGCACCGCGACGACTACGCTTGATTCGCCCGTGCCCGGCAGCATTATCGAAGCCGGGGTATCGGGAAAAACCGTGGGAATGGCACCTGCAATCCAGCAAATATGCATTATGACGAACGCTTCGCAACGCATGGCGGTATTCAACAATTGGCGCAACAATATACTTTACGCGGCCTGCCCCGGCGCAACCGCTTGTCTGACCGTCAACGGCAGCGCGAATTGCGCCGGCGCGGTAATCTTCAGCGGCGAGAGACTCAGCGGCGGCACGCGTCCTTCCAGCAGCGCATCGAACTACCTGGAAAACGATAATCTTTCCGCATTCAGTTCAGCCACTACCACGGTCAACGGAGCTGCCCCATATGCTTGGAGCGCCTCCAGCCAGGATATTGCTGTCTGTATCCCACCCGTTGGCGCGGGTGGCGGCGGCGGGACTATAGTTAAATTCTCCGATCCAGCCCAATTCAGCAAATTTGAAATTGCCGGCGGGGGGGTGACCGTCGACCCTGTCAATCAAACTGCAACTATCGACGTAGCGGGCGGTAGCAGTGGCGGCTGCCTCTGGTTCCCGGATCCGCTTCCGCTGAATGGAAAAATTTTGCGGAGCTATTACGAATTCACGTTCACTTACCCCGACCCTCCCGGCGGGTCGGATTACGGATATGGCTTCACTCTCTCTTTCCTGGAGGGTGACATGGGCAAGCCGACCACGTGCGGCTCGCAGAGCCGCATGGGAGTTATCCCGGCGAGCACCCTTCCCTTCAGCCTGTTCGTGGAAACCGACATTAGCCGGGAAAGCGCTAACGGGGAGCCCAGTGGCACATCCAACCACACCGCCATCATGGCGAACGGCAATGTCGTCCATTCGGCCAGCAACGGCACACTGACGACTGCGTGCAATGGCACTGCCGCGGGATGCAGCTATGCCCTCAGCAACAAGTTCGAAGAGTCGCCAACAACGCTGCCGCACAATCAGCGGGTCGAAATCCACAACGGTTACAACAACACCTGCACGGCAACCGGCGGCACTTACAGCCTGGTTAAAGCCTGGGTGGACTGTGTCGCCTGTGACGACACAGCCACCAATTTTTCATCGTCCCCTACCGTAACCCGTTGCATCAACCTGGATTCATCCATGAACGACATCTACTTCGGCTTCACGGCAGGTTTCTCCTCCACCGGGGGGCAAGTGCAGGGAGCAACCCTTGGAAAACTTGAATTGCGCGTGGAATAATGCTGCAAAGGCGGAATAACCAACGGGCATTGCGCCGTACATGAACTGGATGATATTTTATGAAAACGCACCGCAATCACCCCTTCGGTTTCTCTCTGGTCGAAATGGCCATTGTGCTGGTCATTGTCGGCCTGCTGCTCGGCGGCATGCTGATGCCGCTTTCCGCGCAAATGGAACAGCGCAGGAATAGCGAAACCCAAAAGGCGCTGGATGAGATCAACCAGGCGCTGATCGGGTTTGCCGTCGCCAACAAACGTCTGCCTCGACCTGCGACTTCTGCCACAAACGGAGATGAACGTGCCGCCTGCACAACCGAGGCGGAATGCACTGGCTTCATTCCATGGACTGCGCTAGGGGTAACTAAACTGGATGCCTGGAACCATATCTTCCGTTACAAAGTCACCATGGCCTTCACCACAACATTTGCCTTGACTACAGCAAGGAGTATTACCGTTCAGACTCGCGATAGCGCCGGCGTACTAGCCAATTTGACCACTGCAAACGATGTTCCGGCCATAGTGCTATCCCACGGAAAAAACGGTTATGGATCAACCGCCGACGACGGCACGCTCCAACCCTCCGTCCCGGCGTCAAACATTGATGAAACGACCAATGCCACCAGCACCACTACTTACGTCAGCCGCTCCCCCGCCGGTACAGGTGCCACAGGCGGTGAATTCGACGACCTCGTTGCCTGGCTTTCCCCCAATACCCTGTTCAACCGCATGGTCGCAGCCGGCCAGCTGCCCTGATAGATGCCCATGGCAAAACTGACTGACCGCATCACCTTAAGGAAGATCGTCGGCCTTGCCGGCGTCGCGCTGATCCTGGCCGGCTATTTCTTCCTCGGCATCGACCCGGATACCGAACCCGCCCTGGCGATCAAAAGCGCGTTTGCCGGCATGGGACTGATCATGGCAGGCGCCATCTTGAGTTTGGGAGCCCTCTTTTTTGCCGGATAAAGGACTTGTTACATGTCTTATTAAATGAAGAACCCACAATATAATTCTGTTTTCCCTGAATGTTTATGCCGAAACGGCTTGTCAGCCGCATAAAATCGGGCTAGCATGCTCCCAATTAAATAATTACCTTAGTCCTGAATAAGCATTCTCCCCATCCATATTTTAAGAGGTCGAAATGAGAAAACATCAATCCGGTTTTACCTTGGTGGAAATCGCCATTGTGCTGGTGATTATCGGCCTGCTGATGGGCGGTGTGCTGAAAGGCCAGGCAATGATTGAAAGCACCAAGGTAAAATCTCTTGCCAATACCGCTCGTGGGCTATCTGCTGCTGTTTACGCGTATCAGGACAAGTACAAGGCGTATCCAGGCGACGATGCCAGGGCAACGACTAACTTACCGGGTGCCAGCGGCGGGTGCGTGGCTGGTGATTTGGTGAACGGCAATGGCGATGGCCAAATCGGTGAATATTTCGCAGCCCTTGAGCAACTTGCCTGCGCCGGCTTAATCACTGGGAACTATAATGGAACCAGTGACCTATATAAGCACCCCTATGGTGGAACCGCTTATATTTATTATCAAACCATACAAGGCAAAGTAGGCAACCTAGTGCGGTTTGACAATCTTCCTGCCGATGCCGCGAAAGATTTCGATGCAATGATGGATGATGGCCTATTTGACAAAGGCTCCATCCGCGCCAGCGCAGATTATGTGGCTGGCACCACGATCGGACAAACGGGTTATTTCTATTAATTTAGGCTGCTGAAGCGGTAACGCAACCCACGAGTAACGCTGCAGCCGACTGAAAAGGGCATCCCCGGATGCCCTTTTCATTACCCCGCCGTCACCCACTCCTGCGCCTTCTGGTAATCCTCGAAAACCTGTATCCCGGCGTCATCGAATACGCTCGACAGCAAGGGTGGGCACATTTTTTGTGCCCACGCGTAAATAACTTTCGCTGGCTGCGTGGGCACAAAAACGTGCCCACCCTACTTGACTGCTTTTTCCAGGATGATTGAACACAGGCAATAGAGTAGAGAACTTATGCGGGTTTCGTTGAAAAAGACTGAATTTTGACATCCTTGGGCAGACGATTAAAATGAGTGTCACCTTTTAATATTTGGTGGCACCATGAAAACGACTGCTATCGAAAAACCACGATCTTCTGGAATAGTCACGGTCAAACTTGCCCCCTCTGACCGCGATCGCATTTCTTCTCTGGCAACCTTGAAGAAGCGCACTCCGCACTACCTCATGAAAGAAGCGATTCTTGAGTACGTGCAGCGTGAAGAAGCACGACAAAACTTCATCAAGGCTGCCGAGACATCCTTCGAGCACTACAAAGAAACCGGATTGCACATCACGCTCGACGAGTTCAGCGCTTGGGTGGATGACGTACAAAATAAGCCTAACGCGCCCATCGCCGCATGCCACACGTAAAACTGTCGGTACGAGCGCAATCCGACCTATCCCGACTTCACACACATCCCTGCACGAGAAAGACGCCAGCGCGGCAAAACGGGCCGTTCTTGCCATTCGTGAGGCATTTATGCCACTCAAACACTCGCCCATGATTGGCCGTCCAGTGGAAGATCACGACGACCTTCGTGAACTTGTGATCGACTTCGGCACCAGTGGCTACCTTGCCATGTACCGCTTCGAACGCACCTTGGATGCCGTGACGATTCTGGCGATCAAGCACCAACGAGAAGACGACTACAAGTAACAATTCCATAAGGGCACCTCTAAAAATCCCTGTTTCGTCATTTCGGCGAAGGCCGGAATCCAGTCAAATCAAGCGCCTGGATTCCGGGTCAAGCCCGGAATGACGAATTTTTAGCCGGGCAGGGTGGGCACGCCTTTGTGCCCACGCGGAATAAACTGATCCACCCCACGCACGAAAGCGGCGACCGAGTGCGACAATATGCGGGAGCACAGCCAGAGAAGATCAGAGAGGCGCAGATTAAAACAAAATTGGTGACAGCCACAGCTCCAGCTGGATGTATTGCTGTCACCCATTAAACAAGGTCCTTTTTTTGGTGACGCCGGCAGGATCTCCCAGGAGCGATTTTGTCACCAATAAAAGATAAGGTAGACTTATGCCATGAAACTTAAATTCGACCGCGATGTCAGAAAATCAATAGCCGACGAGCTGAAGAAGATATCCAATTTCGGCGGCATAGGATTGGGCTTGATGGGATATTCCACCAATAGCCCGATTATCTTGCTAGGCGCTTTTATCTGGTGGATAGTTTGCCAGACCATTTCACACCTACTAATGTCAATTCAGGACGACTAAGGAGCAATCATGAACCTTGAAACAGCCGCAATTCTAGGAATGGCCATTATCGCTTTATGGGGAGTTGGTGCACTGGCGCTGGCGATGCGAGCCGCAAAATCTCACCATCCAGCGGATACCGCACATTCTCATTAAAAAAGGGGCTTCGGCCCCTTTCCTCTTTGGTGACACCTGGACACGCGGTCGCAGCTGGCCATGTCACCAATAAAATTTGAGCCAGGTAGGGTGGGCACGCCTTTGTGCCCACGCGGAATAAACGCAGCCGAATAGGATAAGCACCGGTTTATCGACCCCACACGGGGCAATATCGTAAAATCAAACCAGAGATGCGCGAAACTGGGCGGGTACTGAAAGATGATGGCTTCTGACCGCGTGGGCACAAAGGCGTGCCCACCCTACATGAGTCATTGACGCTCTTTGTTTCTGTACATTCAATAATTTATATGGAAATCACATTTGCCTCCGCCAAGGACACCGTGAACATCGCAAATCACGGCGTGTCCTTGACGTTGGCGGCTGATCTGGAATGGGATTGGCTGCTGTTCGAAAGAGATGCCCGCCGTGACCATGGCGAGGTACGCATGATCGGCTATGCGCCGCTCGGCAAGCGCGGTCTATTGCGTGGTTTTCACGGATCGCGGCTAAACGCGCCGCGCCGCGGCGCGTAGGACGCACCTTGCATGAACTGCCACTACCCTTGCAACAATTTGGCTTCCGCCGCAGCCAGGTCCTCCGGCGCGCCCAGCAGCACCACCACGTCACCCGCCTGCAGCACGGTTTCCGGCTGAGGCGCCAAGGCGCGGATATTGCGTCGCCGCACCGCCGTCACTTGCACCAGCAAACTGTCCAGCCCCAGGTCGGCGAGCGTCTTGCCCACCGCCGAGCCGCCTTCGTTCAGGGCGACGGTATGCAGGCGCGGCTGCACTTTTTCGCTCAACTCGTCATCCTGGTCAGTGGCGCCATGAAAGAAGCCGCGCAACAGGCTATAGCGCGCTTCCCGAATCTGGCGCACGCGCCTGACCACGCGCGACAACGGCACGCCTAGCAGCATCAGGGTGTGGGAGGCCAGCATCAGGCTGCCTTCCAGCACTTCCGGCACGACCTCCGTGGCGCCGGCGTCGCGCAGTTTTTCCAGATCGCTATCGTCCAAGGTACGCACGATCACCGGCAGGTCGGGGCGCATTTCATGGGCATGGTGCAGCACCCGCAGCGACGATTTCACGTCGGCGTAGGTCACCACCAGCGCCTTGGCGCGATTCAGCCCGGCCGCCATCAACACTTCGCGCCGACTGGCATCGCCATAGACGACGCTCTCGCCCGCCACCGCCGCCGCCTTGACGCGCTGCGGATCATGATCCAGCGCGATGAATGGAATGTGTTCCTGCTCCAGAAAGCGCGCCAGATTCTGGCCGCTGCGGCCATAACCGCAGACGATGACATGCTGGTCGCTGGATGCGCTGCGCACGGCGACTTCATGCAGCTCGCGGGCACGGTTCACCCATTCGCCGCCGCACACTTTCTGCACGATGGCTTCGCTATACTTGATGATGAACGGAGCGGCCAGCATCGAAAGCAGCATCGCCGAGAGGCTGATCTGCAGAATGCGCGCATCCAGGAGATGCCCCGTCCCGGCCAGCGACAGCAAAACGAAACCGAATTCCCCCCCCTGGGCCAGCGCCAGCCCGGAGCGGATGGAAACCGACAGTTCGCTGCCGGAAAAGCGGCTCAAGATGCCGATCATCAGGGCCTTGACCACCACCAGCAGGAAAAGCAGCGCCATCACCCAGGCAAAATCATTGGCGACCGCGCGCAGGTCGAGCAGCATGCCGATGGTGACGAAGAACAAGCCGAGCAGCACATCGCGAAAGGGCTTGATGTCGGCTTCCACCTGGTAGCGGTATTCGGTCTCGGAAATCAGTATCCCGGCAAGGAACGCCCCCAGCGCCAGCGACAGGCCGGCCATATCGGTCAGGTAGGCGAGGCCGAGCGTCACCAGCAGCACGTTGAGCATGAACAGCTCGGAAGTTTTGTGCCCGGCGACAAGGTGCAGCCATGGGCGCAGGATGCGCTGGCCGAAAACCAGCAGCACCGCTAGCAGCAGCACCGCCTTGATGAAGGCTTCCGCCATCGTCCAGCCCAGGTTGCTATCACCGGCGGCCAACGCAGGAATCAGCACCAGCAGCGGCACCACCGCCAAATCCTGGAACAGCAGCACGCCGACAATTTCTCGGCCATGCCGGGAATGCAGTTCGACCCGTTCAGCCAACAGCTTGCTGACGATGGCCGTGGAGGACATCGCCAGGATGCCACCCAGCGCCACGCCGGCTTGCCAGCTCAAACCCATGGCCAGGCACACCGCCAGCACCAGCGCCATAGTTAATAGAACTTGGGCGCCGCCGAGGCCAAATACCAGACCTTGCATGGCTTTCAGCTGCGGCAGGCTGAATTCCAGACCGATGCTGAACATCAGAAATACCACGCCGAATTCGGCCAGGTAGGTCGTTTCGCCGCTCTCCGGCACCCATCCCAGCGCATGCGGGCCAATGACGATCCCCACCAGCAGGTAGGCGAGCAAGGGTGGCAGGCGCAGCGAGCGGAACAGCGCCACCACCAGCACGGCGGCAGCAAGCAGGGTGAGGACAAGTTGCAGGGTATTGTGCATTTGAAAAACAGGCTAGGGGCTATGGGCTATGGGCTATGGGCTATGGGCTATGGGCTATGGGCTATGGGCTA
>CAZLJK010000038.1:11348-28334 GCA_964559825.1 uncultured Sulfuricella sp. | reverse complement strand
TCCACCACCGAAAACCACCAGATTTCCGTCGCCTCGTCATACACGCGGCGGATTTTATGCTCTTCAAAAATGGCTGGATGGGGTTGCATGGTCAGGACTCCTTGCTTACGGGCTTTCAAGCGGTTACAAATTGTCACCGGTTAGCGAAACGGCAACTGCATCGTAGAGATGCGCCGCATTTCGAACCATGCTCAACGCCACAGCCTCGGCCACCTTGATGCCGTCCACTGCCGCCGAAAGAATCCCCCCGGCGTAGCCCGCGCCTTCCCCAGCCGGAAACAGCCCGTGCGTGTTCAGGCTCTGGTAGTCGTCGTTGCGCTTGATGCGGACCGGGGATGAGGTGCGCGTCTCCACGCCGGTCAGCACGGCATCGTGCATGGAAAAACCCTTGATCTGTTTCTCGAAGGCGGGGATGGCCTCGCGGATCGCCGCTATGGCGTAATCCGGCAGGGCGGTGCCGAGGTCGGTCAAATGCACTCCGGGAGTGTAGGACGGTTGCACCGAGCCGAATTCCGTGGAAGGTTTGCCCGCCAGGAAATCGCCCACCAGCTGTCCCGGCGCCTGGTAATTTCGGCCCCCCAGCTCAAACGCGCGTTCCTCCCAGTGGCGCTGAAACTCAATGCCCGCCAGCGGGCCGTCAGGAAAATCGGCCGGCGTGATGTCGACCACGAGGCCGCTGTTGGCGTTGCGCTCGCTGCGCGAATACTGGCTCATGCCGTTGGTCACCACCCGGCCCGGTTCCGATGCCGCCGCCACCACCTGGCCGCCGGGGCACATGCAGAAACTGTAGACCGAACGGCCGTTGCTGCAATGGTGGACCAGCTTGTAATCGGCGGCGCCCAGCAAGGGGTTGCCGGCGTTCTTGCCGAAACGGCAGGTGTCGATTAGCGCCTGCGGGTGCTCGATGCGAAAGCCGATGGAAAAGGGCTTGGCCTCGATATAAACGCCCCGGTCGTAGAGCATCCGGAAGGTGTCGCGCGCGCTGTGGCCGACCGCCAGCACGACATGATCGGTGGCGATGCGCTCGCCGCTGGCGAGCACCACGCCGCGCACCTGGCCGTTGTCGATGTTGAGGTCGTCCACCCGGCTCTGGAAGCGGATTTCCCCGCCGAGGGATTCGATAGTCGCGCGCATTTTTTCGACCATGCTCACCAGCCGAAAGGTGCCGATGTGCGGCTTGCTCACATAGAGGATTTCCGGCGGCGCGCCGGCTTCGACGAATTCCGTCAGCACTTTCTTGCCGTGGTGCAGCGGGTCCTTGATCTGGCTGTGGAGCTTGCCGTCGGAAAAGGTGCCCGCGCCGCCTTCGCCGAACTGCACGTTGGATTCCGGATCGAGCTTGCCTTCCCGCCACAGGCTGAAGGTGTCCTTGGCGCGCTCGCGCACCGCCTTGCCGCGCTCCAGGATGATCGGGCGGAACCCCATCTGCGCCAGAATCAGCCCGGCAAACAGCCCCGCCGGACCGGTGCCGATCACCACCGGGCGCGAAGCCAGATGGTCCGGCGCTTGCGCAACGAAGCGGTAACGGGTGTCCGGGGCGAGGGAAAGGTGCTTGTCTTTCTTGTTACGCTTGAGCATTCCCGGCTCGTTCTTCACCTCGACATCCAGCGTGTAGACGAACAAAATCGCCTCCGGCTTGCGGGCGTCATGGCCGCGGCGGGCTATCGAGTAGCCGACCAGTTCCTCGGCCTTGATGCCCAGCCGCTTGAGGATGGCGGCCTGGATCGCGCTTTCGGGATGGTCGATGGGGAGCTTGATTTCGGTCAATCGCAACATGCTGGGTATTCCGGAAAATTCTGCTGGGGAGCGGGCTGATGGGGTGTCATTCTACCCGACCCGGATTTTTCCTACGAGTGCGGTTCCATCAAGTTATTCGAATCGCATTCACTGTTTCACTCCTTGCAGGGCCATGGAACCGTGCTAGTATAATGGTGTCTTACCTTTCGTCTTACCGGTTTGGAGGCCATTATGGACACTGTCAAATTATCCAGCAAAGGGCAAATCGTTATTCCCAAGGAAATAAGGGAATCCCGGCATCTGGCTGTGGGTACCGAGTTTATCGTTTCATTCATCGGGGATGAAATCCGGTTGATGCCCGTACCTGTATTCCCTCGCACCAAGGTAGAGGAAGTCGCCGGCGCACTTGCAAAACCGGGCCGGAAGCGGTTGACTGAAGAAGAAACGGATATGGGGATTGCTCAAATGCTCCAGGAAGCCGATGAGGTAACCAAACCGTGATCGCACTCGATACCAATATTCTGGCGCGCTATCTGCTCAATGACGACCCGGAACAGTCGAAGGTTGCCACCGCTCTGCTTGCCCAGGACAGGGACTATACTGCCCCGCCGACAGTTATTCTGGAGCTGGTGTGGGTGCTCAAGGTGAACGGCTGCACCAGGGAGGAAGTCACCAAGGGGCTGCGCCTGCTGCTGGGGCTGCCCAACTTCAAGCCCAAGGAATTCGAGGCGCTTTGCTATGCTATTCGCTGGCATGAGGAGGGGATGGATTTCGGGGATGCCCTGCACCTTGCCATGAGTGCCGATGAGGATGGTTTTTGCACCTTCGACAAGTCGCTTGGCAAGTTGGCCGGTAGCATCGGGGCTATGCCGGAGGTGAAGATTCTGAAATAAGCGCCGGCCCGATAAGTCTTGCCACGGCAAACATGACGTGGCGACCGGCGAAGGGTAAAATAAGCTTTTGATAACTAGCTGATTACACATGTCCATCAAGTGGTTCCCCGGTCACATGGTCTCCGCCCGCAAAAAGGCGGCCGAAACCATGGAGAAAATCGATCTCGTCATCGAGGTGCTGGACGCCCGCCTGCCCGAGGCGAGCTGCAACCCGATGATCAAGGAGCTGCGCGTGCACCGCCAGCGCCCCTGCCTGAAAATCCTCAACAAGGCCGATCTGGCCGACCCCGCCGTCACCCAGGCCTGGCTCAACTTCTACAACCGGCAAAAGGACGTCAAGGCTGTGGCGCTGTCCTGCAAGAAACCGGGCGACGTCGCCAAGGTGCCCGGCCTGTGCGAGGCGCTCGCTCCCCATCGCGGCACCAACCTCAAGCCCCTGCGCATGATGATCATGGGCATCCCCAACGTCGGCAAATCCACCCTGATGAATGCGCTGTTGAACCGCCGCGTGGCGGCCGTGGGCGACGAACCGGCCGTGACCAAGAACCAGCAGCGCCTGGAACTGAATTCGCGCATGTCGCTCACCGACACGCCGGGCCTGATGTGGCCGCGCATCGAGTATGACAGCGACGGCTACATGCTGGCCGCCAGCCACGCGATCGGCCGCAATGCCGTCATCGACGAAGAAGTGGCAGCCTTCCTGGGCGACATCCTGCTAGAGCGCTACCCCGCACTGCTGGCTGCCCGCTACGGCTGCGCGGTGGAAGGCCTGGACGGCGTCGGCGTCATCGAAGCCGTCGCCAAAAAGCGCAGTTTCCGCCTCAAGGGCGGCGAGCCGGACCTGGAAAAGGCCGCGCTGATTTTGCTGAAAGACTATCGCACCGGCGCCCTCGGCCGCATCAGCCTGGAGTCGCCGGAAACCCGCGCCGCCATGATCAAGGCGCATGTGCCGGCGAAAGGGAAGGAGCCGGAAATAGAGCCGGAATCCGACCTGTCTTCATCGGCTCCCCAGTCATGAGCGCTTCACCCCTCCGCATCTATCACAACCCCCGCTGCTCCAAGAGCCGCTCGGCCTGCGCGCTGATCGCTGAAAACGGCATTGCCGCCGAAGTGGTGGAATATCTCCAGGCGCCGCCCTCCAAGGAAGAGCTACGCGCCTTGCTGAAAAAGCTGGACATGAAACCGGCGGAACTTGTGCGTCAGGGGGGAGGCGGAATTCAAGGCGCATTATGCGGGGCGGGCGCTCACTGACGAGGAATGGCTGGATGCCATGGTGGCGCACCCGATATTGATCGAGAGGCCTATTGTGGTGTGTGGGGATAGGGCTGTTGTGGCGCGGCCACCGGAGAGGGTGTTGGAGTTATTGTAGCTGAGGGATTGCAAGAGCCCGAAACTCAGTTATTTGCGCACAATGCACGCAGGCAATGTAACAAGGATCAATCGAGTCTGCCTCTATCGATTTATCGCTTACTCTCTTCCGGTAACGGAACGATGTTGACGTCGCATTCTCGAACAACTGCAAGATGGAAAACATAGAAATTTGAGGGGCTGTTTATTCCGCCCCGTAGTTGCTGCTTTTCCCGTGCAGCAAAGACCTTAAAGCCGTTCTCATGGAGTATGGTTATTTCATCTGCTATTGTTTTCCCCGCCCTCAGTTTTTCAACTGGTTCCAAATCGTCTCCGATGTCCGCCCAGTCCTTGACGCTCTGAAGGAACCCGCCAACGATTTCAATTTCTTCGTCTGAAAGATTATCGCTGTGGTGAGGGTAACTTCCGTGACATCCGCATGCGAGATTGAATAGCTCATGACCGGAATCGATGGCCTTCAAGTGCTGGGGGATTTCGCTTTTAAAGCGAACAATTCGAACCGGTTCAGCAACATCTGGCTCTTTGAATTTTGATTCCACCCAAAGTTGATGATTTCGTTTAATGGTACGAAGAAGATCAGTAGTGTATGTTTCGAATTGATCATCTACCATTTTGTGATGCACACGGCATAGCAGAAGCAGATTTTCTATGTCGTCAATCAGGCCCTGCTCAATAGACGTGTCGTGACGTGGGCCGTTCGTGGCGCCAGAATTTATATGGCACTCGTCACCTATAATGGAATGATCATCTAGGGTCGTTTTTTCGACCACCAGTGGTTGGCGGCAGATGGCACATCTGTTTGCCGACTGCCCCCAGAGTATTTTCCGTGTTTTGTCTGTGATTGCCATACTTATGTAGCAGGTCTAGGGGTAAGCAACAACCTCTCCTCAATACAATCGCTATCCCCCACCTGATAATCACTGCAAATCATCGGTCGGCGCTCGTATATCGTGCACAGCATGGTGTTCCTGTCCAGGGCTGCGCACCAGCCGTCGTCAAGGCGCGCCATGACCCATCCGTCCCACCGATCCTGTTCCGTCAATTCGGGCGGAATGTCGTCGTCACCCATCAACATTACCTCTAAGCGGCAGCAGCAGGCTTTGCACGAGCTGCACGAGATGACCGGGCTATCGCCCGTTTCTGCTGAGTTGTTTTCTGTATTCATCCGCTGATATTTCCCAATCTTACGCAGCCCTCAGGCTACACCAGCATTACGCTGTCGCTATATCTCGCCACGGTCGCGTCATGGGTGACCAGCCTGAGCGGTTCGATCAGGGCCTGCGCCACCAGCATCCGGTCGAAGGGGTCGGCGTGTATGGGCGGTAGGGTCTCTGTAGCGGCGGCGTGTTCGGCGGTGACGGGCAGCAGGCTATAACCCGACTCGGTAAAGTAGCGGCTTGCTTCCGCGCCGGAAACCGGCATGTTGTTGCGGCCGAGGCTGTGCTTGATGGCTATTTCCCATACCGATGCTGCGCTCACGTACACCTCGGTGGCCGGCATGGAGATGATCTCTCGAACTTGCTTGGGAAGTTTCGGGCTGTCCGTAATGGCCCAGAGTGCGATGTGCGTGTCGAGCAGAAGCCTCACGGCCTGCTACCGCTGAAGAGTTTTGCGATTTCCTCGTTGTTCGCGTCGATGGAATCCGGCACTTCGAAGCATCCCTTCGCCACGCCGATGCGCTTGCCGATGGCCTTTGTTCCGAAACGTACCAGCTTGGCAGCCGGTTTGCCGTTTCGGGCGATGATGACCTCGGGTTCCTTGCCCGACTCCACTTGTTCCACTAGCTTGGACAGGCTGTTTTTTGCATCCAACATGTTAACTGTAATCATGATTTACTCCTGTTCGGCAATCTGCTTGGCTAAGTATAGCCAAGGTTGGGCAAGATTCCAACGGCTTGGTTCCGTATCAAATTACCCCGCCTTCCTTCAGCTCGCTCTTGAGATAGGCGTAATAAACCGGCGCCGCGACCAGCCCCGGCAGGCCGAATGCGGCTTCCATGACGAGCATGGCGGTCAGCAGTTCCCAGGCGTTGGCCTTGATTTGCGAGCCGACGATTTTGGCGTTGAGGAAGTATTCCAGTTTGTGAATGCTCACCAGGAACAGCAGCGAGGTCATCGCCATCTGGAAGGAGTAGCCCAGGCTGACGATGACGATGGCGGTGTTCGAGATGATGTTGCCGAGGATGGGGATCAGGCCGGCGACGAAGGTGACGATGACCAGGGTGCCGGCGAAGGGGAGTTCGACGCCGACCAGCGGCAGCACGACGCCGAGGTATATCCAGGTGAAGAAGGCGTTGACGGCAGCGATTTTCGCCTGGGCGAAGACGATGTTGCGGAAGGCGTTGCTGAATTTTACGGCGCGTTCCGCAAGGGCATGAACGAAGGGTTTGCGGACGTTGACGGCGACCATTTCATAGAGCGAAAGCATGGCGCCGATGATCATGCCGATCAGGACATGGGCGAGGGTATGTCCGGCTTCCTTGCCCATGATTTGCAGTTCGCCGGAGTGCTCGCGCAGCCACCCTGCGATGTAGCTTTTTAGCTCGCCGCCATCATGGGGCAGGGCGCTGGAAATCCATTCGGGCAGGGAAGAGCGGGACGATTCCAGGATTCCGGCCAGCTTTGCCATGAAGGCGGCGGGGCCGCCGCCTTCGGCGCGCAACAGGGTGAGGATACCGATGACGCCGGCGACGAGCAGGGCGATCACCAGTCCGGCCACCAGGATGACGGACAGGATCTTGGCATTTCTGCTTGAGAGCTTGCCGATTTCGAGCCAGGCGGCGATGAGGTGGATCAGGTGGTAAACCAGCAGGCCGACCAGCAGCGCGGGCAGCAGCTGGAGCTTGAGGATCAGGAACAGGGAAAGGGCGGCGAGCAGCCAGGCGGTCTGGCGGTGGGTGAGGGTCATGGTTGTGCATGCGCGACAGGGCTGATGATCGGCTATTATCGCCTGAAACGGCGCAACTCGCACGGAACCGCAGGGTTATCCCTTGCAAAATGGGGAACAACCCATATTTAAGCAGAGTCGTTTTAGAAGCATTTGAGATATAATCTTGTTTTTTGGAGGGTACCATGCCAATTTACGAATATCGTTGTTCTTCTTGCGGTTTCCAGAAGGAATACATACAGAAAATGAGCGATGCGCCGCTCACCGCTTGCCCTGAGTGCAAGCAGGAAACTTTCGCCAAGATGTTGTCCGCCGCTGGCTTTCAGCTCAAGGGCAGCGGCTGGTACCAGACCGATTTCAAGGGCGGCTCCAAGCCCAAGGAAGAGGCCAAGCCTGCAAAGCCCGCCTGTTGTTCCGGCGGGGGCTGTGCCGGTTAAATGATCAAGCGTTATTTTCTCACCGGGCTGCTGATCTGGGTTCCGCTCGGCATTACCGTATGGGTGCTGAAGCTGCTGATCGGCAGCATGGACCAGAGCCTGCTGTTGCTGCCGGGACGCCTGCGTCCGGAGAGCTGGCTGGGGATGTCCCTGCCGGGGCTGGGCACGATCCTGACCATCGGCGTGATCCTGCTCACCGGCATGCTGACCACAAACATCGTCGGCCAGCGCCTGATCCGCTTCTGGGAAAGCGCGCTGGCGCGCATCCCGGTGGTGAAGTCGATCTATTACAGCGTCAAGCAGGTCAGCGATACGCTGTTTTCCGGCAGCGGCGAAGCTTTTCGCAAGGTTCTGCTGGTGCGTTACCCCCATCCCGAGGCGTGGTCGCTGGCGTTTCAGACCGCCGTTCCAAGGGACGTGGCCCCCGAGCTTGAGGGCGAGTACGTGGGCGTGTTCATTCCGACCACGCCCAGCCCGGTCAACGGCTTTTATTTCTTCGTCCGGAAGAGCGACACCATCGAGATCAATATCAGCGTGGACGATGCGCTCAAGTACATCGTTTCCATGGGCGTGATGGCATCCTCCAAGAAGGACGCTCTCTCCGCCGGTATTTATCCGGGCGATTGAGTGGCCCGGCCTTCCGTTTTTTTCCTATCGTTAAAATTCTAGAAATTGGATGTAAGCATGCGAACCCATTATTGCGGCGACGTAAACCGTAGCCACCTAGATCAAACCGTAACCCTGTGCGGCTGGGCGCATCGCCGCCGCGACCATGGCGGAGTGATTTTTATCGACCTGCGCGACCGCGAGGGCCTGGTGCAGGTGGTGTGCGACCCCGACCGTGCGGCGACTTTCGCCACGGCTGAGGCGATCCGCAACGAGTTCGTGCTGAAGATCACCGGCCTGGTGCGCAACCGCCCGGAGGGGACGATCAACCCGAATCTCTCTACCGGCGAGATCGAGGTGCTGGCGCAGGAAATCGAAATCCTCAACGCATCGGCACCCATCCCGTTCCAGTTGGACGACGAGAACCTGAGCGAAACCGTGCGCCTGACGCACCGTTACCTCGACCTGCGCCGCCCGGCGATGCAGAAGAACATGATGCTGCGCTACCAGGTGTCCAAGAACCTGCGCCACGCCCTCGACGAGCAGGGCTTCATCGAACTGGAAACGCCGATGCTGACCCGCTCCACCCCGGAAGGCGCGCGCGACTACCTGGTGCCGTCCCGCGTTCATCCCGGCAGTTTTTACGCGCTGCCGCAGTCGCCGCAGCTGTTCAAGCAGCTCCTGATGGTGTCCGGTTTCGACCGCTACTACCAGATCGTCAAATGCTTCCGCGACGAGGACTTGCGCGCCGACCGCCAGCCCGAATTCACCCAGGTGGATATCGAGACCTCGTTCATGACCGAACAGCAGATCACCGACCTGGTCGAGACCATGGTGCGCCGTCTGTTCAAGACCGTGCTCGATGTCGATTTGCCCGATTTCCCGCGCATGGCCTATGCCGAGGCGATGCGCCGCTACGGATCGGACAAGCCCGACCTGCGCGTGACGCTGGAGTTGACCGACCTCACCGACGTGATGAAGGACGTTGATTTCAAGGTCTTCAGCGCACCCGCCAACTCGCCCACCGGCCGCGTGGCGGCGTTGCGCGTGCCCAAGGGCGGCGAGATCACCCGCGGCGAGATCGATGCTTATACCCAGTTTGTCGGTATTTATGGTGCAAGAGGTTTAGCTTATATCAAGATCAACGATGTCGCCAAGGGCCGCGAAGGCCTTCAGTCGCCGATCGTCAAAAACCTGTCGGACGCTGCGCTCAAGGCAGTCATCGAGCGCACCGGTGCAACCGATGGCGACCTGGTTTTCTTCGGCGCCGACACGGCGAAAGTGGTGAATGAAGCGCTCGGCGCGCTACGAGCCAAGATCGGCCACGAGCGCGGCTTCGCCGAGGGTGCCTGGAAGCCGCTGTGGGTGGTGGACTTCCCGATGTTCGAACGCGACGAGGAAAACAATCGCTGGCAAGCGCTGCATCACCCCTTCACCGCTCCGGCAGACGGCCACGAGGAATTGCTGGTTAGCGATCCCGGCAAGGCGTTGTCCAAGGCCTATGATTTCGTGCTCAACGGCTGGGAACTGGGCGGCGGTTCGATCCGTATCCACCGCCAGGAAATCCAGTCCAAAGTATTCCAGGCGCTCAACATCAGCGCCGAAGAAGCACAGGAGAAATTCGGCTTCCTGCTCGAAGCCCTGCAATACGGCGCGCCGCCCCACGGCGGCCTGGCGCTCGGTCTCGACCGGCTGGTCACGCTGATGGCGGGCGCGGAATCGATCCGCGACGTGATCGCCTTCCCCAAAACCCAGCGTGCTTCCTGCCTGCTTACTCAGGCGCCGAACGCGGTGGACGAGAAGCAGTTGCGCGAACTGCATATTCGTTTGCGCCAGCAGGTGCAGACTCAGGTGGAAGTGGAGAAGGTCGATTAAACCGCGGCATCCTTTGCGCTGAGAACGGTTGGTGAAAACGCATAAAATCCCCGTCTCGGTTCTGGTGGTGATCTACACTTCAGGTCAGCAGGTCCTGTTGCTGGAGCGGGCCGATCATCCCGGCTATTGGCAGTCGGTGACGGGGAGCTGCGATCCGGGAGAGAGCCTGCGCCAGACCGCGGTGCGCGAAGTGCGCGAGGAAACCGGGCTGGATGCCGAGAAGTACGCGCTTACCGACTGGAGCCTGCAGTTTGAATTTGAAATCTTTGAGGAATGGCGCCACCGCTATGCACCGGGGGTGACGCGCAACACCGAACACGTGTTCGGGCTGGAACTGCCGCAGCCTTTGCCGGTCTCTCTGGAGCCGCGGGAGCATCTGAATTTCCAGTGGCTGCCTTGCGGCGAGGCGGAGAAGAAGGTGTTTTCCTGGACCAATGCCGCGGCGCTGGAAAAACTGCCGCAAATGGTGAAACGAGACTGAACAGACCAATGAACGATTCCGCGATTCCTTTTTCCGAATATCAGAACCTGACCGACGATGCCTGCCAGGGGCGCATCCTGGCGGCCAAGGCCAAGCTCGGCAAGCGGCTGGTGATCCTGGGTCACCACTACCAGCGCTCGGACGTGTTCCAGCATGCCGATTTCACCGGCGATTCGCTCAAGCTGTCGCGCCTGGCGGCGAATTCCGAAGCGGACTACATCGTGTTCTGCGGCGTGCATTTCATGGCCGAGGTGGCGGATATCCTGTCGCGCCCCGAGCAGATTTCCATCCTGCCGGATCTGGCGGCGGGCTGCTCGATGGCGGACATGGCGACGCTGGCACGGGTCGAGCGCGCCTGGCGCGAGCTGAAGTCGGTGCTCGATCCAGATGAGACCTTCACCCCCGTCACCTACATCAACTCGGCGGCCGATCTGAAAGCCTTCTGCGGCGAGCACGGCGGCATTGTCTGCACCTCCAGCAACGCCACTAAAATCCTGGAATGGTCGTTTGCCCGGCGCGAAAAGGTGCTGTTCTTCCCCGACCAGCATCTGGGGCGCTGGAGCGGCCACAAGATGGGCATTCCGCTGGAAGACATGGTGCTGTGGGACTGGGATCAGCCGCTCGGCGGGCTGACGCCCGAGCAGGTCAGGAAGGCGAAAATCATCCTGTGGAAAGGGCTGTGCTCGGTGCACCAGATGTTCTCGCCGGCCAACATCCATCGTTTTCGCCAGGAGCACCCGGACGGCCTGGTGATTTCCCACCCGGAATGCAGTTTCGCAGTGTGCGAGCTGTCGGATTACGTCGGGTCCACCGAGTACATCATCAAGACCATTGCCGAGGCCAAGCCCGGCACGCACTGGCTGGTGGGCACCGAGCTGAATCTGGTCAACCGTCTGGCGGAACAATTCAAGGGTGAAGGCAAGACGGTCCAGTTCATGGCCTCGACCGTGTGCATGTGCTCGACCATGGCGCGCATCGATCCGCAGCACCTGGCCTGGTGCCTGGAAAACCTGGTTGCCGGCCAAGTGGTGAACCGCATCAAGGTGCCGCCCGAGGAAGCCGAACTGGCCCGGGTGGCGTTGCAGCGCATGCTGGATGCTTCTTGAAAAGTGATGAGTCAGCGATGGGTGATGAGAAACCGGAGGAGATTTTGTTTTTAACGTTACCCATCACCCATCATTCATTACCCCTTACGGATAAAAAATGACACAGGCGATTCGGATCGTCACCTACAATATCCACAAGGGATTTTCCCAGTTCAACCAGCGTATGGTGCTGCACGAGCTGCGTGACCAGTTGCGCGGCATCCATGCCGACCTGGTTTTCTTGCAGGAAGTCGTGGGCGCCCACGATCTTCATGCGGAGAACCATGAGAACTGGCCTGAAACTTCCCAATACGAGTTTCTTGCCGACTCCATCTGGGAGGATTACGCTTACGGCAAGAACGCGGTTTATCCCGAAGGACATCACGGCAACGCAATTCTGAGCCGCTTCCCGATCGTCAGCTGGGAAAATGTGGATGTATCGGCCCACCGCTACGAGCAGCGCGGCTTGCTGCACGTTGAAGTGAGCATGCCTGGCTGGGATCAAACCCTACATTGTGTGTGCGTTCACTTCGGACTGTTTTCCAAGGGGCGCCGCGTACAGCTTTCGGCGTTGCGCGACAGGATCGAATGCCTGGTTCCGCCCCACGCGCCGCTGATCATCGCCGGCGACTTCAATGACTGGCGCAGCGAGGCCTGCGACACGCTGGCCCACAAGATGCATCTGAAAGAGGTATTCGGGGCGACCAATGGCAAGCCTGCCCGCAGTTACCCGGCGGCGTTGCCGATGTTCCGGCTCGACCGCATTTATGTGCGGGGGCTGCGCGTGACGACCGCCGAAGTGCATTGCGGCAGGCCGTGGTCGAAGATTTCCGATCACGCCGCCCTGTCCGCCATCGTTCACAGAGCACGAACCTAGTGTGGAACTGATACCCGGAAATCGTCTGACCCTCCTCCAGAACGGTGCGGAATATTTTCCAGCCCTCGAAGCCGCCATCGACCATGCGCGCCGTGAAATATTCCTGGAGTCCTACATCTACGAATACGATGCGATTGGCCGGCAGATCAGCGAAGCGCTGATGCGGGCGGCAAGGCGGGGCGTGACCGTGCATGTGCTGCTCGATGGCTTCGGGGCGAGAACCTTGACGGAAACGGCAGTCGATGCGATGCGCGATGCAGGGGTGCAGGTCATGTTCTACCGGCCCGATGTTTCGCTTCGCTTCAAGCGTCACCGGTTGCGTCGCCTGCACCGCAAGATCGCGGTGATCGACACGCGCATTGCCTTCGTCGGCGGCATCAACATCATCGACGACATCGATGCGCCCGGTCCGACCCCGCCGCGCTTCGATTATGCGGTTGCGGTGGAGGGGCCGTTGCTGGCTGAAATACATCAATCGGTCAGGCGTCTCTGGGCGCTGATCGGCTGGCTGCAGTTGCGCCGCCACCGCAGCCGCAGCCGGAAGCAGAACGCGCCGCTGCGTGTCGCGCCGCGCGGGCGCATTGCAGCCGCCTTTGTGCGGCGCGACAACATCCGCCATCGGAGCGACATCGAAAACGCCTATCTCGACGCCATTGATTCGTCCAAGGACGAGATCATTATCGCCAACGCCTATTTCCTGCCCGGGCGCCGCATCAGGCAGGCGCTGGCTCAAGCCGCCGCGCGGGGGGTGCGGGTGGTGCTGCTGCTGCAGGGGCGGGTGGAATACGTGCTGCTGCATTACGCCTCGCGCGCCCTGTATGGCATGCTGCTCGGCGCTGGCATCGAAATCTACAGCTACCACAAGAGCTTTCTCCATGCCAAGGTGGCGGTGATCGACGGCCGCTGGGCCACGGTGGGCTCGTCGAATATCGACCCTTTTAGCCTGATGCTGGCGCGGGAAGCCAATGTCGTCGCGATCGACGCCGATTTCGCCGGAAAGTTGAGAAACAGTTTGCTGCAGGCGATCAGCGACGGTTCGCAGCAAATCATGGCCGACCACTGGAACCGGCAGCCTTATTACCAGCGCTTTCTGGCGTGGATGAGCTATGGCATGGTGCGCGTCCTGATGGGCATGGCCGGCTATGCGCGTCGCTACGAAGAAGCCTGACCGCCTTTATAAAAGCGGGCTGGAAATGGTAATATTCGTGTTTTGCAAAGAATGCCGAGGGATTTATGGCCGGTCACAGTAAGTGGGCGAACATCAAGCACAAGAAAGCCGCGACGGACGCCAAGCGCGGCAAGATTTTCACGCGCCTGATCAAGGAAATCACCGTTGCCGCCAAGATGGGCGGCGGCGACATCAGCTGCAATCCGCGCCTGCGCCTGGCGGTGGACAAGGCGTATGAGAACAACATGCCCAAGGATAACGTCGAGCGCGCCGTCAAGCGCGGCACCGGCGACCTCGAGGGCGTGAACTACGAGGAGCTGCGTTACGAGGGCTACGGCCCGGCTGGCGTGGCGGTGATGGTGGACTGTCTGACCGATAACAAGATCCGCACCGTGGCCGATGTGCGCCATGCCTTTTCCAAACACGGCGGCAATCTCGGTACCGACGGTTCGGTGGCGTTTCTGTTCAAGCATTGCGGGCAGATGCTGTTCGCTCCCGGCACGGACGAGGACAAGCTGATGGAAGCGGCGCTGGAGGCTGGCGCCGAGGACGTGGTCACGAACGAAGACGGCAGTATCGAGGTGGTCACCGATCCCTACGAATTCGCCGCCGTCAAGGAGGCGCTGGTCAAGGCCGGCCTGCAGCCCGAAGTGGGCGAGGTCACCATGAAACCGGCCAATGAGAGCGAGCTTGCCGGCGACGACGCGGCAAAAATGAGGAAACTGCTCGACGCCCTGGAGAGCCTCGACGACGTGCAGGAGGTGTATACCACCGCCGTCATGGACGAGGAATAAGCCATCCGCATCCTCGGCATCGATCCCGGTTTGCGCGTGACAGGGTTTGGGGTAATCGACAAGCTTGGTCAGCAGCTGGTTTACGTCGCCAGCGGCTGCATCCGCATACCGGTGGGGGAATTGCCGCAGCGGCTGAAGTCCATTCTCGATGGCCTGGGTGAGGTGATTGCCGCTTACAGCCCGGAGCAGGTGGTGGTGGAAAAGGTGTTCGTCAATGTCAATCCCCAGTCCACCCTGCTGCTGGGGCAGGCGCGTGGTGCCGCGATCTGTGCCGCGATCCTGAAGGATTTGCCGGTGGCGGAATACACGGCCCTGCAGGTGAAGCAGGCGGTAGTCGGCAACGGCCATGCGGCCAAGGCGCAGGTACAGGATATGGTCAAACGCTTGCTGAAGCTCGATGGCGACCCCCAGGCCGATGCGGCGGACGCGTTGGCTTGCGCCATCTGCCATGCCCACGGCGGACAGGGGCTGGGCAAGCTGGCAACCGTCGGTTTCCGGATGAAGAATGGACGGCTGGTCAAATGAACTCGAAAGGCAATTCACCGCGGAGGACGCAGGGGACGCGGAGGAATTCAAAGGCTGACACTCAATCCAGTGGGATAGCCACCATAATCTTCATAGGTTTTTGATTTTCCTCTGCGTCCTCCGCGTCCTCTGCGGTTCAAGAGCTTTTCAGCAACAGGTGGAACTGAATGATAGGTAGAATCAGCGGCACTCTTCTCGAAAAGCACCCCCCTCTGGTGCTGGTGGACGTGGGCGGGGTCGGTTACGAAATCGACGTGCCGATGAGCACCTTCTACAATCTTCCCGCCCTCGGCGAAAAGGTCGCGCTGCACACCCAGCTGATCGTGCGCGAGGATGCCCATCAGCTTTACGGCTTCGCCAGCCACGACGAACGCGCTGCCTTCCGCCAGTTGCTCAAGATCAGCGGCGTCGGGCCGAAGCTGGCGCTGACTATCCTGAGCGGCATGTCGGTCGCGGAATTGTCCCATGTCGTCGCCGCCCAGGAAGTGGGTCGGCTGACCAAGATTCCGGGGATCGGCAAGAAGACCGCCGAGCGCCTGCTGCTGGAGCTGCGCGACAAGCTGCCGGGCGCGGCGGCAGCCTTGCTGTCCTCCGGGGCTGAGCCCGGCCCAGTCGCTCGCAACGACGTTTTGGATGCGTTGCTGGCGCTGGGTTATAATGAGCGCGAAGCGAGCTGGGCAGTGAAGCAGCTGCCTGCCAACCTGGACGTGTCCGACAGCATACGTCAGGCTCTCAAATTCCTATCCAAGGCATGATCGAAACCGACGACCTCAAGGCGGGCAGCCGCATTATTTCCGCTGCGCCGATTTCTTCCCAGGAAGAAGCGGTCGAGCGTGCCCTGCGCCCCAAGCTGCTGGAGGAATATGTCGGCCAGGAGAAGGCGCGCGAGCAGCTGGAGATTTTCATCCAGGCGGCGCGCGGCCGCAGCGAATCGCTCGACCACGTGCTGCTGTTCGGGCCGCCGGGCCTGGGCAAGACTACCCTGGCGCACATCATCGCCCGCGAGATGGGCGTCAACCTGCGCCAGACTAGCGGGCCGGTGCTGGAACGGCCCGGCGATCTGGCTGCGCTGCTGACCAATCTCGAACCCAACGATGTCCTGTTCATCGACGAGATACATCGGCTTTCCCCGGTGGTGGAGGAAATCCTCTACCCGGCGCTGGAGGATTTTCAGCTCGACATCATGATCGGCGAGGGGCCGGCGGCGCGTTCGGTCAAGCTGGATTTGCCGCCCTTCACCCTGGTCGGCGCCACCACTCGCGCCGGCATGTTGACCAATCCGTTGCGCGACCGTTTCGGTATCGTGGCGCGGCTGGAATTTTACACCCATGGCGAGTTGAAGCAGATCGTGGCCCGTTCCGCCCGCTTGATGAATGTCGAGCTTTCCGAAGACGGTGCGGTGGAAGTCGCGAAACGCTCGCGCGGCACGCCGCGCATCGCCAACCGCCTGCTGCGCCGGGTGCGCGATTTCGCCGAGGTCAAGGCGAACGGCAAGGTGACGCGGGAGGTGGCGGATGCCGCGCTTTTCATGCTCGACGTGGATAAGGCCGGCCTCGACATGATGGACCGCAAGCTGCTGCAGGCCGTGCTGGAGAAGTTCGGCGGCGGCCCGGTCGGGGTGGAAAACCTGGCGGCGGCCATCGGCGAGGAGCGCGACACCATCGAGGACGTGCTGGAGCCCTATTTGATCCAGCAGGGCTATCTGATGCGCACGCCGCGCGGCCGGGTGGCCACGCAGACCGCCTATCTGCATTTCGGGCTGGCGCTGCCGTCGAAGAGCCCGAGCGGCGAGCTGTGGGAGCAGTGATGCAATGTCGAGTCCTGAGTGCTGAGTAATGGATGCTAAAATGAGCGACAAAGCCACCCAGGACTCGGAACTCGGCACTCAGGACTGCTTTGCCTGGCCGGTGCGCGTCTATTACGAGGACACCGATTCCGGCGGCGTGGTGTATTACGCCAATTACCTCAAGTTCATGGAGCGCGCCCGCACCGAATGGCTGCGGAACCAGGGTTTCGAGCAGACGGAACTGCTGCGTGACCATTTGGTAATTTTCGTGGTGCGCGCGGTGCAGATAGAATACCTGCGCCCCGCGATGTTTAACGATCTGCTGACGGTGACGGTGCGTTTTCACCAGGCAGGCCGCAGCTGGATCGAGCTCGACCAGACAGCGGAGCATCCGGAAAACGGCGTGCTGGTGAAGGCGCGCGTCAAGGTGGTCTGCGTCAATGGCCAAACATTCAAGCCGGTGCAAAT
>CAZLJK010000038.1:0-11248 GCA_964559825.1 uncultured Sulfuricella sp. | reverse complement strand
TCACCAACGCCAGCATCGTGGTGCAACTGGTTCTGCTGATCCTGCTGCTGGCTTCGGGTTTGTCCTGGTATTTTATTTTCGGCAAGCGATTCGCCCTCCGCGCCGCAATCCGCGAGGCGGATAGTTTCGAGAACGAGTTCTGGAGCGGGGCGGACATCAGCAACCTGTACCAGCGCACCAGTTCCGGCAGGACGTCGGTGGTGGGCATGGAGAAGATTTTCGAGGCGGGCTATCGGGAGTTTCTCAAGCTCAAGCGCCAGGGGCGGATGGATATCGGCGTCGTCATGGACGGAACGCGCCGCGCCATGCGCGCGGCCTGTCAGCGCGAGCTGGATGCGCTGGAACGGCACCTTGCCTTCCTTGCCTCGGTCGGCTCGGTCAGCCCGTACATCGGGCTGTTCGGCACGGTGTGGGGCATCATGAATGCCTTTCGCGGCCTCTCCAACGTAGTGCAGGCGACTCTGGCGCACGTTGCGCCGGGCATTGCCGAAGCGCTGGTCGCCACCGCGATGGGCTTGTTCGCGGCGATTCCGGCGGTGCTCGCCTACAACAGTTATTCCCATGACGTGGATCGACTGGCGACCCGCTACGACAGCTTCATGGAGGAGTTCTCCAATATCCTGCAAAGGCAGCCCAACCCTTGAGGAATCGTCGACCACGTCGCTTTATGAACCAGATCAACGTCGTGCCATACATCGACGTGATGCTGGTGTTGCTGATCATTTTCATGGTCACGGCACCCCTGATCAATCCGGGGCAGATCGAGCTGCCCTCGGTCGGGCAGGCGCTCAAGCCCCCGGTGGCGCCGCTGGAAGTGGAGATACGCAAAGACAACAGCCTGTACCTGCGCGATCGGGAAAAATCGAATGCGACTCGCAAAGTCAGCCAGGAAGAACTGGTCGAGGCGGTCAGGGAGCAGCAGGAGCGCAATCCCGAGCAGGCAGTGGTGATTTCGGCGGATAAAAGCGTGCGCTATGAGGAAGTGCTGAAGGTGATGGACGTGCTGCAGAGCAATCAGGTGAAAAAAGTCGGGCTCCTCGCCAAGCCCAGGGCGGGATGATCCTGGAAACCTTAGTTGGACGGGGTGGAGTGTGCGGTTTTTGGGGTGCAGGGCAAGGCGCGGCGACGCGGAATGGTCATTTCATTCCAAGGAGTTGCAACGCCGCCATGTGCCGCAAAAACAGTGCAATCCACCTCGTAGCGGGCCCGACAGCCGAGTGAAATGATAAATGATGAATAAAGTTATTGGAACTAATGTGTTAGATATTCAGTCGAGCGATCAACTGAGGTTTCCAGGATAGTGCCGCCAGCCGAACGGAGGAAGGAGCCGGGCAGTAAGTGGGCACTTGCGCTGGCTGTCCTGGTGCATCTGATATTCGCCGCCTTGCTGGTGTTCGGCGTCGACTGGCAAACGAGGGAAGCCTCGCCGGTGATGGCTGAGCTATGGAGCAGCGTACCTGCTCCCGCCCCGAAACCGGAGCCAAAACCCGAGCCTGCGCCGCGACCGGAGCCCAAGCCGCAACCCAAGCCCGTTCCCAAACCGGAACCCAAGCTGGAGCAGCCCAAGCCGGTCAAGGCCGACATCGAGCTCAAGGACAAGAAAAAAGAGAAGGAAAAGAAGCTCAAGGAAGAAGCGCTGAAAAAGGCCGAAGCGGAGAAAAAGCTGAAAGAGCGGGCATTGAAGGAACAGCATGCCATGCTGGAAGCCGAACAGGAGGCACTGAACAAGCAGCGGGCAGCGGAGGCGGCGCGCCAGCAGATGGCCGCCCAGGCCGCTGCACATGCATCCGCTCAGGCGCGCCTGATGAACGACGCGATTAGCCGGATCAGCAGCCATATCCGGCGTTTCATTATCATGCCGCCGGACGTGGTGGGGAACCCGCAGGCTGAGTTCGAGGTCTCTTTGATACCGACGGGCGAGGTGCTGAACGTGAAGCTGTCGCGCAGCAGCGGCAACCCGGCCTACGACAACGCGGTGGAACGAGCCATACGCAAGGCTTCGCCGTTGCCTCTGCCGACCGACCCTTCCTTGCTGGGGCGGTTCAGGGAATTGAAGCTGAAATTTCGACCGAACGAATGAGAGAATGGTGATGAGTGATGAGTGATGCGGAAGGTCAGCCCCCCCTCCACACCGTTTTTGACTTTTCCCATTCCCCATCACTCATCACGGAATTTAAAGGAGTTGAAATGACAATCAGAAATTTACTCATAGGCGCGGCGTGGCTGTTGCTTGCGCCCTTGGCCCATGCGGCTCTGACCATCGAAATCGTCGGCAGCGGCGCCAACCAGATACCGATTGCGGTGGTGCCCTTTGCCGGCGAAAGCGCCCTGCCGCAGGGCATTACCGCCGTGGTTGCGGCGGATCTGCAGCGTAGCGGCCTGTTCAAGATCGTCGATCCCGCTGGGGTGAAGCCCGAGCCGCATGAACCGGCCGAGGTGAGTTACCCGGATTGGCGCGCGCGCGGTGCCGACGCACTGGCGATTGGCAGTGTATTGCCGCGACCCGACGGCAAGCTGGAGGTGCGCTTTCGCTTGTTCGATACAGTAAAGCAGGTGCAGCTTGACGCTTTCAGCTATGTGATCGATCGTGGCCTGGCGCGCGCCACGGCGCACAAGATCGCCGATCTGATCTATGAGAAGCTTACCGGCGATGTCGGCGTGTTTAGCACCCGCATCGCTTACATCGTCAAGAGCGGCTCGCGCTACGAATTGCAGGTGGCGGATGCGGACGGCTATGGCGCTCAGACGGTACTGGCTTCCAATGAGCCGATTATTTCCCCGTCCTGGTCGCCGGATGGCACCAAGCTGGCTTATGTTTCGTTCGAGCGGAAAAAGCCGATCATTTATGTTCAATCGCTGGTCAGCGGCCAGCGCCAGGTGCTGGCCCAGTTCAAGGGCAACAACAGCTCGCCGGCCTGGTCGCCGGACGGCAAGCAGCTGGCCGTCGTGCTGACCAAGGATGGCAACTCGCAGATTTATCTGATCAACGCCGACGGCAGCGGCGTGAAACGCCTGAGCTATAGTTCAGGCATCGATACCGAGCCATCCTTTTCGTCGGACGGTGCCGCAATCATCTTCACTTCGGACCGGGGCGGCAGCCCGCAGATCTACCGCATGTCTGTTAGCGGCAGCGGCGCGCAGCGCCTGACTTTCGAGGGCAATTACAACGTTTCCCCCCACTTCAGCCCGGACGGAAAGAGCTTCACCTTTGTCCAGCGCGTCAACGGTTCTGCCTTTCACGTCGCTCTGCAGGATCTGGCGTCCAGCCAGATGCAATTGCTGACGGATACGCGCATGGACGAATCCCCGAGTTTCGCGCCCAACGGCAAAATGCTATTATATGCCACTGAAATTGGGGGGCGGGGCGTATTGGCCGCGGTTTCGAGCGATGGCCGGGTGAAGCAGCGGCTGTCCACCCAGGCCGGAGACGTGCGAGAGCCCGAGTGGGGGCCGTTGTTGAAGGATCGGTAAGTTTTCAAGTAAGTTAATTTTAATCGGGAGAGTCGAAAAAATGAAAAAAGTATTGTTCAGCGCATTGTTGGTTAGCTTGTTGGCAGGTTGTGCGGGCCAGGACGTGAAGGACCAGCCCAAGGCGGCGGTCGAGGATAGAACGGCGCAAGGCGCGGATGCCAAGTCTGCCGGTCAGCAGTCGGTGACGGCCAATCCCCTGAAAGATCCCAACAACATTCTTTCCAAGCGCAGCATTTATTATGACCTGGACAAGTCGGACGTGAAAGCCGAGTACAAGCCGATGGTTGAGGCTCACTCCAAGTACCTGACCAGCAACAAGGGTGCCAAGGTGACCGTGCAGGGCAACACCGACGAGCGCGGCAGCCGCGAGTACAACATCGCTCTGGGCAACCGTCGTGCCGACAGCGTGAAGAACATGATGAACGTGTACGGCGTGTCTAACAGCCAGATCGAGACTGTCAGCTTTGGCGAGGAAAAACCCCGCGCAGCCTGCCATGACGAATCCTGCTGGAAGGAAAACCGTCGCTCCGATATCGTTCACCAGGGCGAGTAAGGGACTGTAAATGAATGACCTGGACAATTATGGGTGTGTTGGTGGGGTGCGATGCAAGGCGCCGGGCGCGCCGCATGGCCATTCCATGCAAGCGACCGGCAACGCCGCAGCGTGCCTCGCCAGCGCCGCCAGGATGTTCGGGTCATTTGTTTACAGGCTCTTAACAATGCGCCAAATTGCACTTTTCCTGGCCTTGTCTTTGGGGTGGGCCTCGCTGAGTACAGCGGGCCTGTTTTCGGACGATGAAGCCCACCGGAAAATTACGGTGCTGCAGCAGCAAATTCAGGTGATGGAAGAGCGGGTCGCGCAAATGGAAAACACAGCGCGCTCACAGGGTGTGAGCGTACTGACCCAGTTGGAAGCGCTCAAGGCTGACCTTACTACATTGCGCGGCCAGGTCGAAGTGCATACGCACGACCTCGAAACCATGCAGAAGCGGCAGCGCGACCTGTATGTCGATCTCGATAGCCGTCTGCGCAAGCTCGAAAGCGGCGGCGGGCCGGCAAGCGATGCCGGCGTCTCGGCTACGGATTCCGGCAAGACCGGCGTAGCGGCAGGACAACAACCTGCGGCCTCTGTCATCGAAGATGAAACCAAAACTTATGAAGCGGCCCTTGGCATGTTCAAGGCCGGTAACTATCAAGGGGCGATCGACGGCTTTCAGGGCTTTGTCGGCAGCCATCCCAACAGTCAGCTTGCCCCCAGTGCCTACTACTGGATCGGCAACTCCTATTTTAATTTGCGCGATTACAAAAACGCCATCGCCAGCCAGGAAAAACTGGTGAGCCAGTATCCGGACAGCGCCAAGGTGCCGGATGCGCTGCTGAATATCGCCAGCTGCCAGCAAGGGCTGGGCGAAGCGTCCGCGGCGAAAAAGACGCTCAAAAACATCGTCGCCAAATATCCGCTCAGCAATGCCGCGGAATTGGCAAAGAAACGCCTTGCCAGCAACAAATAGCGCAGTCCCGCAGCCCAGCCTGCGGATCAACGAGATCTTCTATTCTCTTCAGGGCGAAACCAGCCGCGTCGGATTGCCTACGGTATTCATCCGCCTGACCGGCTGTCCGTTGCGTTGCACCTACTGCGATACCTCCTACGCTTTTCAGGAAGGGGAAACCCTGACCTTGCCGGAAATACTCGACAAGGCGGCGCAATTTCATGCCCGCTATGTCACTGTGACCGGCGGCGAACCGCTGGCCCAGAAGAACTGCTTGCCGCTGTTGCGGCAGCTTTGCGATGCGGGCTATTCAGTGTCGCTGGAAACCGGCGGGGCGATGGATATCGCCAAAGTGGACCCCCGTGTTTCCAGAATACTGGACATCAAAACGCCGGGTTCGGGCGAGGCCGAAAAAAACCGCTGGGAGAATCTAAGCCTGCTGACGCCGCAGGACGAAGTAAAATTCGTGCTGTGCGGCGAAGCGGACTACCTATGGGCGAAACAGGTGTTGAGCGAGAAGCATGTCGCCGACCGCTGCCCGGTACTGCTTTCGGCCGCCCAAGGCCGGCTTGAGCCAACCCAACTGGCGGAATGGATGCTGCGCGACAACCTGCCGGTGCGGCTGCAAATTCAGTTGCATAGGCTGCTGTGGGGCGAGGGGCGCGGGAAATAATTCTATAAAAAAGCACTAACCGCAAAGGACGCGAAGGTTCGCGAAGGAAAAACCAAAACCTCAGACATGCCAGCCTGATTGCTTTTCTTTGCGTCCCTTCGCGTCCTTTGCGGTTAGTGCTTTTTGATAGAGAAATTGAGAGCCATTAGCCCTCGGCGATCCGTTTCGCGATATGGGCCAATGCGGCATCCACCTCGTCGATGAGAATCAGGCACAGGTCGCCGATTTCGAGGCGCGCCAGGGCGGTGTCGATGGCCAGGAATTCGCCGCGGATATCCTCTATCGCTGTGGCGCGACTGGCCTTCTCCAGTCCCTGCTGCAATAACGCGAGGACTTCACCGTCGGCTCGTCCACGCTGGCACTGATCCTGATACAGGATCACGGTATCGAAAGCTTCCCCCAGAATCTGGGTTTGCTGGCAAATATCCTCATTGCGCCGGTCGCCTGCGCCGCTGATGACGACCATGCGCCGTTTTGCCGGCATGTGCTCGATGGCTTTTGCCAGCGCCTGGATGGCGTCCGGGTTGTGCCCGTAGTCCGCTATCAGAGTGGCCCCCCGATAGTCGAACAGGTTGAAGCGTCCGGGCACGGTCGCCGCATCGCTCACAAACGAGGCGAGGCCGGCGTGAATGATTTCCCAGTCCAGGCCCAGCGCCCAGCCGGCGGCGATCGCGGCCATTGCGTTCTCGACCTGGAAGCCGATGGTGCCGTTCCGGGTGAGAGGTATCTGCGCCAGGGCGATGCGGTGCTCGAAGCTGCCCTCTGCGGCTACGATGGCGTCTCCATCCACGTACACCACACGCAGGCCGCGCGCATGATGGGTGGCCATGACCGGATGATGCGGGTCGCAGGTGAAGAAGATCACCGAACCTGGGCAGGCTTCGGCCATCTTCACCACGATCGGGTCTGCTGCGTTGAGCACCGCCACGCCGCCGGGCGCAACGTTCTCGACGATAACCCGTTTCACCACGGCCAGATCCTCGACGGTGCTGATGTAACTGAGGCCGAGGTGATCCCCCATGCCGATGTTGGTGACGACCGCCACGTTGCAGCGGTCGAATGCCAGCCCCTCGCGCAACACGCCGCCACGCGCGGTCTCGAGCACTGCGGCATCGACATCGGGATGGAGCAGTACGGTGCGGGCGCTCTTGGGGCCGCTGCAGTCGCCGGTATCGATGCGCCGCCCTTCGATGTAGACGCCGTCCGAGTTGGTCATGCCGACGCGCAAACCTTTCTCGGCAAGCAGGTGGGAGATCAGGCGCACGGTGGTGGTCTTGCCATTGGTGCCGGCTACCGCTACCACCGGTATGCGGCCATCCTCGCCTTCGGCGAATAGGCTGGCGATGATCGCCTCGCCGACCGCGCGGCCCTTGCCAAACGAGGGCGCGAGGTGCATGCGCAGGCCCGGAGCGGCGTTGACTTCAATGACGGCGCCACCCTGCTCTTCAAGCGACCGGTGCACGCTGTCGCAGACCACGTCAACGCCGCAGATGTCGAGTCCGATCATCTGGGCCGCGGTGACAGCGCGTGCAGCCAGTTCCGGGTGAACGTCGTCGGTCACATCGGTCGCCGATCCGCCCGTGCTCAGGTTCGCATTGTTCCGCAGCACCACGCGCGCGCCCTTGGGTGGCACTGAATCCGCCGCGTGGCCCTGCGTGGCGAGCGTCGCCAGGGCAATGTCGTCGAAGCGGATTTTGGTGAGCGAGGTCGCATGGCCCTCGCCGCGCAGGGGGTCGTTGTTGACCTGCTCGACGAGTTCGCGGACGGTATGCACGTCGTCGCCGATCACCTGGGGAGGGTCGCGGCGCGCCGCTGCGACGAGCTGATTTCCCACCACCAGCAGGCGGAAGTCATAGCCGGGAATATAGCGTTCAACCATGATCTCGGAGCTGACTTCGGCGGAAGCGGCGTAGGCCGCCAGCACGTGCTCATGGGTCTCGATATTGACGGCGACGCCTTTGCCCTGATTGCCGTCCTGGGGTTTTATCACCACCGGGCCGCCGATTTCGCACGCTGCAGCCCAGGCATCTTCGGCATCCGCCACCGGACGCCCTTGGGGGATCGGAACCCCGGCGGCATCAAGCAATATTTTGGTCAATTCCTTGTCCTGGGCAATGGCCTCGGAAATGGCGCTGGTACGGTCCGTCTCGGCGGCCTGGATGCGGCGCTGCCGGCTGCCCCAGCCGAACTGCACCATGCTGCCCGAAGTCATGCGCCGGGAAGGGATGCCGCGCGTCGTCGCGGCCTGAACGATGGCCCCGGTGCTGGGGCCGAGCCGCTCGTCCTCGTCCAGCTCGCGCAGGCGCGCCAGTGCGCCTGCGAGGTCGAAGGGCGTGTCCTCCACTGCGGCGAGGCATAGCGTCTGCGCAAGTTCGAGCGCGAGCCGGCCGACCTGCTCCTCGCTGTATTCGACCACGACCTGGAATACCCCTGCTTCAGTCGTCGTCGCAGTGCGGCTGAAGGTCACCGGACATCCGGCCTGCACTTGCAGTCCAAGGGCGGCGAACTCCAGGGCGTGCGCCATGGAAATGGCTTCTTCGTGGCCCGCAGGCTTCAATGAACCGATTTCCGGGAACCGTGCGCGCAGTCTGACTTCGAAGTCGGGTATATCCCCGATCAGGCATTCGCTGCATGTCACAATGGCTTCAATCGCCGTGCGCCGGCTCCACAGATTGGGGCCGCGTAATGCCCGGATGCGTGATACTTCCATTTTGTTTCCCTAAAATTTGAGGCTAGAGGCTAGAGGTGAGGGGCTAGAGGGGTTTTGCCGGCTTCGCCGGAATATTTATACGCCGCGCTTGCGCGGCACAACCACCTCTCGCCTCTCGCCCCTCGCCTATTGCCCGTCTCTAAACGTTTCGATTCCGGCGCGGATCAGTTCCGGCGGCAGGCCGAGTGCCCATGCCGCCCCGGTCGCCGCCAGAACATTCTCGATCTGCAGCCCGGCAGCGCCGCCCTCGGCCAGCATGATGCCGGACACTTCGACCAGCCGCACTTCTTCGCTGCCGGCGGCGAGGGCGATGTATCCTTCGCGCACCAGCACCGCACGTTTTCCCTGTGCCAAGTGGTCGGCGATGGCAGGAACATCGGGACGAGTTCCGAAGAAGATAATTTCGCCGTCGCATAGCGGCGCCATTTCCGTCACCATGGCGTCGTTGCCATTGAGCACCGCCACCCCGTCGGCGAGCACCACGTCGACCTGGGTGCGCAGCACGTTGAACACCTGATCGGGCGTCTCGATGTAATATTTTCCGAAGTGCCGGGCCGGGTCGATATCGGTGACGACGCCGACCTGGCAGCGGTCGTAGGCCAGTCCCTCGCTGAGGATCATGTCGCTGCCATTCTCGAATACCGCTGCCTCGGTCACCCGGTTCAGCAGCACCTTGCGAGCGGCTGCCCAGGTCGCTCGCTTGCCCTTTTCTACCCGCCTCTGATCGTGGTAGAGGCCATCGCTACACGCCAGGCCGACGCGCTTGCCGCTGAGGTGAAGCAGGTGAGCCACCAGCCGCGCGACCAGATTGGTTCCGTTGGTTCCGGTGATGCCGACAACCGGGATGCGGCCGCTTTCGCCTTCGGGGAACAGGCTGTCGACGATGGCCCGGCCTATCGGGCGGGGTTCACCGCTCGCCGGCTTGAGGTGCATCAGCAGACCGGGGCCGGCGTTGACTTCGACAATTGCGCCTCTCTGCTCGGCGAGGGGGCGCGAGATATCCTCGGCGACCAGATCGACCCCCGCAATATCCAGCCCCACGATACGGGCCGCGAGACAGACGGTTGCCGCCACATCCGGGTGGACGAGGTCGGTCACGTCGAAGGCGACGTTGCCGTTGCGCTGGATCATCACTTCCGCGCCCAGTGGAGGGATGGCGTCGGGGGTAAAGCCCTGGCGCGTGATTTCGAGCCGGACGGCCGGGTCTTTATCCACCAGAACCACGTTGAGCGGGTAATCCTCGGTCGTGCCGCGCCGTGGGTCGGTATTGATCTGGGTATCGATAAGCTCGACGATGGTCGAAAGGCCGTCGCCCACCACCGATGCGGACTCCCCGCGAGCCGCTGCCGCCAGGCGTCCGCCCACGACCAGCAGCCGGTGTTCGTTGCCGCGCACGAAACGCTCGACAATGACGGCGCTGCCTTCGTTGAGCGCCAGTTTGAAAGCGGCCTCGACTTCTTCGCGCGTCATCAGTTCGGTGGAGACGCCGCGGCCATGGTTGCCGTCGCTGGGTTTGACCACGACCGGGACGCCGATCTCCCCGGCGGCTTCCCATGCGTCTTCCGGGCTATCCACGATGCGTCCTTCGGGTACCGGCACGCCGCAAGCCTGGAGCAGGTTTTTGGTCAGATCCTTGTCGCTCGAAATGCTTTCGGCAATAGCGCTGGTCTGGTCGGTCTCGGCGGTCCAGATGCGGCGGCTGCGGGCGCCGTAGCCCAATTGCACCAGGTTGCCTTCGGTCAGCCGGATGGCCGGAATGCGCCGATCCGAGGCCGCATCGACGATGCATGCCGTGCTCGGGCCGAGGCAAAGCGAATCGGCCAGGTCGCGCAGGCGGGCAACCGTGGCGGGCATGTCGAACGGGCGGTCCTCGATCGCCGCCATGATGAGATCCCGAGCCGCATACAGGCAGGCGCGGCTGACTTCTTCGTGGCGCGACCGTACCACGACTTTATACACTCCCCGTACCGAGGTGCTGCGCGCTTTTCCGAAGCCGCTCTGCATGCCCGCCTGGTTCTGCAACTCCAGCGTGACATGCTCGAGTATGTGTCCCGGCCAAGTGCCTTCGCGTACCCGCTGCAGGAAGCCGCCCCGCTCGCCGACACCGCAGCGGTGTTCGATCAGCGAGGGCAGCCATGAGGAAAGGCGCTCGTAGAAGCCGGGGATGGTGTTGGAAGGCGAATCCTCCAGGTCCCCGATGTCAACCCATGCCTCGAGCACCGGGCGGTATGTCCATATATTCGGTCCGCGCAGGGGCACGATTTTGAGAAATTCGATTTTCTTTTTCATAAAAATACTTATTTAAAGCCTCTCAGTGGATCCAGCCATTGGCGGGCCGAGCGGCAGAGCCGACATGTTCTTTGAGATTACCCGGAAGGATAGGGCGATTTGAGCATATTGCATTGATGCTCGCAACTAGTCTGGAAAAACTAAAGCAGACGGGCGCCGCGCTCAAGTCGCTCAGTGGCATAGGGCATGCGAATCTGTCGAGGGGATTTAAGGTTAGGAGCGTCACAGGGGATTTTGTAATTATTCATGCCAATTCATGAACATTTTTGGTCGATCGCAGTTTTTTAAACAAAAAACAACTTGGAATGCTAACGCGGCAGGCGGCAATCCGTTTACCGCAGAGGGAAGAAGATTTTTTGAAAACAATTGCCATGGCTGGCGGTTGGGATCTGTCAACTCTACTTAAGAAAATAAATCAAATTTTAGGGGTTTCCCCTATGGGCAATATTTATGACACCTGTATCTTCTTATCTTGTTTGCCGGGATCGCAAGCAACAGTCAGAAAAGGGTGGGTACAGCCGAACGTTGAATCATTACCAATAATTAGAAGGATTCAAGGGATGCCGGGGAGACGCACCAACACCGAGGACTGCTTTTGGTTATTGGGAAGCCTGT
>CAZLJK010000037.1:0-28627 GCA_964559825.1 uncultured Sulfuricella sp. | reverse complement strand
GTCTGCACCGCGCGCAGCGCGACGACGTAATCATAGGTGCGGCCGTCGCCCATCACTCCGACCGCTTTCACGGGCAGAAATACGGCAAAGGCCTGCGAGGTTTTTTCATACCAGCCCGAGGCGCGCAGCTCCTCGATAAAAATGGCGTCCGCACGGCGCAGCAGCTCGGCAAACTCCGGCTTTACTTCGCCCAGGATGCGTACTCCCAGGCCGGGGCCGGGGAAGGGATGGCGGTAGACCATGTCGTGCGGCAAGCCGAGTGCAACGCCGAGCTCGCGCACTTCGTCCTTGAACAGTTCCCGCAGCGGCTCCAGCAGCTTGAGATGCAGGGTATCCGGCAGGCCGCCGACGTTGTGATGCGACTTGATGGTGTGGGCCTTCTTGGTCTTGGAACTGGCCGATTCGATCACGTCCGGGTAGATCGTTCCCTGAGCCAGCCACTTTGCGTTCGGCAGCTTTGCCGACTCGCTCTGGAAAACTTCGACGAATTCGCGTCCGATGATCTTGCGCTTCTGTTCCGGGTCCGTCACGCCCGCCAGATGCTTCATGAATTCCGCGCCGGCATCGACGTGGATGACCTTGACGCCGAGATTGTCGGCAAAAGTCTTCATCACCTGCTCGGCTTCGTTCAGGCGCAGCAGGCCGTTATCCACGAACACGCAGGTTAGCTGAGTACCGATGGCGCGGTGCAGAAGTGCTGCCACCACCGAGGAATCCACCCCGCCGGACAGGCCGAGGATGACTTCGTCCGACCCCACTTCGGAGCGAATTCTGCCAATCGCTTCCTCGACGTAATCCGGCATGTTCCAGTCGTAGCCGCAACCGCAGATGCCATGCACGAAGCGCTCGAACAGGGCCTTGCCCTGCAAGGTATGGGTCACTTCGGGATGAAACTGCACGCCGTAAAAATGGCGGGCTTCGTCAGCCATGCCGGCGATCGGCGTAGCCGCGTTGGAACCGATCACCTTGAAACCTGGCGGCAGTTCGGTCACCTTATCGCCGTGGCTCATCCACACGTCGAGCAGGCCATGACCTTCCTCATTGATCCGATCCTGAATATCGAGCAGCAGCGCGGAATGTCCCTGCGCGCGCACCTCGGCATAACCGAACTCGCGATGCAATGCGTTTTCCACCTTGCCGCCCAATTGCGCCGCCATGGTCTGCATGCCGTAACAGATGCCGAGAACCGGCACCCCCAGGTTGAACACGACATCCGGCGCGCGCGGCGTTTCCTCCTCGTAGACCGAGGACGGTCCGCCGGAAAGGATGATGCCTTGCGGTTTGAAATCACGGATGAACTGTTCGCTCACATCGTAGGGATGCAGTTCGCAGTAAACACTGGATTCGCGCACCCGGCGGGCAATCAACTGGGTGTATTGGGAACCGAAATCGAGGATGAGGATTTTCTGGTGCATAATTATTCCAGGCAATAGGCTAGGGGCAATAGGCTAGGGGCTAGAGGAAAACCGCGAAGCGACGACCGCCTATAGCCCCTTGCCCCTCGCCTTTACTCAACGTGATAGTTGGGCGCTTCCTTGGTAATCTGCACGTCGTGGACGTGAGACTCGCGGATACCCGCCGAGCTGATTTCGACGAACTCGGCCTTGGCGTGGACCTCGGCGATGCTCGAACAACCCAGATAACCCATGCTCGAACGCACGCCGCCAATCAACTGATGAATCACCGACAGCACACTCCCCTTGTAGGGCACGCGACCTTCAATACCTTCCGGCACCAGTTTATCGGCATTGGCTTCAGCTTCCTGGAAGTAACGGTCTTTCGAGCCCTGCTGCATCGCACCGAGTGAACCCATACCGCGGTAAGATTTATACGAGCGGCCCTGGAACAACTCGATTTCGCCCGGCGCCTCCTCGGTGCCGGCAAACATTCCGCCCAGCATTACGCAATCTGCGCCGGCTGCTAACGCCTTGGCGACATCGCCGGAATAACGGATTCCGCCATCGGCGATCACCGGCACGCCACTGCCTTTCAACGCCTGGACCACATTGGCGATGGCCGTAATCTGCGGCACACCGACGCCCGCAACAATGCGGGTGGTGCAAATCGAACCTGGACCGATACCGACCTTGACCGCATCGGCCCCATGATCAGCCAGCGCCAGAGCCGCCGATGCTGCGGCAATATTGCCGCCGATCACTTGAATCTGAGGAAAGTTGTCCTTTACCCATTTCACCCGGCTCAGTACGCCTTGGGAATGGCCGTGCGCGGTATCCACCACGATCACATCCACACCCGCTTCAGCCAGCAGGGTCACGCGCTCCTCGGTCCCCTCGCCCACGCCCACTGCTGCACCAACCCTCAGCCGACCCTGGCTGTCCTTGCATGCCAACGGATGCTCGGTGGATTTCTGAATGTCCTTGACGGTGATCAGACCACGCAGCACAAAATCATTATTGACCACTAATACACGCTCCAGGCGGTATTGATGCATCAGTGTCATGGCTTCTTCGCGACTGGCGCCTTCCTTGACCGTAATCAGGCGGTCTCGCGGCGTCATGATGTTCTTGATCGGTTGATCAAGATTCGTCTCGAAGCGCAGGTCGCGGTTAGTGATGATACCGACCACATGGCCGTTATCCACCACCGGCAGGCCGGAAATCTTGTGCTGGCGGGTCAGCACCAATACATCCCGTACCGTCATTTCCGGGGAAATGGTGATCGGATCCTTTACCACACCGCTCTCAAAGCGTTTCACGCGGGCCACCTGCGCGGCTTGCGCGGCGGCGGTCATGTTCTTGTGAACGATGCCAACCCCCCCTTCCTGCGCGAGGGCGATTGCCAGACGCGCTTCGGTAACGGTATCCATCGCCGCCGAAATCAGGGGGATATTTAGGGAAATTTCTCGAGTGAGCCGCGTGGCGAGACTTACATCACGAGGCAAAACGTTGGAATACGCCGGGACCAGCAAAACATCGTCGAAGGTCAGCGCTTTCTGCAGAATACGCATGTTTTTATCCTTGTTACCAAAGCGATATTATACAAGTTTCGGGCATCCTCGGTAAACTGGCTTCTCTAAATTCCAGAATCCGTGTAACCAGAGCAGGTCGATTCCGGTTTCAACAGCGCCTGCCTTCTGTTTGCCCACGACGATGAGAAACGCCATTACCAGATGCTGGGCTGAAGCTTCGACGGGGTTTCGCGCCAAAGCGTGCGCGCGCACCGGGTCAGAACCGTTTCAGGAAACGCAACGACCATTCCTGATCGTTGTGAAACCCATTGTCTATGGCGGCATCCCTGCCATAGCGAAAAATCACCTGGTGGCCCGCCCCGGAAAGGTAAAGCCCGCCCAGAAAAATTCGCTGGTTGCCTGGCGCACCCCCTTGGGGCACACCATCCAAACGAGTATCCCCGCCCCAGTTGAACTGGGTTCCCGCGAAACCCTGCCAGTTTTTTGAAAAATGATGCCGGAGGTAGGCCGTGAGCGCAGACGACGCTTCCTGTTCCAGGCGCCGGCCACGGTTGTAGTCGGGGTTGTCGCCATATCGGGCCACCTCTGCGGTCACATCCGTGGTCCAATTTGGCCCCCAGCCCTTTATCCAACCCAGGTTTCCCACCTGTCGCCAGCGGTTTTCCCCAACATTAACGAGTCGGGCCGAGGAATAATCTCCCGTAGGCGCAATAAGCATGAGGGTAAGGGCAAGAAAATGACGCTCGCCGGGATTGTCGATTGCCCAGAATGAGCCCCCTGCGCGAAAGTCGCCCATGCCGCTGGCGGAACCGCCAAAGACCTGTCGGGCAGCAACGCCTCCCACCTCGCTGGCTATCGCAGATGCCACCACTACCGGCGCCCACTTGACGCCCCCGTGCCGATAAAACCGTGAAAGACGAATCGCAGCGATATCCGCCCGAACCGTCGCCGGCAGCAACACCTGGCCATTGCGGTAGAAACCGTCGAAGCGACGGTGGTAATAATAGGCCGTCGCCACCACATCACCCTCGGGCAGCGCGGCATAATCTGATGGAAACACGTCATTTACCGCCGCCGTCGCAAGCGAAGACGGCAAAAAAACAGCTGCCATAGCAAAGGATGTCGCTAACCTCACACCATAAGCGGGCAGCTTTATTCCACCCTCGAAAGTCTCATCTGCCATTCAGCCAACCCCGTAAAAAAATGCAGCCCCGCCAAACTGACAGGGCTGCATTTTACCTGCGCGAGCCGCAAAACGTCAGCGGCAGTCCAACTTACCAGGACATGCCGGCGCCTACGGCATACACCGTATTCTTGCTGCTGCTGCCGTTGGTGGTGGAGACGGAAGCCTTGACCACGGCATTCGGCGCCATCCGGTAGGAAGCGCCCAGCGCCAGCGCGGACTGGCTCTGGAAGTTACCGAGGCCGACACCGACCGCGAAGGTCTTGTTCTGGTCAACTTGCGGAATGTTGGCCATGGCAGCCACTCCAGCCACCCCGGCAGCGACTTCCTTCAACTGGCGATAGTTGACGGCGTCGAAATCCTGCGTACCGTCGGCTACGCCATGCACCTGAACCGGCGAGCCGGTGGCAGAGTTACTGAAGGTCGCGCCGTTGTCGTTCAAGGTCAGGCTGGTGGAATGCACGCCGCCGGACAGGGTCGCCTGGGATTCCGTCACGACCAAACCATGGGTATTTCCGACGCCGTTGGTCAGGGTCAGAGATGCGGTGGTCTCCCCCACAATACCGGTGGTGATCTTGCCGTTGCCATCCACCACGGCGCCGCTCGCGGCCGTGTTGGCGATCGACATCTGTCCATTGGTAGCTTGAGTGGCGCCGCCGAGCACGGAGGCGCCGGACGTCACGGTCGTCGACGCCGAGGTGTTCGAGGTGTAAACCAGCGTGCCATTGATATAGGTGTTGCCGTTGATCAGCGTGTTGCCTTCCAGACGGTTCACATAAGTCGCACCGGCAATGTTCTGACGGCTGGCCGCATCGCCCACGTTATTCAACTGCGTTGCCAGTGTTGCAGGAGTGGCGCTCAACGTTTGCGCGGCGCTGGTCGTGGTAAACCCGCTGGCGGTGGCGCCGCTCCCGGAGCGAAGGCTAGCGGTGCCATTTGCGACGGACAGAGTGCTGTTGCCGCCGGTAGCCGTCACCGTCGTGCCCACATTCGTACTGCCCAACACGTTGGTGCTGGCAAAGGTGTTGTTGGTGCCAATGTTATTGGCGGTCGCGTAACCGCTGCTGACGCCAATGTTGTTGGTGGCGCTATTCAGGCTGGTGGTATTCAGCTCGTTACCCATCGTCACCGCGCCTGTGCTGGTGCCGGTGTTGATGCTGGTGGCGTTGTTGATGCTGGCGTTGATGCTGGTCGTGCCCGCCAGAACGTTGGTGCCACCGACCATGCCGATATTCGTGGTAGCAACAGCGCCCGTGCCGATGTTGGTCGTTGCGCCGCCGGTGGCGTTGATGTTGGTCGTACCCAGCACGGTGTTGGTCGAAGTCGCGCTGCCGATGCCGATGGTATCGGTGCCAATGACCAGTTCGGCGTTACCGGCGCCTGAGTTCACCGCAAAGTCCCCAGTTACCGCGGTATTGGTCGTGCCGACCACCAGACTGTTGGTGCCGGCCTGAACGGTCACGGCGCCGGCAGTGCCGTTGGTGCTGCCCAAGGTGGTGGTCAGGCCAGCAGTATTCGACGTGTTGATACTAACAGCCGACCCGGTCATGCCTATCGTCCCGGTCGTGTTGCCGATAGCTGTGCCTGCCGTGCCGGTGGCGTTGACGTTGGTCGTGCCCAGCACGGTGTTGGTGCCGTTGCTGGTGACGATGGAACTGGTGCCGGAAGTCAGCGTCACCGCGCTGGTGTTGCCAACGTTGCCGATCGTCGTCGCGTTGGCCGCAGCCGTGTTGTTGATGTTGGTAGCACCAATCTGAGTCAGAGTGCCGGTATTGGCGATGCCGGCAGTGGTGGTGGTGCCGGTTACGGTAAAGGCATCATTCACATAGACGACGCCGCCATTAGTGCCGGAGGTATTGGAAATAGCTCCCTGCGCGTCCAAGGTGCTGGAAAGCGTCGTGGCACCCGTGACGCCCAGCGTGCCGCCGACAGTTGTTGCACTGCTAGCGTTGCCAATAGTGGTAGTGGCAGCGCCGGTGTCATTGATGGTGGTAGTGCCGGTTACGGCCAAACCGGTCAAAGTGCCCACCGAGGTGATGGCCGTTTGAGCTGCGCCGGTCACGGTGCCAGCTGTAGTTGCCGAGCCTGCCGTAGTGGCGGAAGTTGCCGTGGTCGCGTTACCCGTCACATTGCCAGTCAAGTTACCCGTAATCTGGCCTGATACATTCAGTGTTCCAGTAGCCGTAATGCCAGTGCCATCAACAACGAGCTTAGTTGAATCCGCCTGTATAGAGACAGAAGTGGTTGCCCCTGCGCCAGCGTCTATGAGACGGATGGATGCCTCGTTGCCCGTTGGGGTAGTTTCTACGCCGACGCCGGTCTGATTTTGGTCAGCAGAAATATATACGAAGGGTGCCCCTGCCCAAGCTTGAGTCACCACCTGCGCAACTTCCGTGACTCCGTCCTGGTCTGAACTGCCGATGTTGGCGGTACTGTCAGTACTCTCACCTAGAAACGCGGCGGCCTGGACATTCGCGGCGAACAGTGAAGACAACACAAGCGCAAGGGCAGTGCGCTTGAAAGGGAAAGCAGCTAGTTGCATGGTTTTCATAAAGTTCCTCGCGGTAAATTAAATGACAACTTCCTTCTTGATCGACACGCAGCCGTTGCCGGCCGGCATCAAGAAAACCTTGGTCGCCGCCCCGCCATCGAGCACGGCGATGGCCTTCCTCAACTGGCCGACCTTCTTCAGGCCGGCGAACTGCCTGGCGGCGACGGCGTCGCACTTGGTTGGCCAGTACATCACGGCGTCGTAGGTGGCGCCGCAGCCGTTGGCCTGGTTGGGGGCGAAACTGGCGCTAACGTAGGCGGCGCCGGATTCGTTCGGCACTTCCATCGCCAGCGGAATGAGCCGCTGGTCGGGCTGGGCGGGCGGCGTCATCAGCAGCGCGCCGGCCTGCGGGGTGTAGCCGAGAAAACTGCTGACCTGGTTGATGCGCGCGGCGCAGTTGAGGACGCCCTGCTGCACGGCGGCCTGGGTAACGCTGTTGACCTCGGACTGGCGCGCCGGCGCGGCTTCCCGGCTTGGCTGGTCAGCCGCCAGCACGGGCAGAGCGGCGAGGCCTGCCGCAAGCACGGCGGCGTGCCGGAGGGTCAGGCATCGCCGGAAGCCACGCCGTGCTGCGACAAAATATTTAAAACCGTGGAGCATGATTTGCGATATCACTATCTTGAATAAAACAGCGCATATCTTACCGAGCCCCCTCGCCGCAAAACTGTCAAAGGCTGTTAACGACTTAGCCAAATGCCGAATCAGGGCATAATGGCGGCCATGTTCCGGTCAATTTGTCTTGGTTTTTTCATGATCTGGCTTGGGGTAGCCCAGGCGGGCGAGGTTGCGCCGTTGCAGCCCGATGAGGAAATGCGCGAACTGCGCTCAGGCGTGGCGGTTTTTGCCGATCCATCAGGCCAGGAAACGATCGCCAGCATCAGTGCGCTTGATGCATCCCGCTTTCTCCCCTTGCAACGCACCTTCAGCGCCGGGTACGCGCGCACCGTTTTCTGGTTCCGTTTCACCGTGCAACGGGAACCGTCTGCCCCGGCGGCCTGGCTGCTCCGGATCCTGCCACCCTATCTTGACGATTTGCGCCTGTACGAGCCGGACGGCCCGGGGAGATTCCGCGAACGCCGCGCCGGAGATTTATTGCCCTTCGCCGCACGGGAATTGCCTTACCGGGGGTTCGTGCTAAAGCTGGATCTGCCGGACGACATGCCACGCACCTATTTTCTGCGTTTGCAGACCACGAGCACGTCGGTGTCGCAGCTATCCCTGTGGACGCCGGCAGCCTTTAACGCCGCCACGCAGACCGAATACCTGCTTTTTGGCCTGTACTACGGCGCCCTTGTCCTGATGCTCGTGCATTTGCTGTTTTACTGGCGCCGCTTCAGGGATCAAGCCTATCTGTACTTCATCGCCAGTGTCGCTGCGGTTCTTATGATGGCGCTGGGCATCAACGGCTTTGCCGCGCAATACCTCTTTCCAGGCCAGCCCATAGCAAGCGACTGGCTGACATCCGCTGGCGCCAGTCTGACCAATGCTCTGACGGTACTGTTTTTTCTCTCTTTTCTAGGCATCCGCCGACAAGCCACACGTCTTTTCTACTTGTACGGACTCACCATTGCAGTGTCCGCAATCGCCCTGGCAGGCACGTTTACCGGCCACTACACTTACGTGGCGCCATGGATGTTTTTGCTCAGCCTGACGCTCATTCCGCCCACGCTGTTTTTTTCCTGGCGCGCCATGCGCACCGGCCAGACTGGAGGAAAATCCATCTTCTGGGGCTATCTCGTCTATGCCGTCGTGATTGGCGCCAACCTGCTCACTACCCTGGGCGCGCTGCCTGGTGACGCTCTGCTGCTTTATGGCTGGCAATACGGCATGGCGACCTATGTCTTTTTCATGCAATACGCCGTTCTCGCGCAATTGCGCCGTTGGGAACTTGACCACATGGCGGCGCAGCAGCGTGCCCTCCAGGCTGAAACACTGGCTCAGGAAGAATCCGATAAGCGTCAGCAACAGTCCCAATATCTCGCGCTGATGACCCACGAGCTCAAGACGCCCTTGGCGGTCATCGACACGGCAATTCAGGCTCTCAAGTACCTGCAGGCAACGCCCGAACCGGACGTAGCGCGACGCCATGTTCGAGTCCGTCAGGCCGTGGCCCAGCTCAACAGCCTGGTGGAAAACGCCCTCGCGCGTGAAGTGGCCGGCGATTCCACCCTGACGCCTCGCCTGGCGCCGGTTGATGTGTTTCAACTGGTTTCCGACCAGATTGCCGCCATTGCCGATCCGTCCCATTGCCTGGAATTGGACGCACCCCCGGGAATCGTCTGCGTGGCCGACCGGACGCTGGTGCGAATCGCCTTGGGCAACCTGATCGAAAACGCGCTCAAATATGCGCCGCCCGATACCCCGGTGCGCGTGCACGCCCGCCTTGGCAATAAAGACGGGGCGCCTGGCACCGTGTTCAAGGTAAGCAACGCCTGCCCGGACCTCCCGTCCGGGGCTGCCAGCCAGGTATTCGACAAATACTGGCGCGGCCCCAACAGCACCGGCACGGAAGGCATTGGACTCGGGCTTTATCTGGTCAGGGCCATTGCCCGCGCCCACGGCGGAGAATGCGATTGCGCCATCGCTGAAGGCCGCGTGGGCTTTACTCTGTGGCTGCCGGATCCGGCACCATGATCTCTGTGATTGTGGTCGAGGACAACCTGGATTTGCTCGAAGACATGGTGTTCGGGCTCAACGCCGAGGGGCTGGACGCGCGCGGCGCACTGGATGCCGCCGCCTGTGATCAGCTGTGCGCCGGGGCCATGCCGGAAGTGTTCGTGCTCGACATCATGTTGCCGGGCGAGGATGGCTTGACCCTGGCTCAACGCCTGCGGGCACAAGGCAGCAGGGGACTTATCATGCTGACTTCGCTGGGGAGCATTGAAAATCGGGTATCCGGCCTTGACGTGGCGGATGCCTATCTGGTCAAGCCCGTGGATTTGCGCGAGCTGGCCGCCGTCATCGGCAGCGTCCACCGACGCCTTGAGAACCGACCTCGGGAAAGTATCCAGGCCGCCTGGATCCTGCGGGACAAGTCGATGGAACTCGTTTCTCCCAACGGAAAAGTCCTTCCGCTCACGCACAAGGAACTCATCATTCTGTCGGCACTAGCCAGCGTACCCGGCGAGGTGGTGCCGGCGCGGACGCTGGCGGAAGCCCTGGGGGAAAGCTGGTTCACCTTTGAGAAAAACCGCCTGGAACTGATCGTCACCCGGCTGCGCCGCAAAATCGGCACGGCCCTGCTGCGACCATCCAACCCAATCAAATCCGCGCGCGGCGCAGGCTACGCATTAACCATTGACGTCAAGCGCCAGGGGTAAGCGCCAATCGCGCGGACCACAGATTCAGTTAATTTTTACATTCACAAACCATGGACCCGGTACGCTTGGACCATTGACGGGCGTATTACGAAACGCTATGTTTAGCCACGCAAAATAAAACCTGAGGAGAGCAGAACATGCGTAACACACTTATTACCATCATCGCTTTCGGTTCCTTGCTGCTGGGCGGCTGCCAGAGCGGCGGCACGACAAAGGCCGACTCATCCGCAGCCTCCCCGGCTGCAGAGGCTGCCAAACCTGCGCTTTCCGAAGAAGCCAGACAGGCGCTCGCCAAGGCCGAAGCCGACGTCAAGGAAGCAAAAGCACAGAAATCATTATGGACCACGGCAGAAGATGCCTTGAAAAAAGCGAAAGAAGCTGCTGCCAAAGGCGACAGCGCGGCCACCCTGAAATTTTCCAAAACCGCGAGCGAGCACGCGCGCATGGGATTGACGCAAAAGAGCTATCCCCTAACCCAATAATCCGGGCGCAATACCATGCGACAACTTCTGACTATCGTTTCGATGCTGGCCTTGGCGACCGTCGCGCAAGCGGGGGTCACCCGATGGGTGGATGCGAAGGGCAAGGTGCATTATTCCGACCAACCCCCGCCGTCCACCGCCAAATCGCAAAAAACTCTGGACCTGAAGAACACTCCGGCCTTGCCCGTAGCCGCACCCGATGGCAAGGGAGGAGAAAAAAATCTGGCCGAGAAGGATCTGGAATCACGAAAACGCAGAGTTCAGGCGGAAGAGACTGCTGCCAAACAAGCCAAGGACAAGGAAGAAGCAAAAAGCAGAAAGGCAAACTGCGAGCAAGCACGCCACCAGGTGCAGGCCTTGCAGGAGGGACAAAGGATCAGTAAATTCAACGAAAAAGGCGAACGCGTCTTTCTCGAAGACAATGATCGCGCGCTAGCCATCCAGGAAGCGAAGAAGTCGGCGGACGCCTGGTGCAAGTAAGTTAATCAGGCTGGGGCTGCTTCGGCGTCCCCAGCTTCCTTTTTCACATCCTTGCCTTCTGCCGCACGTTTCCTGCGGATTTCCTTCGGATCGGCAATCAGCGGACGGTAAATCTCAATTCTGTCTTTATCCCGCAGCACGGCGTCAAGCTTGACCAATTTGCCGTAAATCCCCACCTTGGAACTCGCCAGGTCGATTTCCGGAAAGTCCCGCAGGATGCCGGACCGCTCAATCGCCTCTGACACCACAGCGCCCGACCTTATCTTCAAGGACAAAACCTCCTGTTTCTGTGGCAGGGCATACGCCACTTCCACCAAAATATCTTCACTCATGGCTCACCATATATGACTGCCGCACGTTGAACGAACGCTTCGACAAAACTGTTTGCGATATGTCCGAAAACCGGGCTGACCAGCTTCTCCATGATCTTGCTTGAGAATTCATAATGGAGTTTAAACTCGATTTTGCAGGCCGTCTCGTCCAGTTCGACAAACCTCCAACTACCCTCGAGATGGCTGAACGGTCCGTGGCGGAACTTCATTTCGATCAGGTGCGGCGCCTGCCGAATATTTTCGGTAGCGAAGCTTTGCTTGAGATGATGATAGTCGATATGAACCGTCGCTTCGAGCGCTTCGTCGCTATGCCGCTGCACCTCCGTTCCACCGCACCAGGGAAGGAAATTCGGATAATCTTCGATACGATCGACCAGCACGAACATTTGCCGAGCCGAGTAAAAAACCAGCACGGATTTTTCCACTACTATCATTCAGTCTACCGCTATCAAAAACTGTTAAAATACACGATTTCCCAAAGAAACTCACCAGAGAAATTCACCTTCCGATGAGCATCGCGCAAAACAAAAAAGCTTTTCACGACTATTTTATCGAGGAAAAGTACGAAGCCGGCATCGTTCTTGATGGCTGGGAGGTCAAAGCCATCCGCGCCGGACGTACGCAACTCAAGGAAGCCTACGTCATCATCCGCAGCGGCGAGCTCTATCTGCTCGGCTGCCATATCAGTCCGCTGCCGACCGCCTCCACCCACGTCAACCCCGACCCGGTGCGCACCCGCAAACTGCTGCTGCATGCCGAGGAAATCAGCAAGCTGATCGGCAAGGTGGAGCGATCCGGCTACACTCTCGTACCGCTGGACATGCATTTCGTCAGTGGCCGCATCAAGCTGGAAATCGGCTTGGCCAAGGGAAAAAAACAGCACGACAAGCGAGAATCCGAGAAGGAGAAGGATTGGCAGCGCGAAAAGCAGCGCATCTTGCGGAACAAATAATGAAAGTTTTCGGATTCGCCGGCTACTCAGGCAGCGGCAAGACCACCTTGATCGAACAACTGATCCCGCTGTTCGTGGCACAAGGACTTAAAGTATCCTTGATCAAGCATACCCACCACGATTTTACCGTCGATCAGCCAGGCAAGGACTCCTACCGTCACCGCGCAGCGGGCTGCAGCGAGGTAATCGTGACTTCGCAATATCGCTGGGCGTTGATTCATGAGTTGCGCGACGAGCCGGAACCGGGGCTGCAAGAACAACTTGCACGACTCTCTCCCTGCGACCTGGTGCTGGTGGAAAGCTTCAAGCATGAAGCGATTGCCAAACTGGAGGTGCACCGCGCCACTATAGGCAAGCCGTTGCTTTTTCCCCAGGACCCGAATATCGTCGCCATTGCCAGCGACCTTCAACTGGAAACGTCGCTACAGCAGTTCAGTCTAGACCAGCCGGAAAAGATCGCCGAATTTATCTTGCAACAAACAGGTCTTATGAAAAATGGATAACAAGAAACAAAACATGCTCAGCGCTGATGAGGCGTTGTCTTATTTGCTAGCGCGAGCGCGGCCAGCAAATAAACCAGAACGGATATCCACAGCCGATGCGCTAGGACGGGTACTTGCCGAGCACCTGACTTCAGCGGTCAACGTCCCCCCGCTAGACAACAGCGCCATGGATGGTTATGCCGTACGAATCGCCGACATCATAAACGCTTCGACCCGGCTGAGGGTGACCCAGCGCATCCCGGCCGGCACGGTCGGGCAACCGCTGGACGCCGGCCAAGCCGCCAGGATCTTCACCGGGGCGCCGGTGCCGGCAGGCTGTGACGCGGTGGTGATGCAGGAATACTGCGGGGCCGAAGGCGATACCGTAACCATCGGCAAACATCCCAAAATAGGCGAGAATATCCGCCGTTCCGGCGAGGACATCGCGGCCGGGGCCGAGATCCTTCCTGCCGGCATCCGGCTTCGCCCGATGGAAATGGGGCTGGCCGCATCGGTCGGCATTGCAAGCCTGCTGGTTTACCGCAAACTGAAAGTCGCCACATTCTTTACCGGCGACGAAATCGTCATGCCCGGGGAACCGCTCAAGCCAGGCCAAATATACAATTCAAACCGTTTCGTGCTGACCGGTCTACTGCAGGCGCTGGGCTGCGAAGTTGTTGATCTGGGGATCGTACCGGATGACTTCACCGCTACCGTAAAAGTGCTCGAAACCGCTGCCGCAGGAGCGGATATGATCATCACCAGCGGCGGCGTCTCCGTAGGCGAGGAAGACCATGTCAAAGCCGCAGTGGAAGCGATAGGCAAACTGGATTTGTGGAAAATCGCGATCAAGCCGGGCAAGCCGCTGGCCTTCGGCGAGGTCGGCAAGGTGCCGTTCATCGGCCTGCCGGGCAATCCGGTCTCGGCTTTTGTCACTTTCTGCCTGTTCGTGCGACCATTCATTTTACGTAGCCAAGGCATTACCGTAGCGGCACCGCAGGCCTTCACACTGAAGGCCGATTTCGACTGGCTGAAACCCGACAAGCGCCGCGAGTTTCTGCGCGCCCGATTGCACACGGCGGAAAACGGCGAAGTGGAAGTGCAGCTCTACCCGCACCAGGGTTCCGGGGTCCTGACCTCCACCGTCTGGGCCGATGGCTTGGTGGAAGTACCCGAAGGAGCACCAATCCATCGCGGCGATACCGTCAAGTTTCTTCCTTTCTCAGGATTGCTCAACTAACATCTTAGGAGGCCTCGCATGATCAACCTGCTTTATTTCGCCCGACTACGCGAAACCTTCGGTCTTTCCTCGGAGCAGGCGAACCTGCCTGCCGATGTCGCCGATGTTGGATCGCTGACTGAATGGCTGCGCCAGCGCGGCGGCGCATGGCAGGAAGAACTTGCCCGGGACAAGCCGGTACGCGTGGCCGTCAATCAGGACATGGCCGACCCGGACACAGCTGTACGTGATGGCGATGAAATCGCATTCTTTCCACCTGTGACGGGAGGCTGAAATGCCGGTGCGGGTACAAACAGAAGATTTCGATCTGAGCACGGAAATCCTTAATCTGCGCCAAGGTAATTCCGGAATCGGCGCAGTCGCCAGTTTCATCGGCCTGGTACGTGATCTGAATCACAGCACCACAGTGACTGAAATGACCCTGGAACACTACCCTGGCATGACGGAAAAAGCATTGGCTGAAATCGTGGAGGAAGCGAAGCGCCGCTGGGAAATCATCGATGCGCTGGTAATCCACCGCATTGGCCCCCTCAAACCCACCGACCAAATCGTACTGGTAGCAACCAGCAGCGCGCATCGTGGCGACGCATTCGCCGCCTGCGAATTCATCATGGATTACCTGAAGACACGGGCGCCGTTCTGGAAGAAAGAGCAGACCGAATCTGGCGCGCATTGGGTGGACGCGCGCGAAAGTGACGAAACATCGGTACAGCGCTGGGCTACGCCACCAGCCTGACTCACCAGGTTAACTTGAAAAAATAGGCATTTTCCGCTAAAGTTTCAATAGTTCATGCCGTTATTCTTACCATAAGTTGGATAACCGCTAATGGATCGCGAGGCGTCAATGACGTTATCGAAAAACGATCTGCAACCCGAAGGAATTAACTTTGAAGATCGATGCCTCCGTAAAATCGCCGTCCAGTAACGGCGTCAAGGAAACAGCGCCACGAGCCGCGAAGGCGGACACAGGCGCGCCGACTTCCGCTCCGCAAGGAAAATCCAGTGCGCGCGACAATGTCCAGATCACCACGCTTTCATCGCAGCTCCACGCCATGGAAAGCAGCATGGATAACGTGCCAGTAGTGGATAGCGCGCGCGTGGAAGCAATCAAGCTGGCCATTAGCGAGGGGCGCTTCAAAATCAATCCTGAAGTCATTGCAGACAGCCTCCTGGCAACAGTCAAAGACCTGATGCAGAACCAGAAGGGCTGAATTGACAGTCCACCCGGCAATCGCTTCTCCCTCTGACCTAGTCGAGAACCTGGAAGCAGAATTACAGGCATTCCGAGACTTCATCCAGGCATTACAAACCGAACAAGACGCCCTGGTTCAGGGCAATATTGACCCCCTGATCGAGCTTGCCCGGATCAAATCTGAAAAAGTGCTGTTGTTGTCGCATCTTGCCGAGAGCCGCGCCCGCTTCCTCAGCACGCAGGGTTACTCCCAAGAACAAGCCGGCATGACAAAATGGCTGCAACAGCGAGATGGCGACCCACGAATCACCGAGCTCTGGCAACAACTGCTAACGCTGGCGGAAAACGCCCGGCAACTCAATCAGATCAACGGTAGCTTGATCGACACCCGACTCAGGAACAACCAGCAAGCGCTTGCCGTCCTTCAGTTAGCCGCCAATCAGAACGCACTCTACGGGCCCGACGGCCAGACCCAGGCTCTAGGCTTGGGGAGGCCGATCGGCAAGGGTTAACTCCAGGTTCAAAGGGTGCCTAGGGAGCCTTGGTGGAGCGAATATCCTCCGTCACAGCTTTGGATACCTGACTAGCAAGCGGAATGTCTGTAATTTTATCCTGCTGCTCCGACAGAATCATAATTGTCACACGGCGGTTCCGTGCCCGCCCTTCCGGCGTGCTATTGATGTCAATCGGACGGAATTCACCATAACCCACGGCGACCAGGCGCTCGGGCGGTGCGCCGCTCTCTGCAAGCAGGCGCACCACACTGCTTGCACGCGCAGTCGACAGCTCCCAGTTGGACGGGAAGGCGGCGGTGTTTATGGGGGTGTTATCGGTGAACCCTTCCACCTGAACGTCATTTGGCACCTGTGCCAGAACCCCACCCACTGCGCGTAGCGCTTTGACCGATCCCGGCTCCAGAGACGCCTGGCCTGAAGCAAAGAGCACGCTGGCATTAATCTCAATCGCGATGCCGTGAATGCTTTGACTAACCCTGACCTGCCCCTCTTTCACCAAAGGCTCCATCGCCTTGAGAAGGTCCATGGCGACACCTTTCATCCGCTCTGCTTGTTGTTTCTGGCGGGCCTCAAAGACGGGATCGGGTTTGCGCACAAAAATCGTTTGTTTCAGTACCATAGTCTGAGCACTGGACGCCCCACTGGCCGCATCGATCCGTAGCTTAGGTGAAATCGGCGTAGTGGTGGTAGGCGCATTCTTGAAGGCGTTGACCAGGGAGTCGCTCAGCACCCGGTATTTACCCTCATTAACTTGGGAAATCGAATACATCACGACAAAAAAGGCGAACAACAGGGTAATAAAGTCGGCGTAAGACACCAACCAGCGTTCCAGATTCTCGTGCTCTTCGTGCTTCTTTCTGCGTGCCATCGTACACCGCTGCCGGAAGTGGCTCTAATGACTAAATGATGTAACCCTGCAACTTTGATTCGATTACACGGGGATTCTCGCCGTTGGCAATGGAGACCAGACCTTCAATCAGCATCTCGCGCATCACCACTTCCTGCTCGATAAGGTACTTGAGCTTACTGGCCATCGGCAAGAAAAACAGGTTGGCCGATCCCACACCGTAAATGGTTGCAACGAAAGCCACGGCGATACCCCCACCGAGCTTGGATGGATCGCTCAGGTTCTCCATCACGTGAATCAGGCCGAGCACCGCACCCAGAATGCCGATGGTAGGAGCGTAGCCGCCCGCGGCCTGCCAGACTTTCGAAGCATCCAGATGATGTTTCTCATAAGTTGAAATCTCCACCTCGAGAGCAGCGCGAATTTTCTCCGGTTCGCCACCGTCCACCAGCATTTGCAACCCTTTTTTGGTAAAAGCATCCTCTAGATCATCCAGTTGCGACTCCAGCGCCAACAATCCGCCCTTGCGCGCAAGGTGGCTCCAGTTCAGCACTTGCTCGATCAATAACTGCGGAACCGCCTTGGGAGGCCAGATGATCCATTTGGCCAATCGCATACCCTCAAAAAAAATCCTGGGTGCGCTCTGCAGCATGATGGCGCCCATCGTACCGCCAAGGACGATGATGAATGCCGTCAACTGCAGCAGGGAATTGATATGCCCCCCCTCCAGAGCCTGGCCGCCTATAATCGCGGTTAAAGCCAGCAAAATACCGAATATGCTGACTAGATCCATGCGTCTGCTCCGCCAATGATCCACCCCATGCGCCAATATCCTTCCATTTTCAGAGCCATTCCTTCAATTTGCTGCGCAAGCGTGCCATGGCCTGGCTATGCAGTTGGCACACGCGTGATTCGCTTACTCCCATCACCTCGCCAATTTCGCGCAGATTCAGTTCTTCCTCGTAGTACATTGCCATCATCAGCTTCTCGCGCTCAGGCAACAGGCCAATTGCCTCGATCAATTTTATCCGGAACTTTCCGTCCTGCAGTTTAGCGAACGGTTCGGCAGAGTTATCCGCACAGTGCCGTTCAAAAAAGTCCTCGCCTTCACTGCTCTGCAAGTCCTCATAATGCAGTAACTGGCAACCGCGCGCATCCAGCAGCATCTGCTGGTAACCCTCCAGGCTTACGTGCAACTCGTTGGCCACCTCGCGCTCGGTCGGAGCGCGGCACACTCTCTGCTCCAGGGCATTCATCGCCGTTTCGATCTGGCGCAACGCCTTTCTCGCCGAGCGCGGCAACCAGTCGCATTGCCGCAATTCGTCCAGCATTGCGCCGCGAACACGCTGCACAGCATAGGTCTCAAACTGTGCGCCTTGCGTGTCATCGTAATTGCTTACCGCATCGAGCAGGCCGATCATGCCCACCTGAATCAGGTCGTCAACCTGAACGCTGGCCGGCAGCCTCGCCATCATATGATAAGCAATGCGCTTGACCAGCGGGGCATATTGGACGACGTATTGATTTTTCTCCAGCCCGGTTTTAACGTACATAACTCAATTCTATAGACGAAAGCTCTCAGCCGCCATACGGCTGCGCTGGATCAGGCGCAACATGAATGCCTCCAGGCGTCCGTCCTCTCCCGAGGGTTGCGGCCATTGCTCCATGGTTTCCGCCAACCCCCTGAGCGCTTTGGCCGATTCGGCGATGGGAAACGCCTCCACTACCGGCCGACAAATCCGGGAGGCCTGCCTGAGCTTCTCGTCAAGCGGCACATAGCCCATGAAATCGAGGGACACATCGAGGAAACGCACCGCCACGTCAGCCATGTTGTCGTACAGCCCCCGCGCCTCCTGCTCGTTCTTGACCTTGCTGGCCAGGATATGGAAACGATGAATGGCAAAATTCTGGTTGAGCACCTTGATCAGTGCATAAGCATCCTTGATCGAAGAAGGATGCTGCGACACCACGATCACGATTTCCTGTGACGCCAAGGAAAGCGGCAAGACATTGCTTGCGACCCCGGCAATGGCATCCACCAGCACCACATCCACTGTATTAGACAGTTGCCGAAACGACTGTACCAGCCAATCCTGGTCTTCCTGCCCCAACTCTCCCAGCACTCGCAGTCCATTGCCGGCGGAAACGATATTCACCCCTTCCGGGCCTCGCAGCATAACCTCGTCCAGTGTCTTTTCGCGCCGAATCACGTGCATCAAGTCGTAGCGCGCAGTAAGGCCGAGCAGCGTTTCCATGCTCCCTTTGCCTTGCTGCTCGTCAAGCACCAGCACCTGTCGGCCGCGCTTGGCCAATGCCGCGGCAAGGTTGACGACAATATTGGTTTTTCCGACCCCGGTCCGTCCGCTGGTCAGCGTTACAACTCGCACGGAATCCCTAGCCAGCAAACGGCGCAACCCCTCGGCCTGATCCTGCAGGACATCAGCCAAGCTGAGCTCCCATATCACGCTTTACTTCCATATAGCCGGTTGACTCCATACTGGCGCATCCGCCGGCCGCCGCCATCACCAGCGGATATTCCGCTTCCAGCGGGGTAAACGGCGAATCGTCCTGAATGGGTTTCAAGACCCGGTCCACCAGATAAGCCGGATTGGGGAGGTGCAGGTCCTCCGGCACTCGCTGCCCATTGGCAACATAATGGAGGTTCAATTTGTGACGAATCACCACATCCAGTGCAGGGCCGATGCTGATCGCCTCATCAATCTTTGTCAGGATGCAGCCATCCATATCATCCTTCTTGTAACAACGGACGACATCTTCAAGCGTGCTCCCCTGCCCGTTGGCTGAAAGCAGCAACAAGCGCTTGATGCCACGCCCGGTACCGGACAGAAGTGCCACCTGCTCGGAAAGACGGCGATCGCGCTGGCTCATGCCGACCGTGTCAATCAGGATCAGGTGTTTGTTCCGCAGATCGGACAGGGTAAGTTGCAAATCGGCCTCATCCTTGATGACATAAACCGGTACGCCGAGTATCTTGCCGTAAATGCGCAACTGCTCGTGGGCACCGATCCGGTAGGTGTCCGTCGTGATCAGGGCCAAGCTGGCTGGACCATGTTTCAAGGTGCAGCGTGCGGCCAGCTTCGCCACGGTGGTGGTCTTGCCGACGCCAGTGGGTCCGGTCAAGGCATAGACCCCGCCACTCTCGATGATGTCGTCGCCCGCCTTCACTACATGCAGGTTGTGCATCAGTGCGGCCTTCAGCCAGCGCAAACTTTTTTCCAGATCATAGCCGACCGGCATTTTATCCAGCAGCTGTCGCGACAACAACGGGCTGAACCCCACGCTCAACAAGTGGCGCAATGCTTCGATCTTGGCGGGTTCGCCTCGTTGCAGTTCACCCCAGGCAAAACCGGACAACTGGCCTTCCAGCATGCCGCGCAGAAATTTGATTTCACGGATAATTTCCCGAGTCATCAAATCCGGCTGGACATCCTTGCTCTCCGTTTCAACCAGAGCGGGCTTGCTCTTATCCTGGAGCTCGGCGATTTGAGATCTTGAAATCGGGGAAGATGCGGCGGTCGGCGTAGGTGATGGCGCTGGCTCGGCGCGGGCGAAGGATTCCGCAGGCGCAGGCCGCGCCTTGGCGGGAGCCGGGCTCACGGGGTTGCCGGCAAGGGACGACACATCCATATCCGCCACTGCCATAATCTCGATACCACCCGCCACTTGGCGGTTGGACAGGATGATGGCGTCGGCACCCAATGCGTCCCTGACCTGGCGCAGGGCTTCGCGCGTGGTACTGGCATGAAATTTCCGGACGTTCATCCCCTACCCCCCAATACAGCGGTCACTCTAATGGTTTTCGTATCCGGCACCTCGGCATGAGAAATAACCTTGAGTTGCGGCACGGCACGCCGCAGGAAGCGCGACATCAGACCACGCAACGGAGCCTGCACCAACAGCACGGCCGGCAGACCGATCTGCTCCTGGTTCTGCGCCACAACCTGCGCCTGCGCCAGCAGATTTTCTGCCAGACCGGGTTCCAGTCCAGCGCCTTCAGCGCCCGACGTCTGTGTCGCCTGCATCAGAATACCCTCCAGGCCGGGGTCCAGCGTAATAACCTGCAACTCATTGGTGCCCGGATAAATTTGCTGGATAATAGCACGTCCCAGCGAGACACGAACCAGAGACGCCAGCTCATCGACGTTTTGCGTTCGCGGTGCATGCTCGGCGAGGGTTTCGATGACAGTACGCATGTCGCGGATATGCACCCCCTCATCCAACAGACTTTGCAAGACGCGATGCAAAGTCGAAAGAGACAATAACTTCGGCACCAGTTCCTCGACCAGTTTAGGCGATTCCTTCGCCAGATGGTCCAGCAACTGCTGCACCTCCTCGCGCCCCAATAGTTCAGCGCTGTGCGACTGAATAATATTGGACAGATGGGTTGCGATCACCGTACTGGCATCCACCACGGTATAGCCTAAAGTCTGCGCCTGCTCACGCAACTCGGCATCAATCCAGACAGCGGGAAGCCCAAAGGCGGGGTCACGGGTGGGCGTACCGGCCAAGTTACCAAGCACCCGGCCTGGATTAATCGCCAGAAACATACCGACATAAGCCTCGCCTTGCCCCATCTCGACGCCCTTCAAGGCAAGGCGGTAACCATTTGGCTTGAGTTCCAGATTGTCGCGGATATGCACTGCCGGGACCACGAACCCCATTTCGTGTGCAAACTTCTTGCGGATGCCGCGAATGCGCCGCAGCAGTTCTCCATCTTGATTGCGATCAACCAGGGGAATCAGGCGATAACCGACCTCCAGCCCCAGAATATCCACCGGCATCACGTCATCCCAGCTCACCTCCACCGGCTCGGTCGGCGCCTGCACCGGTACGGCAGCCTCAATCGCCTCGGGTTGATGCGCACGTTGTTCGATGTAATAGGCAGCGCCGGCAAGCATGGTCGCCAGGGTCAGGAAGGAGAAATTCGGCATGCCCGGAATCAGGCCCATTACGCCGATAATCGTGGCGGTGATGTAGAGCACCAGGGGGTTGCTGAACAACTGGCCGAGCATTTGCTGGCTCAGATCCTCGTCGGTGGAAACGCGGCTCACCACGATGCCCGCCGCGGTCGAAATGATCAGAGCAGGAATCTGCGCCACCAGACCATCGCCGATGGTAAGCAAAGTGTAATTGTTGGCCGCCGTGGCGAAATCCAGGTTGTGTTGCAGCACACCTATCGCCAACCCGCCAATGATCATGATCAGCATGATCAGTATGCCGGCGACGGCATCGCCGCGCACGAATTTGCTGGCGCCGTCCATCGAGCCGAAGAAATCCGCCTCTTGGGAAATGTTAGCGCGGCGGGTTCGGGCTTCATCCTCGCCGATGAGTCCGGCGTTGAGGTCAGCGTCGATCGCCATCTGCTTGCCGGGCATGGCGTCCAGTGTGAAACGCGCGCTGACCTCGGCGATCCGTCCGGCACCCTTGGTGATCACCACGAAATTGATGATCACCAGGATGATGAACAAGATAATGCCGACAGTGTAATTGCCTCCTACCAGGAAATGACCGAAGGCCTCGATCACCTTGCCCGCAGCATCGGGGCCGGTGTGCCCTTCGAGCAGCACGATCCGGGCTGAAGCGACGTTGAGCGACAGCCGCAGCAGCGTGGTCACCAGCAACACGGTGGGAAATACGGCGAATTCAAGCGGCTTGGTGGTATACAGGCTGACCAGCAGCACGATCATCGCCAAGGCGATGTTGAAAGTGAATAGCAGGTCCAGCAGGATGGGCGGCAGCGGCAGGATCATCATGCCCAGAATCATGATGATCAGGATCGGCCCGGCCAGTTTTTTCAGGCTCAGTCCGCCCGGCAATTTCATTCCATCAACTCTGGCGTTCATGCAACTTCACCTTCCGGGTCAAGGTCCGGCGGCACCGGCAAGCTCCGTGGCGGCTGAGGCTGCACCCCCCCACCGACTTCATAGCTACGCAACTGGTAGACATAGGCCAGCACTTCGGCTACCGCCGTATAAAGCGCGGCAGGGATTTCCTCGCCCAACTCGCCATGGCGGAAGAGGGCTCTGGCAAGAGGCGGCGCCTCCAGAATCGGGATGTGATGTTCCTCGCCCAACGCCCTGATCCGCAGCGCTATCAGCGCAGAACCCTTGGCAACGATGACCGGCGCACCCATCAGCTTGTCCTGGTAGCGCAACGCCACAGCGTAATGGGTCGGGTTGGTGACAATCACGTCAGCCTTGGGCACCTCCGCCATCATGCGGCGACGCGCCATCTCGCGCTGCATCCGGCGGATTTGCGCCTTAACTTCGGGTGAGCCTTCCGACTCCTTATTCTCCTGTCGCACTTCCTCTTTTGTCATCTTCAGCTTGCTGGCGTGATCCCACAACTGGAAGGGCACATCAATCGCCACAATCAGAATAATCGAACTGACAATAGTCAGGAAAGTTATGCCCAACAGGCCGCCCAAATGAGCAATACTTTGGTTGACCGATTCACCCGCCAAAGAAAACATCTCTTCCTTATTGTTCAGGATTACCCAGTAGGCGACCCCCCCAATCAGGGCCGACTTGCCCAGGGCCTTGGCCAGTTCGACCAGGCTGTTCTTGGAAAACAGGCGGCCGAGGCCTTTAAGCGGACTGATGCGGCTGAAGTCGGGTTGCAAAGCCTGGAAGGAAAACAGCCATCCGCTCAGCACCATCGGTGCAAAAATTGCGGCAACGACCATCAGCAGGATGAAAGGAAGAAAAGTAATGAGAATGCTCAATGACAATTGATGAAGTCGGGTCAGCATCGTCAAGGGGTCGAATGCCGCTGCGCGGTCCAGCATCAGGCCGCCTCGCATCATTCCAGCCAGGCTGTCCACCAGTTGCGGGCCCATCATCACCAAGCCAGCGCCGGCAGCGATCAACACCGTGAATGTCGACAGCTCGCGGGAACGGGCAACCTGTCCCTTTTCGCGGGCCTGCTCTATTCGTCGCGGTGACGCCGGTTCTGTTTTTTCTAAATCGCTGTCTTCCGCCATTTATCCCCCTCGGCTGTAGGGCAGCGCAGGTAGCACATATGGTGTGCAGTTTACATTATTTCCACCAGATATAGTAGGGGAAGCTCCTTCAATGACATGAAACGAACCTGAAGGATGAAGCTCAAACCTTGGCGCAGGCCAGACATTTTCGAACAGGGCCAACAGTAACGGCATTCCAGGCATCCATGGCGGTGTGGTGATTTTTTAACCTGAAAAACGTGGAACAATTTCGTGAAACATTTTCGCCGGTATGGCAAAAATGAACTTGGAAATATTTCAGTCCGCCACTACTTCAGGAAAAACTCAAACTTCTCCTGTCCAACCTCGACCACATCGCCGTCCTGCAGGGTATGGGACTCACTGCCTATGACCTGGCCGTTAACCCGTGCGGTTTTATTTCCTTCCACATGGGTGATGACGTAACCCGATGGACGCCGAACGATCACCGCAACCTGCTCCCCCGCCGTTCCGAAGGTTTTAAGCGGCCGTTCCAACTCGATTTTCTGACCGGCGAATGCGCCCTTGATCCCTCTTACCTCGCCCAGCGGAAAACCCGCCCGGGGCGATGATCGCGCCGTCGACACAGAAATATGCCCGTCCGTCCGAGAGGACAGCGGCATTGCGCCGATGTCTCGATCGACGGCGCGTATCATCATGGTCCGGTCATAATCCATCTCCGGGTTGGCCTTGATGTTGGCGTACCTGACCTGATGAGCGCCGATGCCTATCACATCGCCATTTTGCAGAATATGTTTAGCGACGCGGGCTCCGTTCAGAGTCGAGCCGTTAGTGCTGCCCAAATCCTCGAAAATATGGTCGTTGCCCACAGTCTGAATGACCGCATGCTCCTTGCTCACGCCCGGATCGTCGAGTTGGATGTCATTACCGGACCGACGACCTATGGTGACCCGATCCTTGTCGATAAAATGATTTCCCACCATCGCGCTATTCAGCATCACAACCAGCTTCGCCATTGCCTTATCTCCTGAACCAGCCGAACAGACTATCAAGCCGCCCGCGCTTGGCGGGTTGCGCGTGCACCCGAGCCAAAACCACGGAAACATTGTCGTGCCCGCCATTGTCGTTCGCCATTTGAACCAGCAAATTCGCCGCCAGCGATAAATTTGCTTTCAGTTCGCACAAGGCCAGTTCGATGTCCGCATCCGCCACCATATCATTCAGACCATCGGAGCAGAGCAGATAGATATCCCCCTGCAACACGTCCTCTTCGCGCACATCCACCTCTACCGTTTCCTCTTTGCCCAAAGCGCGGGTGACCAGGTTACGGTTGTGTGAAAGTTTGGCGTCCCCGGAATCGATTAATCCGGCCTCGACCTGCCCCTGTAGCAACGAGTGGTCCATGGTAAGCTGCTCAAGCCGGTCATAGCGCAAGCGGTAAAGGCGTGAATCACCGACATGGACAATGGAAATACAATCTCCGTGAAACAGTGCGAGCGTCAGCGTCGTTCCCATCCCCTGACACTGCGAATTTTTCCTCGCCACCCTAAAGATCATCTGGTTGGCCATTTCCGCCGCCCACTTCACGGCCAGCGTATGAGGCAAGTATCTTTTGACCGTGCTGCTCTCCATTGGCCCCAGGTTTCCCAGCGCAGTGACCAATTCCTCTTTAACAACAGAAATCGCCAAGGCACTGGCCACATCACCGGCCATATAACCGCCCATTCCGTCAGCCAGTGCCATCAGACCGATCTCGCTGTCAGTGACAAAACTGTCTTCATTGAATTTGCGCACTACGCCGGCATCCGAGGTGTAGGCAAATTCGACCCTGTTTTGTGCTGTCATTCGTTCACTTCCCCCTGAAAATCACCTCGCCCTGATCGGCCATCATAGCAATAATGGTTGACTACGTTAACTACATTCACACCCTTAATTTTTACCCTCATTTTTACCCCCTAGCTGGCGCGAAAGAGCCTCTTGCCTAGTGAATTCGGCTTGACAGGAAGCCGCTAAAAATCTACTGTTACGAGTCTTCGATGGGCGTCTCTTCACACCAAATTCAGCATCGGTTATTCATGGAAATCGAAAAACTGGGCCGTTACGAAATCCTGTCCGAGTTAGGGCAGGGCGCCATGGGCGTAGTCTTCAAAGCAGTCGATCCGCTCATAGACCGCACCGTCGCCATCAAGACCATCAATCTCAACCTGTCCGGTGACGAACTCGCGGATTTCGAGGAGCGCTTCAACCGCGAAGCCAAATCTGCCGGTCGCCTGAGCCACCCCAACATTGTCACGATCTACGATGTAGGCAGAGCCGATCACGTCGCCTTCATGGCGATGGAATATCTGGAAGGCCGCGAACTGAAGGAGATCATTGCTTCCGGCGAGGTGCTGCAACCGGACAGGATCGCCGAAATCATTGCCCAGGTCGCCGATGCCCTGGCATTCGCCCACGACCATGGCATTGTCCACCGCGACATAAAACCTGCCAACATCATGGTGCTGCGCAATGGCGGCGTAAAAATCACCGACTTCGGTATTGCCAAAATGGCGTCTGGATCCCGGACACAAATCGGCATCATTCTCGGCTCACCCAAGTATATGTCTCCTGAGCAGGTGGCCGGCAAGTCCGTGGACGGCCGCTCCGACATTTTTGCCTTGGGCGCAGTGCTTTATGAATTGCTTACGGGCAAACCCGCCTTTGGAAGTGAGGAAAGCACCCTGACCTCCATCATGTACCAAGTGCTAAATGAAATGCCGGCATCGCCTTCAGTCGTCAACCCCTCCGCTCCCGCAGCATTCGATTACATTGTCGCCAGAGCGATGGCCAAGGCGCCGGAAAACCGCTATCAAACAGCACGGGAAATGGCCAGCGATGTACGAAATTTCAGGGATCTGACCGCCACTTCACCATTGATCTCCGCCTCGTCCGGGAAAAACCCTGCCGCAAAGACTGGAAGCGACGGGGATACCACCGTTATATTAAATGCAAGCCAAATCACGCCCGATTCCAGGCAAAGCAGCTGGATAAAGAGGGCTGGTCTTATAGTCGCTGCAATTTTTATTGTCGCCACAATACTCTTCATCACCTCCAATCGCGAGTCCGTTGTGACAACGGTGGATGATGAAAAACCGACCGCGCCACAGACCCCTCTGGTAGCCGCTGAAAAGCCCCTCCCACCCGCAGAAATCGAAAGCAAGATACCCGATGGGCAGCCGAACATTGCCACCCCCACCCAGGCTACTCTCGGTTTCTCGGTACTCCCTTGGGGAGAAATTTTTATCGACGGCAAGAGTCTGGGAGCCTCGCCGCCACTCAGAGAAATCAGGCTCCCTCCGGGCAAGCACCAGATAGAGATCAAGAACACCGACCTCCCTCCCTATCGTCAGAGCGTCGAGCTGGAAGCTGGGGCAAGCAAGACGATCCGGCATAAATTCAAATAAATTAGGGTCATATTGTGATGCGCTCCCGCCTGCTTATTTTGATATCCGCCCTGCTCCTGCTACTCAACGCAGGCTGCTCCTCCGCTCCAGTCAGAGATGTCGGACTCGACAAACTCTCTCCGCGCAAGGCAGAACAGGAACTTTCGACTGGAATAATGAACTACGAGGACGGCAACTATAAAGCGGCGGCAAAGAACCTGCAGAACGCGCTGGATTCGGGCTTGACCTTCGGTAGCGATGCCGCGCGGGCGCATAAATACCTGGCATTTATTCACTGCCTGTCGAACCGGGAAAAACAATGCCGCGATGAATTCAGGAAGGCGCTGGAGAAAGATAACAAATTCGATCTGGAACCGGCGGAGGCAGGGCATCCCATCTGGGGTCCGGCATTCCGCGCGATCAAGGCGGAACGCAGAAAATAGGCTCAGAGCGGGTTGGAAACACCCTGCCGACTGCTCGCCGATATTGCAGCCGGTCTTTTCAGAAAGAACTCCAGCTTGATCCCGGAAATTTCGATGATGTCATGATCTTCCAGCACATGGGGCTGATCGCTGACAGCAACGCCATTCAGCAGGGGAGTTAACGCACCTTCCAGATGAGTCAGGGTATAACCTTCCTGATGACGCGTGATCACCGCCACCTGTATACCTGGCTTGCCCAGCGTGGTCAAAGTTCGATCCAGATCCATTTCCTTGCCGGCACCAACCCCGCTTAGAATCAGGAGACCCGCCATCGGCAGCTCTCCAGAGGGACGGGGGCCAACCGGTCTGCCGCCAGAATGAGTCTTTACCTGCGAGATAGCGGAAAAGCGCTGAGTCTGGAGCATTAGGTCTTCATGCGTTGCCAAGGTGTCGTCGGTGCTCTGGATCAGATTCTCGAGATGACGCAGCCTCTCCGAACGGATACCGCCAGCATCATCCGGTTTGAGATCAAGAGGCTCGAACACATATTTCAGCACATGTTTCGCCACCTTGATTTCGTCGCCATCGCGCAACAGACATTTTTTGATGCTTTTGCCGTTGACCTTGGTGCCGTTGGTACTGTTCAGGTCTTCCAGAAAAGAATCGTTGCGGATCGTAACAACCATGGCATGACTGCCGCTCACTGCATTGTGGTCCAACTGCAGATCGTTGTCAGGTTTGCGCCCGATCAAGATCCGCTCATGATCGAGCGACTGCTCCCCAACCAGCTCCCCATCGAAATAGACCTGCAATTTTGACATCTTGTCGCTCCGTCCAACCTGCTCGCAGCGGGTTAGATTAGTATTTTCTCGGCAGGACTATCATGGCACTTAATTTTAGCCCCTGCAATATGCCACCGCATCCTCGAGTCGATCCACCGCCACCACCTCCATACCGGCAACACGTTGCTTCGGGTTGTTGGCCTTGGGGATTATCGCGTGGGTAAAACCTAGCTTGGCGGCCTCTTTCAAGCGTTCCTGGCCGCGCTGTACCGGGCGGACTTCACCGGCCAGACCGACTTCGCCGAACACCACCAGCTTGGCCGGTAGCGGTTTGTTGCGCAGGGATGAAACGATCGCCAGCAGCACCGCCAAATCGGCCGCCGGTTCGGTGATTTTGACTCCGCCCACGGCATTGACGAACACATCCTGATCGAAGCAGGCGATGCCTGCATGGCGGTGCAAGACTGCCAGCAGCATCGCCAGCCGGTTCTGTTCCAGGCCCACGGACAATCTTCTCGGATTGGGTGCATGCGCC
>CAZLJK010000036.1:3749-29161 GCA_964559825.1 uncultured Sulfuricella sp. | reverse complement strand
CCGGCCATGATCGCCATGTGCTGGCCGAAGTTGCCGTTGAACAGCACCACGCGGGTGACGTCCGGGCGCTGCTGGAACTGCTCGCGCAGGAGCGCGGCGGAACGGTCGCGGCTGCCGTCGTTGATGAAGACGATCTCGTAGGAAATGCCGAGCTTGTCGAGCGCGGGATAGAGCCGGTCGAACAGGGTTTGCAGGCCCTGCTCCTCGTTGTATACCGGGACGATGACGGAGAGTTCGATGGGGTTCATTTTTTGGCGCTCTCGATGATTTCCTTGACTGCGGCGCAGACGCGCTCCACATCGGCGAGTTCCATCGTCGGAAACAAGGGCAGGGTGACGGTTTCACGGCCGATTTTTTCTGCATTGGGGAAGTCGCCTTCCTGGTAGCCTTGCTCGCGGTACAGGCTGAACAGATGCAGCGCCGGGTAGTGGATGCCGACACCCAGCCCGCGCTGATGCATGGCGTCGATGAATTGCTTGCGGCTGATGTTGAGCCGGTCCAGCGGCAGCAGCGGCGCGAACATGTGCCAGCTGTGGCCCTCGTCGCTGCGCGCGGGCAGCAGGCAGGCGGGGTCGGCGGCGAAGTGCCGGAAATAATGCGCCACCAGTTCGCGCCGTCGGGCGTTGAAGCCGTCGAGCAGCGGCAGCTGACCGACGCCGACTCGCGCCGCCACGTCGGACAGGTTGTACTTGCCGCCGGCGACGGAGACGTCCATGTTGCCTTCGGCATCGCGCGAAATGCCGTGGAAGCGCAGCAGGTCGAATTTCTTCACATCTTCTGAATCGGCGAAGGACAGCGCGCCGCCCTCGATGGTGGTCATATTCTTGTTGGGGTGGAAGCTGAACGAAACGATGTCGCCGAAACTGCCGATGCGCTTGCCTTGCCAGCTCGATCCGATGGCGTGGGCGGCGTCCTCGATCACGCGCAGCTTGTGGCGCTGGGCGAGGTCGTAAAGCGCATCCATGTCCACCGGCAGACCGGCGAAATGCACCGGCATGATGGCCTTCGTCCTCGGCGTGATCGCGGCCTCGGCCTGCGCCAGATCGATGTTGCGGCTGGCAAGGTCTACATCCACGAACACCGGCTTCGCGCCGACCCGCAGGATGACATTCGGTGTAGCGGCAAAGCTCATTGCCGGCGTGATTACCTCGTCGCCCGGCCCGATGCCGCATACCTGCAACGCCACTTCCAGTCCACCGGTGGCGGAGGTGAGGGTGCGCACGGTGCGTCCGCCCAGGTGGTCCGACAGCGCCTTTTCCAGCGCCTGCACGTTGGGGCCGGTGGCCAGCCAGCCGGAGCGCAGTACCTCGACCACGCCCTGGATGGTGGCTTCGTCAAGAGTCGGTTTGGTAAAGGGTATGTAGTTCAAAGTGTTGAGTCCTGAGTAGAGGCTAGGGGCTAGAGGCTAGAGGCTAGAGGCTAGAGGCTAGAGGGGTTCTGTCCGGCTTCGCCGGAATATTTATACGCCGCTCTTGCGGCACAACCACCCCTAGCCTCTCGCCTCTAGCCTCTAGCCTCTTCATTTAGCTTCTCGCAACGACATAAACGCCGACGATGATGATGCCGATGCCGGCCATGCGGGAGAGCGAAACGGCCTCGCCGAACAGCCACAGGGCGGCGAGCGCGTTCACTACGTAGCCGATGGACAGCATCGGGTAGGCGATGCTGACCTCGACCCGAGACAGCGCCATGATCCACACCACGACGCTGATCACATAGCAGGTGAGTCCGCCCATGATGTGCGGCTCGGTGGCGAGTTGCCAGCCCACCGGCAGGATGTTGTCGCGGCTGAAGGCGAAGTGGCCGACGGCATTGGTGCCGGCTTTGAGGAGGAGCTGGGCGGCGGCGTTGAGCAGCACGCCGAACAGAATCAGGGAAAAACTGAGCAGGTTCATGGTTTGGTTACCACCGTCTTGTCGATGTTGCGGGCGATAACCCGCATCGGCAGTCCTTGGCTTGCGAGTTGCTGGTAAGTTGAGTGAGGCATGATCGCCAGGGCATAGGGTTGCTGTACCCAGGCCTGCTTGAAGGACTCGATGTCCGGCAGCCATTTATGCGGTTCCTGGGTGAGGCCGAAGGCCATCTCGTCCTGATAGGCGACCAGGGTCACGCTGCGCTTGAGGTAGAAGGTCAGCGTCTGGTCATAGCCTTCCAGGCTGTAGAAAGGCGCGCCGGGCCGCAGATGAGGCTTGATTTGCTCGGCGATGGCGTAATCCGAGCGCGTCGCCGACAGGCTGTCGTGCCCGGTCAGCAGAACCTGGGCGGCGATCAGGCTAGTGCAGGCGAGGGCGATGATCGCGCCGCGTACTTTGTCGCGGTAGCTCAGCAACAGGGCGGCTACCGTACCGACCAGCCAGATGGCGGAAGCGGCCAGCAGCCAGCTGGCGAATACGGCGTACTGTCCCCGCGCCAGTTCGCTGCCGGCAAAGCGCACCGCGTTGGGGGCCAATATCAGGCCGGCGGTGGCGAGGAAGGCCACCGGCAGTATCTGCCAGAACAAGCGGCGTCCGTCGATGCGGCTGAGGTGTTCGCCGATCAGCAGCGCCAGTGCCGGGAAGATCGGCAGAATGTAGGAGGCGAGCTTGGAGCCGGAGAGGGAAAAGAAAACGAAAATGAACACGGCCCAGATCAGCAGAAAGCGTTTTGGCTTGAATCCGACAATACGAGCGTCGCGCAGCGACACTTCTGCCCCCTCTCCCGTCAGCGGGAGAGGGTTGGGGAGTGGGCTCGACGCATCGACCTTCCAGGCCCGCGCAATTGCATCGATCAGGGTGACAATCCAGGGCAGGATGCCGGCGGCAAGCACCGGAATGAACCACCACCAGGGTTCGTAGCGGCCGTGGGTTTTGGTCAGGAAGCGCTCGAAATGTTCGTGAATGAAAAAGAAATGGAAAAATTCGGGGTTGGCGATCGACACCGCGATGAACCAGGGCGCTGCGATGGCCATGAAAAGCAATAGTCCGCTGAACAAGTGCAGCCTTTTCCACAAGCCGAAATCCCGCTCGATCAAGGTGTAAAGCACAATCACCGCACCCGGCAGGACGATGCCCATCAACCCTTTGCTCAGGACGGAAAACGCGAGAGCCGCCCAGGCAACGTGCATCCACAGGCGGTTGGCGCGTGCGCTGGCCGCATCCTGTTGCGCCAGCAGGAAACTCATCAGCGCGCCGCCCATGAAAAACGTCATCCCCATGTCGAGGGAGTTCATGTGGGCGATCAGGGTATACAGCAAGCTGCTGCCGAGCACCGCGGCGGTTAACAGGCCGGCCTCGCGACCGAACAAACGGGTCGCGGCGTAGGCGGTGAAGAAGATGCCGAGAAATCCGGTCAGCGCACTCCACAGTCGCGCCGTCCAGTGGTGTTCGCCAAACAGGCGGTAAGCGCCTGCCGTAACCCAGTATTGCAGCGCGGGTTTCTCGAAGTACTTGATGCCGTTCAGGCGCGGCGTAACCCAGTCGCCGCTGGCGGCCATTTCACGGGCAATTTCCGCATAGCGGCCCTCGTCCGGCTTGACCAGCTTGCGATATTCGAGATTGCCGAACCAGACCGCAGCCATCAGCAGGACAAGCAGCATCCAGGCGCGTCGTATGTTCACTGAATCGGGAGCCATGCAATTTCCGTATGAAAAACGTTGATCAGCATTATAAACGAGACCGGCTGAAGACCAGCAGGATGACTGGAAGCAGGCAGGCCAGTGCCAGCCCCCGCTGCAGCATGATCGCCTCGGGATAGCTGGTGTCGGGCGAAATCAGCAGGGCCAGCGCGCAAGCCGCCAGCACCAGCCCCAATATCCATTTCCCGGCACGGCTGACTCCCCAGTGCCAGCGCTGCGCGAGCAGAGTGCCGAATACCGCTGCAAGCCAGCCGCCGAAAGCACCTCCCAGCACGTCGAGCGGCCAGTGCACGCCGACAGCAACGCGCGAAAATCCGATCAGCAGGGCAGCGGCCAGCAGCCAGATCAGGGCGCTCCGCCCGAGGTGCAGGCTGAGGATGCCTGCCACGGCGAAAATCGTGGTGCTGTGGCCCGAGGGGAATGAACCGTGGCGGTGCGCCGGGCCGATGACATGCAGCAGTTCGGGGGCGATCACCGCCGGCGGGCGTAGCGCGCCGATGGGGTCTTTCAGGCCATGCACCCAGAGGGTGGCAAGAATGGCGGCGAGCGCGAGCGACCAGAGGATATCCGGCCGACGCCCGATCAGCGGGGCCAGCAGGGTCAATCCGGCCAGGGTGCCGCCCAGCACGGTCAGGTTTTGCCACAGCGCGTCGCTGGCCAGCGAACCCAGGCCGTTCAGAACCAGGAACAGGCTGCGGTTGCTGTCGCTGGCAAGAAGCACGGCCATGCCGGCGAATGCGAGCAGCGGCACCAGCCAGACGCGCGGCTCGCGCCAGTAAATGTGGCAGGGGGCGGGTGAGAGGGGGAGGAGGTTCACGCCGTTATTCGCCGACCCTGACCAGGGCGATGCCGTTCTTGCTGTAGAGCGTTTCATAGGCGCGCAGTTCGGCTAAGCGGTGGGTTTGGGTGATCACGATGTCGCCGCTGCGCGGGTCGCGTTTTTCCACGATGCGCTGGCTGTAGACGCTGAAGCTCGGCATGTTGAGCCCCCACATCACGACCGTGTAGCCTCGGTCGCGCGCCAGCAGCGCAGCTTCCTTGATCGGCCCCTGCTGCATGCCGCCGAACAGGGGCAGGAGTAGCAGCGAAAAACCGGTTGCCAGGATGACGCCGCTCGTCAGCAGTTTGGCGCCCAGGGCGTATCGCTTCTCCACCATGAAATACAGGGTGAGCAGGGAGAATCCCGCAAAGAAGGGGTAATGCCAGGCGCTCAAGGATTGCCGGGTGGCAGCGAGCATTTCCCGGTAATAGGGCTTGTGGATATGCGGGATGGCGGCTTCGATCAGTTGTGGCAGGAACAGCAGCACTGCAAGCAATAGCAGCAGCGGCAGGAAGGCGAGGAAGCGCGAGCGCAGTTCATCCAGGTAAGCCGCCATCAGGATGAAAACGCCGGAATAGCCGTAAATCAGGTAATGGGGCAGCTTGGTGCCGGAAAGCGAGAAGATCGCGAAGACGGTAAAGAACCACAGCAGCAGGAAAAGCTGCAAGTCGTCCTTGATGATACGGCGCCACTGCGCGAACGCCTTGAGCAAGAGCGTGGTGTAGGGCAGTACGCTCAGCAGCAGCACGGGAACATAGTAGAAATAGTTGCCGCCGTGGCTTTCCATCGGCGCGGAGAAGCGGCCGACGTTGTGCTTGAGGAAAAAACCGCGGAAAAAGCCGTCGCCTTCCACCAGATACTGCGTCACGTACCACGGGGCCGCTATGGCGAAGAACAGGGCAATGCCGCGCCAATTCAGGGCCAGCGCCAGCCATCCCTTGAGATCCTTGCGCAGCGCGCTGTAGAGGAAGGTCACCAGGCCCGGGATGATCACGGCGATCGGCCCCTTGGTCAGGAAGCCCAGGCCCATGGCGGCAAAAGCGAAATACAGATATTTGCGTTCGCGAAAGCGCAGGGACAGGTAGGCGCTGAACAGCGTGGCGCTGATCAGCAGGTTGAGCAGCGCGTCGGCGGTGGCTACCTTGACGATGATGGAAACCGCCAGCGCGCTGGCGGTGATGATCCCCGCCGCCAGCGCCTGCCGGGCACTGGCAGCGCGGCGCACGAACAGATAGGTCAAAACCACCCAGCCGCTGCCGGCCAAGGCGGAGGGCAGGCGGAAGGCAAATTCGTTGATACCAAACAGGGAGGCGCTGGTCGCCTGCAGCCAGTAGATCAGGATCGGCTTGTCGTAGCGCGGCTCGCCGTTGAGCGTGGTGGACAGATAGTTGCCGCTTGCCAGCATCTCGCGCGTGGCCTCGCTGAAAGCGCCCTCGTCGAGATCGAACAGGGGAAAGCCGCCGATGCCGAGAAAGAAGCAGCCGAGCACGGCGACGGCGAGCAGGGCGTAGTGGGCGAGAGGAATGGGACGAGAAAAATCTGGCAAGTAAGGCTCGATGAGTTTAGTGGTTAAGTCGCTGACAACTGCACGATTTTTACGCCAGTCTCAGTCTGGAAATGCCGGCGAATTTTACCACGCAACGGTGCGTAGGCGCGACCTCCGGGTCGCGAATTCGGCTCGCGACTTCGCAAATTCAATCCGTGACTGCCTACGAATCCCTGGATAACAGGAACAGAGGGGCGTAGAGGATGCCCTGGATCACGGCGCACAGGCCGTAAAGTATCGCTGTCGCGGCGGCCGTCTCGCCGGAAATACCGGCGAAGCCGAAGACTAGTACCGCAGCGAATTCGCGCGTGCCCCATCCGCCGATGCCGATCGGCAGGGCGGCGATGATGAATACCGGTGCACATAAGGCCAGCACCAGCCAGTACGAGAGTTCCAGTCCAACCGAAAGCCCGCCGAGCCAGAACGCCAGCGATGAAAAGAACTGGACCAGCACCGATTGCAGCGCCGTCTTGGGCAGGTTGTTGCGAAACAAGGCAAGTTGCTGAGCCAGGTTGTTCCATGACCGGGCCAGTCCTGCCAACCTGTTTTGTCCCTTGGGCTCAAAGCGCGGCAGCGGCAGGAAGGGCAGCAGAATCAGGCTGCCGAGCAGGGCGGCGTAAATGGTCAGTTGTTGCGCCAGGAGCGGGTCGTGCGTCAGCGCATTCGTGCCGCTCCATAGCGCCGCCGCTGCGGCGGAGACCAGGCACAGCACCCACAGGCCGCTGAAGCGGTCGAGCACCACGCTGAGCGTGGATGGCCCGAGCGGGTTGCCCAGCCGGTGCAGCTGGTAGGCGCGCAGCATGTCGCCGCTCAGGGTTGCGCCGGGCAGGAGGTTGTTGATCGTCACTCCGCGTCCGTAGATAGCGATCAGCGGCAACGCCGGCGCGGTAAGACTGAAAAGGCGGGCGATGTGCGCCCAGCGCAGGGCGGAGGCGATGTTGGACAGGATGGAGGCGGCTACCGCCAGGGCGAACCAACGCAAGTCCACGTTGCTCAGGGTCTTGACCAGCTTGGCCGGGTTGGCGTACCAGACTACGGCCGCGAGCAGGCAGCTCGCGGCGATAAAACGCAGGATCTTAATACCGGTTTTGCTCAAGGACACCCTCAAGAATGCGGTTCTGGAGCGGTTTTGGCAGTAGCGTTCCCGCGCCGGCGCGGGGCGGCTCGCAGCAGGTACTGCGCCCGGCCAGCGGGTTCATGGTAGATGCGAATCAGGATCTCGCCCAGCAGGCCCATGGCAACCAGCTGCACGCCCATCAGGGTCAGCATCACGCCGAGCAGAAGGAGCGGGCGGCCGCCGATGTTTTCGCCGAGGAAGAGTTTCTCGACTACGAGCACGCCCAGCGCCAGCAGGCCGGGCAGGAGCAGGGTGATGCCGGCTCCGCCGAAGGCGTGCATCGGGCGGTGCAGAAAGCGCAGCAGAAACTTCACCCACAGCAGGTCGAGGACCACGCGCAGAGTGCGGTCGATGCCGTACTTGGATTGGCCGTGCATGCGGGCGTGATGGGAAACCGGCACCTCGATGACTTTGGCGCCGAACTGCGCGGCGAGCGCCGGAATGAAGCGATGCAACTCGCCGTAGATCTTCACGTCGCGGATGCTTTCGCTGCGGTAGACCTTGAGCGAGCAGCCGTAATCGTGCAGATGGACGCCAGTCATGCGCGAAATCAGGCCATTGGCGATCATCGAGGGCAGCTTGCGGTTGATGTAGCGATCCTGGCGGTTTTTGCGCCAGCCGGAAATGATGTCGATTTCCGGCCTCTGGTCGAGCATGTCCAGCAGGCCGGGGATATCCGCCGGGTCGTTCTGCAGGTCGCCGTCGAGGGTGACGACCACCGCGCCGGCGGCCGCGTCGAAGCCGGCCTGCATCGCCGCCGACTGGCCGTAGTTGCGGATCAGGTAAAGCGGGCGCAGCCAGGGGCGGGTGGTGGCGAACTGCTCCAGCAAAGAAGCGGAAGTGTCGGACGAGCAATCGTCGACGCAGATCAGCTCCCAGGAGCGGCCGGTGGGTTCCATCGCCTCGTTAACCCGGCGCAAAAGCTCGCTGAGGTTCTCTTCCTCGTTATAAATCGGAACAACGATGGAAACTTCAAGGGCGTCAGGGGTGTTTTCGGTCATGGTAGGGGTGATGGTTGGACTGCTGAAGGAAAGAGATTGTAAGGGAGCGAGGCCGTGAAATCCAGCGATTAGCTCCGCGCCACCTTGAGAAGCACGATCACCGCACCGCTGCCGCCATCCATCGGCCGGGCCTGGCAGAAAGCCAGAATCTCGTCGCGCTGCATCAGCCAGCTGGCTGTTTTCTGCCTTAATACCGGCTCGTGGTTCCGGGAACTTAGCCCCTTACCGTGTATGACCCGCACGCAGCGCAGGCCGAGTTGCTTGCATTCGTCGAGGAATCCGATCAGGCAGGCGCGGGCTTCGTTGCTGGTCATGCCGTGCAGGTCAAGCTCTGCCTGAATCGGCCAGTAACCGCGGCGCAGTCTCTTCATGGCCAGAGGTGCCACGCCGGAGCGCCGGAAGAAAAATTCCTCGCCGGTTCCGGTCAGTTCATGGGGGATATGGTCGCTTAAACTATCTGCCGGCAGCGGATTTTCATCCGTCCGGTTTTGCCGGGGAACCGGCCAGGGAAGATCGGGTGGGAATACGGTCTTGCCGTTGTCCGGCAAAGGCCGGGTGTCGCCGATGCTGGTGCGGAAGAGATTCGATTCGTCGTCGAACAAGGATGGCGGCGTTGATTTGCCGCCACCTTTGCGCTTTTGCATTACTTGCCCAGGTTGTCGAGGTAACGCTCGGCATCAAGCGCGGCCTGGCAGCCGGTTCCAGCACTGGTGATGGCTTGGCGGTAGATATGGTCCTGTACGTCGCCGGCGGCGTAAACGCCTTCGATGCTGGTCTGGGTGGCATTGCCGTGATTGCCACCACGGGTGACGATGTAGCCGCCTTCCAGCTCCAGTTGTTCCTGGAACAAGTCGGTATTGGGCTTGTGGCCGATGGCGATGAAGATGCCCTGCAACTGGATATCTTTGGTGCTGCCGTCATTCACGTTCTTGATGCGCATGCCGGTCACGCCGGTCTTATCGCCCAGCACTTCATCCAACTCGCAGAATGCTTCGAGGCTGATGTTGCCGTTTTTGATCCGGTCGTGCAGCTTCTCGACCAGGATCTTTTCCGCCTTGAAGGTGTCGCGGCGGTGCACCAGCGTGACATGCTTGGCGATGTTGGCCAGGTACAGCGCCTCTTCAATGGCGGAATTGCCGCCGCCGATCACGGCGACGTCCTGGTTCTTGTAGAAAAAACCGTCGCAGGTCGCACAGCCGGATACACCTTTGCCCATGAACGCTTCTTCGGAGGGCAGGCCGAGGTACTTGGCGGAGGCGCCTGTGGCGATGATCAGTGCATCGCAAGTATAGGTGCCGGCATCACCGATCAGGGTAAACGGCTTCTCGGTGAGCTTGGCGGTGTGAATCTGGTCAAAAACGATTTCGGTGTTGAAGCGCTCGGCATGTTTCTGGAAGCGCTCCATCAGTTCCGGTCCCTGCACGCCCATCACGTCGGCGGGCCAATTGTCCACTTCGGTGGTGGTGGTGAGTTGGCCGCCTTGCTGCATGCCGGTTATGATCACGGGATTGAGGTTGGCGCGGGCGGCGTAAATGGCGGCGGTATAGCCGGCGGGGCCGGAGCCTAGAATAAGTAGCTTGCTATGTTTCACGGGCATCTTGAGCGTTCTCCATAAAAAAGTAAGGGTATATCAAAGGTCGATTTATTACCACTTGATAAATAAAATTAAATCTATTAATTAGAGTTGATCTAATGGTAATGTCTATTAAATATTTAGGCAAATCCTTCCGGGCCAACCACAATCACAATTAAAGCATGAGTCAATCTGCCGCTGGATTCATTTCATGGCGTTTGATTGGAATGCCTCACTTCTTGGTATGATGGCGCTATAATTCGCACTGATTTTTTCGGTCAAACTGGAAAATTAACCTCGCTTAACCAGGCGCTACGATAACCAAATCACGCAAATGGCCTTTCTGAACAAGACTTCCTCGAATACGCGGGGCATGAACCGCAAGTCGCCCCCTGAGCCGCTCTCGCCGAAACTGTCCGGCCTGCTTCGTGAAGCGCGCTGGCTGGCGGTAATGGCCGTGGCCTTGTATCTGGCGCTGGTGTTGTTCAGTTACGACCATGCGGATCCGGGCTGGTCGCACAGCGGCAGCCGGCTTTCCGTGCAGAATGCCGGCGGCGAGGTGGGGGCCTGGCTGGCGGATACACTGCTTTACGTATTCGGTTTTTCAGCCTACTGGGGGGTGGTATTTTCCCTGTATATAGTCTGGTGGGGCTACCGGCGCATTGAAAGCGCAGGCTCTTCCGACCGGCGTTCACTATTCATTGCGGTTACCGGTTTTGTCATTCTCCTGCTTGCCAGCAGCGGCCTGGAAGCGTTGCGCCTGTACAGCCTCAAGGCCGCCCTTCCGCTCGCGCCGGGAGGGATGATCGGAACGGTGGTCAGCAGCACTCTGGCCACCAGCATCGGCTTCACCGGCGCTACGTTGATCCTGCTGCTGAGCATGGCGGTGGGCTTCAGTCTATTCACCGGCATGTCGTGGCTGAAATTCATGGAAGGCCTCGGTGGCGCCATGGAAAAAAGCTATCTGTGGATATTCCGCACCTGGGACGCATGGCAGGACCGCCGCGCCGGCTCGGTCGCGCTGAACAAGCGCGAGGAAGTGGTGGAAGAGAAAAAGCGTTTCGATGACCACAAGCCGGTCCACATCGAGCCGCCGCAGATGGTCATTCCCCAGATTCCGCTCACCGAGCGTGAGGTGCAGGCGCCGCTGTTCGATGATCTGCCGGATTCGCCCTTGCCCCCGCTGAATCTGCTGGACGATGCGGAAGTCGACACCGAAACGCTCAGCCCGGAAACCCTGGAATACACCTCGCGCCTGATCGAGCGCAAGCTGGCCGATTTCGGGGTCGAGGTCAAAGTCATCGCCGCCTATCCCGGCCCGGTGATCACGCGCTACGAGATCGAGCCGGCGGTGGGCGTGAAGGGCAGCCAGATCACCAACCTGGTCAGGGATCTGGCGCGCGCCCTGTCGGTGGTCAGCATCCGTTTGGTGGAAACCATCCCCGGCAAGAATTGCATGGGGCTGGAAATCCCCAATCCCAAGCGGCAGGTAGTGCGCCTGCGCGAGATACTCGGCTCGAAAGTCTACGCCGACATGGCCTCCCCGCTCACCATCGCCATGGGCAAGGACATCGCCGGCAAGGCAGTGGTAGCGGATCTGGGGAAAATGCCCCACGTCCTGGTGGCCGGCACCACCGGTTCGGGCAAATCGGTGGCGATCAACGCCATGATCCTGAGTTTGGTCTACAAGGCCGATCCCGCCAAGGTGAGGTTGATCCTGGTCGACCCGAAAATGCTCGAGCTTTCGGTCTATGAAGGCATTCCCCACCTGCTCGCGCCGGTGGTGACGGACATGAAGCATGCCGCCAACGCGCTCAACTGGTGCGTCGCCGAGATGGAGCGGCGCTACCGCCTGATGTCGGCGCTGGGCGTGCGCAACCTGGCCGGTTACAACCAGAAGGTGCGCGAAGCGGAGAAATCCGGCGCCAAGCTGCCCAACCCCTTCAGCCTTACGCCGGACGCCCCCGAACCCTTGGAGGAAATGCCCTTCATCGTGGTGCTGATCGACGAGCTGGCCGATATGATGATGATGGTGGGCAAGAAGGTCGAGGAGTTGATCGCTCGCCTGGCGCAGAAGGCGCGCGCCTCCGGCATCCATCTGGTGCTGGCGACGCAGCGCCCGTCGGTGGACGTGATCACCGGCCTGATCAAGGCCAACATCCCGACTCGCGTCGCCTTCCAGGTTTCAAGCAAGATCGACTCGCGAACCATCCTCGACCAGATGGGCGCCGAAGCTTTGCTCGGCCAGGGCGACATGCTTTACTTGCCGCCCGGCACCGGCTACCCGCAGCGGGTGCACGGCGCCTACGTTGCCGACCACGAAGTGCACAAGGTGGTCGAATACCTGAAAGCGCTGGGTTCGCCGGATTACGTCGAAGGCATCCTCGACGCCCCGGAAGTGGCCGTTGAGAGCGAGGGCGAGGCGGGCGGCGACGCCGAATCCGACCCGATGTACGATCAGGCCGTGGCGCTGGTGCTCAAATCGCGCCGCGCCTCGATCTCGCTGGTGCAACGTCAACTCAGGATCGGCTACAACCGCGCGGCGCGGTTGATCGAGCAGATGGAAAAGGCGGGGCTAGTTTCGACGATGCAGAGCAACGGGAATCGGGAAGTGCTGGTGAAGGGGGCGGAGTAAGGGATTCCCGGATTCCGCTACGCTGGCTAGAACCAATCGCACTACCGTACGAGGCCTGTAAATGAAAACACCATTTCGATTGTCTGCAGTACTTCTTCTTGCCCTGGGCCTCACCCCGCTTTGCGGCCATGCGCGCGATGTTCCCTTGTGGGAGGCCGGCGCAGGCGTGGCGGTCCTCGACTTCCCCGACTATCGCGGCTCGGATGAAAGGCACACCTACGTGCTGCCTGTACCGTACGTGGTCTATCGCGGCGAGTTTCTGAAAGTCGACCGCGAAAACGTGCGCGGCTTGTTTTTCAAAACCGATAAGGCCGAACTGGATGTGAGCCTGAATGGCTCAGTGCCCGTAAAAAGCGCCGACAACCAGGCACGTCAAGGCATGCCCGATCTAGATCCCACTTTGGAAATCGGCCCTTCCCTGAACCTCTTTCTGCTGCGTTCCGAACCGAAAAAAATACACCTTGATTTGCGGCTCCCGGTGCGCCCGGTCATCGACACAAATGCCAAGTATTTGGGCTATGTGTTCCAGCCAAAGTTAAATCTGGATGTGCGCGACCTGGGCGGAAACGCCGGCTGGGACCTCGGTTTGGCGGCGGGGCCGATTTTTGCAGACCAGCGCTATCACCAGCATTTTTACGGCGTTGACCCCGCATACGCGACCGCGGCACGCCCCGCTTACACAGCGCGCGGGGGGTATGCCGGCAGCCAATTCATTTCCGCCCTCAGCAAACGTTTTCCTAGCTATTGGGTAGGTGGGTTCGTAAAATGGGACACCCTGCACGGTTCTGTTTTCGAAGATAGCCCGCTGGTTAAACATAAACAAAACTTCACCGCAGGTTTTGCCGTTTCATGGATCTTCGCCGAGTCGAAAACCCTGGTGTCAGAGGAGCGATAGGCAAGTTGCTTGCCGCCGCCGGTAGATCAGTCAAGCGTTACAATCCCAGAAGCGGTTCCAGCAGTTCCATGGCGACATTGATGGTCTGAAGCTTTTCCATCTCGCCGCCCCGGTCGGGGTGGTGTTCCATCGCCAGTTCCCGGTAGCGGCGCTTGATTGTCGCGTCATCCACCGGGTCGACCAGCCCTAACGCGGCAAGGGCTTCGGCGCGCCGGTCGTGGCGGGCGAAGCGCAGCCAGAAGGTGTCGAGCAGTTCCAGGACTTCCTGCTTGCCGGTTTTTTCCAGGTGGGTGAGATCGAGGTAGTAGGCCCGCAGCGGGTCGGGGATTGTGGGCAGGTGGTCGGTTTCGTCCGGGCAGGGGCGCAGCACGATTTTCAGGCAATGGATGGCGAGGTCGCCTTGCCGTTTATTCCACAGATCGTCGCGCAGGCGGTAGAGGTGGTGGAACAGGATGAAGTGACACTGGAACAGGGAAAGCTCGTCGGCGTAGGCGCCGGGGCCGAAGGCGGGGTCGTCGTGGGCTAGCTTGCGGATCAGGTCGTGCTCGGAGAGGCCGTCGGGATGGGCGCGCAGGATGGCGAACAGCGCTTCGGCGAGGGCGGGTTTCAAGCCTGGCTTTCTCCGCTCGGGCAGGTTTGCTTCTCCAAATCGGCATTCATCCATTCGGCGATGATTTTCGGCTTCTGGAAAGGCAGGGCGTGGTCGGCGCCCTGAATCAGGTGGCAGGCCCAGTCGTTCCGGCCCGCCGCAATCTCCTGGCAGAGTTGGTACACCGCAGGGTGTGAGCGGCCGCCGATGAAGCTGCTGACGTTGGCTTGAACTGCAATTAATTGCTGGCGGTCGAGCCGCTTGGCGGCGTGGGAAACGCACTCGATGGCGCAGGCCAGACCGGCCGGGCGGTGGGACAGGCGCTCGCGGATGATTTCCTCGTTCTTCGAGCCGCGGCTGCGGTTGGGGGCGACGGTATCGAGAAACAGTTCCAGCCCTTCCCCCACATTTTCAAGCTCGCGCAGCCGCTTGGCGGCGTGCAGGATCAACTCGCGCGAGCGGAGCGATTCCTCGTCGCTCATCTTGCCGAGTAAGGCGGGTTCGAGCAGGCAGGTTCTTCCCACCGCAGCCGGGCGGGCAGCCTTGAGCAGCATGGCGATCAGCCCGCCGTAGGAATAGCCGCCCAGGTCGAATTTGTCCCAGGCCAGATGGTCGAGCAGGGCGGTGAGATCGGCCACCACTTCCTCGCCCTCGAAGCCGTGCTCCTTGTGGTCGGGGTAGCGGGTCTTGCCGGTGCCGCGCAGGTCGGGTACGAGGATTTCGTTCCAGTGCCTGAGATGGGGGAGAATGCCACCCCAGGTGATCCTGCCCGCCACACCGCCGCCGTGGAGCAGGAGCAGGCGGCGCGGCGGGGCATCGTCGAAGCGGTAGAGGCGATAGTAGACCTCTTGCGTCGGCAGGGTGAGGGCGGTCTTGATGGCGGGCTCGATCACGTGAAAGTCTTTTTCACCGCAGAGGACGCAGAGGAAAGCAAAGTTCTTTTTCTCGTTTTTCCTTAGCGTCCTCCGCGTCCACTGCGGTTAAGAATGGTTTGCCAAGGGAATCTTGCCGATCTTCATGCGCCACTCCGCCGGCCCGGTTTCATGCACCGATGTGCCGTTGGAATCCACCGCCACGATGACCGGCATGTCCTTGACTTCGAATTCGTAGATCGCTTCCATGCCGAGGTCGGCGAAGGCCAGCACTTTTGACGCCTTGATCGCCTTGGCTACGAGATAGGCGGCGCCGCCCACCGCCATCAGGTAAACGGCCTTGTGCTTCTTGATGCTCTCGATGGCCGCCGGGCCGCGCTCGGCTTTGCCGATCATGCCGATCAGGCCGGTCTTGTCCAGCATCAGGTCGGTGAATTTGTCCATGCGGGTTGCGGTGGTAGGGCCGGCGGGGCCGACCACTTCGTCGCGCACCGGGTCAACCGGGCCGACGTAGTAGATGAAGCGGTTGGCGAAGTCCACGCCCTCGGGCAGCTTTTCGCCCTTGGCGAACAGGTCGGCGATGCGCTTGTGGGCGGCGTCGCGGCCGGTGAGCAGCTTGCCCGACAGGAGCAGGGCTTCGCCCGGTTTCCAGGTGGCGATTTCTTCGCGGGTGACGGTGTCGAGGTTGACGCGGCGCGCATCGGGAGCGGGCTGCCAGTCCACCTTTGGCCATTCAGCGAGATTGGGCGGGGTCAGCATGGCCGGGCCGCTGCCGTCGAGGGTGAAGTGGATGTGGCGGGTGGCGGCGCAGTTGGGGATCATCGCCACCGGCAGTCCGGCGGCGTGGGTCGGGTAGTCCCTGATCTTGATGTCCACCACGGTGGTGAGGCCGCCCAGTCCCTGTGCGCCGATGCCCAGTGCATTCACTTTCTCAAACAGCTCCAGGCGCAGTTCCTCTATCCGGTTTTGCGGCCCGCGCGCCTGCAGTTCGTGGATGTCGACCGGCTCCATCAGGGCTTCCTTGGCGAGCAGCATGGCTTTTTCCGCCGTGCCGCCGATGCCGATGCCCAGTATCCCCGGCGGGCACCAGCCGGCGCCCATGGTGGGGACGGTCTTCAGCACCCAGTCGACAAGGCTGTCCGACGGATTGAGGACGGTGAACTTGGCCTTGTTTTCCGAACCGCCGCCCTTGGCCGCGAGAATGATCTCGACCTTGTCGCCGGGAACGATCTCGTAGTGGATCACCGCCGGGGTGTTGTCGCGGGTATTCTTGCGCGCGCCGGCGGGGTCGGCTACCACCGAGGCGCGCAGCACGTTGTCGGGGTTCGAGTAGGCGCGGCGCACGCCTTCGTTGATCATGTCGGTGACGCTCATCCGGGCATCCCAGTGCACGTCCATGCCGACCTTGACGAAGGCGACCACGATGCCGGTGTCCTGGCAGATCGGGCGGTGGCCTTGCGCGCTCATGCGCGAGTTGGTGAGGATCTGGGCGATGGCGTCCCTGGCGGCGGGGGATTTCTCCCGTTCGTAGGCTGCACCCAGCGCCTTGATGTAGTCGAGCGGGTGGTAGTAGGAAATGTATTGCAACGCGTCGCCGACGCTGGCGATTAAGTCTTCTTGGCGGATGCTAGTCATGGTATTTTTACTCTCCAGACTTGGAATTGTACCGTTATTTGGAAGAGCGACTAAACATGACTGAAAACCACCAGGATTACGAAGATGGAATTGCCGCGATAGACGCCCATCACATCCGACCCGGCCTGGCCGCGATCCACTTGCTGGTCGAAGGCGACAAGGCGGCCATTATCGACACCGGGACGAATTTCTCGGTGCCCGGTGTGCTGGAGGTGATGCGGCGGAAAAACCTGCGCCCGGAAAACATCGCCTATGTGATTGTGACCCACGTCCACCTCGACCACGCGGGCGGCGCAGGCGAGATGATGCGCCTGTTTCCCGAGGCGATGCTGGTCGTGCATCCGCGCGGGGCGCGCCACATGATCGACCCGTCCAGGCTGGCGGCAGGCTCTCTCGCGGTTTACGGTGAGGAGCAGTTCAGGCGATTATATGGGGAAATCGTGCCGGTTCCCGCCGAGCGCGTGATCGAGGCGCCGCACGAGTTCACTCTGGAGATGAATGGCCGGAGACTATTGTTCCTGGACACGCCGGGCCACGCCTGCCATCATTTCTGCATTTTCGATGAGCGCAGCGGCGGGGTTTTTACCGGCGATACTTTCGGAATTTCATATCGCGAGTTCGATGTCGAGGGGCGGGAGTTCATTTTCCCCACGACCACTCCCGTGCAGTTCGAGCCGGGGGCGGCGCACGATTCGATTGACCTGATCATGTCTCGCCATCCCCGCACCGCTTACCTGACCCACTATGGCAAGGTGGTCCAGTTGCCGCGCCTGGCAGATGACCTACACTGCATGCTGGACGATTTCGTGAACATTGCCGAGGGCGTGCGTGATGCCGGGGCGATGCGCCATCAGCGCCTGTCAGAAGGACTGGGAAGCTATCTGCTGGAGCGTCTTGATGCGCACGGTTGCAGGCTTGCCCCGGATGAGGCTCGCACGCTGTTGGAGAACGATATCGAACTCAATGCACAGGGATTGGAAGTCTGGATGGATAAGGCATAAAGCTTTGCCTGTCGTTCTCGCGAAATGTTCTATATTGAAATTGGGCATTCCCAATTGCCCGGATTTTCATATCTGGACCCTAACTATTCGAGAGGAAGCGCCATGCCCATCGGTGAATTTTGCAACCGCGAGGTGGTGTTTGCCATAAGAAAAACCACCATTCCAGAAGCGGCACAGCTCATGCGCCAGCACCACGTGGGAGACCTGGTGGTCGTGGATGTCGTCGATGGCAGGCGGATGCCGGTCGGCATTGTGACTGACCGCGACATTGTCATTGAAATTATCGCGAAGTCACTGGATTTTAATGATTTTACCGTGGGTGACATCATGAGCCCGCAACTGGTCAGCATTCAGGAAAGCGAAGGCGTGTTCGAGGCGATCGAGCTGATGCGCAACAAGGGGATAAGACGTATTCCGGTTGTCGACCGGGAAGGCGGACTGACGGGCATTGTATCGGCTGACGACATCCTGAACCTTCTGGCTGAGGAAATGACCGAACTGGCCAAGGTAAGCCCGCGTGAACGGTCCAGGGAAGCTCATGTCAGGCATTAAATTAAAGGAGGTATGACCATGCAACGCCCACTCCAAATCGTCATTCGCGATATGCCCCATTCCGAGGCGGTGGAAACGCATATCAGGGAGAAGGTGGAGAAGCTGGAATCGTTCTATTCCCACATTGTCGGCTGCAAAGTTTCACTCGAATTTGCGGGAAAGCACAAACATCAGGGCAAGCTTTTTAATGTGCGGCTGGATATCACGGTTCCCGGTGCAGAACTGGTGGTCAATCGCGACCTCCATGAAGATCTTTATGTGGCGTTGCGAGATACGTTCGATGCGGCAAGGCGGCGGCTGGAGGATTATGGGCGGCGCCAGCGCGGTGATACAAAAATTCACGAATCGCCGCGTCATGGGCATGTCGCCAGGCTATTCCCGGAAGAGGGTTTTGGTTTTATCGGCACACCGGAGGGCGATGAACTTTATTTCAGCCGGGACAACGTAAGCCACCCGGATTTTGACAAGCTCGAAATCGGCAGTGAGGTTCAGTTCCTGGAGGAGGCTGCCGCCGAGGGACTGCAGGCGAAGCGCGTGAGTGTCGGCAAGCACCATTATCCGGAATAAGATGTCTGCACGGTTCGCGAAAAAGGCATCATGAGCGCTTCATGAAGCCCGTGGATGCGATCGGTCTAGTCACGAATCAGCTAAATTCCATATGTTCTTTTTCTACTAGGGGATTCCACTAGTAAAACATCGTATTCCCACCTACCGACTATTCAGGGTGTTCCTGCCACACAATTATTCTTCCCCCGATGGGGTTCTTTTTCATCTGGCGTTAGACTTGAATCACTTATTCAAGCTCATGGGGATGCGTGTGAAAAGCGAGAAAATGAATTTCATGATTGTTAGCAATGATGTGTCAACATGTCTTTATTTAGAGATACTTGCCCATCAGGATGGCATTGGCGCAAGATATTTCACTGAGCCTTCAGTGGCATTGCATGCCTATCTGAGCAATCCGGAACATTGGTCACTGGTGATTGTCGATATGCTGTCGCCGCTGATCGCCGAATTTTCACTGGTGAGCAAGATCAAGGCTATCAAGCCGGATACTCGGTTGATGATACTGGCTACACATGCCCCGGAAGCGATCAAAAAAGTCATCAAATGCGAGTCCCTGTGCGGATTGTGTGATGATTGCAACGATACAAATAACGGTCATTGTTTTTTCCTGCACAAGCCATTTTATCGTGATTTCGATCGGGTCGTTGAGACTGCACTGGGAAAAAACAGGGTTGGATTGGCTGCTTGATCCGCCGGTCAGTTCCTGTTTTCGGTAGTGATGTATAACGTTATCGCGGGGGGTGGCAAACCGCTATACTGTGCAGATGCCTAAACTGCGCTTGCACAGGATGAACGCAAAAACCGCTTTGTTCCTTTCCTTCATGGTCGCTTATCTTTCGGCCTGTGCATCTGTGCCGCTCCGGACAGATGGCAAGAAGCGCCCCCCGACTTCATCCGGCCTGAAAATTTCCTCCTTCATCAAAACCGACATCGATACGGTGGCCGAAATCCACCAGCAGGAGAGCTTCAGCCATCTGCGGACGCTGATGGAAAAACTCTATCGGCGAAATCCACGGGAGTGGCAGAAGGGTAGTCAACCTTCCATGGAAAGTGCAATAGCGCGGGCATTTGATGCAGGATATGACTGGCGTTTTCCGGAGTTGAATGGAAAACGCGGAGCCGAGTGCTTCTCCCTTGCTTTTCAGGAAGGCTATCAGGGAGATCGGGTGCTGGCTTTTGTCGCGGGCCTGGCGACCATGATCATGGCCTCGTACAATGACAAGGCCGAACTTTATGTTCTCGACGAGCTCGATCCGCAGAAACTCTACAATAGTGCGCGGAATATCGAGATTGCTGTCTGGAAGCTGAGCGGCACGCGCAATGGTCGGGGTGAGTTGTTTTTGCTCAGCAATGAAAACGATGCAACTCACCGCAATTTGAGCTTCGAGAGAGAATTCGGCAAGCTGATCGCGCAGCAGGACACCCTGGCAAGAATCATCGCAGAAAAATCCAACCGCACCATCGTGCGCGCTGTTCAGAGTGTGGCCAGCGTAGTATTTCTGCCGATTTAAAAGTGAACAACAAATAGAAAAAGGGGGCATTGCCCCCTTTTTCTATGGTTTGCCTTGGTCTCTTGCTGAATTACAACTCCACAGCGTGCTTGGCCAGGTAATCGGCGACACCTTTGGTGTCGGCCTTCATACCGGCCTTGCCTTTGCTCCAGCCTGCCGGGCAGACTTCGCCGTGCTGCTCGGTGAACTGCAGGGCATCGATCATGCGCAGCATTTCATCGATGTTACGACCCAACGGCAAATCGTTCACGACCTGGTGACGCACGATGCCGGTCTTGTCGATCAGGAAGGAGCCACGGTAGGCTACGCCACCTTCGGCTTCGACGTCATAGGCCTTGCAGATTTCGTGCTTGATGTCGGCCACCAGCGGGTATTGAACCTGGCCGATGCCGCCGTTGTTGACGGCGGTGTTTTTCCACGCCAGGTGGGTGAAATGGGAGTCGATGGACACGCCGATCACTTCGACGTTGCGCTCCTTGAATTCTTTCAGGCGATGGTCGAAAGCGATCAGCTCGGAAGGGCAGACAAAGGTGAAGTCCAGCGGGTAAAAAAAGACCACCGCGTACTTATTCTTGATGTGTGCCTTGAGGTTGAAATTATCGTCGATGCTGTTGTTGCCCAGTACGGTAGCGGCGGTGAAGTCGGGTGCGGCCTTGCCTACGAGAACTGCCATGATTACTCTCCTTGTTGGTGGGGTTGAATTTAGAATATGTCTAAATTCTGCACTAGTTTTTATTTACTGTCAAATGAATTGATGCGTTGGGATTAACGTGTCAGCCGTCGATAAATGTCAGCCACTTTAAGCGGCAGTTCTTTTACGTCAGCAACTACAGTGTAGTTCACCGTGCCATACATGTGGGGGAGGTAGTCACGCCCTTCCGTATCGATCGTTATGCAGAACGGGTGGATGCCGCTGCGCTTGGCTTCGATCAGGGCCATGCGGGTATCCTCGATGCCGTATTTGCCGCGGTAGCCGTCATGGTAGTCGTCCGGTTTGCCGTCCGAGAGTGTGATCAGCAGCTTGGTGCGGGCGTCGACTCCATTGAGTATGGCTGAGAGGTGACGGATGGCCACGCCCATGCGCGTATATTCCTGCGGGGAGATGCCTGCAATGCGCTGCTGCACTATTTCCCCATAGGACTCGTCGAAGCTTTTGACGCGGAATATTTCGCAGCGTTTGCGGGTGATGCCGGAAAAGCCGTAGATGGCGTAACGGTCGCCCAGCAGCTCCAGCGTTTCACTCAGCAGAATAAGGGATTCGCGTTCCGCGTTGTTGATCCAGCCCTTGGTTGATCCGCTCATGTCCACCATGAACATGACCGCAATGTTGCGCGCGCTGCGGTGCGTGCGCATGAACAGACGGTCGTTCATTTCGCTGCCATCTCGAGCATCGGCCAGCGCCTCGATTAATGCGTCAATGTCCACTTCGTCACCGGACGGTTCGCGCTTCAATAGCCGGTTTTCGTCGCGCATTGCCTCGAAGGTGCGGCGCAAGTGTTTGACCAGGCCGCTGTGTTTATCCAGCGTCTGCTGCGCAAGTCCATCATTCAGCGGTGTCACTTCCCTCTCGCGCAGCACGCACCAGTTCTTGCGGTAGTGCTGCCGGCCGAAATCCCACTCCGGATAAAGGCTTGCCCCTTCCTCATGGTAGGTGCCCTGCCATACGGTATCGGGGTTTTGGGTTTTTTCATCGAGCAGGGAGGAATCGTATTCGCCAGGTCCCGCGGGAACCAGATATTCGGGAGGGATTTCGCCCAGGTCGAGATAGATCGAGGTGAGCAGTTGCTTCACCCCTTCAGGAGGCGCGATCGGGGCATCGTCCAAAGTGATTTCCAGGCGCGGCAAATCATTACGGTCGTCGGCTATCTGCAGGACATTGAAGTTCGGAGCGTCACCGCGCTTTTCTATGGTTTGCTTTTCAAGCTCCTGCGCCAGTTTGACCCGCAGCAGCATCTTTTCCCGTTCTATCCTTGTCGCAATACTGGCGGCCACGGCGTCCAGTCGCAACTCACCCTGATAGCAAACGGCGTCGGGCGTCGCTCCAGGATAAACCCGCTCCAGAAGGCGGAGGCTGTCGGCGACGCTGGCTTCCGGTCGGGCGAGATCGGCCGCATGGCTTTCCCAGCCCGCCGGTAGTTTTGCGTCAGTCTCTTTTTTTAGCCGTTGCATTTCCCGGTGCAGGCCGGGAAGTTCGCGGCCGATACAGGCTTCAAGGCGCAGGGTTTCCAGGGCATGGAACTGCTTCAGCGCCTTGTCGCTATCCGGGTAGGACTTCAGGGCTTCGGTCAGGTTGATGCGGAAGGTACCGAAACGGGTCTGTGCCCAAAGCATGGCCACCATGGCCTTGCACAGCTTGAAATTGTCCGTCGCCTCCCGCATCCGGGCAACCACTGCGGGCAGAAACAAGGTCTCGCTGTCGGTATAGGTTGCTTCGCCTTTTTCCAGCTTGAGGTGCCGTCCTGAAAGTCCGCGCACGAAAGTCAGCAGGATGCCCCCAACCTCATCGAACAGTGCGCCTGCGGCATGCTCGTGACTGAGCTGGGCGAAGTTGTCCAGCTCGCTGATTACCTTGAAGGCGGGGCTCGATCCGGCTCGGTCAAAGGTGTCCATTGCATATAAGGCCCAGGCTTCGATCATTCGCCGGTCCATGTGGGCGAGCCGGTTAATGGCGCGGAGGGCGAACTGGTAGGCGATCTGGATGTTGGTGGTGGCGATGCGCCTTACCCAGCCGAGCAGGAAGTCCTGATCCTCGCGAGGAAGGGCTGCCATCGAGGCGGCGAGATCATCGACCTGGATAAAGGTGAATTCCACCTCCAGCCACAGTTCCAGAGCATGGCTAATCTGTTCGGCGGATAACGGTGCGTTACTATGAGGATGCGCCGCAGGGGCCATGTGCTAGAAAAGCGAAGAGGAAAGTTCTCGAATTGCCGCCAGCATTTCGGCATCGTCGGTAATCGCCTGGGCAATGGCGCTGCGGCAGGCGGCAATGGGCTCCACGCCGGAAGCGATGAGCTTGCCGGCATGCACCAGAAGGCGGGTGCTGGCACCTTCATCCAGACCGCTGCCCTTGAGATTGCGGGTCATGTGAGCGAATTTGACCAGTTTTTCGGCCAGTGCGTTATCCACGCCGGATTCCTTGGCAACAATCTTGCGCTCCAGGTCTGCACTGGGGTAATCGAATTCCAGGGCAACAAAACGTTGCCGGGTGCTTTGCTTGAGATCCTTGAGTACGCTCTGGTAGCCGGGATTGTAGGAAATCGCCAGGCAGAAGTCGTTGTTGGCCTGCAGCAGGGTGCCCAGTTTTTCCATCGGCAGTACGCGGCGGTCATCGGCAAGGGGGTGGATCACCACGATGGCGTCTTTCCGCGCTTCCACGATTTCATCCAGATAGCAGATCGCCCCGGCACGAACGGCGCGGGCGAGCGGTCCATCCACCCAGACTGTCTCTCCCCCCTTGATCAGAAACCGCCCGACCAAGTCGGAGGCGGTCAGGTCGTCATGGCAGGAAACCGTGATCAGGGGACGTTTCAGCCGCCATGCCATGTATTCCATGAAACGGGTCTTGCCGCAACCGGTCGGGCCCTTGAGTAATACGGGCAGCTTGTTTTGATAGGCCGCCTCGAAAATGGCGATTTCGTCGCCGGTGGCCTCGTAGTAAGGCTCCGATTCGACGAAATATTCCTCTGCGGTCAGGGCGCGAGCTTGCACTCGATAGCCTCAGTCACAACCGCACTCAGGGTGGTCGTAGGGCGAGTCCGGAACAGGTGCCGGTTCGCTGGTTGTCAGGCCTGCCGCCTCACGCTCCCGCTTCTTCGCCAGGCGTTTGTCAAAGGCGTCGGATTTGACGGCGATACTTTCTTCGCTGAACATGACCTGCCTGAGAAAACGGAAGCCGAACTGCATGAGCTCGATTTCGTCCTCGGCAATCGTTTTCTTCAGATCATCAGGTAGGTCGTACACTTCGTTGAATGAATCGCTGAAGACGAAATCACGGAAACGATCAAGATCGTAGCAGGCCAAGAAGAATAGCTGCAGGCTGCGCTTGGAGGGGGTCCCAACGGTCGGGCCGGAAGATTTCTTCTTCAGGATCAGTTGGCGCCAGCCGCGGCCCAGTTCGTCATAGTCTTCCAGGCCTTGCTCGTGGCGGTACTCATCGATGGTCAGGGAGCGATTTTCCTTGTGTCCCAGGCAGTGCGCTTCTTCGACCAGGGCATAGGAATTAGTGTCAGTGTACTCGTTCTGCTTGCGCATCGAGACCAGTGCTACGGGGTAGTAGCGGCAGGCTGTGGGGCGGTCTTCATAGACGTTGCATCCCTCGTCGGTCATGAACTGGCATGCGGTTCCGCCTTCTACGGGCTTGAATTTGACGCCGGCGATGCTGTCTTTGTCCATTTCATAGGGTTCGGTGAAGCCCAGTAGGAATTCGCCGGAAGTCAGGCCCAAGCGGCGTTTCAGGCGCAGGATGTCGTACGGGGTGAGGGTGATGTCGATGTTTTTGCAGCAGGCGTTGAAGCAGGCGATTTCCTTGTGGCAACGAAACTGGATCACTTTCGAACCATCGTACGAAGTCGGTATCACCGGGCTGGGGACAAAGGGGGAGTCATTGATATCAACAATATTTTCCATCATTCTTACCTCAATTGTGCGCTGCAAAAAATCCAAAAATTTAGACACTGCCTTATCAGCAGAGTTGCATGAAGCTGTGTATCTTGCCGCCCATGATGCTAAAACGGTCTTACAGAATGAAAAACCGGGCGCCGCGAGGCGCCCGGTTTTAGTTTGCTACAACTATTCGTAACTACCTTAGTGAGCGGCAGGCTTGAACAGTTTGGACTTGTCCACCAGATCCACGTGGGCGCGCTTGAAGCAGGTCCAGGTCTTGGTGTTCTTGTCGTAGATGGAGTTCACGAAGCACTTCCAGTTTTCCTCATCGACAAAGTTCTTGTCCATGCGGTAGTAGAAACCCGGGTAACGGGATTCTTCGCGGAACTGGATGTGTTTCATGTGAGCTTCAGCCGTCAGGATGCGATGGTAGTTTTCCCATGCGCGCAGCAGTTCGTGCAGGTCTTTCGCACGCATCTTTTCTGCATCTTCCTTCAGCATGCCCAGCTTCTCTTCAGCAACGGCCAGCATCTTGTCACTGGTCGTGTAGTAGGTGGCAACGCCAGCAACGTACTCGTCCATGATTTTTTGCAGGCGGAACTGAAGCATCTTCGGCGTGATGTAGTTCGGGTTCACGTCGATAGCGGTGGAGTAATCCTTGTGCTCCAGGAAGTTACGTACCGGCTGGTAGATTTGCGCAACCAACTCTTCGGCTGAGGTATCCAGCTCTGGTTTCCAGTCCTTGTTGTCGATGCAGTACTTGACCATCGATTTGGCGCACATACGGCCTTCAGCATGGGAGCCGGAGGAGAATTTGTGGCCGGATGCGCCCACGCCGTCGCCGGCGGTGAACAGACCCTTGACGGTGGTCATGGAACGGTAG
>CAZLJK010000036.1:0-3739 GCA_964559825.1 uncultured Sulfuricella sp. | reverse complement strand
AGCCCCAGTTCCAGCCGCTCGGCAGATGTGCGGGAACCTTGCCAGCGTCAGCATGGGTTTCGGAAGTCGGCGCGCCGACATCATCCGGACCGGATACCCAGATACCGCAGCAACCGGAGTGGGAACCGAGCAGGTAGGGTTCGGTAGGCATCAATTCGGAGTTTTTCTTCTCCGGCTCGATGTTCTCACCCACCCAGACGCCGCATTGGCCAATACACATGTCGAGGAAGTCTTCCCAGGCTTCGGCTTCCAGATGCTTCACTTCGCGTGGGGAAAGGGTCTCGCGCATTTTTGCAAGAGCGGTCACGGTGTCCATGTAAATCGGGCCGCGGCCTTCTTTCATTTCCTTCAGCATCAAGTGGTTACGCAAGCAAGATGCAGGAACGGCTGCTTGGCCGTAAGGCGGGTAGTCGTTCAGCATTTCCTTGTTCTTGACCATGTACACTTCGCCATTGGCGTTGGTGGCTTGGGCTTTGAACAGCAGGAACCATGCGCCGACCGGGCCGTAGCCGTCTTTGAAACGGGCAGGCACGAAGCGGTTTTCCATCATGGTCAGTTCTGCGCCAGCTTCGGCGGCCATGGAGTAGGTGGAACCTGCGTTCCAGACTGGGTACCATGCACGACCTTGGCCTTCACCAACGGAACGGGGGCGGAACAGGTTCACGCAACCGCCGGCAGCCAGCAGGCAGGCTTTGAACTTGTACACGATCACTTTGTGGTCACGTGTGGAGAAACCAACAGCACCGGCGATGCGCTTAGGATCGTTCTTGTCGTTAACCAGCTTGACGATGAAGATACGTTCCTGGATGCGATCCATGCCGAGGGCTTTCTTGGCGGCTTCAGCAACGATCCACTTGTAGGATTCGCCGTTGATCATGATCTGCCATTTGCCGGAACGAACTGGCTTGCCGCCGTCCTTCAGCTTGGGCATGTCGACGGATCCGTCATGACGCTCGCCGTTCTCGTCCAGTTTCCAGATCGGCAGGCCCCATTCTTCGAACAGGTGCACGGATTCGTCAACGTGGCGGCCCAGATCGTAGGCCAAGTCGTCGCGGGTGATACCCATCAGGTCGTTGGAGACCATGCGAGCGTAATCGGCAGGGTCTTGCGCATCGCCGATGTAGGTGTTGATCGCGGACAGACCTTGAGCCACGGCGCCGGAGCGATCCATGGCGGCTTTGTCGACCAGCTTGATCTTCAGATCCACGCCGTTCTCAGCCTTGGCGGCGTCGGCCCAGCGCATGATTTCGTAAGCGGCGCCGCAGTTGGCCATGCCGCCGCCGATCATCAGAATGTCGACTTCTTCTTGAACGACTTCCGGATTTTCAAAAGTACCAGCCATTGTTGTTACCTTTCAATGTTTGTTAATAATAACCAGTGGCCGCGATTACTTGCGGATCAACTCGCGGGGTTGCCGGCACGGTAGCCATTCATTTGGTTGAAGAAGCCAACCTTGGTGATGTTGGCCATGTCTGCCGCTGGCTTGCCGCCGTAACAGTCGATGGAGCCTTCCGGGGTGGTGCGGATAGGGAACTTGAAGCGCTTCATGCTGCCATTACGGAATTTGATGGTCCACATGATCGAGTCAGTACCACGCAGAGGCTGCACGGAGCCGCCCAGGGGGACAACGTCGGCGTAGTGACGAGCTTCGATTGCGTTTTGTGGGCAAATCTTCACGCAGGAGTAGCACTCCCAGCACTGTTCCGGTTCTTGGTTGAACGCCTTCATGGCGTGGCCGGTTTCGGAACCATCTTTATCCAGCTTCATCAGGTCGTGCGGGCAAATATACATGCAGGCAGTTTTGTCCTGACCTTTGCAGCCATCACATTTTTCTGTGCGTACAAATGTTGGCATTGCTTCTACTCCTCGTAGTTATCACAGTACTACTATTAACAAAGGCCGGTTACTTGTGTAACCGGCCAACCTTAAAAAACTATTTTGCGGAATGGCCCTTCAGCTCAACTTTGACGTTCTGCTCTTCGGTCAAGCCGGCGTAGTACTTCTGCAGAACCTTGGCGACTTCGGGACGGCTGAATTCGACAGGCAAGTCCTGGCCTTCGGAAAGCATGGAACGCACCTTGGTGCCGGACAGCAGAATACGGTCATCCTTGGTGTGTGGGCAGGTGCGCTGCGATGCCATGCCGCCGCACTTGTTGCACCAGAAAGTCCAGTCGATATTCATGTTCTTGGTTTCGAGCGCATCTTTCGGAATTTCGTCGAAAATCTTCTGGGCGTCGAAGGGGCCGTAGTAGTCGCCTACGCCGGCGTGGTCGCGACCGACGATCAGGTGCGAGCAGCCATAGTTCTGACGGAACAGGGCATGCAGCAACGCTTCGCGCGGGCCCGCATAACGCATGTCCAGCGGGTACCCGGCCTGGATCACGGTGTTCGGGGCAAAGTAGTTGTCTACCAGGGTGCTGATGGCTTCGGAACGCACATCTGCGGGTATGTCGCCCGGCTTCAGGGCGCCCAGCAGGGAGTGGACCAGGACGCCGTCCATAGTCTCGATGGCGATCTTGGCCAAGTACTCGTGCGAACGGTGCATGGGGTTGCGGGTCTGGAAGGCGGCGATCTTGGACCAGCCCATTTGTTCGAACTTGGCGCGGGTCTCGGCGGGGGTCATGAACTGGTCGCCGTACTTCTCCTTGAAGCCGCCAGTGGACAGCACCTTGACCGGACCGGCCAGGTTGTACTTGCCCTGAGCCATCACCATCTTGACGCCAGGGTGTTCCATGTCGGTAGTCTTGTAGACCTCCATGCACTCGTGGGCCTTGTCGATGGTGTATTTCTCAGTCACCTTCATAGTGCCCATGATCTCGCCGGATTCTCCATCCACCAAGGCGACATCGTCGCCGACCTTGACGCTCTCGTCGTCGGTCGACAAGGTGACGGGGATAGGCCAGAACAGGCCGTTGGCCATTTTGTAGCCATCGCACACGCCTTGCCAGTCAGCATGTGTCATGAATCCGTCGAGAGGCGTGAAGCCGCCGATGCCCAACATAATAAGGTCGCCAGTTTCGCGCGAGCTCATGCGCACCTTAGGCATTGCCTGGGCACGCGCTAATTCCTGTTTCAAAGCATCGCCGCTTAACAGCAATGGTTTGAGCTCTCCTCCGCCATGCGGCCTTACTAGTTTAGACATGATTTATATTCTCCATTAAGTGGGCAACAATTCTTAAGTCGCCGAAGAATAGCATGGATGCAAAAGGGGTGTTATCCATTCTTTTTATTGTTATATAAGAAATTTCGATAAATTTCCCCAGTTGGTTTGCTTGGTCTGTATGGGGTTTCACGCAGGCAAGCCAAGCTGGATTTTGGCGCATTGAGTGCTGGGTTCGGTACCATCGTTAATCTGAATTGATACTATATATGCACGACATGATGATTGGTCAAATTCCTTAGTGCAATCTTGAGGATTTACTATAGAGCATCTATAAATAAAAGTGAGATTGGTTTTGCGGGATGATTCCAGGTGTGGTTGCGTTGTATTTATTCATCAATGGGTTGGGGCGTTCTGGCGCATTTGCTATGCGGGTGTGATCACAAATTGCTTGACGGTGCGGGGCGCGTTTTGCTATAGTCTCATCTCTCAGCGCGGGGTGGAGCAGTCTGGCAGCTCGTCGGGCTCATAACCCGAAGGTCGTAGGTTCAAATCCTGCCCCCGCAACCAGATTAAAGTTTCATAAAGAGTTGTTGACGTTTCCTGATAACTCTGTAGAATGCGCACCTCGCTTCGGCA
>CAZLJK010000035.1:0-29514 GCA_964559825.1 uncultured Sulfuricella sp. | reverse complement strand
CTAGAATGAACAGGCATAAGCTAAGCAGTGTATTATTCAGCAACAACATAAGAAAATATTATCGTTCAGCCATGCTACACGTCACTTTACGCCAGCTCCAGGTATTCGAGGCGGTTGCCCGCCATCTCAGCTTTTCCCGCGCGGCCGAAGAGCTGCACCTGACCCAGCCCGCGGTTTCCATGCAGATCAAGCAGCTCGAGGAGAGTGTAGGCTTGCCCCTGTTCGAGCAGATCGGCAAGAAAATATTTCTTACCGACGCCGGCAGGGAGACCTATCATTACAGCCGCAGCATCGCCCAGCAGCTGGCGGAGGCGGAGGCCGTGCTGGGCGAGATGAAAGGGCTGAAACGCGGCAAGCTGAACATTTCCGTGGTCAGCACTGCGAATTATTTCGCGCCGCAGCTGCTGGCCCTGTTTTGTCAGCGCAACCAGAACATCACACTGAGCCTGAACGTGGTCAACCGCGAGGTGCTGATCAACCAGCTCGCCAACAACGAGATGGACTTGGGGGTGATGGGTTTGCCGCCGGAGGGCTTGGACATCGACGCCGAGCCCTTCATGGAAAATCCTCTGGTGGTGATCGCCCCGCCGAGCCATCCCCTGGCGCAGGAACGGAACATCCCCTTGCCCCGGCTGGCACAGGAAACCTTTATCGTGCGCGAGCAGGGGTCGGGAACGCGCAGTGCGATGGAGCGGTTTTTCGTCCAGCATGACCTGAAGCTTTCAACCGGCATGGAAATGAGCACCGACGAGGCGATCAAGCAGGCAGTGCAGGCTGGTATGGGCCTGGGCATCGTTTCCATGCTCACCGTCGCGCTGGAACTGGAGACTCGGCGCCTGGTCGTGCTCGATGTGGATTCCTTCCCCATCCGGCGACACTGGTTCGTGGTGCATCGCAAGGGCAAGCGGCTTTCGGTCGTTGCCCAGGCGTTCAAGGATTTTCTGGTGCAGGAAGCCGCGCGGTTGTTGAAAACCAGTTGACTCAGTTCAGATTTTCTCCGGGTCGTAGAGGATTTCGATTAAATCGGAGAAGATAGAGGCAGACTCAAGGGCGGGATCGTTGAGGCGAAGATACAGGTCGCGGGCAATATCCCGCTGGCGCCAGCCGATTTCCTGGCCGATCACGGCGATTTCCAGGAAAATCTCGTGGTTTCCCTGGTCAAAGGCGGCCACGTGGCCATTCTCAGGCATTCCTCGATCCCGGTAGCCTTCAGCGCCTGCCGCAATCCGGTAAGCCGGGCCTTCACGTGACGCAGCAAATCCGAGATGGCGGCAGGTAAAGAGGGCGTCTGCGCAATTTTCTCGCATTCCGTCAGGGCATGCGCCAGCTTTTTGACTACCTCATGGGTTTTGGGTGCTGTTTGTACTGCCGTCGCGCCGATGGGGAAGGGCTCACCGGCATAATTGCGCTTCAACGCCGAGACAACCGAAATCAGGTCGAGCGGATGCTCGCCCGGGATACATTTGAGGGCGAGGCAGGAGCGTATAAGGACGTCGTCCTTGTGCGTGATGATCCCGCTTAGCGTTTCGGCCATCGAAAGAATCTGCGCAATCGGGCTGATCTGCTGGCCTGAAAGCTGGCGAGGGTAGCCGCTGCCGTCAAGGCGCTCATGATGCGTGGCTACGGCTTCGATCACCATCTTGGGATAATCGGTGAGTTCGTCGAGAACGATCTGGCCGATGCGCGGATGCGAGCAAACCGGCCAGCGCCAGCATCCCCCGGTCATTGTGGGCTAGTCTCTGGTGCGCGCCGAGCGAAACCGAAATCAGTGCGACCAGAACGCCATGCCGAAACATGCCCTCCCGACTTTTGTCGGCGACGGTCAGCAGCAAGGCGGCTGCCGGGTGTAGCGAGATATGGGACAAAGTCTCGAGTACGGAAGTCTGCTTTTCCCCCATAAACACCTTGAGCACCGGGACCTCTTCCAGGAGGCGTTTCGCTTCGGCCAGGACTGTCGCTGCCGTGACGCCATCGGCGACACTGAGCGAGGTTTCCAGCGGCTTGCGCAATTTATGCCGAACAAGCCTTTCCTTCATGGTCGGGGTGATCCCCGCGCCCACGCTGTGGCTTTTTTCGGGTCCATACAAGAAAAAACCCCCGCAACTGAGGTCACGGGGGTTTTACAGGCAAGCTACTTCCTGCAAGTTACTTAACGACGGCTTTCAGTTCGCCCTTGGTGTACATGGTGGCGATGCGGTCGAGCATGATCGGCTTGATCTTGTCAGCTTGGCCGGCGGAGCCGAAGGCTTCGAAGCGCGCTTTACAAATGCCTTTCATTGCCACGGTTGCTGCGGCGAGGAATTTGCGCGGGTCGAAATCTTTGGTGTTTTCCGCCAGATACTTGCGCACCGCTCCGGTGGAGGCCATGCGCAGATCGGTGTCGATGTTCACCTTACGCACGCCGTGTTTGATGCCTTCGACGATTTCCGCGACCGGTACGCCGTAGGTCTGGGGCATGGTGCCGCCGAAATCGTTGATGATCTTGAGCCATTCCTGCGGCACTGAGGAGGAGCCGTGCATCACCAGGTGGGTATTGGGGATCTTGGCGTGAATTTCCTTGATCCGGCTGATGGCCAGCACGTCGCCGGTGGGCGGACGAGTGAATTTGTAGGCGCCATGGCTGGTGCCGATGGCGATGGCCAGTGCGTCCACGCCAGTCGCCTTGACGAATTCGGCGGCTTCGGTCGGATCGGTCAGGAGCTGGTCCATGGTCAGCGCGCCTTCCGCGCCGTGGCCGTCTTCCTTTTCGCCGTGGCCGGATTCGAGGGAGCCCAGGCAACCCAGTTCGCCTTCGACGGAAACGCCGACGGCATGGGACATCTCCACCACCTTGCGTGTGACTTCGACGTTGTATTCAAAGCTGGACGGGGTCTTGCCGTCTTCGTTCAAGGAGCCGTCCATCATCACGCTGGAAAAGCCGGAGCGGATGGCATTGATGCAGATGGCCGGGGAGGCGCCGTGATCCTGGTGCATGACGACCGGAATGTGGGGATAGGCTTCGATGGCGGCCTCGATCAGGTGGCGCAGGAATGCCTCGCCGGCATATTTGCGCGCGCCGGCCGAGCCCTGCATGATCACCGGGCTGTTGCACTCGTCGGCGGCCTGCATGATCGCCATGATCTGTTCCAGGTTGTTGACGTTGAACGCCGGCAGACCGTAGCCATTTTCTGCGGCGTGATCGAGAAGTTGACGCATGGATACTAATGCCATAATGCCTCCTGCTGGTAAGTAATATAAATGTGCTGCTGGGTTAATCGGTGCGCTACGGGTTGCTTGTTTTTCGGCTCTCGCCGACTTTGACAATTTTCATGGTATTGGTGCCGCCGGATTTGCCTATCGGCTCGCCGATGGTAAGGATGATCAGATCCCCGTCCCTCACCGCGCCGCGGCGGCGCAACTCATCTTCGGCTTCATGAAGCACCTGCTCGCGTTCCTGCGTGGCGGGCTTGAAGTTGACCGGGTAGACGCCGCGGAACAGGGTGAGTTTGCGGCGCGTGGCTACATCGGGCGTGAGCGCATAAATCGGCACATCCGGATTGACCCGCGACATCCACAGGGCGGTCGAGCCGGATTCGGTCAGGGCGGCGATGGCCTTGACCTGCAAATGGTAGGCGGTATACATGGTCGCCATGGCGATGGATTCGTCAACACGGTCGAATTGCATGCTCAGGCGGCGCTTGCTGAAACCGGTTTCGTATTCCTTTTCCGCCTCGATGCACACGCGATCCATGGCCGCCACGGCCTCAACCGGGAATTGTCCGGCAGCGGTTTCAGCCGACAGCATCACGGCATCCGTACCGTCGATCACCGCATTGGCCACGTCGGAAACTTCCGCGCGGGTGGGGATCGGGCTGTTGATCATGGATTCCATCATCTGGGTGGCGGTGATGGCCAGCTTGTTCTTTTCCCGCGCCATGCGAATCATGCGCTTTTGCAGGGCGGGCACGGCGGCATCGCCGACTTCCACGCCGAGGTCGCCGCGTGCCACCATGATGGCGTCCGAGGCGTCGAGGATTTCGTTCAGGTTGGTAATCGCCTCGGCGCGTTCGATCTTCGCCACCAGCATGCTCTTGCCGCCTGCTGCCTGCATCAGCGTACGCGCCAGCTGCATGTCGGCGCCGTCGCGCGGGAAGGATACCGCCAGATAATCCGCCTTGAGCGCTGCGGCGGTCTTGATGTCTTCCTTGTCTTTCTCGGTCAGCGCCGAAGCGGAAAGGCCGCCGCCCTGGCGGTTGATGCCCTTGTTGTTGGACAGTGCGCCGCCCTGCTTCACGGTGCAGAAAATTTCATTGCCGCGCACTTCTTCCACCCACATTACGATGCGGCCGTCATCCAGCAGCAGGGTGGTGCCGCGGCTGACGTCGCGGGGCAGCTCTTTGTAGTCAAGGCCGACCCGGTCCTGGTTGCCCAGTTCGCAGTCGCTGTCGAGGATGAAGCTGGCGCCGTTGGTCAAGGTGACTTTGCCGTGCTCGAACTTGCCAATGCGGATTTTTGGACCCTGCAGGTCGACCAGCACACCGACCGTCTTGCCGCGGGCACGCGCCATTGCGCGCACCGTTTCGGCCAGCTGGATATGATCTTCGGGCTTGCCGTGGGAAAAGTTCAGGCGCACGACATCCACCCCGGCTTGCAGCATGAGGTTAAGAACCTCCGGGTCGCTGGATGCGGGGCCAAGAGTGGCGACGATTTTAGTTTTACGTTGCATAGATTAAGCCGAGTTGATCGCGTGGGCACAAAGACGTGCCCACCCTACATTATTGTTTAGCGCGCTGTTCCAGAATTTCCACGGCGGGCAGCTTTTTTCCTTCGAGGAACTCGAGGAAGGCGCCGCCGGCGGTAGAGATGTAGGACACCTTGTCGTAGATGTCGTATTTCTGGATCGCCGCGATGGTGTCGCCACCGCCGGCCAGGGTGAAGGCCTTGGTTTCTGCTATCGCCATGGCGATGGCCTTGGTGCCTGCGCCGAACTGGTCGAATTCGAACACGCCGACCGGGCCATTCCAGACCACGGTGCCGGCCTTCATGATGATGTCGACCAGCTCCTGTGCGGATTTGGGGCCGATATCGAAAATCATGTCGTCATCGTCAACGGCGCCCGCATCCTTGAGGACGGCAGGTTCGTTGGCGTCGAATTTCTTGCCGCAAACCACGTCAACCGCGATGGGGATGGTGGCGTTGCGGGCGGTCATTTTCTTCATCAGTGCCTGGGCGGTGGGGACCAGGTCGTCCTCGCACAGCGACTTGCCGACATTCTTGCCGGTGGCCTTGAGGAAGGTGTTGGCGATACCGCCGCCGACGACCATCTGGTCCACTTTCTCGGACAGGGCCTCGAGTACGGTCAGCTTGGTCGAAACCTTGGAGCCGCCGACGATGGCGACCATCGGGCGGGCCGGGCTGAGCAGAGCCTTGGTCAGCGCCTCGAGTTCCTCGGTGAGCAGGATACCGGCGCAGGCGACGGGAGCGAACTTGGCGACGCCGTGGGTGGAGCCCTCCGCGCGGTGGGCGGTGCCGAAGGCATCCATGACGAAAATATCGCACAGCTTGGCGTATTTTTGCGCGGTCTCATCGACGCTTTTCTTCTCGCCCTTGTTGAAACGCACGTTTTCCAGCAGCACCAGTTCGCCGTCGGCGACGTCGAAGCCGCCGTCGATCCAGTCCTTGACCAGGCGCACCGGCTTGCCGAGTTTTGCGGACAGCACGTCGGCAACCGGCTTGAGCGAGTTTTCCTCGGAATATTCGCCTTCGACGGGGCGGCCGAGGTGGGACATCACCATCACCTTGGCGCCGGCCTTGAGGCAATGCTCGAAGGTCTTCATCGACGCCGTGATGCGGGCGTCGGAAGTGACTTTGCCGTCCTTGACGGGCACATTCAGGTCGGAACGGATCAGGACGCGCTTGCCCTTGAGGTCCAGATCGGTAACGCGGATAACGGACATGGTTTGTTCTCCAATAAAATTAAGGTGTAAGGAATAAGTGGGCTTATTCCTTACGCCTCGGGTTGAGGCGGGCTAGAGGCGAGGGGCTAGAGGCTAGAGGGGGTTTTGTGCCGCTGAGCGGCAATAATCTTCCGGCAAAGCCGGACAAAACCCCCTCTAGCCTCTAGCCCCTCGCCCCTCGCCTTTTACTTGGCTACGTGCTGAACCAAGCGCATCATGTTGCAGGTGTAGCCGTACTCGTTGTCGTACCAGGCCACGACTTTGACGAAGGTGCTGTCGAGGGCAATACCGGCTTCGGCATCAAAGGTGGAAGGGGCGCTGTTGCCGACGAAGTCGGTGGACACCACTTTCTCGGTGGTATAACCCAGCACGCCTTTCATCGCACCTTCAGAAGCCGCTTTCATGGCCTTGCAGATGTCGTCGTAGGAAGCGGCCTTGTTCAGTTCCACGGTCAGATCGACCACGGATACGTCGGAAGTGGGGACGCGGAAAGCCATGCCGGTCAGCAAGCCCTTCAGTTCGGGCAGCACCACGCCCACAGCCTTGGCCGCACCGGTGGACGACGGAATGATGTTTTCCAGAATGCCACGGCCGCCGCGCCAATCCTTCATGGAAGGGCCGTCAACGGTTTTTTGGGTGGCGGTAGCCGCATGCACGGTAGTCATCAGGCCGCGCTTGATGCCCCAGTTGTCGTTCAGTACCTTGGCGACCGGAGCCAGGCAGTTGGTGGTGCAGGAGGCTGCGGAAACGATGGCTTCGCCAGCGTATTTGGTGTGGTTCACGCCGTACACGAACATCGGGGTGGCGTCCTTGGCAGGGGCGGACTGAACCACTTTCTTTGCGCCGGCCTTGATGTGGGCTTCGCAGGATTCGGTGGTCAGGAAGAAACCGGTGCAGTCGATCACGATATCGGCGCCCACTTCGTTCCACTTCAGGTTGGCGGGGTCACGCTCAGCCGTCAGGCGAATTTTCTTGCCATTAACCACCATGTTGCCGCCGTCAACAGCGATATCGCCATTGAAACGGCCGTGCACTGAGTCGTACTTGAGCATATAGGCCAGGTAGTCGGGCTCGAGCAGGTCGTTGATGGCGACGATCTCGATGTCTTTGAAGTCCTTAGCTACAGCGCGGAATACCATGCGGCCGATACGGCCGAAACCGTTGATACCTACTTTGATTGCCATGTTTATTTGCTCCTTGAGATTTATTGAAAACAGAAAGTCATTGCGGGGTCGCCGGTCATCCTGGCGCCCCCGCGTTGCTTAAATAATATTACAGAATGCTTTTTGCCGTATTGACGACGTTTTCGACCGTGAACCCGAAGTGCTTGAACAACTCGGGAGCAGGGGCGGATTCGCCGAAAGTGTTCATGCCGACCACTGCACCTTCGCCGACATACTTGTACCAGCCGTCGGTGACACCGGCCTCGACGGCTACGCGCTTGACACCCTTGGGCAGCACGCTGTCCTTGTAGGCCTGGTCCTGCTTGTCGAACACGTTGGTAGAAGGCATCGATACCACGCGGGTGGGGATGCCCTGCTCGTCCAGCACCTTCTTGGCATCCATCGCCAGTTGTACTTCGGAGCCGGTGGCGATCAGCACCATCTTGGGTGCAGCGGCGTCAGCCAGCACGTAGGCGCCCTTGGCGATATCCGCAATCTGCGCCTCGCTGCGTTTCTGGAAGTTGAGGTTCTGGCGGCTGAAAATCAGGCAGCTCGGACCGGTTTTCTTTTCCACGGCAGCGACCCAGGACACGGCGGATTCCACCGTGTCGCAAGGACGCCATACATCCATGTTGGGGATCATGCGCAAGGTTGCGGTCTGCTCGACTGGCTGGTGGGTCGGGCCGTCTTCACCCAGGCCGATGGAGTCGTGGGTGTACACGTAGATCACGCGCTGCTTCATCAGGGCCGACATGCGCAGGGCGTTGCGGGCGTATTCCGAGAACATCAGGAAGGTGCCGCCGAAAGGCAGCAGGCCGCCGTGCAGCGCCATGCCGTTCATGATGTGGGACATGCCGAATTCGCGCACGCCGTAGCTGATGTAGTTGCCGGTGCTCTTGCCCTTGACGTGGTGGCAACCCGTCCAGTTGGTCAGGTTGGAACCGGTCAGGTCGGCGGAACCGCCGAGGAACTCGGGCAGCGCCGGGGCCAGGCCGTTGATGCAGTTCTGCGAGGCTTTGCGAGTGGCAATGGTCTCGGCTTTTTCGTTGGTCTTGGCGATGAAGTCGGCGGCGTGCTTTTTCCAGTCGGCAGACAGATCCCCAACCATGCGGCGCTTGAATTCGGCGGCTTCTTCCGGGAAGGCCGCGGTGTATTCGGCGAACTTGTTGTTCCACAGGGTTTCCAGTCCGGCGCCCTTGGTGCGGCAATCCCAGCCTTCATACACATCCTTGGGAATCTCGAACGGGCCGTGGGTCCAGCCCAGATTGGCGCGGGTGGCGGCGATTTCAGCGTCGCCCAGGGCGGCGCCGTGTACGTCGTGAGTGCCTTCCTTATTGGGGGAGCCTTTGCCGATGATGGTTTTGCAGCAGATCAAGGAAGGCTTGTCGGTCACTGCCTTGGCAGCTTGCACGGCAGCTTCGATCGCCACCGGGTCATGGCCATCCACATTAGGAACCACATGCCAGCCATAAGCTTCGAAACGCTTGGCGGTGTCGTCGGTGTACCAGCCTTCGATGTGGCCGTCGATGGAAATGCCGTTGTCGTCCCAGAAGGCCATCAGTTTGCCCAGGCCCCAGGTGCCGGCCAGCGCGCAGGCCTCATGGGAAATGCCTTCCATCATGCAGCCGTCGCCGAGGAAGGTATAGGTGTAGTGGTTGACGATTTCATGGCCGGGCTTGTTGAATTCGGCGGCCAGCAGTTTCTCCGCCATGGCCATGCCGACGGCGTTGGTGATGCCCTGGCCGAGCGGGCCGGTGGTGGTTTCCACGCCGACGGTGTAGCCGTACTCGGGGTGACCCGGGGTTTTGGAGTGCATCTGACGGAATTTCTTGATTTCTTCCATCGGCAGGTCGTAGCCGGTCAGGTGCAGCAGGGAATAAATCAACATCGAGCCGTGGCCGTTGGACTGCACGAAACGATCGCGATCAAACCACTTGGGGTTGGCCGGGTTGTGGCGCAGGTGATGGTTCCACACTACTTCGGCGATTTCCGCCATGCCCATGGGCGCACCTGGGTGGCCGGAATTGGCTTTCTGCACAGCGTCCATGGAAAGGACGCGGATCGCGTTCGCGAGTTCTTTACGAGTTGCCATGCTTATTTCCTTTTTCTGCTAGGGGCTATTCAAACTCACGATTATTACTCACCAGCCTGACTAAGGGCAATAACAGATTTTTATTGTCCCAAGAGTTTTTCTTATAGATAAAAGATATAAGACTTGCTCCAGACCTGCAAAAACAAGGGGGGTGCGGCAGTTTTCCGGGTTATTGCCGTGTCCGGATCCAGTCTCTCCAGGCGTCGAATAAACCGGGATTCAGTGCGGCGATGACCGAGCGTTGCCAAAGATCGCCGGCACCGAAGTCGTCCTCGATCAGCGTGCACATCGAGCCGCCCGCCTCCGCCAGGATCAGCGAACCGGCCGCGTAGTCCCAGAGTTTCTGCCCGCCATGCAGGTAAAGATTGAGGCGTCCCGCCGCCACGTAGCACCAGTCCAGCGTGCTGGCGCCGAAGTTGCGCTGCGAGGCAAATGGCGGTGCGGCTACCAGCTGTTGCGCCAGATTCGGCTTGAGCCGCTTGAAGTCGATCGCCGCCATGGCATGGCGGAATTCGGGCACGCATTCCTTGATCGGCATCGGCTCGCCGTTGAGGTAGGCGCCCTTGCCCCGCTCCGCCCAGAACATTTCGTCCGCCACCGGATCGTAGATTACGCCCAGAACGCTTTGCCCGCCGCGCATCAAGGCCACGGAAACCGCGAAGTAAGGCAGGCCGTTGAAGAAATTGGAGGTGCCGTCGATCGGGTCGATGCACCACAGCCCCTCTTCTCCGGCCCGCCACAGCGCTTCTTGCCGCTCCGGCGGCATTTCCTCGCCCAGCACCGGGTAATCGTGGATCTGCTGGAGTGCCGAAACCAGCGCGGTTTGCGCGGCGATATCCGCCTCGGTGAAAATGCTGCCATCGGTTTTGCGCTGGTGCGCGACCTTCAGGTAGCGCGGCATGATTTCCTGCTGTGCGACCTTCCTCACGGCATCGATGACGGCTAGGAGCATGCTTGTTCCGGCTAGGGGTGAGGAGGAACGAGGGGTGGTGGGGCGCCCATTCCCCATCACCGTTTACTCATTTCCATTTGATCGAGCAGCCCATGCTCGGGATTTGCTCCGCCGGCCCCTTGCCGGTCAGCGCCACTTCCTTCATCGCCTCGAACAAATCGCGCCGGGCATCGGCGGGCGCGGCTTCCTTGCGGGAAGCATCGAGCCGGCCGCGGTACTGCAGTTCCAGGCCGGCGTTGAAGCCGAAGAAGTCCGGCGTGCATACGGCACCGTAGGCTTTTGCCACCGCCTGGCTTTCATCCCACACGTAGGGGAACGGGAAGCCGAATTCCTGCGCCACCTTTTTCATGTTGTCGAAGCCGTCTTCCGGGTAATCGGCCGGATCGTTCGACATGATGGCGATGGTGTTGATGCCCATCTGTTGCAGTTCCCGGCAGTCGCGCACGAGGCGGTCGCGGATCGCCTGGACGTAAGGACAGTGGTTGCAGATGAACATCACCAGCAGACCCTTGGGTCCACGCACGCCGGCCAGATTGTAGCGTTTGCCGTCCACCCCGGGCAGGTCGAAATCCGGGGCCTTCCAGCCGAAATCGCAAACCGGTGTCTGCAAACTAACCATAGTTTCTATGCTCCCGCCTGATTGATGCCAATTGATTTAGTTTATCATGAGTAAATTAGATATCTAGTGCGGAAATCAAGATGACCACCCCCCGTTTTTACTGCCCGGAAATTTTAGGCCAACGCGGCACGGCGGAACTGCCCGAACAGGCCGCGCACCACGCGGCGCGGGTGCTGCGCCTGCAGGCCGGCGATAGGGTCGGCGTGTTCAACGGACGCGGCGGGGAAGGCGAGGCGCGCGTCACGGACATCGGCAAGCGCCATGTCACCGTGGAAATCGAGGATTGGCTGGCTGTCGAGCGCGAATCGCCGCTGCAAGTCCAGCTCGCCCAAGCGATCTCAGCCGGGGAGAAAATGGATTTCACCCTGCAAAAGGCGGTGGAGCTGGGCATAGGCAACATCCAGCCGCTGGCGAGCGAACGCAGCGTAGTGCGGCTGTCGGGCGAGCGGGCGGAGAAGCGCGTGGCGCACTGGCAGGGCGTGGTGGTCGCGGCCTGCGAGCAGAGCGGCCGCAACCGCGTGCCCGAGGTCGCCCCGATCAGTCCGCTGCTCGATTGGCTGGGGCGGCAGGATCAGGCGGGTCTGCGCCTGATGCTGTCGCCCACTGCCGAAGTCGGGCTGCGCGACCTGCCCAAGCCGACCGGCAGCGTGACGCTGCTGGTCGGCCCGGAGGGCGGCCTTTCCCCGGCGGAAGCCGAGGCGGCACAGCGCAGCGGCTTTACCCCGGTGCGGCTGGGTGCGCGCGTCCTGCGCACCGAGACCGCGGCGCTGGCGGCCTTGGCGGCGATGCAGACGCTATGGGGCGATTTCTAAATACTGGGTCAGACGTGTCCGGCGATTTCGCGATTAGTGGGCCGCGAGGCGCCACAGCGAGGTTATCTCCGCTGCGCGCGCGGCATGGAGCGGGTCTGTCGCGTCGGCAGCGCGGGGGTGGTGGGGCCGGACATCCAGCCGGCCGATGACCTTCAAGCCCGCCTCGTCGAAGAGCGCAAGCAGTTCGGCCCGCGCGCGCAAGCCCAAGTGCTCGGCGAGGTCCGAGAGTACCAGCCAGCCTTCCCCGCCCGGCGACAAATGCGCGGCCAGTCCGCTGATGAACCCGCGCAGCATGCGGCTGCCGGGATCATAAATTGCATGTTCGATGGGCGCGTTGGCCCGCGCCGGAACCCACGGCGGGTTGCAGACCACGAGCGGCGCCCGTCCTTTGGGGAAGAGATCCGCCTGCACGACCTCTACCTGCTCGCTCAACCCCAGTCGCGCCAGGTTCTCGCGGGCGCAGGCCAGCGCCCGCGGATCCTGATCGGTGGCCACGACTCGCGCGACGCCCCGGCGGGCGAGCACCGCTGCCAGCACGCCGGTTCCGGTGCCGATGTCGAATGCCAGCGCCTGCGAGGGCAGCGGCGCCTCGGCCACCAGCTTCACGTACTCGCCGCGCACCGGGGAGTACACGCCATAGTGCGGGTGAATGCGGTCTTCGAGCGCGGGGATTTCAACGCCCTTCTTGCGCCACTCGTGGGCGCCGATCAGGCCCAGCAGTTCGCGCAGCGAGACCACGGAGGGTTCCTCTCCGGGGCCGTAAGCCTCGATGCAGGCTAGGCGCACGTCGGGCGCTCGCCGCAGGGGGATACCGTAATCTTCATCCAGCGGCAGCAGCAGCATTCCCAGCATGCGCGCACGCTGGGCCTGGGTCATGCGATGCAGGTGGAACGCCTCGGCGGGCGTCGCGGAGGACTTGATGGGCTTGCGGTCGGCGCGGCGCGCAAGCGCCTGCAGGAGCTGGCGCGCATTCTGGAAGTCGCCGCGCCACAGCAGCGCAGTGCCATCGCGGGCCAAACGATAGGCGCTGTCGGCCGTCATGCGGTCATCGGCGACGACCACGCGTGTCGGGGGCGGTGCCCCGCTCTCCGAGCGCCACAGGGCGGAGCGGGTCTCGCCTGCTTCGGCCCAGGTCAAGGCCGGGTGGCCGCTCACAGCGATGCCTTATTCAACCTAGAAACCTCAGTTGACCACGCATTGGAGCGCATAACACAATGACTTAAATGGCTTTTGTGTTATTTTACCGGACCACCGGTTGGGTGAGTGCGCTACAGGCTGAATTGCACGATTTTTGCGGCACATGGCGGCGTTGTAACTCGTTGGAATGGAACGACCATTCCGCCTCATTACGCCTTGCCCTGCACCCCAAAAATCATACACTTCAACCCGTCCAACTGAGGTTTCTAGGTTCAATGCTGGGTTCCTTCAAATTTTTGCACTACCGGAATGTCCGGCTCATTGCCATATAGTGTACCCCACTCCGAAATGTCACCCAATCTCGATCAGGGCCAGCCTCCCAATAAAAATGGGGCGCCCGCAGGCGCCCCAGGATCCTACCGAGGAGAGTTATCGTTATTCGAAGTGCTCGCCGTGCAGGACAACGTCCAGGCCTTCGCTTTCCTCGGAGACGCGCAGGCCGAAGGATTGCGGCGTAGACATGGAGTTCCCGCAATCAGTGCGTAATGAACTCGTCATGAACGAATCGCACTCCCCACGACAACCAGACTTACCCCGACCAGACAGGCGCCGGCCAAGCGTTGTCGCCATCCGTCGCGCTCTCTTAGCCAAAGTACGCCAAGGAGTACGGTCAAAACAATGCCTGCATTTGCCAGCGTCACAATGGTGGCTGCGGGTAGCCAGCGCATCGAGGCGATCACCAGCGCGTAGGCCGTCCCGACACCCAGCGAGCCTGCCAGGAGAGGAAAGATACCCGGGATTTTTTCGGGAACCCAGCGGCGCGCAGCCCGCCACTGCTCAAGGCTGAGGAACACCCAACCAATCGCATAGGTCACGCAGACATAACCGAGCGTGCTTGCCATGTCCGGCAGGTGCGGCGCAGCCGCCTTGTCGCTCAAGCTATACAGGGCGGTCATCAAAGCGGCCAACGCCGCGTAGGGCCATGCCTGACGCAGCCGCGCCGCACCCTCCCGCGCGCTGGTGGCGATCAGCCACAGACCGACCACGCCGATGAGTATCCCGCCCCAGGATAGCAGCGTGAAGCTGCGGTCAAAGACCACAAACTCAAGCACGGCAATCAACAGCGGCGCACTGCGTGCCAGGGGATAGACGGCGCTTGCCGGCGCCAGCGCGTAGGCGCGGCGCAAAGCCACGAAGTACACCCCATTGGCGACGCCGGTGATCGCCGCGCTGAGGCTGAGCAGCGGCGCTTGTTCAGCCGCGCGGATGAAGTCTGCCAAGGTGAACGGCGCGAACAGCAGAACGTGCAGCCCGACTATCCACCACAGGAAGTTGGCCTCGGGCGGGCTACGCCGCGCCAGCAGATTCCATGCAACATGCAGCAGGACAGCCAGACCGACTGCCGCCAGCGGCGTCAGCATTGAGCGCAGATGTCGAGCGTGGCGCCATCGCGCGCCACCGACACCCGACCCGCCAGCGTATCCAGGTGATCGATCAGCCAGGCGTCCAGTTGGTGACCGATGTGCATCAGCACAAGCTGGCTGGCCGGATACGCCTCGTTCAAGGCGAGCGCTTCGGGCAGATCGAAATGGTTGCGTGCGCCGGTTACGCCAGGCGGATAGGTACAGTCCAGGCAGATGGTATGCGGTTGCCAGCTTTGCAGAAATTCAGCGGTTTTTGGCGGCAGTTCGCGGCTGTCAGTCAAATAAGCCAGACGCGCCCCGTCATGCTCGATGCAGTAACCCAACGTCGGTTTGGAATGCACCAAGGGGATGGGCGTGATGCGAATCCCACCTATTTCAAATGTTTCGAACTTGGCAAGGTGCGTGAACCTGAGCGGCCCCGGATGCTTGTACAAATCCGCACATCCCTCCGAGTCGTGCGGCGCGTACACATCGAGCGCGCCGATGCCCCAGCGCCAGTGAAACAATCCTTGTACGTGGTCGGCATGAAAGTGGGTGAGCAGGATCGCCGACAGCGCACCCGGCGCAAAGCGCTCGGCCACGTCCATCACCCCGGCGTCGAGCAGCAATCGCACGCTGCCCGCTTCGACCAGCGCGCAGTTGGGGCGGCGCACAAAACGCGGGTCGGCATGGGCGCGTTGGCAGGCCGGGCAATCGCAACCCCACAGCGGCACGCCGCCTGCCGCACCGGTGCCAAGGAAGCTTAAGCGCATGTCGCCACCTGCGACTGGGCGCGAATGAGTGCCACGAACGCCGGGCCGGTTTCACTCAGTGGCGCGTTGTTGGGCAGGCGCAGCAGTTGCGGATGGCGCAAATTTTTGAACGCTTCGGCACGGGTCAGCCGCACTTCTATGTCAGAAGAACTTTCCCGCCCCCGTGACTGTAGACGCTCACGCAGTACCTCGGTTGAAACTTCAATCAGCACCGGTTTCAGTTCATCATATTTTCTGAAAGCCTCATCCAGGTATTCCCGTGAACCATTGACCACTACCGTCAGGCCTTTCGCGAGCCAGTGGTTAAGCTCACAGCCCAGTCCATAGCGCAGACCGTGGCTACGCCAATGCATGGCGAACAGATTGCGTGCCAGCCGCGCATCAAACTCCGTCTCGCTGAGTGCAACATGGTTTTCTCCACCCGCATTGGCGGGACGCGTGATGTAACGGTGCGCGAATACCACATCAGAGTCTCCCGCCAGCGCTTCGCGGGCGACCTGCATCAGGCTGTCTTTGCCACTACCGGAGGCACCGATCACATAAAGCAATACGCCGCGGGTCATGTCAGCGCCCATGACTAAAAGCGAGTGCCAGCGCGGGCACACCCGCCGACCATACACGTGCCGCTTGCGGCAGATGACCCAAGGTGCGCACCGCCACCAAATCCGCGCGTTTACCCACCGTAATTTCTCCCCGGTCGCTCAGACCCACGGCGCGTGCCGGGTTGCGCGTGACCAGCGCCACGGCTTCATGCAAAGGGATACCCGCCAGTTCCGGCAAGCGCAATACGGCGGGCAGCAGCGCGGCGGGGGAGTAGTCGCCGCACAGGCAGTCGGCAACGTTGGCGAGTACTGCATCCAGCGCGCGCATGGAGCCGGACTGACTCTTGCCGCGCAGGAGGTTGGGCGCGCCGAACAGGGTCGCTAGCCCCGCCGTGCGGGCGGCCTGGGCAGTTTCCAGATTGATGGGGAATTCGGACACGGCCACCCCCAGCCCCTTCACGATAGCAATCTTCTCTGGCCGGTCGTCGTCGTGGCTGGCGAGCGGTATGCCTGCCGCACGGGCGGCGGCGCTCAATGTCGCCATACGCTCGAACGCGCCTTCTCCTTGCGCCAATTTATCCGCCAGTAGCGCCTCGATTTCAGTTGTATCTTTCTTGTAGGTGCGGCTCAGGTAGTTGCGATAAGCATCCACGTCCTTGAACTGCCCCTGGCCGGGGGTGTGATCCATAAAGGACAGCAGATGCACTTCGCCCCTGGCGATCAACTCATGCAACACCGGCGGCGCGGTGATGTCGGTGATTTCATAGCGTGCATGGACGCGGTTGTCGATCAGCGCGTGCGCCTGCCAGGCATGGATTGCACGCGCCAGTTCGGCGGCGGTGGCGTTGTTGCGCACGCCCAGCTCGGCGTTGGCAAACGACAGGGCATGAAACACCGTGGTAATGCCTGCGGCGGCGTTGCGCTTGTCGGCCTGAGCGCAGGCGAAATCGAAGGGGAAATGCACGCCGGGACGCGGTTCGGCTTCTTTTTCCAGCGCGTCGCAGTGCAGGTCGATCATGCCCGGCATCAGCAAGCAGCCTTTTAGCGAGACTTCGGTTGCGCCCTGATGGTTGGCGGGGGCTATGGCCGTGATGATACCCTCTTCGATCAGCACGGCGGCATCGTTCAGGGTTTCGTTGGGCAGCACAATTTGCGCGCCCGTTAAATAAAAATGGTTTTTCATGCGATGTTCTCGATCAATTCGTCAGTAACAGTCGTTGCAGGTGGCGAGAGTTCCGCCACCGTATCCGCCAGCCGTTCGACCAGCGCGGGGTGGTGGAAGATGGCGATCATGCCGACGCCGTCCTGTTTCATTTCCTGAATCAGGGTAATGACGTGTTCGGTCGTCGCGGGGTCCAGGCTGGCCGTGGGTTCGTCCAGCAGCAGCAGACGCGGACGGGCAATGAGGCCGCGCGCCAGGTTGATGCGCTGTTTTTCACCGCCGGAGAACGTGGCGGGCGGTACGCCCCACAGGCGTTGCGGCACGGCCAGGCGTTCGAGCAGCCCGGCGGCCTGCTTGCGGGCGGCCTCTCGCGTGACACCGCGGGTCAATAGCGGTTCCGCCACTACGTCCAGTGCCGGTTGACGCGGCAGGCAATGCAGAAACTGGGTGACGAAGCCGATCTCGCGTTGACGCAGTTCGAGGATGCGATGCTCTCCCGCCAGCGCCAGATCGAGCGTGTGCCCTTCTACATCGGTGTAGAGCAGGCGCCCGGCGCTGGGCAGATAGGTACGGTAGATGCCCTTCAATACCGACGATTTGCCCGCGCCTGTCGGGCCGATCAGCGCGGTCAGTTGCCCGGCGCGCACGGTGAGATTGACATCGGTGGCGGAGGGGATGCTACGCTGGCGGCTATGGAGGTAAAACCGTTTGGCGTAGCCTTCGACGCTCAGAATGATGTTGTCCATTGCTTGATCCTTATAGAGCCGAAGCCACCAGCCGCTGGGTATAGGCGTGCTGAGGGTCTTCGAGAATCTGATCGGTCAGCCCCGTCTCGATGACGCGGCCGTATTTCATGACCAGGGTGCGTCCGGCCAGGAGCCGCACCACGCCGAGGTCGTGGGTCACCACTATCATCGCCGTGCCGAGTTCGTGCTGAATCTCCAGAATGAGGTCGAGGATGGCGGCTTGTACGGATAAATCCAGCCCGGTGGTGACTTCATCCAGGTAGAGCAGCGGAGGCCGAGTAGCCAGCGCCTTGGCGATCTGCACCCGCTGCTGCATCCCGCCGGAGAATTTTTTAGGGTTCTCGTCCATGCGGTTTTCCAGCACCTCGGTACGCACCAGCAGGCTGCGCGCCCGTTCGCGGATGGCGCCGTAATGGGCGACATCGCTCATCAACAGCCGCTCGGCGATATTGCCGCCCGCCGATACGTTGAAATTCAGCCCCAGGTGCGGGTTTTGATAGACCATGCCGAAGCGTTTGTTGCGCAGGCTGCGCTGCTGTGCGGCGTTGAGGCTGTAGAGGTCGTATTGCGCGTCCTCATCGAAGAAGACCGCCTCGCCCGCGCTCGGCGCATCGTCGAAATACAGCGTTTTGACCACGGTGGATTTGCCGCTGCCCGACTCGCCGATGATGCCCAGAATCTCCCCCTGATAGAGATCGAAACTCACGCCATGCGCCGCCACCACGCTGCCGCAATGCGGGCAGATATTGGTGTCGGCCTCGGGGCCGGTGGATTCCAGGCACAGCGGACAGCCACGGCCATGAATCTTGGTTAGGTTGTTAACTTCCAGAATTTTGCGGCTCATGCGGTTTTCTCCATACCCTCTCCCCCAGCCCCTCTCCCGCTTGCGGGAGAGGGAAGCAAGGCCAGTTGTTCGTTGCAGTAAGCCGAGTCGGAGCACTGATAGATTTTTTTGCCTGCTTCGTCGCTGAACTCATCGAGAAAGCTATCGCTTGCCCCGCAGCGCGAACAGGTGCGGCGCTTGCCCGACGCATCGCGGAAATCTTCCACGCTGAACACCACATCCTCGAACGCCAGCGGTTCGGCGTGGGTATAGGGCGGTACGGCGTAGATTTTCTTCTCACGCCCGGCGCCCAGCAGGATCAAGGCCTTCGATTGGTGCAGCTTGGGCACGTCCCAGCGCGGAATCGGCGAGGGGTCGATGATGTAATGACCGTGGATGCGCGTCGGGTAACGATGCGAAATGGTGATTTCGTCGAATTTGACGATGTCTTCGTAAAGCTTTACCAACAGGCGCGAATAATCCGCCTCGCCGTGCATGGTTTTGCGGCGTGCTTCGGAGGCTTCCACCACCACCAGCGCATCCGGGTAGGGAACTTGCAGCACGAGTATCTGCGCTTCGGTGAGCGGTTTTTCCGGGATGCGGTGGCGCGACTGAATCAGCGTCGCCTCTTCGGTCTTTTCGGTGATGTCCACCCCCGGGCAAGTCATCTGCACAAACTGGCGCAGGTTCACGGCGTTGACCGAATCGTCCGAACCCTGGTCGATGACCTTCAGGGTGTCGTTACCGCCGACCAGCGACAGGGTCAGTTGCAGGCCGCCGGTACCGAAGCCGCGCCCCATCGGCATCTCGCGCGAGGCGTAAGGGGTTTGGTAGCCGGGGATGCAGATCGCCTTGAGGATGGCGCGGCGCACCTCCTTTTTGGCGTATTCGTCCATGAAACCGAAGGCATAGCCGGCCTCATCCAGGGGCAATTCATAGGTGCTGTTCATGCGCTGTCCTTTTTCTGCGCCTTGGCTTGCGTGGTGCGCAGGCGATCCATGTCGGACTGGAAAGTGACGTAGTGCGGCATTTTGTAGTGCGAGGCAAAACCCATCGAGTCCACGCCGTCCACGTGTAGCAGCACGAATTCCGGGTCTTCCGAAGGGTTGCCAAGGTTTCCTGGATTGGCGCCCTCCTTCATGCCTTTTTGCAGCGCCCGGTCAAGAATCGCCATGCTGATGGCCTTGACTTCGTTGTGGCCGAAACAGGCGCCATAGCCCAGGGTGAAGACGGGCTTGCCGCCGCTGCCTTTACCTTCAGCATCGCCTTCGAACATGGCGACCACTTCGCACTCGGTCATCAATACTTCGCCCGCTTCCATAGTCTCGCCGGTCACCGGGTGCGGCAGCATCGCCGGCACGTAGCCGACCCGCAGCTCGGCAATCGTCGGGTGGACATCGCCGTAGCCGCGCATGTTGGAGTAGGCGATGGCCAGCAGCGAGCCGGTCTCCGCCCGCGCCATGGTGGCGAGCGCCGCAGCACGCGGCACGGGAAAGATCAGCGGCTGGCGGGTGATGTCGAACGGTGCGCCCGCGACGGGTTTAAGCGGCGGCAGCAAACCTTCGGCACGCAGCGCGTCCAGCACCTTGGGGAAGCTGTCCGGCAGCTCGCTGTCGGGCGCATCGACCAGGAAACGGCGGGCAATGGCGCGGAAATCTTGCGGGTTTTCATCCGCCAGGCCCAGATCGAGCAGACGCAGGGCGTAGTCGTAAGTCGGCCCCAGCATCTGACCGCCGGGGATGTCCTTGAAAGCGGAAGAAATGCGGCGGATGACGCGCATGTGCGCGGTATTTTGCGGCGGCGTCTCCAACAGGCGCGGCTTGGTCGAACGATAAGCGCGCAGCGCAAACGCCGCCTCCAGGGTGTCGCCCTGGAACTGCTTGATGGCCAGCGCCGCCAGTTTTGGGTGATACAGGCCACCCTCTGACACCACCCGCGAGACCAGCAGGCGCAACTGCCCTTCGATGGCATCCAGCGTGAGTGATTGATCTTGCTTGCCACTACTGGCACGCAGATAGTCCGTTGCGGCAGCAGCACCCTCGATGGCGGCCTTGCCGCCTTTGATCGCGACATAGCCCATTAGAGCGCCTCCCGGATAATCTGGGTGGTGCGCGGCAACGCCGCAAAATGCGTGGCATCGCACAGAATGACGTCCACGCCCAAGGGATAGGCCGACACCCAGTCCGCCCGTTGCGCTACCCAGGCCGGGTGCAAGCCCTGCAGGGCCAGACGGTTTTGCGATTCAATCCCCGGCCCGGTCAGTAAGAAAGGCGTACCCGTGCCCAACTGCCGGACTTCGAGCACCAGCGTCGCGCCAAACTCGGGAGATTCCAGGCTACCGCGCGCGGGCGTGAAGTCCGGCGCGCGCGCGCCATCGGCGACGACAAAGCGTGCCTGTTCGGGCGCGGCGGCGGCCATCAACCGCATCCGGTCTTCGGGCGTGATCAGCCCGTGCGGGTCGGCCAGATCCACTTCGGCATCCAGCAGCGTGGCAAGAATCGCGAGGCGTGCGGTCGTGCCGCTGTCAGCAGCGTCAAACAGACGGCCAGGGTAAGCAAAAGCATCCAGCAGGCGGCGGAACAGCCGCTGCTGGGTGTGTGCTTGCCACACGGTCAAACCCGTCATATCGGTTGCGTTCATTCGTTTTCCTCTTCTTCTTGCCCCAAGAGGCTGAAATCGACATGGGTGCGGGCAAGCAGCGCACGGCGCGCTTGCGCGAGTTGTTCCTGCGCGGCCAGGCCTTGCTCCACCAGCGTGGCTGCGGTCTCCCAGCCGGGTAGCCGTGCGGCGAGCACGGCATCGAGCACGGCAATGGCGCGCGCCAGCCGGGCGCGATCATCCAGCAGCACAGCGCCGCCTTCACTCTCTTGTCCGTCGGCACCCTTTACCCGGACATGGGCGCGGGCGACGGGAATTTCACCCAGGTAAAAACCGTCGTTGAGGGCGGTGTCATTCAGTTGCATCAGCCCCAGCCCGGATTGCGGCAGGGTGATATCCACGACCTCAAGATCAAGCGCAGCGGCGGCAGTACGCACCTGCCCGGCTGGGAGTTGCGCCAGCAGCGCGCTCCAGCGGCTACGTGGTGGAAAATCCAGTGGCGCGCTCATAGCAGTTTCTTCCGGGTACGCGCCGAGAACTGATCCAGCAACAGCACGGTGATAAAAATCACCACGAGGATGGTGCCGACATGACCGAAATGGAACATGTCGAAACGGCCTTTCAGCTCCTGGCCGATGCCGCCTGCGCCAACCAGTCCGATCACTGTCGCCATGCGCACATTGCGGTCCAGGATGTAGAGGTTGTAGGCCACGTACTGCGGCATGACTTGCGGCAGCACGCCATACCACAGCGTCTTGAGCTTGCCCGCGCCGATGGCTTCCAGCGATTGTTGCGGTTTGCGGTCGGCGTTTTCGATGTCTTCGGCGTAGAACTTGCCCAGAAAACCAGCGGCATGGAGCGCCAGCGCCAGCACTCCGGCGATGGGGCCAAAGCCGAAGGCCAGCACCAGGAATAGCGCGGTAATGAGTTCCGGCACCGAGCGCAGCAGGCTGATGCCGGAACGCGACAGGAAATAGGTCAGCTTGTTGGGGGAGTAATTGCTGGCGGCGTAATAGGCCAGGGGGATCGACAACAGAATCGACAGCACCGTGGCCCATAGCGCGATTTCCAGTGTTTCGCCCATTTTCACCAGCACTGTCTTGAGATACCCGAAGGGTTCAACCAGCATTTCCTTCTTCTCAACCCCCATTTCCATTTGCAGGGTTTCGGTGTTGAGGCGGGCGGTCTTGGTTTCCTGCACTTCAATACGGGCAAACAGCGGCAGCTTGTCGCGGTCGAAATTTTCGATGCGCGAGACTTCCGTCGCCTCGGCAATCCGAATCGGAAAAAGAGAATTGCCGATGCGCGCCAGGCCGTCGGCAACCGGCGATTTTTCCGTGAGACCGACGCTGTAGCCAAGCGCTTCGCCGATCTCCTTGAACATGCGCGGCATTTCCAGCCGGGAGCCCGTGAAGGCGAGCAGGGCCAGCAGCGCAATGCCCGTCAACAGGTGTTTGGCAGTCCACGGCGGGGTGAGCTGCCAGTCCTTTGGCAGCGGGGGTAGAGAGGATTTCATTGGATGTCCTTCAGGCCAAGGCTTCCAGCATTTGCGGGGCGACATGCGGGACATGGTGGGTCGGCGCGGGTTTGGGTGCGTCGTGCTGATAAATTCCGTCGAGACCGGCTGCAACCAGTTGTTCGGGCGTGCCGTCGAAAACCAGCTTGCCGCCCTTGAGTGCGATGATGCGGTCGGCGAATTCCACCGCCAGTTCTGGTTGGTGCAGGCTGCACACCACGGTGGTTCCGCGTCGTTTGGCCTCATCGCGCAGCAGCGCCATGATGTCGCGGCTGACTTTGGGATCCAGGCTGGCCACCGGCTCGTCCGCGAGCAGCACTTGCGGCTCCAGCATGAAAGCGCGGGCGATACCGACGCGCTGCTGCTGACCACCCGAGAGTTCAGCCACGCGGCGCGACAGATGCTCGGGCGCCAGTCCGACTTCAGCGAGCAATGCGCAGGCACGCTCGCGCAGGGCGCGCGGGTACCACATGGCTGCCGCACGCAAGTAAGAAACAAACGGCAGCGCACCGGACAACACATTCATCGCCACCGACAGGCGTGGCGTCAGGTTGAATTGCTGATGCACCATCCCGACCGTGCGCCGGATAGATTTGATATTGGCGCGGTTGAGCATCTTGCCGCCGATTTCGACCTGCCCGGTGGTGCTCGTCACCAGGCCGTTGGTCATGTACAAAAGGGTGGATTTGCCTGCGCCGGACGGCCCCAACAGGACGCAGAACTGCCCCTTGGGGATTTCGAGATTCAGCTCCGACAGTGCTTGCGTGCCGTCGTCAAAGCGCTTGCTGACAGAATGAAATTTCAACATGATGTGCTCCTTGTCATGAGTCATGTAGGGTGGACACCGTTTTTGTGCCCACCCTTGAATATAGGTTTAACGGTCGGAGGCCTTCTTGATGATGGCGGTTTTTACTTGCTCGTTGACCAGCACCATCTTCTTGGCAGGCGCATCCATGCCGGATTCGGGGAAGTTGGCATCGTAGCGATCCACTTTGTGGCCGCCGTAGCCGCGAACCTGGTCAGGCGTAATCCCTGGCGCCTGATGCACGGTACTGAAAGCATCCTTCAACTGCTTTTGAACCGCCGCCGGAAGTTCCGGGTGCATGGCGATGGGGGGGTAGGGAATCGGATCGCTCTTGGCCAGCACGCGCACCTTGTTCGGGTCGATGGAACCGGCTTTGACCGCCTTCTCGAAAGAATCGAATGACGCGCCGCCGACATCCACCTTGCCTTCAGCCAGGGCGGTCAGCACGTTGGCGTGGCTACCTGCCAGAATGATCTGCTTCATGTCGCGTGCCGGATCGACCCCGGCATCCATCAACATGGCAACCGGGTACAGAAAGCTGGAGGTGGAATTAACATCGCCCAGCGCCAGACGGTCGCCCTTGGTGTCCTTCAGGGTTTTTAGCGACGAATCGCGCGCGGTGAACAGCCCGGAGTAATAGACCGACTGGCCTTTTTCCACCGCTACCGCCAGTAACTTGGCGCAGCCACGGTCACGAGCCGGGATATAAGAGGCAGGGCCGAACCAGGCGATATCCGCCTTCTTGGCGCACATCGCCTCGACCACGGCGCCATAACTCTGGCCGACCTTGATGTCGAAGGTCAGACCGGTGGTGCGGGAAATGGCGTTGAAAATCGGCTGAAAATCAGCCTTGGTGCCGTCCTCGGTGCCACCGTCGGCAGGCACCAACATCACGCGCAAAGGTTGTTTGGCGCTGTCGTCGCGCGCTTGCGCGGCAACGGGCAGGGTGATTGCCAGGGCGGCAGCGATGGCAGTAGCCAGGAAAGTGTGTCTGTTATACATTTGAAATACTCCTGCAAGGTTGTGGAAGGGTTCGGAAGATCAGTTCACGGGGTGATACGCAGTTGGATCCGGTCTGCGCGAAACCGGGTAATGGCGTACTCGACCGGGGTTCCATCCCGTTCGAGTACGTTCAAGCTCTTGACGCGCAACACCGGTCTGGTCTGCGCGATGCTTAACAGCTTCGCGTCATCGCCTTGCGGGAGTACCGCCGTCACCAGGCTCTCGGTGCGGCGCAACGGGCCGCAGTGTTGCGCCAGCAGTTCATGCAGAGAACCGTCGGCATAGCCATTGAGCATCGTTTTGTAGGGTTCAACGGGCAAAAAATGAGAGATGACGCACAGCGGCACGCCATCAGCGCGGCGCAGCGTCTCGATCCACAACACCGGCGCGTCATTGGGTAGATTCAGGTGCCGGGCTACGCCGGCAGAAGCCGGTGCGACCATCTTCCTCAACACAGAGCTTTCTGTGGCGATACCCAGATCGGCAAGATTCTGGGTGTAGCGCGTACCCGTTCCGATCTGATAATCGAGCAGCCGGTCAGCAATGAATACGCCCACACCGTGCTGCCGCTCCAGCAATCCAGTAGTGATCAGTTCATCCACAGCCCGACGCAGCGTGTGACGATTCACGCCGAAGCGATCAGCCAGCTCCCCCTCAGGCGGCAGCCGGTCGCCCGGCGCGCCTTGCCCCACATAATCCCGCTCTAAAACCTTGGCGATTTGCGCATATAGCGCGGTTCCTGTGTCGTGTTCGATGGCGTAGAGGCTCATTGCATTAGATGTCTAGATATGTAATGTCTGAACTTTACCCATTGCATGTGACATTTTGATGACACGCACGTGATATCTTGATGACATGCGCTGAGCGATGCGGCCATTCTTCATGGTGTCGCGAACGACTGCTTTTGGTCCGACGGCGGCCCTTGCGGCCAGCTCTTGGCTATCCACTCCGGACGCCTAATAAAAAAGGGGTGCCCTAGGGCACCCCGAAAGCCTACTCAGGAAGGTAATCGTTATTCGACGTGCTCGCCAAGCGAGGCAACGTCAATGCTTACATCGTGTAGGCACGCTCGCCATGTTCCGTCACATCCAGACCCTCACGTTCGGACTCTTCCGAGACACGCAGACCGATGGTCATGTCGACAATTTTGTAGCAGATGTATGCCACTACAGATGACAGGACCATGACAGTCAATACTGCTTGCGCCTGAATCCACAGTTGCGGGAGCAATTCAGTGGTGACGATGGTGTTGTTAACATAGTCGGGGATGCCGGTGCCGCCCATGCTCCAGGGATTAAACACGCCGGTGAGCAGTGCGCCCAGGATGCCGCCTATGCCATGAACGCCGAACACATCCAGCGCATCATCCGCACCCAGAAGCTTCTTCAGGCCAGTGACGCCCCACAGGCAAACCACGCCCGCTATCGCGCCGATGGCGAGTGCGCCGCCGACCCCGACCCAACCGCAAGCCGGGGTAATCGCCACCAAGCCAGCCACGGCACCGGAAGCGGCGCCCAGCATGGAAGGTTTGCCCTTGGTCAGATATTCCATGAAAGTCCAGGCGAGTGCTGCGGCAGCGGCGGCATTCAGGGTGTTGATGAATGCCAGTGCAGCCGTGCCGTTGGCCTCCAGGGCGGAACCCGCATTGAAGCCGAACCAGCCCACCCACAGCAGCGAAGCGCCGATCATGGTCATGGTCAGGTTATGCGGCATGAAGGCTTCCTTGCCGTAGCCGATCCGCTTGCCGATGACGAAAGCGCCCACCAGACCTGCCATTGCCGCATTGATATGCACCACGGTGCCGCCGGCAAAGTCCAGCGCGCCCTTTTGGAACAACCAGCCTGCCTTGGCCGTTTCAGTGGCCAGCGTCGCCGCATCCTTGATGGCGTCCGGGCCGGTCCAGAACCACACCATGTGCGCCATCGGCAGATAGGCGAAGGTAAACCACAGGGCAGAGAACAGCAGCACGGCAGAGAACTTCATGCGCTCGGCGAAAGCGCCGACGACCAGTGCCGTGGTGATGGCCGCGAAGGTTGCCTGGAAGGCCACGAACACGAACTCGGGAATCACCACGCCCTTGCTGAATGTCGCTGCATTCGCCACGGAGCCGGTGGCCGGATCGAAGACGCCTTTCAGGAACAAGCGATCGAAGCCGCCGATAAAGGCATTGCCCTCGGTGAACGCCAGCGAGTAGCCGTAGATGGCCCACAGCACGACGATCAGCGCGAAGATTGCAAACACCTGCATCAACACCGACAGCATGTTCTTACTGCGGACCAGGCCGCCGTAGAAGAGCGCCAAACCCGGAATGGACATCATGATGACCATCATGGTGGCCACGATCATCCAGGCAGTGTCGCCCTTGTTGGGCACGGGAGCTGGAGCGGCCGCCTCAACAGCGGGAGCGGCAGGAGCTACAACTGCGGGTGCCGTGGCAGCCGGCGCGGCAGCTGCCGGCACGGCGGCTTCCTCGGCCAGGGTCAGGCCGGGGAGGCCCAGCATCCCCAGCAGGGCAAGCATACTCAACAATCTTTTCATCATGTTTCTCCCTTGTCTAAAGCGCATCCGGGCCGGATTCACCGGTGCGGATGCGGATGACCTGTTCCAGATTGAAGACAAAAACCTTGCCGTCGCCGATTTTGCCGGTCTTGGCGGATTTTTCGATGGCCTCGATCACCTGGTCGACCATGTCTTCCTTGATCGCCGCCTCGATTTTGACTTTCGGCAGGAAATCGACCACGTATTCCGCACCGCGATACAGCTCGGTGTGGCCTTTTTGCCGGCCAAAGCCCTTGACCTCGGTGACGGTGATGCCCTGCACGCCGATGGCGGACAGCGCCTCGCGCACTTCGTCGAGCTTGAACGGCTTGATGATTGCGGTTACCAGTTTCATGTCGGCTCCTTAATTATCAGGCAACGATTAAAACGCTTTGGTTACGGACAGCACAAGGCGACTGTCGGCGATTTTGGTGTCCTTCACCGTGTAAAGAGCATCTTTCGCATTGGTGTCGATGTAGGCGCCGCTGACGCTGAGTCCGCCGCCGAAGTCCTTGGTCAGGCTGACTTTATAGTCGGTGTAGTCGAAATCCGAGGAGTTCTTGATTTTCTGGTGGCCGGCATGGAGGCCCAGCGTCAGACCGCTCATCACCTCGAAGTTGGCGCTCGCGTCGAGATAGCTGGAGTTTTTGCTGTTTGCATAGCCGAACAGGTTGGAAATGCTATGCGAATACTTCAGGGTGAACATCTTGTAGCTGCCTGCAACATACAGTTCATCCGTATCGGCGCTGGTGAAGCCCGCCGGGTAGCTGCCTGGATAATCGTAGTGCAGCACGCCGACGTCGTAGCTGATATCGCTGTTGATGCTGCCCTTGTAGCCGGCATACACGTCGAGCTCCAGATTGCTTGTCGCAGCGGGCTCAACATCGGTGATCCAGCTGATGTTGGAGCCCCAGGTGCCGACATACAGGCCGCTGCTGTGCGCATAGTCGAAGCCGCCTTGCAGCGCCAATTTTTCGCGCGTTTGCGAGATGCCACGGTACACATATTCCGACGCCAGGGTGACGTTTGCGGTGACGGGGGATGTAACCGCAGCATCTGCCGCGCCGGCGGTCTGAGCGAACAGGAAGAAAGAAGGCAGCGCGACCGCGCCAGCCAGAACCAGTGCATGAGCATTTTTACGCATAATATTTCCTTTCAGTTGAAATGAGATAAGCCTCGCCTAACAACTTAGCATTTGCCGTGCCAGGACAATTATTATCTGTACATTCAATGCTATAGTGTTTTTTTTTGAGTTTAAAAGGCTGACTTGGCACCGCTTTGAGTCAGTCTGGCGGCCAAGTGCACCAAAAAAGTGCGCGTGTTCGGGCGGTCTCATTTTGGTACACTGAAATTATTCAAGTTTATATTCAAGGAGCAATGCATGATGTTGGGTCAAAAGGTGTTTGAAGAAATCAGCGGCAAGCTTGGTCAGGCGCTGGCCGATAGTCCGGCCAGGGATCTGGAAAAAAACCTGCGCGCCGTGCTGCAAGGCGTGTTCGCCAAACTGGATCTGGTGACGCGCGAGGAATTCGACGTGCAGCAGGCGGTGCTGCTCAAAACGCGTGAGAAGCTGGAGACACTGGAAGCACAGGTTGCCGCGATGGAGAAAAAATCCGGCGTTAGCCAGGGGTAATCCCATTTCTATTTCAACAGCGAAACAACCCCCGCGGAGCGACCTCCAGGTCGCGATATTCGGGGCATCACGACCGGGGTGTCGCTCCTGCAAATTCACCTTTGATTTGGGAATGGGGTAGGCAATGGGACTGGCGGTCTTGTACAGCCGGTCATTGGCCGGCATGGAGGCGCCGCTGGTGACGGTCGAGGTACACCTGTCCAATGGGCTGCCTAGTTTCAACCTGGTCGGACTGCCTGAGATCGAGGTGAAGGAGAGCAAGGACAGGGTGCGCTCCGCCCTGCTCAATGCCCAGTTCGAATTTCCCGCCCGCCGGATTACCGTCAACCTGGCGCCCGCCGATCTGCCCAAGGAAAGCGGCCGCTTCGACCTGCCGATTGCGCTCGGCATCCTGGCGGCATCTGGGCAGATTCCATCGAATGATCTGGCGCAGTACGAGTTTGCCGGCGAGCTTGCCCTGACGGGCGCACTGCGCCCGATACGCGGGGCGCTGGCGATGACCTGCAAGGCCAGCCAGGACGGGCGAGCCTTCATTCTCCCCGCCGAGAATGCCGCCGAAGCCGCTTTGGTGGAAGAGGCGAAAATTTACCCGGCCGGTTCGCTGCTCGAAGTCTGCGCCCATCTGACCGGCCGGCAGCCGCTTGCCCGATGGCAGGAGGTTCCCGAGCCAAGCCGGCGGAGCTATCCCGATTTCAGCGAGGTGAAGGGGCAGGCCCATGCCAAGCGCGCGCTCGAGGTTGCCGCCGCCGGAGCGCACAGCATCTTGCTGGCGGGGCCGCCGGGCACCGGCAAGACCATGCTGGCGGCGCGGCTGCCGGGCATATTGCCGACCATGACCGAGACCCAGGCGCTGGAATCCGCGGCGCTTCAATCGCTGAACGGCGGGTTCAAAATCGAGCACTGGAAGCAGCGGCCTTTCCGTTCCCCGCATCATTCCGCTTCCGGCCCGGCACTGGTGGGCGGCGGCGGTAATCTGCGCCCCGGCGAGATATCCCTTGCGCACCACGGGGTGCTGTTCCTCGACGAGCTGCCGGAGTTTGCGCGCCCCGTGCTGGAGGCGCTGCGCGAACCGCTCGAATCGGGCCGCATCACCATTTCCCGCGCTGCCCACCAGGCGGATTTCCCGGCGCGCTTTCAGCTGGTGGCGGCGATGAATCCCTGCCCCTGCGGCTATCTCGGCCACGCGAACGGAAAATGCCGCTGCACCCCGGACCAGGTGGCGCGCTACCGTGGCAAAATCTCCGGCCCGCTGCTCGACCGCA
>CAZLJK010000034.1:1973-30530 GCA_964559825.1 uncultured Sulfuricella sp. | reverse complement strand
GATGTCGATTTCCGGTCTGTTCTACATCATCGGCGGGCAATACCTGGTGAGCAAGCTGCTGCACCTGACGCCGATTTCCGGTTTCGACGCCGGCAGCAATGCGCTCAAGTTCATCATCCTGCCGGTGGTGATCGGCGTCATCGGCGGCATCGGGTCGGGGGCGCGCTGGTATCGCACCATCTTCCTCGAGGAAGCCTCCCGTGATTATGTCCGCACTGCGCGCGCCAAGGGGCTGTCAGAGCTTTCCGTGCTGTTCGGCCACGTGCTGAAGAATGCCATGATCCCCATCCTCACCGGCGCGGTGGTAGTGATCCCGCTGCTGTTCATGGGTAGCCTGATCTCGGAATCCTTCTTTGGCATCCCCGGCCTCGGCAGCTACACCATCGATGCCATCAACGCCCAGGATTTCGCCATCGTCCGCGCCATGGTGTTCCTCGGTTCGGTGCTTTACATCGTCGGCCTGATCCTGACGGATATTTCCTATACGCTGGTTGACCCGAGGATCAGGCTGGAATGATGCTTTTTATGCCTGTTTTCCTGTGGACCGACATGCTGCTCTGGCTACTGCTGGCCGGGGTGGCATTTTACGCCTGGCGGGTGCGCCAGCTCGAGCATCTGCTCCAGCCCTGGCGGCGCTTGCTGCGCAGCCGCAGCGGTGTGGCTTCGGCGGTGGTGCTGCTGGCGTTCGTCTCCGTCGGCGTGCTTGATTCGCTGCATTTTCGCCTGCCGCTGGAGAAGCAGGGCAACGGCGCCGAAACGCATTATTCGCCCGAGGTGCTGAGCGCGTTCGACCTGACGGTCGGTCCGCTCAGGAAACAGGTGGAAAAAACCTATTCGGCGCCCTTCGCCGCACAACTCTACACCAAGGAAACCATCGAGCTGCCCGGCGGCCGGCAGGTGCGCGACTACCCGCGCCTCAAGTTCGGCGGGGCGCATTTGCGGGAACCGGCGCGGGAACAGGCGGGAGATCTCGCCGTTACCGCATTGCGGGGAGGCGTTTACGCGCTCGCCCTGTGCGGCGGACTGACGCTTGCGCTGGCACTGTGGCTGGCAAGGCGCCGCGGGATCTCCCCCGGCGCGGCCTGGACGATGATCCGACATGGGCGCGACGAGATTCCCTGGCGCACTCTGCTGGCCACCATCGGGCTGCTGATTCTATTCGTCTGCCTGGCCACGGTATTTTCCGCCAAGTACCACATTTTCGGCACCGACAAGGTCGGCCAGGACGTGTTCTACCTGGCGCTGAAAAGCATCCGCACCGGCCTGATGATCGGCACGCTCACCACGCTGGTGATGCTGCCCTTCGCCCTGCTGCTCGGTATCATGGCGGGCTATTTCCGCGGCTGGGTGGACGACGTAATTCAGTATACCTACACCACCCTCAGCTCGATTCCCGGCGTGCTGCTGATCGCGGCGGCGGTGCTGATCCTGCAGGTCTACATGGACAGCAACCAGGAGCTGTTCGACACCGTGGCGGCACGCGCCGACATCCGTCTGCTGTTCCTCTGCGTGATCCTCGGCATCACCAGCTGGACCGGGCTGTGCCGCCTGCTGCGCGGCGAGACCCTGAAAATCCGGGAAATGGAGTTTATCCAGGCGGCGACCGCGTTCGGCGTCAGCCATTTCCGCATCATCGCCCGTCACATCCTGCCCAACGTGATGCACATCGTGCTGATCTCGATCGTGCTCGATTTCAGCGCGCTGGTGCTGGCCGAGGCGGTGCTGTCCTATGTCGGCGTCGGCGTCGATCCGTCAATGCAGAGCTGGGGCAACATGATCAACGGCGCGCGGCTGGAAATGGCGCGCGAGCCGATGGTGTGGTGGTCGCTGCTGGCGGCCTTCGTCTTCATGTTCGTGCTGGTGCTGTCGGCCAACCTGTTTTCCGACCGCGTGCGCGATGCGTTCGATCCGAGGGTGAGATGAGCGGGCCGCTGCTGGTCGTCGAAAACCTCAGGGTCCGGCTGGATGCCGGCAAGACCCAGGTGCGCGCGGTGGACGGCGTGAGCTTTTCCATCGATCCCCACGAGACCTTCGCCCTTCTCGGCGAATCCGGTTGCGGCAAGTCGATGACGGCGCTGTCCCTGATGCGCCTGCTGCCCGAGGCAGGGCACATCGAGTCCGGCAGTGTGCTGCTGGACGGCCAGGATTTGCTCGGCTTGCCGGAAATCGCCATGCGCGCGGTGCGCGGCAAGCGCATCGCGATGATCTTTCAGGAGCCGATGACCAGCCTTAACCCGGTCATGACCATCGGCAAGCAGATTGCCGAAACCCTGCATCGCCACACCGATTTGCGGGGTCAGGCGGTGCAGGCACGGGTGCTGGAACTGCTCGACGCAGTGGGCATCCCAGACGCGAAAGCTCGCTACCACGACTACCCGTTCCAGTTCTCCGGCGGCATGAAGCAGCGCGTGATGATCGCCATCGCCCTGGCGTGCGAGCCCGACCTGCTGATTGCCGATGAACCGACCACGGCGCTGGATGTGACCATCCAGGCGCAGGTGCTGGAGCTGTTGCGCCGACTGCAGCGCGAACGCGGCATGGCGGTAATGTTGATCAGCCACGATCTCGGCGTAGTGGCGGAAATGGCGCAGCGGGTGGCGGTCATGTATGCCGGGGAAATCGTGGAAATGGCCGGGCGCGAGGAATTCTTCGCCAACCCGCAGCACCCTTACACCCGCAAGCTGTTTGCCTCGCTGCCGGGCGCCACGCGGCGCGGGCAGCAACTGGAGATCATCCGCGGCAGCGTGCCGCCGCTGGACCGGGAATTTTCCGGCTGTCGTTTCGCCGGCCGTTGCGATTTCGCCTGGCAGAAATGCAGCGATGAAATTCCGGCCTGGAGCGAAGTTGCGCCGGGGCATCGGGTACGCTGCCATTTGGTTGGAACTGTGATTGCCAACTCTACCCCAGAGGACTTCCCTCACCCCAATCCTCTCCCTGCACCCGCAAGGAGTGTCCCCGCCGAGAGCGGCAGCAAAGCTGCTCGCTCTGGCGAGACGGGAGAGAGGGCGAACGTGAAGGGCGCTGGTTTTGATCGGGATAGTTTACTGGAGGTTTCCGACCTCAAGGTCCATTTCCCCATCCACAAAGGTCTGTTCAAACGGGTGGCAGGCCATGTCCGGGCGGTGGACGGTGTGTCGCTGGCGATCCGTCCCGGCCGCACCCTGGCGCTGGTGGGCGAGTCCGGCTGCGGCAAGACCACGGTGGGCAAGAGCATCCTGCAGTTGATCCGCCCCACTGCCGGCAGCGTGCGCTTCGCCGGCGATGAGCTAACGCGGTTGAAGGGCGCCGAACTGCGCGCCCGGCGTGCCGATTTCCAGATCGTATTCCAGGACCCCTATTCCTCGCTCGATCCTCGCATGCGGGTCGCCGACATCATCGAGGAGGGCATGGTCGCGCTGGGGGCGGCCACGACCCCGGCCGATCGCCAGAACAGCATGGATCGCTTGCTGCAGCAGGTCGGGCTCTCCCCCGACAGCAAGTACCGCTATCCCCACGAATTTTCCGGCGGGCAGCGCCAGCGCATCGCGATTGCGCGCGCGCTGGCAGTGAAGCCGCAGCTGATCGTGTGCGACGAACCGACCAGCGCGCTCGATGTCTCGGTGCAGGCGCAAATCCTCAACTTGCTCAAGGGGCTGCAGAACGAACTAGGCCTGGCCTATCTGTTCATCACCCACAATCTGGCGGTGGTCGAGTATTTTGCCCACGAGGTGGCGGTGATGTATCTGGGACGGATCGTCGAACGAGGTTCCGTGGAAGAGGTGATGCATGCGCCGCGCCATCCTTATACCCGGGCGCTGCTTTCAGCCATGCCTGTAGTGGATGCGGCTTCGCACCGAGAAATCATCCGTCTGGCCGGAGACTTGCCCTCGCCGGCCAACCCGCCGCAAGGTTGCCATTTCCACCCGCGCTGCCCGCAGGCGATGTCGGCATGCCAGCAAAGCTCCCCCCCCGCAGTCAGTCTCGGCGAGACGCATCGCGTGAGCTGTCATTTGTATCCAGGTGCCTAGCAAGTTAAGTCACGCTGACTCCGCAGGCGCAGTAGCACAGACGCGGTTGCGCCCCCCGTTCTTTGCTTGGTAAAGTCCTGCATCGGCGCGTCTGATGGTGTATTCGTGCGCTTCGACCCCGTCATACTGGCTAATGCCGATGCTCACCGTCACCTGGATGTATTTCCCGTTTTCTTCGAAATGCGCCTGTTCGATATCCGACCGCAACTTCTCGGCGATTTGCTGCGCCTTTTCGAGGTCGCAGTCCTTCAATACGACCATGAATTCCTCGCCGCCCCAGCGCACGATGATGTCCGACTCGCGCAGGCTGTCCTGAAACAGCCGAGCAACCCGGCTCAGGACACGGTCTCCGGTGTAGTGGCCATATTGGTCGTTGATCGACTTGAATTTGTCGATGTCTGCCAGTAACACCGAAACCGGCCGCGGGTTGCGGCGGTAATCGGCAAGCAGCTTGTCCATGAGGATACTGAAACCCTGACGGTTGAACAGGCCGGTCAGCTTGTCGGTGGAGGCCATTTCCTCGAGGCGCTGCTGGTAACGGCTGAGGGCGATATGGGTTAGCAACAGCACCACCAATGTGATGGCGAGGCAAATCACGAGGTTGATATAAAGCGTATGGCGGATGCCAGCAAGGGCCTTTTCCTGGCTTTTTTCCACGAACAGGTACCATTTGAGCTCGGGTATGTAGCTGACGTTGACCAGGTTGATGGAGCCGTCGGCGGCAACGTACTGGTAGGAGCCATATTTTTCCAGGAGGATACGGTCGAAAATTTCACCCAATCCTTTGGTGGCGCGCAGGTCGGTTTCCTGGCGGCCGGACTGGTTGCCGAAAAGGACGATCTTCCCGCTGGCGTCGACGAAATAAATGGTGCGCTGGAATCGCTGCTGGTAGTCGGTAATCAGGTGGCGCACCGCATCCACTGTGAGACCGATGCCGGTGGCACCGATATAGCGGTTGTCGAAATCGAAAACGCGGTAGTTGATGAAGATAGTCAGCGCATCCTTGTTGGCCAGATCGGGATCGACGTTGATCTCATAGGGCTCCTTCAAGTCGCGGACGCGATAGTACCAAGTGTCTCGAGGCTCGCGCGGCGACACGCGTTTGAAGGTGCCGTCGCCGGTGTAATAGATCGAACTGCGATCCGAAACAAAAAAGCTGCTGAAGGCACCGAACCGTTCCTTCACTTCCTTGAGGTAGCGTGCCATTTCGCCGACGTTGTTCTCGCCCTTGAGCACCCAATGGCGCAGAAAGGTGTCGCTCGCCATGGTCGAGGAGATCAGCACCGGTTGCACCAGATCCTTCTGGATTTCCGAATAAATGTTGCTCGAGGTGAGCGGCAATTCATCGCCGATGATGGCATCCAGAATGGCCTGCTTCGAAACATAGTAGCTGCTCAGCGTGGTGGCGAAGAAGCCGGTCGCCAGCAGCAGGCTCAGTAGCACGATCAGGCGACGGCTATTGAAGATGCGGTGTGTTTGGGCCATGGGGGCGGACGAGGGATGCGGGAGATTGATTATAACTTCCGCAGGTTGTTATGTCAGGCGCAGCTTGCCGCACAGGCTAGCGTTGCAGGGCGAGCGCCAAGGGGGTCAGCCCTTACCGGGCAGCATCAGGGTGACTTTGTTGCCGGGGGTGAGGCTGCGTTTGCCAGAAATATTGTTCCAGCGCTGGATGTCGTTGGTCGCGACATTAAACCGCTTGGCAATGCTCGCCATGGTGTCGCCGCGGCGCACGGTGTAATAGCGCTGGCTGCGTTTTGCACTCTTCGCCGCAGCAAGTTTCACCGGCTTCGCCTTGTTCGACGTGGCCTGTTTCTCCGGCTTGCCCTTGACCGCTGCAAGCTTGCCCTTGGCGAGGGTTTCCTGGCGGATTACCAGTTTCTGGCCATTGCTCAGGCGGTTGGATCTGAGATTGTTCAGGGTCTTGATTTGGGTTGCAGAAACTTGGTGGCGTTTGGCGACGCTGGCCAGGGTATCGCCCTTCTTCACGGCATAAATCAAACGGGATGAGACCGACGATGGCTCGGATACTTCAGATTCGACACCCACTTCATCGAAGGCGGAAACCGCGGCTTCGCTGCGATTGAGCGGCACCAGCAGAGTCTGTCCGGCAAACAGTTTGTTGCGCTTGGTGATGCTGTTGATCTCTTTCAGGCGGGCGACGCTGATACTGAAGCGGCGCGCCACCTTATCGATTTTTTCGCCGCGTGCCGGCGTGTAGGATTTCCAGGAAACCAGGGGTTTGCCATAGTTTTCCAGGTTGCTGGCAAAGATGTCGGCCTTGTCCACCGGCAGCAGCAAGGCGCGCGAATTCTTGGCGTTGATGACAGGCCGGTTGTAAGCGGGGTTGAGCGAGACAAATTCGTGCAGCGGCATTTCGGCCAGGCGCGCGGCCACGGCAAGGTCGATGTGCTGGGTGGAGGCGATGCTGACGAAATAGGGGCGGTTGGGGATGGGAGCGAGAGCCAGGTTCCTGGCTGCCGGGTCCATGATGATCTGTTTGATCGCCATCAGCTTGGGCAGGTAGTTGCGCGTCTCTGCCGGCATGGTCAGGCTGAGGTAGTCGGTGGGCAGACCCTGCTTCCTGTTTTTGGATATGGCGCGTTGTACCGAGCCCTCGCCCCAGTTATAGGCGGCGAACGCCAGCTCCCAGCTGTCGAACATGTCGTGGAGCTTTTGCAGGTAGTCCAGTGCCGCATCCGTCGCGGCCGTGACATCGCGGCGGCCGTCGTACCACCAGCTTTGCTCCAGGCCGAAGTGCTTGCCGGTGGATGGAATGAACTGCCAGATGCCGGAGGCGTGGCTGGTGGAATAGGCTTTGGGATTGAAGGCGCTCTCGATCATCGGCAGCAAAGCGACTTCGGTCGGCATTCCCCGCTTTTCAACCTCTTCGACGATGTGGTACAGATAGAGCTGGCTGCGCGCCACCATGCGCTGCACGTATTCGGGGCGGGCGGCATACCAGTCAACGTGATTCTGCACCAGAGGCGTATCCAGTTCCTGCAGGGCGAAACCGTCACGGATGCGATCCCATAAATCGACGTGTTCTTCCGACAACACTACGTCGACGCCTTCTTTCGCGGGGGAACCCAGAATTCCATTGCTGGCCTGGAGCTGCAAAGGCAGATCAACTTCGACCGTCTCGGCCAATGCTTGCTTGACAGGTTGGGCGGAGGAATCGAGGCGCAGATCATCTGCGCTGGCCATCGGCAGGTGCAGCGCGAAAGCGCTGGTCAGTGCCACAATTAAAGAGGGGGAAAGGCGCATGCTTGTTGTTGATTGTTCAGCAGAATTAAAACTTCGGTGATGGTAGCCAAGAACCCCTTGCCGCGTCAAGGAATATCTTCGTCTGCCGCGCCCAGGCGGCAATGGACAACACCTTGAATTAAAATCTGTTTCTCCACTCCCTGACGGCAGCGAAGACCTTGACGGCGTCATCCAGCGGGGCGCCGGAAAAAAGGCTGGCCGCTTCTATCACGGCGGGATGTTCGCAACGCAGGAAAGGGTTGGTGGCTTTTTCCAGGGCGATAGTGGAAGGCAGTGTGGGACGACCTTTCTCCCGAGTCTGACGATCGCGCGCCTCGCGCTCAAGCAGTTGGCGGTTGGCGGGTTCAACCTTCTTGGCAAAGAGAATGTTCTCCAGGGTGTATTCGTGGGCGCAATAAACCTGGGTATCGTCGGGCAGGGAGGCCAGTTTTTGCAGGGAGGCGTGCATCTGCGCCGGGGTGCCTTCGAAAAGTTTGCCGCAACCGCAGGTGAACAGCGTGTCGCCACAAAACAGGGAATTTGCGCCATAATAGGCAACGTGACCGGCGGTATGGCCGGGTACGTCGAGGACGGCGAATTCCACGCCCAGTTCCGGCAGTCGCACCATATCGCCAGTGCCGACCGGGACAGTGATGCCCGGAATGTTTTCCTTTCGGGGGCCGTAAACGGGCACGGCGGCGTGTCTCAGCAGCGCCTCGATGCCGCCGGTGTGGTCGCCGTGATGGTGCGTGGTCAGGATGGCGGCAAGGCGCAGCCCGTGATGGCCGAGATAGGCCAATACCGGCTCGGCGTCGCCGGGGTCCACTGCTACGGCGTAGCGCCCGTCGCAAATCAGCCAGATGTAGTTATCTTCGAAAGCGGGAACAGGAATGATCTTCATCATAATATGTTCGAGTTAACCCTGTGCGATGTCAATGGATGAATGGATAGCCACCCCGCTCGGGCGCTACCTGATTGAGCGCGAACAGGCCTATTTCGATCAGGTGGTGGCGGATATCTTCGGCTTCAATGCGCTGCAAATCGGTTTCACCCATTCCGACCTGTTGCGGGCGAACCGCATGCCGAAGCGGTTCGCTGTCGCGCCGCAATTTTCGGAAAAAGGGAAGGAGGAGACCAAGTTGCTGGCCGAGCCGGGGTATTTGCCGATAGCCAGCCAGAGCATCGATTTGTTGCTGCTGCCCCACGTGCTGGAATTCAGCACGACCCCCCACCAGATTCTGCGCGAGGTAGAGCGAGTACTGATGCCGGAGGGGCAAGTGATCATCAGCGGCTTCAACCCCATCAGCCTGTGGGGGGTACCCCGGTTCGTACCCAGTCGCAAGCAAGATTATCCCTGGCAAGGGAATTTCATTTCTCTGCGTCGCATCAAGGATTGGCTGGCCCTGCTGGGCTTTGACGTGGTGGCCGGCCGGATGTGCTGTTATGCGCCGCCCTTGCGCAACGAACGATGGTTGCGGCGCTGCCGTTTCATGGAAGCCGCGGGCGACCGCTGGTGGGCGCTGGCGGGTGGCGTGTATTTCCTGCAGGCGAAGAAGAAGGTGGTCGGCATGCATTTGATCACGCCGAACTGGAACAGAAATTCAGCAGCAAAGAAGGGGCTCGCCACGGTGCCGCAGAAATTGATCAACAATAAAATAGCTGAACAGTGAAAATGGATGAAAACAAGGAAATTCCAGAATTGCGGCGCAACATCGTGGAGATCTACACCGACGGCGCCTGCAAGGGCAATCCCGGCGTTGGCGGCTGGGGTGCATGGCTGCGCTATTCCGGGCATGAAAAGGAACTCTGCGGCGGTGAAAAGCTGACCACCAACAACCGCATGGAACTGACCGCGGTGATCCGGGCGCTGGAAGCCTTGTCGCGCCCCTGCATCGTCCGGCTGCATACCGACTCGAAGTACGTGCAGAAGGGCATCAGCGAATGGATCCATGCCTGGAAACTACGCGGCTGGCGCACTGCCGACAAGAAGCCGGTAAAGAACGACGATTTGTGGAAACAGCTCGATGTACTGGCCGCGCAGCACGAGATCGAGTGGCTGTGGATCAAAGGGCATGCCGGGCACGAAGGCAACGAACGGGCCGACAGGCTGGCCAACCGGGGCGTCGAAGAGTTAAAGGATAAATAAACCATGCGGCAAGTCATTCTGGATACCGAGACCACCGGCCTGGACGCCAATCTCGGGCACCGCATCATCGAGGTTGCCGCGGTTGAAATGATCAACCGGCGCTTGACGGGCAATCACTTCCATCAGTACCTCAACCCGCAGCGCGAGATCGACCCGGGTGCGCAGCAGGTGCACGGCATCAGCCTGGAATTTCTGCAGGATAAGCCGTTTTTCCGGGATATTGCACAGGATTTTATCGAGTTCATCAGCGACGCGGAGCTGGTTATCCACAATGCGCCGTTCGATCTCGGGTTCCTCAACAGCGAGCTGAAGCTGATCGGGCTGGAACCGGTCGCAAAATACAGCCCGGCCGTGATCGACACCCTGAAAATGGCCAAGGACCTGCGCCCAGGGCAAAAAAACAATCTGGATGCGCTGTGCCGCCACTACCAGGTGGACAATTCCAGCCGCACCCTGCACGGCGCCCTGCTGGACACCGAGTTGCTGGCCGAGGTTTATCTCGCCATGACGCGCGGACAAAACAGCCTGATGATCGAATCCGCCGATGCGGGAGATTATCACGCCGACCTGGGCGGAGATATCGTGCCGCATGACCTGGTGGTGCTAGCGGCGACATCCGACGAGATGGAGGCGCACCTGGCCTACCTGGTTGAAATCGACAAGGCCAGCAAGGGCGCCTGCCTGTGGCGGGCGCTCGAAAACGGTGCCTGACATCCCCGGCGCCCATGCAAACAGCATGCAGATGGCAAGAACAGGACATGACTGAATCGGATTGGCGGAATATGGTTTTTCTGGCGCTTGCCTGGCTGGGATATTTCGCCCTGCATTCGGTGCTGGCTTCGCTCCGGATGAAAAGCTGGGTCGCCTCGCGCTATCCGCAGCGGATGCCGCTTTATCGGCTGAGCTTCAATATTCTTGCGGCGCTGATGCTGCTGCCGATACTCTGGCTGATGGTCCGCAGTCCCGGCCCGACACTATGGGCTTGGCAGGGTTGGGAAGCCTGGTTGGCAAACGGGCTGGCGCTGGCGGCGGTGTTCGGCTTCCTGAAATCGCTGAATTATTACGATACCCAGGAATTTCTCGGCTTGCGCCAGTGGAAATCACACACCCAGCGGGTTGAGGACCAGGAGGGCTTCCATCTTTCGCCATTCCACCGATATGTGCGTCATCCGTGGTATTCCTTCGGGCTGGTGCTGATCTGGACCCGCGACATGAATGCCGCAATGCTGTTGTCCAGCGCGATGATGACAGTCTATTTCATCCTCGGTTCGCGGCTGGAAGAAAAAAAACTGGTGGTCTATCACGGCGATATCTACCGGCGCTACATGGAACTAGTGCCCGGTCTGGTTCCCCTGCCTTGGAAGTCGCTCACGGCGAAGGAAGCCGCCGAACTGGTGAGGGCGGCAGAGCGGACTTCGGCGCGACCCTGAACCGCTTACAAGCCGACCTTGCTCGCCTCGATGCCGCGCAAGCCGATACGTTCCAGCACGGAACCTGAGCTTACGGCGTCGGGGTTGTAGGTAATCGTCATCATATGGGGGTGCGCCGGGCTGAAGCATGCCGACACGACGCCCTCCATGTCGCAAATTTCATCCGCCAGCTGAGTTCGTTCATTCACGGGAAGCTCAGGGTGCACGTTGATGAGAAAGTCTGCCAGATCCATGATTGCTCTCCTTGCGTCAGGTTTTGTAGGGCTGAGGATATCTATAAATTATAGTCCGTGGACAGCCGGCTACCGATTCACCCTACCCTCCCGAGCAAAGAATCTCAATAAGGTGAACCCGGTAAAATGAAGCTGAGTTTCTCGGCTTATTTATGCATGTCCCCTTGGTTAGCGGCAAAAGGGCCAACCATCGCCCCCGGCTGCACCCAGCGGTCGAATTCTTCTTCCGTTACATAGCCCAGCGCCAGTGCCGCCTGCCTTAGCGTTCCACCATCCCGGTGCGCCTGCCTGGCAATTTCGGCAGCCTTGTCGTAGCCGATGTGCGGGGTAAGAGCCGTGACCAGCATCAGGGAACGCTCCATCAGCTCCGCAATGTGCTCGCGATTGGCTTCGATGCCGCGCGCGCAATGCTTTTCGAAGCTCGCCATTCCGTCCGCGAGCAAGCGCACGCTTTGCAGGAAATTGTGGGCAATGAGCGGCTTGAACACGTTCAGCTCGAAATTGCCCGATGCTCCGCCGAGGGTGATGGCAACGTCGTTGCCGAAGACCTGGCAGCACAGCATGGCGAGCGCTTCGCACTGGGTCGGATTCACCTTGCCCGGCATGATCGAGCTGCCAGGCTCGTTCTCCGGGATGCGGATTTCCCCCAGGCCGGAACGCGGACCGGAGGCCAGCCAGCGGATGTCGTTGGCGATTTTCATGAGTGCCGCAGCGAGGACCTTGAGCGCACCATGGGCGGCCACCAGCCCATCGTGGGCGGCCAGCGCGGCAAACTTGTTGGCGGCGCTTCTGAAGGGAATGCCGTAGCCATGCGCCAGTTCCGCCGCGACGCGGTCGCCGAATTCGGCATGGGTGTTGAGCCCTGTGCCTACCGCCGTGCCGCCAATCGCCAGCTCCTGTAGCGGGGGGAGCGCGGCGTCGATGATCCGCTGCGCCAGATCGAGTTGAGCCGCATAGCCTGAAAACTCCTGTCCCAGCGTCAGGGGAACAGCATCCTGCAAATGGGTGCGGCCGATCTTGACGATATCGGCGAATTCCAGCGACCTGTTTTCCAGCGTTGCGCGCAGCATGCCCAGCGCCGGCAGCAGTTTCTGCCGAATGCCCAGGCTGGCCGCCACATGCATTGCGGTGGGAAAAACATCATTGGAAGACTGGCCGAGATTCACGTCGTCGTTGGGGTGCACCTTCCGCGCATCGCCGCGTCCGCCGCCGAGCAATTCCGATGCCCGGTTGGCGAGCACCTCGTTCATGTTCATGTTGGTCTGGGTACCGGAGCCCGTCTGCCAGACGGACAAGGGGAAATCTTCCGCGCGTCGCCCTGCCAGCACCTCCTCGGCCGCCTCCACGATGGCCGCCGCCTTGTCCGGTTGCAACAGGTCGAGATCGCGGTTGACGAGTGCGCAGGCGCGCTTGACCGCGGCAAGTGCAAGGATAAGTTCTTGCGGCATGCATTCCGAGGAGATGTGAAAATGTTCGATCGAACGTTGAGTCTGCGCGCCCCAAAGCCGCTCCGTCGGGATCTCGATAGTACCGAACGAATCGCGCTCTGTTCTGGTCGTAGACATGACTCTCTCCCGTTGAAGAAAGCCCAGAATACCACCCCCAAGCCGGTTTTCTATAGCTCCTTACCCGATTCATCGAGCTTGACGCAGGCATCCTCGGTCGGTTTTTTGGGATCCTTGAGGGCGTTGATCTGGCACAGGAATTCCTGCCCCTGAGCATCATGCACGCTGACGTAAGGGCTGGGAAAACCGCTTTCGGTTTGTCCGGAGTCGGCAAAAATAAAATCATATTCACCGTTGATATCCACCTCCAGTTCCCCTCCGTGGCTTTTCCCGTAATCGTGCCAGCGCGTATGGATATCCCCCCCCTCGATGACGGGTGACATGCGTGACTGTGCCTTGTCATGCCAAGCGACGACGATGGGTTCCTTGCCGTTAATTTCATGCGCGATGGCATGGGCGATCTGGCTGGCCATTTTGTAATTCATGTCTACGCCGGATAAAGTTACATTAATGTCCTTCATTTTGACCTCCTTAATACGATTACCCCTATCAGATTGCTGGAAATGCCCGATAGACCAACAATGATCTGAACTAGCGAGACGCGGAGCAATCTCTTTAGAATTAACCGGTGCTCGACGCTTGAAGTACTGCTTATCCTCGTTCCCACATCTTGATAAATGCTGGAAGAGGATATTTTCAATGCTAGTACATATCGCGAGAGATTCAATGTCTCAGCGCCCCTCCTCCACCCCCGATTTCCAGATCATTTCGACACTTGCCGCTTCCAAAGTGACCTGTTGCCGAGCAGTGGTGAAGCATCTTTGCATGAAGGTGGCAAACAGCCACTGGGCTGACGGTCAGTCCGTTCCATTTGATCTATATTAAAAAAGTTATCCAACCCCTGGGTGAAACCCATGCCGCGCGACCTGCCTATCGGCAACGGCACATTGCTCGCCGCTTTCGATTTCGATTACCAGATACGCGATTTCTACTATCCGCGCGTCGGCAAGGAAAACCATGCCCTCGGCTATCCCTGGCGCTTCGGCGTGTGGCTGGAAGGGGAGTTTTCCTGGCTTAACCGAGAGAGCTGGGTACTTCAGCGCGATTATATTTCCGATGCGCTGGTCACCGCGGTTACCGCATCCCATGCTCGCCTGCCGCTACGGCTTTATTTCAACGATGCCATCGATTACGAAAAGAACATCCTGGTGCGGCGGGTGCGAGTGCAGAACCTGTCCACGCGCCCGTTGGCGCCGCGGATTTTCTTCCATGCCGATCTTAACGCGATGGAAAACGAGATCGGCGACACGGTTTTTTTCGACCCCAAGAATGCCTGCCTGATCCACTACAAGGGGCCGCGCTATTTCCTGATGAGCTGCGCGACGGAGACCACGCTGGGAGTGACCCATTTCGCTACCGGATCGAAGCGCCATCGCGGCCTGGAGGGAACCTGGCGCGATGCGGAAAACGGTATCTTGGGCGGCAATCCGATTGCCCAGGGGTCGGTGGACTCGGTGATCGGCATCCATCTTTCGGTTGCGCCGGGCCAGGAGGCGGTTTGCCATTACTGGGTGGCAGTGGGAGAAAACTACCATGAAGTGGAGGAACTACACCGTCTGGTGACCCAGATCGGGCCGGACCGGCTGATCGAGCGCAACATCGACTACTGGCGGCACTGGATACTGGCCGGGGAAAAGGACTTTTACGGGTTGCCCGCGCTGCTGGTAGAGCGCTACCGGCGCAGCCTGCTGATCCTGCGTACCCAGATCGACCGGGGCGGGGCGGTGATTGCGGCCAACGATACCGATATCCGCCAGTTCAACCAGGACACCTACAGCTATGTCTGGCCGCGTGATGGCGCGGTTGTTTCCGAGGCGCTGGACCGTGCCGGGTACGGACGGATGAGCCGGCGGTTTTTGGAATTTTGTACGCAAAAAGCGGTCAATTACAATTATTCAGCAAGCATTCTGGCCGAGACTGGATTTCTCATGCACAAGTACAACCCGGATGGTTCGGTGGGCAGTTCCTGGCAGCCCTGGCTGGAGGGCGAGGAAATGCTGTTGCCGATCCAGGAGGATGAAACCTCGCTGGTGATTTGGGCAATCTGGAACCATTACCGGGTTCATCGCGACATCGAGGCGATCCGCCCCATTTACAGCCCTTTCGTGGAGCGGGCCGCCGATTTTCTGCTGGGTTTTCGCGACGACAAGACCAACCTGCCGCTGCCTTCTTACGATTTGTGGGAAGAGCGCCGGGGTATTTTTACCTACACCACGGCCACCGTGATCGGCGGCCTGAACGCGGCCGCCAGCCTGGCAACCCTGTTCCAGGATGAGGAGCGGGCCAATGCCTATTTGACCGGGGCCATGGAGATCAAGGCCGCGCTCGACCAGCATCTCTACTGCCAGCACGAAGGCCGTTTCGCCCGCGGCATCCTGTTCGATGACGGCATTCAGACCAGGGATACGACAGTCGATGCGAGCCTGCTCGGGCTGGTGATTTTCGGCGGCTACGATCCGCTGGACGAGCGCATGGTGCGAACCGCCCAGGCAGTGGAGGAGCGGCTTTGGGTCAAGGCAGGCAGCGGCGGCCTGGCGCGCTACGAGGGCGACAGCTACCAGCGGGCGATCACCCGCGAAGGCGTGCCGGGCAATCCGTGGCTGGTCTGCACCCTGTGGCTTGCCCAGTACCGCATCGCGGCGGCCCGTAGCCTCAAGTCCCTGGAGCAGGCGCTACCCCTGCTCATGTGGGCCGCCGAACGGGCGCTGCCGTCCGGTGTGCTGCCGGAGCAGGTACACCCGGAAAGCGGCGCCTTCATTTCGGTCTCTCCCCTGACCTGGAGCCATGCGACGCTGGTGGCGGCCGTGCTGGATTACATCGAGAAGGCGCAGGCGTTGAGCGGCCACGAGTCGCGGCCTCATCCCGCCGCAGCCGGTACGGACTGGAGGTGATGGCATGTCGGAACATTCCTATGGTGACGTGATTCCTCCCGCTTTCGACGAAGCTTCCCGCAGGCGGCAGCTGGAGTTCCTGATGTTCAGCGAACGTGACGCTGAACTGCTGCGCGACCTGGAATCGTTGTTCCAAGAGCGGCTGGATGAAATCGCCAAGCGATTTTACGAGCACATGCTTTCCCACGAGGAGACCCGCAAAGTATTCAAGGATGATGAAATGATCCGTCGCCTGGGCGAAGCGCAAAAGGCCTACCTGATGCAGGCCGTGCAGGGGCCGTACGATGCAAGCTATTTCAACCGACGCTGGCGCATCGGTTTCATCCACAACGCCATCCATGTCGAGCCCCAATGGTTCATTGGCGCATTCCAGCTTTACCAACGCATCCTCTACCCGATGATCCTGGAGCGCTATCCGGATGACGCGAAGGCGGTGGTGGACCACATTCTCGCCCTCGACAAGATCATGAACCTGGACATGCAGCTGGGCATCCAGAGCTACATGATCCACTATTCCGACACCATGGATAGGCTGCAGGCACTCAACCTGCAGATCGAGGCGGCCAGCGCAGCCAAAAGCCAGTTCCTGGCCAACATGTCGCACGAGTTCAGGACGCCGCTGAATGCCATCATCGGCTTTACCGAAGTACTCCAGGACCAGATTCCGGGGACGCTCAACGCCGACCAGCTGGAATACCTGGGCGACATCCACAATGCCGGCCAGCTGCTGTTGCGGCTGATCAACGACGTGCTGGATCTCGCCAAGGTGGAAGCCGGGCACCTGGAGCTCTTCCACGAGACTTTCCCCATCGCGCAGACGGTGCGGGAAACGGTCACCGCCCTGCGCGGCGCCGCCGAGAAAAAAGGACTCTCCATCCAGGTTAACCTGCCGCCCGATCTCGGCTTGATCACCGCCGACCAGATCCGCTTCAAGCAGATATTGTTCAATCTACTGTCCAACGCGGTGAAGTTCACCGACCACGGCGGGGTGGTCGTTTCCGGTTCGATTGAGGGAAGTCAGCTGCACTTGGCGGTAGCCGACACCGGGATCGGCATGCGCACGGAGGACATGGACCGGATTTTTGTCGAATTCAGCCAGGTAGATGCCTCTCATGCCAGGCGCCACGAAGGAACCGGGCTGGGGCTGGCGCTTTCCAAGAGGTTGGTGGAGGCTCACGGCGGGCGGATCTGGCTGGACAGCAAGTTCGGCGAAGGCAGCACCTTTCATGTGTCGCTGCCCCTGCAGCCGGCGAATTCCCGAAAAACAGAGGATGCCATGGCCCAGGAACAGGGGAGTGACCCGATATGAAAGATGCAAGCGACAGTTCCGAAACCAGGCCATGCCATGACCCGGGCAACACCATTCTGGTGGTAGAGGACAATCCGCAGGCAGCAAAGCTCCTGACGCTTTATCTCACCCAGGCGGGATACGACGTGCTGGTCTCCGACAACGGAATCAGCGCGCTGGAGTTGGCCGGCCAGTGCCACCCGCTGGCGATCACCCTGGATCTCCTGCTTCCCGGCCTTGACGGCTGGGAGGTCTTGTCCGAGCTGAAGGCTTCCCCGCACACCCGCGATATCCCGGTGGTCATCGTTTCGGTATTGGACAGGCAGTCGTTCGGATTCCGGCTGGGCGCTTCGGAATACCTGGTAAAGCCCGTGGAACGCGCCGAATTGCTCCACGCATTGAGGCGATGCGTTCACCGCGAGGGCGAGAACATGGCCTGTCACAAAGTGATGGTGGTGCACTCCGATCCGGACGAGCTGAATCTGCTGGCCATGATTCTTGCGCAGGAAAACTACGAGGTGATCCAGGCGCTGGGCGTGGAGGAGGCCACCAGTCTCGCCAAATGCGCGCACCCCGATCTGGTGGTGACTAACCTGCTGGCCGGCGGGATGGATTGCTTCGCCCTGCTTGAAGGTCTCAAGGCGGCGCCGGAGACGGCCAACATCCCGGTTCTGGCCTTGACCCCTTTCGCCTTCTCCCCGGAGGAGCGCGCACGAACCGGGGGCGGCATCGAGTTTGTCCTGATGCAGGATAACGAGCTTATCGAAGAACGGCTGCTGGCGGCAATCACCCTGCTTTTCATGCGGGACAAGCTGTCCGGTAGAGAAGACTGAGGTGGACAAGATGGAGGAACAACCCCAAACCATATTGCTGGTCGAGGACGACGACACCAACCGCAAGCTGGTTCGAGTCATTCTGGCCGGCAAGCGTTACCGCATCCGGGAAGCAACGAGCGCCGATCAGGCGCTGGAGATGCTCCGGGCCGCCAAGCCGGACCTGATCCTGCTGGATATCCGCCTTGGAGACAGCAGCGGCCTGGATGTGATACGCGCCGTCCGGGCCGATCCGGCACTCAGTGACGTACCGGCGGTGGCAATTACGGCCCAGGCCATGAAGAACGATGAAAGCCGTTTTCTGGCGGAAGGTTTCGACGGTTACATGAGCAAGCCGCTCGATACCCGGCTGCTGCCTGAAGTGGTGGAGCGCTTCCTGCGGGAAGGCAGGAGGCCCCCTCATGCTTGACGAGGTTTTTTCCGCTGCGGCGACGATCCTGGTTGTGGACGACGCGCCGCCCAACGTGAAGTTGCTGCGCCTGATCCTGAAGGATGCCGGCTACCGGGTGCTTGAGGCAAGCAGCGGACCCGAGGCGCTGGAGACGTTGCGGCGGGAAAAACCCGATGCCATGGTGCTGGACGTGCGCATGCCCGGCATGACGGGTTATGAGGTGTGCAGGGAAATTCGGCACGACCCGGAATTCGCCGCCTTGCCGGTGATCATGGTGACGGCCCTATCGTTGGCGGAGGAGCGCATCAGGGGCATCGAAGCCGGTGCGACCGACTTTATCACCAAGCCATTCAACAAGAAAGAACTACTGGCGAGAATCCAGTCCAGCCTGGTTTTGGCGAAGATCGGCATGAATGGAATCATCCACCAGCTCCCCGGCGCAGTGGTGATCACCGACCCTGCCTGGCAGGTTATCGGCATGTCGCCGCTGGCTACGATCCTATTGGGCATTCCAGAGCCCGGCCTGAGGGTGTTCAACTTCGCCGAACTGTTAGAGCCGGCAGAAAAAGAGCGGGTTGCTTCCGACAAACTCCCCGCCGAATTCAGCCTGCGCGCACCGGCCACGCATTCGGTCCTTGAAGCACGTCAGACCGAGGTCATCGCCCCGGCTGGACAGCTTGTTTTGCGAGTGATCACCCTGATGGCGGCGCTTTAAGGCTGGACCGCCCACAGTCCTCGCCATGCTGGCAAGCGCTAAATCAAGAGCGAACTTTATTTCCGGACGGCTGTGCTATACATAAAATTACTGGAATTTTTGACCGGACGTTTTTCTCATTCCACTGTGCCCTGGAAGTCGCAAGGGTGCGTAGGAGCGACCTCCCGGTCGCGATTTCTGTAATTCGCGACCGGGAGGTCGCTCCTGCGATCCGGCCAGGCAGGCTCATCGCGACAACAATTCTTTACTATTTTCGTCGGAAATTCTATGATCAGATTGTTAGCTCCCATTCCACAGCTTGATCAAGGGGAAAGCCGGCATGACGATATCCACCTCGGTACTCGGGGATTTTTGGCCCGGCATCCAGCTTTATTACCCGCCGGTGAAATACGCGCCGTCCCTGGGCATCTATGAAGATCTCGATGTGGCCGCCCTGCGCTTCAAGAAGCACGCCCGCAACACCAACGCCCACACCCTGCTGTTCGATCTGGAAGACGGCTGCCGCCAGAAAGCCCTGAGCCGCGACCTGCTGCGCCAGGAACTGCCGCACCTTGAGCGCGACGACGTCACCGTGGCGGTTCGCATCAACCCCTTCCGTACCGAAGAATACGACAGGGATATCCAGATGGTGCGCGACCTCGCCGATCACATCGACGTGGTGATGCTGGCGAAAGCCGGGGAAGCCTATGGCGCCGCCGAAATCCGCGATCTCTCGGCGTGGCTGGCCGGGGTGAACGGGCGCATCACCATCCAGCCCATCATCGAGCATCCCAAGTCGCTGAAGATCGCTCCGGAGATCATGGCCTATTCCACGGTGCGGCACGTGGTATTCGGCATTCACGATTTCTCCAAGGCGATGGGCATCCACATTACCCCTGAGCACTGGACCGAAGAGCTCAAGTTTTTCCTCAACCAGATCCTGTTCGAGGCGCGCATCGCCGGCAAGGGAGTGATCGGCGGGGTTGAAGTGCTGATCGGCGAATCCACCATGCCGGACACCTTCGTCGAACCTCACGACATCCGGCGCTGGCTGGACTTGCACGGCGACCACGAATCGCGCGTGGTATTCCGCCATGCCTGTGAGGAGGCGGCGCTGGGGCTCACCGGCAAGCAGGCGATCCACCCCAGCCACATCCATCTTTGCAAGGTGGCGTACACCCCATCGCCCACCGAGATTACCCGCAACATCCGCATCCTCAAGATGGCGGTAGAGGCCGACGCGCTGCTGGGCGGGGCCATCAAGTTCGAGGGCGAAATGCTCGATCCGCCGATGTTCGGCAAGGCGTTGCAGGTATTGCTGCGCGCCCATGCCCTGCGAGCCTTGTCCGAGGAGGACAAGCGCTTCGCCTTGGCTGTGCTGGGCATGCTGCCGGCCCAGGTCATCCGGGAAAACTGGCCGTACGGGGTGATCTTGTAACCTCAAGCCAAATCAGCTGTCTTGGCGGTCAACCAATCAGGAGTCAAAATTCATGCCCTACAGCCATTACGAGAACCGTACCTGGAACCTGCCGGAATTCTTCAACATCGGCGTTGCCTGCACCGATGCGCACCTCGGCACGCCCACGGAAAGCCGGGTGGCCATGATCGTGGAGGACGATGCCCTCGGCACCAGCCAGGCCACCTACGGCGAACTCGCCGCGAGCACCAGCCGTTTCGCCCAGTTGCTGCGCAACCTGGGGGTGGAAATGGAGGATCGGGTGCTGATCCGCCTGCCCAACAGCCTTGCCTTTCCCACCGCCTTCTTCGGCGCCATGAAGCAGGGGGCGATCTCCGTTCCCACTTCGACCCTGCTCACCGCCGAGGAGGTGCTGTATCTCGCCAGGGATTCGGGAGCGACGCTGCTGGTCACCGACAAGGCCATGTGGGCCGGTCTGAAGGACAAGCTGGCTGGCCTCGACAGCCTGCGCCACGTGCTCCTCGCCGGAGCGGGCGAGGTCGTTACGGCGGCAGGGCTGAACGTTCTCGACCTGGAAGCGGAGCTGGCGAATGTCGGTCCGTGCCAGCCCCCGCGAGCAACCCGTTCCGGCGACCCGGCGTACCTGGTCTACACTTCCGGCACCACCGGTTACCCCAAGGGCGTGCTCCACGCCCACCGCGCCATGATCGGCCGCGAGCCGGCGGCCACCCACTGGTTCGATTTCGCCGCAGAGGGCGACCGCATCGTGCACTCCGGCAAGTTCAACTGGACTTATGTGCTGGGCTCGGCGCTGATGGACCCCCTGTATCTGGGCAAGACCGTGATCGTCCACGAGGGCAAAAACGATGCGAGCGGCTGGCTGAGACTGATCGCCAAGCATGGCGCCACCATATTCATCGGTGTCCCCACCATCTACCGCCAGATTTTGCAAAAAACCGCTGCCGGCCGTGCCGACGTGCCCACCCTGCGCCACTGCATGAGCGCCGGCGAGCATCTCTCCGACGAGGTGCTGACACAGTGGCGGGAGCGCTTCGGCGTGGACATCTACGAGGCGGTGGGGATGTCGGAGTGCTCCTATTATCTTTCCGAGAACAAGTTCCGCCCCATCCGTCCCGGTTCGGCGGGTTTTCCCCAGCCCGGCCACGAGGTGCGGCTGCTCGACCCCGAGACCCTCGATGAGGTGGCGACTGGCGAGGAAGGCATGATCTGCATCCCGGCCGACGATCCGGGCCTGTTCCTGCGTTACTGGAACCTGCCCGAGGAAACCGCCAAATCGTTCAAGGGGCGCTGGTTCCTCACCGGCGACTACGCCAGGCTCGACGCGGACGGCTACATCTGGTTCCTGGGGCGCAAGGACGACATCATCAACACGTTCGGCTACCGGGTTTCGCCCCACGAAATCGAGCGGGTGATGAAGAACCATCCCCAGGTGGCGGATTGCGCCGCCACCGGTGAAGAACTCTCCAAGGACAAGGTGCTGGTGGCGGCCTACGTCATCCTCCAGCCCGGCAGCGCCGCGACCGCCGACGAGCTCGCCGCGTACGCCCGGGAGCACCTCGCCGCCTACAAGGCGCCGAAGATCGTCTACCTGGTGACCGACTTCCCGCGCACCAAGAATGGCAAGGTGATGCGCCAGCACCTCGTCCCGTCCCTGGCCGTGGCGCGCTCCACCCACTGACCGAAGGGAACCGCCATCATGCGCCATCTCTATCGCCCGCGCCGTTCCATGCTGTATGTGCCCGGCTCGGTGCCGCGCTTCCTGGAGAAGGCGCGCACTTTGCAGGTGGACTCGCTGATCCTCGACCTGGAAGACCCGGTGCTGCCGGAACACAAGACCGAGGCGCGCCGGAACACGGTCGAAGCCATCCGTCAGGGCGGCTTCGGCTACCGGGAGATCGTGGTGCGGGTCAACGCCCTCGCCACGTCCTGGGGCAAGGACGACCTGGCCGCCGTGGCCGGGATCGGCGTCGACGCCATCCTGTTCCCCAAGATCGAGAGCCGGGGGGACGTGCTTGCCGCCCTTTCCGCGCTGGATGCCGCCGGCGCGCCGGAATTGCCGGTCATGGTGCTGATTGAAACCCCCTTCGGAGTGCTGCGCGCCGAGGAAATCGCCGGCGCATCGGAGCGCATCGTGTGTATGGTGATGGGCACTTCCGATCTCACCAACGAACTCCACGCCCGCATCACTCCGGACCGGCTTCCCATGCTCCACAGCCTTTCCCGCTGCCTGCTGGCGGCCCGCGCCCATGGCATTTCCATCGTCGACGGCATCCATCTCGACCTGAACGACATGCACTCCTTCGAGTATGCCTGCCGCCTGGCGCGCGATCTGGGTTTCGACGGCAAGAGCCTGATCCATCCGTTCCAGATTCCTTACGCCAACGATGCGTTCACCCCGCGCCCAGCCAGCCTGGAGACGGCAAAACGCATCATCGCCGCCCTCACCGAGGCCAACGCAGCGGGAATGGGCGTGGCGGTGGTGGATGGGCGTCTGGTGGAGAATCTGCACGCGGAAGCGGCCAAGCGCACTCTGATGATTCATGAGATGATAGAAAAAATGGAGGCTGAGGAAAAACCATGAACAAGGCCCGCGCTGGCAATTTTTTCGAGGATTTCAGCCTCGGGCAGACCCTGATCCACGGCACGCCGCGCACCGTCAGCGAAGGCGATATTTCCCTCTACATCGCCCTGACCGGCGCGCGCCAGGTGCTGCACAGCGCGAAACCCGTCGCCCATGCCCTGGGCTACCGGGATCGCCCGCTAGACGACCTGCTGGTATTCAACATCGCCTTCGGCAAAACCGTGCCGGATGTTTCCCTCAATGCCGTGGCCAATCTCGGCTACGCCGACGTGCGCTTCCTCAAACCCGTCCATGCCGGCGACACCATCTCGGCGGAGTCCACGGTGATCGGTCTCAAGGAAAATGTCAGCCGCAACAGCGGCATCGTCTGGGTGCGCTCCACCGCCCTCAACCAGAACGGCGAGGAAATCCTTACCTGGGTGCGCTGGGTGATGGTGCACAAGAAAAGCCCGGAAAACCCCGCCCCAACTCCTGTCATTCCCGAAACGCCGTCGTTCGTCGCCCCGGACCGGCTGACGGTGCCCACCGCCCTTGACGCCAACGGTTTCGAGACCGAGGTCACCGGCGGCCCCTGGCTGTGGGACGATTACGCGCCGCACGAGCGCATCGATCACCTCTCCGGCATGACGGTGGACGAATCAGACCACACCCTCGCCACCAAGCTTTACCAGAACAACGCGCGGGTGCATTTCGACGCCCACGCCATGAAGGAGAGCCAGTTCGGGCGGCGGCTGGTGTATGGCGGCCACGTCATTTCGGTGTGCCGGGCGCTGTCCTACGACGGCCTGGAGAACGTCCTGGCCATCGCCGCCATCAACGGCGGCAGCCACTGCAACCCGACCTTCGGCGGCGATACGCTGTACGCCTGTTCCGAGGTGCTGGACAAGTGGGAGCTGCCGGGCCGCCGCGATCTCGGCGCCTTGAGGCTGCGCATGGTGGGCATGAAGAATCTCCCCCCTGCCGAACTGGCCGCGCCGCAAGTCGAGGAGGGCGGCAAGCAACGCTATCACCCCAGCGTGGTGCTGGATATGGACTATACGGTGCTGATTCCGCGCCGCTAACCAAGGAACCCTCATGAGCCATTCCGTTCACCCCAACGATGCCCTGTTCAAGGGCGAGCAACCCTTCCCGGTCATCCCCGCCTGCGAGCATTTCGCCGGCAGCGAAAAACTGATCCTCAAGGCCCTGGAGCTGCAGGACAAGATCGGCGCTATCTTCGACATCACCTGCGACTGCGAGGACGGCGCCCCGGCGGGCCGCGAGCAGGAACATGCCGAAATGATCGTGCGGGTGCAGAATTCGGCAGCCAACCGGCACAAGATGGCGGGTGTGCGCATTCACGACCCGAGCCACGGTCACTGGAAAAAAGACGTGGATATTCTGGTCGAGGGTGTCGGCGAGACCACCGCCTACATCACCATCCCGAAGGCGACCAAAACCAGACAGGTCGCCGAGATGATCGAATATATCCAGAAACGCGCGGCCAAGAGCGGCGTGAAGCGCGACATCCCGATCCACGCGCTGATCGAAACCCACGGCGCGCTGCGCGATGTCCACGAGATCGCCGCCCTGCCTTGGCTGCAGGTGCTGGACTTCGGCCTGATGGATTTCGTCTCCGGCCATCACGGCGCGATTTCCGCCAGCTGCATGCGCAGCCCCGGCCAGTTCGAGCACCGCCTGATCGCCCGCGCCAAGGGCGAAGTGGTCGCGGCGGCGTTGGGAAACGGCATCGTCCCGGCGCACAACGTTACCCTCGACCTGAAAAACCCCTATGCCGCCTACCAGGATGCCCGCCGGGCGCGCACCGAGTTCGGCTTCCTGCGCCAGTGGAGCATCTACCCGACGCAGATCCAGCCCATCGTCGATGCCATGAAACCCGACCATTCCGAGGTGGCCATCGGCGCCGCCATCCTGCTCGCCGCGCAAAAGGCCGACTGGGGACCGATCCAGCATGCCGGCGAATTGCACGACCGTGCCACCTACCGCTATTACTGGGAAGTGCTGCAAAAAGCCAAGGTCACCGGTATCAAGCTGCCGGATGAGGCGGAACAGGCGTTCTTCGGGTAGGGTGCGACCGGCTCATCCTTTGCAGATAAACAAGGATAGCGGCTAGAATTCGTCTTTTACTTTAATCCGCAGGAAACCTCCCATGAAATTCGGCACCCCGTTGAGCCCCAGTGCAACGCGCGTCATGCTGCTCGGCAGCGGCGAACTCGGTAAGGAAGTGATCATCGCCCTGCAGCGCCTCGGCGTGGAAGTGATCGCGGTGGACCGCTATGCGAATGCACCCGGCCATCAGGTGGCGCATCGCGCTCACGTCATCAACATGGCCGATGGCGCCGCGCTGCGAGCATTGGTCGAGCAGGAAAAACCGCACCTGATCGTGCCCGAGATCGAAGCCATCGCCACCGGCATGCTGGTCGAAATCGAGCGCGACGGACTGGCCGAGGTGATTCCCACCGCGCGCGCCGCGCAACTCACGATGAACCGCGAAGGCATCCGCCGCCTGGCGGCGGAAACCCTGCAGTTGCCGGTTTCACCTTATGCTTTTGCCGACAGCCTGGAGGAGCTACAGGCGGCAATCGATGCCGGAATCGGCTATCCCTGCATCGTCAAGCCGGTGATGTCCTCCTCCGGCAAGGGCCAGTCCCGGCTGGACGGCCCGGCCGATGTCAAAGCGGCGTGGGATTACGCCGCCAGCGGCAGCCGGGTGAACCAGGGGAGGGTGATCGTCGAGGGTTTCATCGACTTCGAGTACGAAATCACGCTGCTCACCGTGCGCGCGGTGGGCGCTTCGGGCCAGGTGGAAACTTTCTTCTGCGAGCCGATCGGACACGTCCAGGTTAAGGGCGATTACGTCGAAAGCTGGCAGCCGCAGCCGATGAGCGCCGCGGCGCTGTCGCGTTCGCGCGAGATTGCCAAAGCGGTGACGGATAACCTGGGCGGGCGCGGCATTTTCGGCGTGGAACTGTTCGTCAAGGGCGACCAGGTGTGGTTTTCCGAAGTCAGCCCGCGCCCGCACGATACCGGCATGGTGACGATGTGCAGCCAGATCCAGAGCGAATTCGATCTGCATGCCCGCGCTATCCTCGGCCTGCCGGTGGACACATGCCTGCGGGCGCCCGGTGCCAGCGCAGTGATCTATGGCGGCATGGAGGCCGCAGGCATCGCCTTTGAAGGCGTGGCCGAAGCCCTGGCCGTGCCGCAGAGCGACCTGCGCCTGTTCGGTAAGCCGGAAAGCTTTACCCGTCGTCGTATGGGCGTGGCGCTCGCCAACGGCAAGGACGTGAATGAGGCGCGCGGCCGGGCCAAACTCGCGGCGAGCAAGGTCAGGCCGGTGCGAGGTTAGGGCGTGTTAACACTAATTTCACGCCTGCGTTGCTGCGAAAAAGCGATGGATGCTAGGCGCGAGGCACGGCGAATGGTCGTTCCATTCGCAAGCCTTGCAACGACGCAGACGCGCTTTTCTCGCAGCAACCCTCCGGGACGGGGGCGATTTGGGCGCCCCTCTTTGTCGCAAGCCGCTTGTGGTGGCTTGCACCACGTTACGCCTTGCTTCGCGGGCTGCATCCCAAATCGCCCCCGTCGCAGACGCGAAATTAGTGTTAACACGCCCTAGCTATGCAGACCCATTACGAACGTATCGGCGGCGAGGAAGGGGTGCGCAAACTGGTCGACCGCTTCTACGACCTGATGGACCAGCAGCAGGATCTCCGTGGCATCCGCGAACTGCATGCAAAGAGCCTGAAGGCCTCGCGCGAGAAGTTGTTCCTTTTCCTGTCCGGCTGGCTCGGCGGGCCGCAGCTGTATGTCGAAAAATACGGCCATCCACGCCTGCGCCAGCGCCACGTGGCATTCGCCATCGGTGAATCGGAGCGCGACCAGTGGATGAACTGCATGATCCAGGCGATGCAGGATGTCGGGCTGGAAGAGGGGCTGCGCAATGAACTGGTTGTCGCCTTCCAGAAAACGGCCGATTTCATGCGCAACAAGGAGGGGTAACGCCTCTGAAAATGACCAAATCGTAATCCATCGTGCTCTGGCAAGTATCTATAATCCGAATCATGAATATTCGCCAGGGAGAGAAAAAATGAAAATTGTGATGGTGTTGGCGATGGGCGTGCTGGTGGTTTCCGCCACTACTGCGAAAGCCATGGATGGTGACGCGATCTTGGGTGGGGCGCTGGGCGGCGGCGCGGGAGCGGCAATCGGTTCGGCCGTGGGTGGCCGTGATGGCGCAATTATCGGCGGTGCTGTCGGCGGTGCGGCCGGTGTCGCGGTGGCAACGTCTGATCGCAAGCGTGAAACTGTAAGGGTGAGAAAGGAAGTCATATACGTCGATGACCACGACCATCACGACAATGGCCGGCATCTCGGCCAATACAAGAATAAAAATAAGCGTGGCCGCCACGACTAAGTCGGGATAATAGAAGACAAAGAAAAAGGCGCTCAGTTTCGAGCGCCTTTTTTCATTGTGTTACCAGCCAGAATTACCGACTGCGACTGACGGGACGTCCCGTTCCGGTAGCGCTCTTGTTCGGGCCGCCGCGCCCTGCATAGCCTTCACGGTTGCCATTAGGGCGACCTTCATAGCCGGGACGACGGTCATTGTTGCCGAATCCGGGACGCTTGCCGGCTGGGCTGGGCGCGCCGGAGCGCATCGGCCGTTTTGCTTCGAAGCCGGGAACGATGTGCGGGGTGATGGCGTGACCGGTGAAGCGCTCGATCTTTTTCAGGTTCATCACGTCCTTGCCGGAGGCGAAGGATACCGCGATGCCCTGGCTGCCTGCACGGCCGGTGCGGCCGATGCGGTGGACGTAGTCCTCGGCAAACTTGGGCAGGTCGAAGTTGATCACGTGGCTGATGCCGGCTACGTCAAGTCCGCGCGCCGCCACGTCGGTGGCGACCAGCACTTTGATGGCGCCGCTGCGCATGCGGGTGAGGGTGCGGTTACGTGCACCCTGGTTCATGTCGCCGTGCAGTGCCGCAGCCTGATGGCCCAGTGCGAACAGGTCTTCAGCCAGCATGTCGGCGTCGCGCTTGGTGGAGGTGAAGACGATGGCTTGTTTGACATCGATGTCGGTCAGCAGATGCTGCAACAGGCGGTTTTTGTGCGCCATGTCATCGACGATGTGCAGACGCTGCTCGATATTCTCGTGCTTGGCCTGTTGCGCGGTCATCTGGATGCGCTTGGGATCTTTCAGCAGGCGCTTGGCCAGGGTTGCGATGGTGCCTTCCAGCGTGGCCGAGAACAGCAGGGTCTGGCGGCTGGCCGGGGTGGCGGCGGCGATTTTCTCGACGTCGTCGATAAAGCCCATGTCCAACATGCGGTCGGCTTCGTCCAGCACCAGCATTTCCAGGCGCGAGAAATCGATGCGGCCGCGATCCAGATGGTCGATCAGACGACCCGGCGTGGCGACGAGGATGTCCACAGGCTGCGACAGCAGTTTGTTTTGCAGCGGGTAGGGCATGCCGCCGAGGATGCTGACGGTTTTGACGCGCATGTGCTTGCTGTATTTGCGTGCGGCGTCGTTAACCTGGTTTGCCAGCTCGCGAGTCGGGGTCAATACCAGGATGCGCGGGCCTTTGCTCTTGCTCTGCGAGGGCTCGGTCAGGTATTGCAGCGCGGGCAGGATGAAGGCGGCGGTTTTGCCGGTTCCGGTTTGTGCCGATGCCATCAGGTCATGACCGGCGAGAACTTCGGGGATGGCCGCTGCCTGGATCGGGGAGGGCTCGGTGTAGCCGCTATCGGCGATCGCTTGCAGGATGGCGGGATTCAGATTCAGTTTTTCAAAAGACACGTGTATTTCCTTA
>CAZLJK010000034.1:0-1873 GCA_964559825.1 uncultured Sulfuricella sp. | reverse complement strand
CAAGTACCAAACACCACGCGGCGCTAAAACATCGTCGCTAACCGGGGTGAAATCGTACTCAGGAAATTCTGAGAAGGAAGGGTCAGGAGCGATGAACCAAGGCTGAAAGAGTTTGCTTCAGCCAAGCGGCGCATTATACGGATATTTTCCAGAAAAGCCAGAGATTTATGCTACAATCGCTGACTTTTTTACATAGCAGGAATCATTACATGTCACGCGCCCAACGCAATATTGCAATCATCGCCCACGTCGACCACGGTAAGACCACGCTGGTGGACAAGCTGCTGCATCAGGCCGGCACCTTCGCCTCGCACCAGCATGTCGCCGAACGGGTGATGGACAGCAACGATCAGGAAAAGGAGCGTGGCATCACCATTCTCGCCAAGAACACGTCCGTGGAATATGAGGGTGTTCACATCAATATCGTGGATACCCCGGGACATGCCGACTTCGGCGGCGAGGTGGAACGGGTGCTGGGTATGGTCGACGGCGTGTTGCTGCTGGTGGATGCAGTGGAAGGCCCGATGCCGCAAACCCGGTTCGTGACCAAGAAAGCGCTGGCGCTGGGTCTCAAGCCCATCGTCGTGGTGAACAAAATCGATCGTCCCGGCGCGCGCCCGGACTGGGTCGTAAACCAGACCTTCGAACTGTTCGACAAGCTGGGGGCAACCGATGACCAGCTCGACTTCCCGGTGGTTTACGCTTCCGCAATCAACGGCTACGCCATGCTGGAATTGGACAAGCCTTGCGATCACATGCGCGCCCTGTTCGATACCGTTCTCAAGTACGTGGAACCGCCGAAGGGCGATCCGGATGCGCCGCTGCAGTTGCAGATTGCCGCACTGGATTATTCCAGCTTCGTCGGTCGTATCGGCATCGGCCGCGTCGCCAACGGCCGCATCAAGCCGGGCCAACAGGTGGCTGTGATGAACGGACCGGAGGGCACCCCGAAAAACGCCAAGATCAACCAGGTAATGGGATTCCACGGTCTGGAGCGGGTGCAGCTGGATGAAGCGCAGGCCGGGGATATCATCCTGATTACCGGAATCGAAGAAGTGGGCATCGGCGTCACCATCTGCGACAAGGAAAATCCTCAGGCGCTGCCGCTGCTGCTGGTGGATGAGCCGACGCTGAACATGAATTTCCGGGTGAATACTTCGCCGCTGGCCGGCACCGAAGGCAAGTTTGTCACCAGCCGCCAACTGCGCGACCGGTTGCAGAAGGAACTGCTGATCAACGTGGCATTGAAGGTTGAAGAGACCGAGGATGCCGACTCCTTTATCGTTTCCGGGCGAGGCGAGCTGCATCTGACGGTGCTGCTGGAAAACATGCGCCGCGAAGGTTACGAGCTGGCCGTGGGCAAGCCGCGCGTGGTGATGAAGGAAATCAACGGCGTCAAGTGCGAGCCTTACGAGGCGTTGACTCTCGACGTGGAAGAAGCCAACCAGGGCGCGGCGATGGAAGAGCTGGGCCGCCGCCGCGGCGATCTGCTGGACATGCAACCCGACGGCCATGGCCGGGTTCGCCTGGAGTATCGCATTCCCGCGCGCGGTCTGATCGGTTTCCAGGGCGAATTCATGACCCTGACCCGCGGCACCGGCGTGATGTCGCACGTGTTCGACGAGTATGCTGAAGTCAGGGCCGATATTCCCGGTCGCCGCAATGGCGTGCTGGTCAGCCAGGATAACGGCGAGGCCGTCGCCTATGCCCTGTGGAAACTGGAAGATCGCGGCAAGATGTTCGTGAGCCCTGGCGACAAGTTGTACGAAGGCATGATCATCGGTATCCACAGTCGCGACAATGATCTGGTGGTGAACCCGATCAAGGGCAAGCAACTGACCAACGTGCGTTCCTCCGGCACCGATGAGGCTGT
>CAZLJK010000033.1:0-30764 GCA_964559825.1 uncultured Sulfuricella sp. | reverse complement strand
AGGAGTATTTCTACCTCAGAGCGAGCTGGCCGACGAACCTGAAAGAAGCCGGCGCTTTCCACAACTACAAGGCGTTCAAGGGCGGCAAGTGGGTCACTTACGGCAGCAACCGCACCGACAAGGACGTGAAGTCGGGCGCATCCAAGGTGTCCTACGAGGACCGCTTCAACTTCATGCTCGGCGACAACAAGGGCAGCGTGACCAACTTCGAGAACCAGGGCTGCTGGGTCACCTGCCACAACTCGATGCGCGACGCGCCCAACGAACCGACCAAGGACCAGGTCGAGGCGCATCCGGTGCTGGGCAAGGCGGGCATGAAGAAGAGCGACATCCGCAAGTACCTGGCCGAAACCCGCACCGCCATCGACGATAAGGGCGGCTGGGACAAGGTGAAGGACAAGGCCGCGCTGGACGCCCTGCTGGCTAAGGGCGCCTTCCTCGACCTCTGGCAGGCCCGCGCCTACCGCTCTATCCCGGTGGGCAAGGCGGACGACTCCTACGTCTTCCAGTACCGAAACTTCGACTCGGGCAAGAAGCCCTTCGACAGCAACTGGGACGGCGAGAAGAAGCAGCCCAAGTTCATGTTCGACCCGGCCAGGAACAAAGGCGCGGTGGCGCTTACCGCGGCCCAGTTCCGCGATCCGAAGGCGCCGAAGCTGGACAACACCAACAGCGTGCCCTTCGACCCGGCCAAGGTCAAGGAAGGCGACGTCCTGCCAGGCTTCATTCTCAACGCCAAGACCGACGGCTCGGCGGACGACCTGAACGCCAGCGGCACCTGGGCCAACGGCATGTGGACGATGACCATCTGGCGCAAGCTCGATACGAAGCAGAAGGACGACGTCGCCTTGGCGGCGGGCCAGACCTACCCGATGGGCCTGGCAGTGCACGACGACAACGTCACCACCCGCTTCCATTACGTGAGCCTGCCGCTGAAGCTGTCGCTGGGCAAGAAGGAGGGACACATCAATGCCGTCGAACTCAAGTAGCGGTGAGGCGCGCCCAGCCCGGGCGCGCCGCCTGTGGAGCGCGCTACACGACTTCTTCGCCAGTCCCCTGAACGGGGCGCTGGCGATCGTCGGCGTAGTGGTGGTGCTGGGTGTTTCCTTCATCGCCGCCGAGGAGCTCAACATCCAGGGCAACTCGATAAAGTTCTGCGTCTCCTGCCATTCGATGAATGCCTATGTGTATGAGGAGTTCAAGACCTCGAAGCACTACACCAACGCTTCCGGCGTGCGGCCCGAGTGCGGCAGTTGCCACGTCGCCAAGCGTTTCTGGCCGGCGGTGTGGGATCACATGATGGGCACGCACGACCTCATCTCCGAGTTCTCGCACGACTGGACGAAGCCGGAGAATTTCGAGGCCAAGCGTTCCGCCATGGCCGAGAAGGCGCGGCTGAAGATGCTGGGCGAGGATAGCCAGACCTGCCGCAGTTGCCACAACTTCGAGGCCATCGTACCCACGCGCAAGCGCGGCGAGCGGGCGCACGCGGATGCCAAGCAGAAAGGCAAGACCAACTGCATCGCCTGCCACTACAACCTGGTGCACAAGGAGGCACCGCTAACGCCGGCCTTCTCGCAAGCGATCAAGAAGGTCACGGCAACGAAGTAAAAATTGGGCGTAGCGAACTATGAACCCGTTTCAACCTGGAAAAGCAGTTGTCCGCAGATTACGCAGATTTTCGCGGATTAAACAACGAGTAAGATTGGATAGGTGACGCACCTTTTGGGTGATGTGCTACTCACCCGCAAGCATATGAAAATCTGCGTCGCCTGGTGGCGCCTACTTTTGATAATCTGCGTAATCTGCGGATAAACTGCAGTTTTTGGAAGTCCGGCGCGACCGGGGTTCCTGCGACGCCTGATTCCGTAGATCAAATTTTCCGCCGGGGAATGGACACTTCCCATCGCGCTCCGGCGAGAAATTCCGGCAAAACCCTGCCTCGATTTCATATCCGGATATGCGGGTAGAAATATTTCGCGCTTTCTATATTCTAATGTTCGTTTGAATGTTATATTATCAATATCGTACAAACTTTAGAGCATGGGAGGCATCATGATTTTCCTGGTCATTCTTTCCGGAGCCATCACCGGTATCGTGTTGGGTCTGTTCGGCAGCGGCGGTTCCATCATCGCCATGCCGGCGCTGATGTATCTGCTCAACGTGGAAGCCAAATCGGCCATCGCCATGAGCATGGGCATCGTGGCGGTCACCGCCACTATTTCAGGCTGGGACAACTGGCGACGCGGCAATGTCGATCTCAAGGTGGCAGCGATGTTCGGCCTATTCGGCGTGATCGGCACCTACGGCGGCGCCCGCCTCGGGGTTTACACGCCGGTGCAGGTGCAGCTCACCTTGTTCGCCCTGGTGATGTACGCCGCTGCCTGGAAGATGCTGCAAGGCAAAAAGCAGCCGGTAAGTCAGCTAGCCACGGCAGGCGGGCCGACCTTGTCGGAAAATGAAGCTATTTCGGCGCACATGGGACATATCGCCGCGCACGGCGTGGGCGTGGGCGTACTGACCGGGCTGGTGGGCGTGGGCGGCGGATTCCTGATCGTACCGGCGTTGGTGCTGCTGTCCGGCATCCCGATGAAGATCGCCATCGGCACCTCACTCGTCATCGTTGCCGCCAAATCTTATGCCGGTTTCGCCGGTTATGTCGCGGCGGTGCCGGTGGATTGGACCACCATGGGTTCGTTTACCTTGGTGACGGTTGCGGGCAGTTTCGCCGGCACCCGACTGGCACACCGCTTTTCCCAGGAAACCCTGAAGCGCAGCTTCGGTGTTTTCCTGATTTTTGTTGCGACCTACATCCTGCTCAAGAGTGTACTTTGATGAGGTGGCTTGTCTGGAAGAACGATACAGTTGCAGGCGGGTGTCGGAAAAAACCAGTGACTTTTCCCGGCTTTAATAGCGGTCAAGACAACCACATTTATAACCCCACAAAGGGAGCGCCATGCCTCAACCCCTCAAGGTAATTTCCCAACAGCCGCCCGGCGGGCGCTGCACGCTTTACGCACTTTATGCCGAGGAACTATCATCTTGCCTTGGCCTGGCGAAGCGCGTCATCTACACTGAGTGTCGCGATGCGCATGGCGACGGCTTCCCCGCCCTGCTGATAAAGGGAACAGCGCTGCAACCCGCGGACGGCGTGATCCTGTCGCCGGAGGATATTTGTGCGGGACTGGCGAGCGCCGGGCTGGATTTGAGTGCAGTATCGGACTTGGCCGCGCGACTGGAAGCCATTCAGGAACGCTTTCTCGAGGAGTTTGCATGAACGACAAAAATCAAGGGCTTTCCACCCGCTGCGTCCACGCCGGGGAGCTCAAGGATGCCCACGGCTCGCCGCACACGCCGATCTACACGACCACCACCTTCAAGTTCGCCTCCACCGCCGACCTGCTCGACGTGGTGGACGGGCACAAGCCGGGCAGCCTGTATACCCGCTACGGCCTCAACCCCACCATTTTCAGCCTGGAAGAAAAGCTGGCCGCCCTGGAGGGTGCTGAAGCCGCTTGGGCATTTTCCTCGGGCATGGCGGCGGAAGCCGCGCTGTTCTTTGCTCACGGACGCAAGGGCGTGGTCTGCATCGGCGATGCCTACGGCGGCACGATGGAGCTTCTTTCCAGCCAGTTGCCGGAACTGGGGATTCCCACGGATTTTCTCCTCGGCAGCGAGCTGGACGGGCTGAAGACCTATCTGAAAGCGGGTGCAGGTCTGGTGTTTTTCGAAACGCCGACCAACCCCACCCTGGAAGTGCTGGATATCCGGAAAATCAGCGCTATCGCCCACGAGTACGGCGCCCTGGTGGCGGTGGATAATACCTTCGCCTCGCCGGTGAACCAGAGCCCGCTTGCGCTGGGCGCGGATTTTGTCGTTCACAGCGCCACCAAATATCTCGGCGGCCACAGCGACATTACCGCCGGCGCCCTGATGGGGTCGAAAGAACGGCTGGCCCCGGTGTGGGGCTGGCGCAAGAACCTGGGCCAGATGCCCGCGCCTGAAACCGCATCGCTCCTGGCGCGCAGCCTGCGCACCCTGGTCGTGCGGGTAGAGCGGCAGAACGCCACGGCGCAAGCCGTGGCCAAAGCCATGTCGCGCCATCCCAAGGTGGCGCGGGTGCTCTACCCCGGCCTGCCCGATTTCCCCGGCCATGCCGTGGCCAGGTCCCAGATGCAGGGCTATGGCGGCATGCTGACTCTCGAAATCAAAGGCACTTATGAGGATGCGGTACGGGCGGTGGACAAGTTCAAGCTGTTCGCCATCGCGCCCAGCCTGGGCGGCGTGGAAAGCCTCGTTACCATGCCGGTGACCACCACCCACCACGGCCTGCCGCCTGAAGAACGAGCGCGGCGCGGCATTTCCGATACCATGATCCGGCTCTCCATCGGCCTGGAAGATGCCGCCGACCTGATCGCCGACCTGGAACAGGCGCTCGGATGAGTTCCTGAAAAACACCCCTGCTTAACGGAGCTTCCTGACGATGTGCGAGCTTTTCGGAATGTCTGCCAGCCAAGCCGTGACGGCAAGAGGCGCACTCAGTGATTTCCGCCTGCGCGGCGGACTGGCGGCGGACAATCCCGACGGATGGGGGCTCGCCTGGTGGGACAATGGTGTTTTTCGCCTTGCCAAGGAGCCGCTGCCGGCGCACGAGAGCGCGCCGTTCGCGCGCTTGTGCGAAACCACGCGCTCTAACCTGATTGTCGCTCATGTGCGCAAAGCCCGGTTTCCGCCCGTCAATACCATGGACAATACGCACCCGTTCCAGCGGATGTGTTGCGGAAAAGAATGGGTGTTTGCCCACAATGGGCTGGTGCCAGATATCGTGGAGATGGAGCGCACAAATCACGATGCAGTCTGCCAACCTGCGGGAGAGACCGACTCGGAGTATGCCTTTTGTCACCTCCTGAGCCATATTTCCCAGAACATCCAGGCATTCCCTGCCGCGAATGCAAACGCCTCGTTCCCGACCGTGGCGATGATCAGTGAACTGATCGCCTCGCACGGCAAATTCAATTTCCTCATGTCGGATGGAGAGCATCTGATCGCCTACGGCCATGACCGGCTCCATTATCTGGAACAGGGAGGATCGGATGCCCAGGGCGGCGCCTGTGCCGACAGCGCCATGATTGCCACCGAACCTTTGCCTGGGGACGGAAGCTGGATCGCTTTCGATCCGGGGGAACTGCGTATTTACCGGCTCGGCAAACTCGTCGGGCGGCTCATCACCCGGCCGCATCAAACCGGCCACTGTTTAAGGAGTGCAACATCATGAACCCTTCCAAGAACGTATCCATCATGTGTTTCCACGACGAGCTCTGCCAGGTCTTCAATGCCTTGATGACCGCGCTTTCGCTGTTGCGCAACGGCTCCAGGGTGACGATATTTTTCGGCTCACGCGGCGTTCTCGCCGTGCACAAGGCGCATGTGGGCAATCTCTCCTGCATGCCGGACATGCCCGAACAGGGGGCTGCGGTGATGAGGCGCATGGACGAACTTGATCTGCCGCTGCTGGAAGACATGTTTGTCGCGCTCGTGGCGGAAGGCGCCACCCTGCTTGCCTGCCCCCTGAACATCCCTCTCTTCGGCATGAGCGCCGCCGATCTCGTCGATGGCGTCAAGGTCGCCAACCCGGCCACATATTACAAGGACGTGGTCATTCAGGCGGATATGAATCTGACCTTTTGATTTGAAAGCACTACCTATATTTCCGGCGGGGCACCGTTGCAACTTGAAACCTCGCCATTTTATGCTGTTGATGTACCCACTATGAGGAGTTGAATCATGTATTCGAATACGACACGCAGCATGACTTTTTTTGCCACACTGTTCACCCTGCTTTTTACTCTGGGCGCCAACGCCGCCGAGCTGAATGATCGACATGCCCTTGATGGCGTGAAAACCGGCAAGGCACTGTTCGACATCGCCACCGGCAATCCCAATGCCATGGTGACGACCCTCGACATCATCGGAGAAACCATCGATGACTTGAAGCGCTATGGTGTCAAACCTGAAATTGTCATCGCCTTCCGCGGCCCGGCTGTACGCTTTTTGACCGGTGACAGCAGCCGCATTCCGCCGGAACATGCCGCTGCCGCGATGGAACTATCCGCGCGCATCGAACAACTTGCCGCGCGTGGAGTGCGCATCGAGGTTTGCGGCATTACCATGCGCATGATGAAGATGGACAGTGCCACGCTGGTCAAGGGTGTGCAGCCGGTAGCCAATACCTTTAACTCACTGATCGGTTATCAAGCCAAGGGTTACGCGTTGATCCCCGTATTTTGATATCCATCACGGGGAAGCTTCAGGCGTGGTTATTCAGGCGGGCATAAAGCTAATTTTCTGAACTTTGACGTAGCAAAAGAGAAAACATGGAAAATACCCCGGTCTATCTCGACTACAACGCCACCACCCCGGTGGCGCCGGAAGTGGCGGACGCCGTCGAACCTTACCTGCGCGAACACTTCGGCAACCCCTCTTCGTCCCACATTTACGGGCAAAGGGCGAAAGCAGCGGTGGAGCAGGCAAGAGGGGAAGTGGCCGCGCTGATTGGCGCCAGGCCGGAGGAAATCGTCTTCACCGGCTGCGCTACCGAGGCTAACAATCTGGCTATTCAAGGTGCTGCGCGGGCGTTCGCCGGAACGAAAAGACACCTCGTCACCAGTGCCATCGAACATCCCTCGGTGATGCAGCCCTTCCTCAAGCTGCGCGAGGAAGGCTGGGAGGTGACGATCCTGCCGGTGGACAGAAACGGTCGGGTCTCTCCAATCGCGGTGGAGCGGGCCATAAGGCCCGATACCGCCCTGGTTTCCATCATGCACGCCAACAATGAAGTGGGCGCCATCCAGCCCATCGCGGAGATCGCGCAGCTAACGCGGCCGAAAGGCATTTTGCTGCATACCGATGCCGCCCAGTCTGCGGGCAAGATCCAGGTGCTTGCGTATAAGCTCGGCGTTGACCTGCTGACGCTGGCCGGGCACAAGTTTTATGCTCCCAAGGGCGTGGGGGCGCTTTTTGTGCGTAATGGAACGCCGCTCGATCCCGTGTTGGTGGGAGCCGGTCATGAGCACGGCCTGCGTCCCGGAACAGAGAATGTGCCCTTCGTCGTCGGCCTGGGCGCTGCGGCAAAACTTTCTCGCAAGCGGCTCCCCAAGGCGCAGATTTATTTAAGAACACTACGCGACCAACTACATGCACAATTGCAAGCAGGGATTCCGCGTCTCGCCCTGAATGGCCATGCCGAAGTGCGCCTGCCCAATACCCTGAATGTTTCCTTTCCCGGCGTGAGCGGTCACGAGCTGCTGGAGATGGCCGCGCAGGATGTAGCGGCTTCCACCGGTTCCGCCTGCCATTCAGGCGACCCTGCCGTGAGCGGAGTACTGGGGGCGATGAAAGTCAGCGTCGCGCGGGCTTCCGGCGCGGTGCGGCTGTCGGTTGGCATCTACACCACATCGGCCGATATCGACCGGGCAACGCGCGCATTGATTGCCGTCTGGAAGCAACTGCGCGCATGATGGCCTACCTGCGGCGCCGTCGCACCCAAGGAGTAAACATGGCCAGATATTCATGGTTCCTGGGATTGCTCCTAATCGGCAACGCCCATGCGAGTGAGGGGGAAACTCTTACCCAGCGCAATCCGGAAACCGGCCTGGAAAGCTGGAAAACCACCAAGCTGGGCGTCACTCTGGAGCTAACCCAACTCACCCCCGACCAAGCGCGTGCCTTCTTCCTCGGGCGCGGTTTCGAGCCTGCCGAGGCGGAACACTACGCCGCCGCTTGCACGTTCATGACTATCCTGCGCAACGAATCGGCTCCTGCGGCCATCTCCTATAACCTTGCCGAGTGGCGCACCATCGGTGTCGACAGTCGCGTTACCTCGCTAAAACTCAAGGAAGACTGGCTCAAGGAATGGGAAGCGCTCAACTTGTCGCAAGTCCGCAAAATCGCCTTTGAATGGTCGCAACTCCCCAGCGAGCAAACTTTCGAGCCGGGCGACTGGAACCAGGGCATGACAACATTCGCACTGCCACGCGGCAGCCGCTTTGACCTGAAATTCCACTGGACTATACAAGGCAAGCAACAGGAAAACATTATGAAAGGAGTGAGTTGTGCGAATGACGCAAGCGGCAATTAGCCTGGTATTGATGCTGGTCGCGGGCGCCTGCGCCGCTGAGGAAGCCGTATCACCCCTGATTCCCCTCAACGAGCGCAAGCCTGCGCCCGAATTGAAGCTCGAAGACATCGACGGCAAGCTGCAAAACCTCTCCGATCTCCGCGGCAAGGTGGTGCTGGTAAATTTCTGGGCCGCCTGGTGTCCGCCCTGCCGCCGCGAAATGCCGTCGATGCAGCGCTTGTACCAAAGCCTGCCCAGGGAACGTTTCGAAATCCTGGCGGTGAACGTCGGCGAGGACGACGGCACGGTGTTTGCCTTCACCGGCACACTGGAACCCTCTCCCACCTTTCCGCTCCTGCTCGACCGGGACAGCCAAGCACTACGCAAATGGCCGGTTAAAGGGCTGCCAACCAGCTTCGTAATCGACAAGCAAGGCCGCGTGGCGTGGCGTGTGGTGGGCGGACGTAATTTCAGCAATCCGGCCATGGAAGCGAAATTGCGGACACTGCTCGACGAAATGCCGTAAATTCCCTCGGCACACATGGACATTCAAGATCAGGCCATGACTGGCTGAAACGGGCGGGTTTGCGGACGCCAGCGCCGCCTACAAGGGCTGGCTCATGTTTTGTACAAATCAAGTCCCATCCCTGCAAACCCCATTTCTCTGTGAAAAAAATAATTGCCGTTTTTTAACCCAGCATCTCCTTCAGCCGCAGCGCATTGCGCAGCGCAGCGCCGGATGCGGTGTTGTCGAAATAGACATGGGCGTCGCGCCCCTGCGCCTGCATCTCCCTCACCCGCTCGGCCCAGTCGCCAAGTTCGTCCTCGCCATAGGCGGAGGCATAGGTGTGGGCATGGCCATGCAGGCGGAGATAGACCAGATCGGTGGTGACCGCATTCCATAAGGGCCAGTCGGCGGCATCGGACCAGCAGTTGGCAATCCGGTGGGTGCACAGGCACACCGCGACCTCGTCATCGAACCAGGAGGCGTGGCGAAACTCCAGGACGTGACGCACTTCCGGCCATGTCGCGAGGGCATAGGCGAAGTTCTGCAACCTCACCATGTCCTTGTGCAGGCTGCGCGGCATTTGCCAAAGCATCACGGCCAGCTTCCCGCCCAAGCCGGCGGCGGCTTCGCGGCTTTGCTGCAGCGGCTGTTCCGGCTCGGCCAATCGCTTCACATGGGTGAGATAGCGGTGTCCCTTGATGGCGAAGGCGAAATCCGCCGGAGTCTGGTCGCGCCAGTGCTCGAAGGTGCTTTTGTGCTGGTGGTGGTAGAAGGAAGCGTTGACCTCGACGGCATTGAAATGGCGCGCGTAGAAAGCGAGCCAGTCCTTATGGGGAATGCCGCCATAGAAGCCGTCCGACCAGTCCGGATAGTCCCAGCCGCTGGTGCCGATAAAGGTACGCCCGCTCATCCCTTGATGCACGCCAAGGGTTTGAGTTTGGCCACTTTTCGCGCCAGACCGGCACGGTCGGCCGCCTCCACCACCGCGCTGACGTCCTTGTAGGCGCCCGGCGCTTCCTCCGCCACGCCCCGCAGCGAGGGGCTGCGGATCAAGATGCCCTGGCTTGCCAGCTCGCGCACCAGATCGCTGCCGTGCCACTGCCGGGTGGCTTGATGGCGGCTCATGGCGCGTCCGGCGCCATGGCAGGCCGAGCCGAAGGAGCGCGCCATGCCTTGCTCGGTGCCGGCCAGAACATAGGAAGCCGTGCCCATGCTGCCGCCGATCAGCACCGGCTGGCCGACATCGCGCAAATCCTGGGGCAGTGCCGGGTGGCCGGGGCCGAAGGCGCGCGTCGCTCCCTTGCGGTGCACGAACAGGCTGCGCTTCTGGCCGTCCACTACGTGCTGCTCCTGCTTGCAGGTGTTGTGCGAAACGTCGTAGATCAGGGCCAAATGGCTGCCGGGCAGGATTTCGGCGAACACCTCGCGGGTGAGGTAGGTGATGACTTGGCGGTTGGCCAGGGCGCAGTTGACCGCGGCGCGCATCGCACCGAGGTAGTCCTGGCCGAGCGGGGAGTCGAGCGGGGCGCAGGCGAGTTCGCGGTCGGGCAACTGGATGCCAAAACCCGGCGCCGCGATCACCATCTGCTTGAGGAACTCGGTGCCGATCTGGTGCCCCAGCCCGCGCGAGCCGCAATGGATGCTGACCACGACCTCACCCGGACGCAGCCTGAAGCGCTCGGCCGCCTCGGTATCGTAGATTTCGACGATTTCCTGCAATTCGAGATAATGGTTGCCCGAGCCCAGCGTGCCGACCTCGTCGCGCTGGCGGCGTTTGGCTTGTTCCGAAACCTTGTCCGGCTCGGCACCGGCCATGCGGCCGTGTTCCTCGGTGCGTTCCAGGTCCGCCTCGGTGCCGTAGCCGTGTTTGACCGCCCACTGCGCCCCGCCCCGCAGCATCGCATCCATTGCAGCCGCATCCAGGTGCAACCGCCCGGTGCTGCCCACCCCCGCCGGGATTCGGTCGAACAGGCGGTCGGCCAGCTTCTGCTTGATCGGCGCGAGATCCGCGGCCTTCAGGCCGGTATGCAGGGTGCGCACCCCGCAGGAGATGTCGAAGCCCACCCCGCCGGCGGAGATCACGCCGCCCTCGCCGGAATCGAAGGCCGCCACCCCGCCGATCGGGAAGCCGTAGCCCCAGTGCGCGTCGGGCATGGCATAGGCGGCCTTGACGATACCCGGCAACATGGCGACATTGGTGATCTGCTCGTAAACCTTCTGGTCCATTTCCAGCAGCAGCGCCTTGTCGGCGTAGATCACAGCCGGTACGCGCATCCTGCCGAACGGAGCGATGCGCCACTCGTAATCCGATACGCGTTCGAACTGGGAAATATCCACGTCACACGTCCACCACGCACTGGGCGAACCACTGCCCGTTGTCCGTCCTGCCCACCTTGAGTTCGGTGTAGGTGGCGCCCTTGATTTCCACTGCCGGTTGATGCTTGGCCACGTCCACCGGCTCGCCCCAGGCGGTGGCGCGCAAGCGCTGTCCATCCAGGTTCACCGCGAAGCGGCTGAACAGCATGCGGCGGGTCGCCATTTCCAGGACCAGGCCGTTCAGCCAATCCACCAGCAGCAGTTCGTCATCCGGCGCCTCGCAGGCGATTTCCACGGGTTCGGTCGGCGCCACCAGAGCCAGGTCGGTCGTCACGGCAGTCATCGCCAGCGCCGCCTGCTCGAAGGCTGCCGCCAGCGTCGGCCCGACGCCGCGCACGCCGATGTCGGCCTGGTGCGGGAAGTGTTCCCAGTATGCGTTGACCATGTCACCCGCCCAATCAATCCGCCTCAAATAAAGGATAGTTGAAGCGTCGGGTTTTTCCATTCCTTTTTAGCGACAGGCTGGCAAGCATCCGCACGGTGCCGCTGCCATACTTGCCATTGATTGCGTCCATCGTTTCCAGCAGCGCGCCCTGCCGTCCATCCTGCTCCATGACGCCGAACAGATCGTGGGTCACGCTGGCGGCAAACCGGATCTCCGACGCGACCACGCCGCAGCCGCGGTACTGCTGGCCGGGCTGGTAAAGCCGCTCCAGCGCCGCCTGCACCGCCCTGGACAGGGCGAAATAACTGGCGGTCGGGTAGTCGAGTCGGATTTCCACGCTGGCGCTGTCGAACGACTTCAGGCGCAGGAACACCGCCAGTTTCGCCGCCAGGTAGCGCTTCTTCACCAGTTCCGTCGCCACGCGGGTGGTGTGATGGGTCAGGTGGGCGGCCAGCGTTTCCCGGCTGACGGCAATTTCCCCCAGCGAGGCGGTACGTGCAATGCTTTTCGGCAGGCGTGGTTCAAGTTCCAGCGCAAACACCGGCTCGCCGCGCAGTTCGCGCCGCAGGTCGGTTCCCGACCGGCCCATCAGCTTGCGGATCAGCGCTTCGTCGGCTTCGATGAATTGCAGGGCGGTGGCGATCCCGAACTTGTCGAGCAGAGCCTCGCGGTTGGCACCGATGCCGGGAATCGCCCTGGCTTTGACGCGGCCAAGGAATTCGGCGATGCGCCGCCCCGGCACGATGGTCGTGCCGTCCGGCTTGTTGAATTCGGAAGCGATCTTGGCCAGGGTTTTGGTGACGGACACGCCGACCGAAACGCTGATGCCGGTTTCGCGCCTGACCGCCTCCCGCATGGCATTGGCAATCTCGCCATAGCTCTTGCGCCACAGACTGCGCAGACCGTGCAGATCGATGAAGCTCTCGTCGATGGAATAGACTTCGATGTCCGGAGAAAAGCGGGCGAGGATGGCAAACAGCTTGTCCGACATCTGGCCGTAATAGCCGAAATCGGCGGGGATGTACTCAGCCTTGGGAAGCCGCTTTTTCGCCTCCCAAACCGGCATGCCGGTGCTGATTCCGGCGGCCTTGGCATCGTAGGTCTTGGCCACCACGCAGGCGTCCTGACTGGAGAGGACGCACACCGGGCGGTTCCTCAGATCGGGGCGGCGCGCCAGTTCGCAGGAGGCGAAGAAACAGTCGGCGTCGACGTGAGCGATGGCGCATGGCCAATCTGAAACGAGCACAACGAGCTCGCTCTATTTGTATTTCCTGACCAGGCCGACCACCACGCCGAAAATCTCCAGCGATCCGGTCGGGCGGATGATCGGGTAAGCCGGGTTGGCCGGGCGCAAAACGAACTGGCCCTTTTCCCGTTCCAGATATTTGAGGGTGAATTCGTTGTCGACGATGGCGATGACGATATCACCGACATTGGCGGCGGGCTTTTTCTCCACCGCCACGATATCGCCGGAATGAATGCCGGCATCAATCATGGAATCGCCCTTAACCGTCACCAGCACGGTTTGCGATGGGCGCTCGACCAAGTACTCATCGATGGTCAGCATATCGTGCCGGGCATCGTTGGCCGGGCTGGGGAAACCCGCTCGCACGCTGTCCGCGAGCAGGCGCTCAAAGAACCTTCCACCCGGCTTGAGCCGCTTGTCCGGCGTAACTTCGAGAAAGTCCTGCAACTTCAGGCGTGCGACCAGCGCCGCCACTGAGGATTTCGACTTGAGGCCGAGCAACCCGGCAATGGTGGCATAGGAAGGCAAAACCCGATGCTGGGCATAGTAATCCTGGAGCCGGTCCAGGTGAGAACGATCATTAGACATGACTGGAGTGTAAAGAACGATCGTTCGTTAGTCAAGCCTGCATTACACCCACGATCCTGTCGAAGCAGACTGGAGATTACTCGCAACATCTTGGCCAATAAGCATTCTCTTTATGATGAATGCCTACTTCTGCTTACTACAGAATACACCTTCTCCTTATTCTAGGTATTTACCCGCCTCTGTAGACTGCTTCATGTGCGCTGGAAGAAAAACGCTGAGCATTTTCCGAAAAACGAACAAAGGGAAAATAACATGTTCGAGATGACTCTCAATAAAGAAGAACTGGAAGAAGACGGCATCCTGGATACCCTGGAAGAAGAATCCACTCCGCCGCCAGAAGAGCTGGCGGAACTTCCGACCGGAGCAGAAACATACAACGTCGAATTCCAGGGCGATGCCACCATGATCTATCTCAATGAGATCGGGCGCAACTCCCTTTTGACAGCGAAGGAAGAACGGGAGCTTGCAACCCGTGTCAGAGCTGGTGATTTCAATGCTCGCCAGCGCATGATCGAATGCAACCTTCGTCTGGTCGTCAGCATCGCAAAACACTACATCAACCGTGGCATGGCACTGCTGGATCTGATCGAGGAAGGCAACCTGGGTCTCATCCATGCGCTGGAGAAGTTTGAGCCGGAACGGGGTTTCCGCTTTTCCACTTACGCCACCTGGTGGATACGGCAGAATATCGAACGCGCCATCATGAACCAGTCACGCACCATCCGCATCCCGGTGCATGTGATCCGGGAAATGAATACCTGCCTGCAGGCGTTCCGTCTCATTGAATCCCGCAACGGCGATGAACCCAACGCGGAAGAGGTGGCGAACTTGCTGGACAAGCCGGTGGCCGATGTGCGCTACGTGCTGAACCTGAATGAACGCATGGCATCCCTGGATACGCCGCTGGATATCGATCCGAGCCTTTCCCTGGGCGATGCGATTCCGGACGAGAATACCCCACCGCCGGATCTGCAATTGCAGCAGTCCCAGCTTGAAGCGCTCGTACAGCAATGGCTGGCGGAACTGGGGGGGAAACAGCGCTGCGTGGTAGAGCGGCGTTTCGGCCTGAACGGCCACCAGATCCATACCCTCGGGAAAGTGGCAGAAACCCTCGAAATCACCCGGGAGCGGGTGCGCCAGATTCAGCTTGAAGCGCTGCAATCCCTGCGCCACATCCTCTTGCGCAACGGCCTTTCGAAAGAAGTCTTATTCTGACCAAGGCAAGCTCGCGAAGTACATAAAGAACCCCGGCGTGCCGGGGTTCTTTATGTACCCTTTCTTACTAGCACATTATCGTTTTGGGCATTACACTGGAGCCCATTCAACTTCGCATTTCAGCAACCCATGACCCTAGACACGCAAAACAATTATCTGGTGATCACCGCCTCAGGCGAAGACAAAGTCGGCCTCGTCGATCGGCTTTCAAGCAAAATTGCCGAGAGCGGATGCAATATCGAGGAAAGCCGCATGGCCGTACTGGGCGGACAGTTTGCCCTGATCATGCTGCTTTCCGGGCCATGGAACGCGCTTTCCAAGCTCGAAGGGCAAATGGAGTCGCTGGGAGATCAACTGGGACTCTCCATCATCCACAAGCGAACCCAGCAGCGGGAACGGACACAACCGGTAATTCCTTACCGGGTAGAAGTGGTGGCCATGGATCATCCCGGCATCGTCCGCAATCTGGCCGCTTTCTTCTCCAGGAACGGCATCAATATCGAGGAACTCCAGACCGACACGTACCCGGCGCCTCATACCGGCACCTCAATGTTTTCCGTCACCTTGACGGTGGGCATCCATGCCGACGTTCACATTCCCACCTTGCGTGGAAATTTTCTCGATTACTGCGACGACCTGAATCTGGACGCGAGCTTCGAACCTGCACGGATGTAATGCCTGGTTGGAAAGCCGCCATGCTAGCCCAGCCCAAAATGAAAAGGGCCTACATTTCTGTAGGCCCTTTAAATTACTGGTGCGCCGGAAGGGATTCGAACCCCTGACCCCTTGGTTCGTAGCCAAGTACTCTATCCAGCTGAGCTACCGGCGCGTCATGAAGGCGTGCATTATAAAAGAAAAACCGCCATCAAACAATGGCGGGATGAAGAATTCATCAAAAAACCCAATCAACCATGGATTGGCGGCAATGAGGCGATGCACGATCCGCAAGGTGCATCCGAATAAATACGGAGAATCGCACCATTTCTTCCCATATTCCAGCAGCCACCTGGACAATCAAGGACCCCAGTCGAAATCCTCTAGATTTGCGCCACAGAGATGAAAGGATGCCAGAAACAAAAAACCCCGCAGAGCATGCGCTCGGCGGGGCATTCGTAACAGCTGCTAGAGGATTGCGGCTAGTGTTTTGGCGGAGAGAGAGGGATTCGAACCCTCGGTAAGGCTATAAACCCTACGCTCCCTTAGCAGGGGAGTACCTTCGACCACTCGGCCATCTCTCCGAAGTGCGCAAGGATACCGACTTAGACCCAAAAGGTCAAACCGCTGGCAGCCTGCCAGACTTAAAGAATACCGGCTGCTAGGCGCCCTGCTCCAGGTCGAACGCCTTGTGCAACACACGAACAGCCAACTCCATGTATTTCTCGTCTATCACCACTGAAATCTTGATTTCGGAAGTGGAAATCATCTGGATGTTGATCCCTTCTTCTGCCAGAGTTCTGAACATGGTGCTGGCGATTCCTGCATGGGATCGCATGCCGACGCCGATCACGGAGACCTTGGCGATGCGGTCATCGCCGGAAATCTCGCGGGCGCCGATATGGGATTGCACGCCTTTCAGCACCTCCAGCGCTTTTTTGTATTCGTTGCGGTGAACGGTGAAGGTGAAGTCGGTGGTGCCGTCCGCGCCGACGTTCTGGATGATCATGTCCACGTCGATATTGGCTTCGCCGACGGGTCCGAGGATCTGGTAGGCGATGCCGGGACGATCCGGCACGCCGAGCACGGTGATTTTTGCCTCATCGCGGTTGAACGCGATACCCGAAATAATCGCTTGTTCCATTTTTTCATTTTCCTCAAAGGTGATCAGAGTCCCTTCCCCTTCTTCATCGAAGCTGGAAAGCACGCGCAACTTGACCTTGTACTTGCCGGCAAATTCCACCGAGCGGATTTGCAGCACTTTGGAGCCGAGGCTCGCCATCTCCAGCATTTCCTCGAAGGTGATGGTCTTGAGACGGCGCGCTTCCGGCACGAGGCGCGGATCAGTCGTGTAAACGCCGTCCACGTCGGTGTATATCTGGCACTCGTCGGCTTTCAATGCCGCAGCCAGCGCCACGCCGGTGGTATCCGACCCGCCGCGGCCGAGGGTGGTGATGTTGCCTTTTTCGTCCACGCCCTGGAAGCCCGCCACCACAACCACATAGCCTGCATCCAGATCGGCGCGCATGTTGTGCTCTTCGATGTCGAGGATGCGCGCCTTGGAATGTGCGCTGTCGGTGATGATCTTGACTTGGGAGCCGGTGTAGCTCTTCGCCTTCAGCCCCAGTTCCATCAGTGCCATGGAAAGCAGCGCGATGGTTACTTGCTCGCCGGTGGCAAGCAGCACGTCCATTTCACGCAGATCGGGATTGGGCTGAACTTCCTTGGCCAGGGCAATCAGGCGGTTAGTCTCGCCGCTCATGGCGGAAAGCACTACCACGACCTGATGACCTAGCATCTTGAATTTAGCCACTCGCTGGGCAACGTTCTTGATTCGCTCGGGGTTGCCGACCGACGTGCCGCCATATTTCTGAACAATCAGTGCCATTGCACACCCGCAAAAAATTGATGATTTTAATTCAATTATGGAAAGATGACGAGCACATGACAAATTCCCGGCAAATTCTCATCAAGGACATTGATAAATATCAGGGTCGCCATCCGTTAAGGGAACTCCCCATGAAACCCAATGTCATTATTGCTGTGTATTATTTAAATATCCGTGATAAGATTACATAAAGTACTAGTGGTTTCCCCTATCCGACGATAAGGGTTTTATTTATAGATCCCTCAATAGCCAAAACTAAAATCATGAAAATATTCGAAAAAATCATAAACCCGAGAGAAATTCGGCGGAAGCTGGGTCTGAACCAGCAGGAATTCTGGACCCAGATCGGCGTAACCCAGAGTGGCGGCTCCCGCTACGAAAGCGGTCGCAACATGCCGAAACCGGTAAGAGAGTTATTGCGCCTCGTCCATGTGGAGCAGATTGACTTGACCCGGGTAAAACAAGAAGACTTTGAAATCATTGACTTCCTGAAGGACGAGCAGCCGGACCTATATAAGAGCCTGAAAAAAGCGGTTCGTGCCAAGAAAAAAGAAGCTTGAACCGGTTTTAGCCGTTCAGCTTTACCGCAACACCCTGCGCCTCGATCTCGGCAGCGAAATTCAGCATCCAATCTTGTGGCAACGCCGACAAGCGCGCCGCTTCGGGTTGCATCGAGGGGCGCGCGAGGCCGTATAGCAGCACGCCCCGCAATGGCAATCCCTCTGCCTTCAGCCTCCCGATGAATTTCAGATAAGCCTCCCGCTCAACCTCCGCGGGAGGCTGTCCGTCGAGCTCAAAAACACAGGTTTGCAGCCAGGTCGGGCATAACAGCGCAGCCGTCCGCAAATTATCATGCATTTTTTCCACCGTCTGGCGGGTGCTGTTGATCCTGCGCGCCCCGTTTGCCGTGGCGCTGTCCAGTTTGAACCACACCTCTCCACCCAAGCCAGCCATTCTTCGCAAGCCTTGCTTGACCTTGGCGCGCTGAATCAGACTGCCGTTGGTGATCAACACCAGCTTGATCTTTCCGATCAGGTCGAATTCCGCCATGATTGTGCCGATCAAATCGACAACCTGAACGAACTCCTTGGCACTGGTCGGTTCGCCGTTGCCGGACAGGGCGATATCGTTCAGCCTCCGCGCCTCGGCCGGCACCCGTCGCTGCATGAAGTCGCCCTGCAGCAATTCCCGCAGAAAACCGCGCAACTCTCCTGCCAGCTTTTCCAAATCGACTTCCGGTGCGCCACCGCGCTTGAGGTCGGGCACCTGACAATAAACGCAGCGCCAGTTACAGGCATTGTTGGTATTCAGGTTGATCCCCACCGAAACACCGCCGGCACGGCGCGAGATCACCGGATAGACATAGGTCATGCCCGCGCTACTGCGGTCGTGGTCGTAAACATTCAGGATTTCGGACATGCGCCGATTTTAAGGCTTCGCCTTCCACACCGCCAACAAATTCAGCGCAATGCTATAATCAACCGGGTATCGACCACCATCCTTGGCCCTCCCATATGCTGATCACGCGCAGACTCGAATTCGATGCCGGCCACCGCATCCCGCACCATAAAAGCCAGTGCCGCCATCTGCACGGCCACCGCTATGCCCTCGAGATCAGCCTATCCGGCAACGTCGTCAATACGCCCGGCGCTTCGGAAGAAGGCATGGTAATGGATTTTTCCGACGTCAAGGCCATCGCCCAGAAGCAGGTGGTGGAACCGTGGGATCACGCCTTCCTGGTGTATGCCGGCGACACCGTCGTCGCCGATTTCCTGCGGACCATCGAAGGGCACAAGACGGTCGTGCTCGACTGCGTGCCCACCGCCGAAAACCTTGCCGCCAAGGCGTTCCAGCTCCTCGACGGGGCCTACCACGACGTTTACGGCAACAACCTGCGCCTCGAGCGGGTGCGGATTTACGAAACGCCCAACAACTGGGCGGATGCGGTAAGAGAAACCTGACCGGCTACAGCCAGCTTACCCCCAGATTTCCGGCGGCACGCAAAGCCTCGCCACCGGCACGTCACCCAGAAGATGCTCGTCGACAATCGCGGCGACATCGTCCTTCGTCACCTTGCCGTACATCACCCCCTCGGGGTAGACCAGCACACTCGGCCCCGTTCCGCACGGGCCCATGCAGCCGGTCATGGTGAGGCGGAATTTCTCGCTCAGATCGCGCTTCTGGAATTCGAACAGGAATTCATCCAGCACGTCGCCGCACCCGTTTTGATTGCACGAGCCCTGCGGATGTCCGGGGCCGCGGTTCTGGGTGCAGATGAAGATGTGTTTTAGCGGTTTTGCCATGATTTTAGATTCCAGAAATTAACCACGAATGACACGAATTAAACACGAATACACACGAATAAAATCGCCTAGTGTCGGATCGGCGAACAATGCCACAATCATTCGTGAACATTCGTGTCCATTCGTGGTGAAGCTTTTTATCAACCAAACTTGAACAGAACCCCGTAACCGCCGCGCGGGTATTCCCAGTCCACGTTGCGGTAGTCGTCGCAGATGATGCGGCAGGTGCCGCATTCCAGGCAGCCGTCGGAAATCAGTACCACCTTGCCGTTGCCCTCCAGGGTGTAGCATCCCGCCGGGCAGCAAACCGTGCACTGCTGGGTCTTGCATTCGTATTCGCAGATGTCCGGCTGGGCGATCTTCACGTGGGGTCGTTCTGCGTCCACCCGGTAGCGGTTCTGAAACAGTTTCTCTTCGACTTTGACGATCATCTGAAAGCCCTCCAAAGTTTGTATGCATCGCCCATCAACCCGAACAGCGAGCGCTTCGCGCGGAAGCTGGAAAAAATTTCGCGTTCCTTGGTTTTCTTGTCGATACCGTCCACATGCAGCATGGTGTGGGCGGAGCGGTTGACCAGTTCCGGATAGGTGGTGAAAAACTGGCGGTTGGAATCGAAAATTTCCGGCATTTCCTGGTATTTTTTCAGATCCTTCATGACGAAGCTGTCGTCCAGCCGGTTGCGGTAGATGGAAAGATTCGCCGCCGTCATCGCCTTGCCTTCATTGACCAGGTCGATCACGGTTTCCGCCGCGATCCGGCCGGTGGTCATCGCCAGGTTGGAGCCTTCCCGGTGCACCGCGTTGACGAACATGCCGGAATCGCCGACGATCAGCCAGCCGTCACCATAAATCTGGGGAATCGCCTTGTAGCCCCCTTCCGGGATGAGGTGGGCGGTGTATTCCTTCATCTCCCCGCCCGCCAGCAGCGGCTTGATCGAGGGATGGTTCTTCAACTGTTCGAGCAGCGCGTAGGGCGTGGTTTTCTGCTCCTTGAAGTCCGACAGCATGCAGCCCACGCCGATGGCGATGGACTCCTTGTTGGTGTAGAGGAAGCCGGTGCCCATCATGCCCTGGGTGATCTTGCCGAAAAGCTCGATCACCACGCCCTCTTCCTCTCCGATATTGAAGCGCTCCTGCAGGACTTCCTGCGGCATGAAATGAATTTCCTTCACCGCCAGCGCCACGTTCTTCGGCTCCAGCTCGGGGTGGAATTCGGCCTTCTTGGCGAGCAGGGAATTCACCCCGTCCGCCAGGATCACCACGTCGGCATAGATGGTGCCCCCTTCCCGATCCACCTGGACCCCCACCACCCGGTTGCCTTCATCGCGCAGCAGCTCGGTGACCGTGGTTTCGCAGATCACCAGGGCGCCGGCCTCCTGCACCTTGGCCGAAAACCACTTGTCGAACTGGGCGCGGATGATGGTATAGCGGTTGAACGGCTCCTTGTTGAAGCCGTCAGAGCGGTAATGGGTACCGACAAAGGAATCGTCGTCCATCACCCACATGCGCTGCTCGATGATGTGCCGCTCCAGCGGCGCATCGTCGCGAAAATCGGGGATCATCTTCTCCAGCGCATCGGCGTAAAGAATCGCCCCCTGCACGTTTTTCGAACCGGCATATTCGCCCCGCTCCAGTTGCAGCACCTTCAGCCCGGCCTTGGCCAAGGTAAAGGCGGCGGCGTTGCCGGAAGGCCCGGCGCCGACCACGATGACATCGAATTTTTCACTCATGGGTATCTCCTAAAACACATTTCAACCGCCAAGACGCCAAGAGCGCCAAGCGAACCAACACCTATACCGATTTTTCTTGGCGTCCTTGGCGTCTTGGCGGTTCAAGCTATTAACATGCCTTCTTGACCGCTGCCAGCTTCTGCCGGAACGCCTCGGTCAGCGCCGGCAGCACGGTCATGGCGTTGCCGACGATGCCGTAGGTGGCGAAGTCGAAGATCGGCGCATTCGGGTCGTTGTTGATGGCGATGATGCAATCCGAGGCATCCATCCCGACCCGGTGCTGAATCGCGCCGGAGATGCCTGCGGCGATATAGAGCTTGGGCCGCACGGTCTTGCCGGACTGCCCCACCTGCCGCTCCAGATCGACCCAGCCGGCCTGCACCACGGGGCGCGAGGCGCCCACTTCGGCGCCGAGCACTTGGGCGAGGTCGCGGATCAGCTGGAAATTCTCCGGTTTCTTCATGCCCCGCCCGCCCGACACGATGATGTCGGCGAAGGCGAGCTGCGGCTTGTCCTGCATGGCGTCGGGAATGTATTCCAGCACCTTGGTGATGATGCGGCTTTCCACCATCCCCAGCGGATGCTCGATCACCCGTCCGCTGCGGCTGGCGTCGCGCTCCGCCAGGGCCATCACGCGCGGACGCACGGTGGCCATCTGCGGCCGGTAGTTGAGGGTAACGATAGTGCACAGCAGGCTGCCGCCGAAGGTGGGGCGGGTGGCGGCCATGCTGCGGTTGTCCGGGTCGATGGTCAGGGCAGTGCAGTCGGCGGTGAGGCCGGTCTGCAGGGTCGTCGCCACGCTTCCCGCCAGATCGCGGCCCTGGGTGGTGGCCCCGAGCAGTAGGATTTCCGGCTGATAGGCGTTGACCAGGTCGGTCATCCCCTTGGTGAAGGGCTCGTTGCGATAGTCCTTGAGAATCTCGTCTTCCATCAGGTAGCACAGGTCGGCGCCGTGGCACATCGCCTCGGCGCAGAAGCGGCGGGTCTGTTCGCCGGGCGCGCCCAGCACCACGCCGGCCAGTTCCACGCCGAGCATGTCGGCGAGCTTCCTGCCCTCGCCCATCAGTTCCCACGAAACCGTATGTACCTGCCCGCGCTCATGCTCGACGAACACCCACACCCCCTTGTAACCGGCAAGCTTGGGGTCGAGTTCGAATTTGCGTTTCTTCTTGGCTGGTGCTGCATCAGTCATGGCTATTTCCTTTTCTCAATCAAGCGCGCTTGGCGACTTCTTTTTCCACCACCGGGAAACGGGTGAACATCTTCGCCAGCACAGTTACGGCCAGATCCTTGGGGTCGCCGCTTTCCACCGCGATCATCTCGGCACGCTCCGACTTCGGCGTCGGCGCGAACACCTTGCTCACCACGGTGGGCGAACCCTTCAGGCCGATCCGGGCGACGTCTTCGATGTCGATGCCGGCGGCTTCCTTGTCCCAGCGCTTGAGCGGATGGCGAGCGGCGCGGAACATGTTGGGCATGTTGGCGAAGCGCATCTGGTTGCCGCCTTCCAGCACCGTCACCAGGCAGGGCAGACTGGTTTTCAGCAACTGCACGCCGCCTTCGGCACGGCGCTCTACCACGATTTCCTTGTCCTCCGGCTTGACCGCCACGATCTTCGATACGTAGGTCAGCAGCTGCATGTCCAGCCGCTTGGCCACGCCCGGCCCGACTTGGGCGGTATCGCCGTCGATGGTCTGCTTGCCGGTGAACACCATGTCCACCGGCATGTTCTTCTGGATCTGGCGGATCGCCGAGGCCAGCGCGAAGCTGGTCGCCAGGGTATCCGCCCCGGCGAAGGCGCGGTCGGTGATCAGGATCGCGTCGTCGGCGCCGAACGACAGCGCCTTGCGCAAGGCCGCCTCGGCTTGGGGCGGGCCCATGGTAATCACCGTGACCGTGCCGCCGTGCTTGTCCTTGAGGCGCAGCGCCTCTTCCAGGGCGAACAGGTCATACGGGTTGATGATCGCCGGCACGCCCTGGCGCATGATGGTGTTGGTCACCGGATGGACGCGGATCTGCGCGCTGTCCGGCACCTGTTTGATACAAACGACGATATGCATGGCATGCTCCTTTCAGGCGGCTTTTTGCTTCTGCGGCAAGGCCGCGCGAACGTTCTCCACCGACACCGTTTTCACTCCTGCGGCGTCGCGGAACACTTTGAATACTTTTTCTTTCACCGGGCTGGAATGGACGAAATCCTGGTAAGCCCGTTCCAGCATGGTGCGGCAGGCGACGAGCGCCGTCTCCTCGCTGCTGTCGGCGGGAAGCGGCGCCAGGCGCAGATACTGGTGGAAGCGTTGCAGAATGTGCAGGCGGTTGACGTGAACCACCGCCGGTTGGTACTCAATCGCAAAGAAATCCAGGAACTCCTCGGCGGTGGACAATCTTTTCAGGGCTTGCATCATTATTTCCATGATATTTACCTCCAATAATCAAACTTCAAGACGCAGCGGATGCCGCACCGCGGTTTCCAGATAGAACCGCTTCAGGTCGTCCGCATCGGGCGCATGCTTGATCGATCCGGCGTACTGGCGGATGCGTGTCAGGATGGCGCCGGCCTGAAGTTCTTCGAGCAGCATCCCCATTTCGGCATAGGTCCGGATCACCGCGCTGCTGCCGGAATGCTTGCCCAGCACCAGACGGTGGTCGCGGCCGACTTCTTCGGGGTCGAAATTCTGGTAATTGGCGCGATTCTTGATCAATCCGTCCACGTGGATGCCGGATTCGTGGGTAAAGACCCCTTCCCCGACGATGCTCTTGTTGGCCGGTACCGGACGCCCGGAGGCCAGGGCCACCAGCCGCGATATCTCGGGAAAGCGCCGGCTATCGATGCCGCTCTCGATGCCGTGCAGGTGGCGTAGCGCCATCACCGCCTCTTCCAGCGGCGCGTTCCCGGCGCGTTCGCCGAGGCCGTTGACGGTGGTATTGATGTGGGTCGCGCCCGCCTTCACCGCCGCCAAGGTATTGGCGGTGGCCAGACCGAGGTCGTTGTGGGCGTGCATCTCGATTTCCATGTCCACCGTCACCCGCAGGGTGCGCAGCACCTCGTAAGTGGCGAATGGGTCCAGCACTCCCAGCGTATCGGCGAAGCGGAAGCGGCGGGCGCCCGCGTACTCGGCCGTTTCCGCCGCCTTGAGCAGGAAATCGATATCGGCGCGGGAAGCATCCTCGGCGCCGACGCTCACCTCCATCCCCAAATCCAGTGCGGCTGGCACGAAGCGGCGGATGGCCTGCAACACCCACTCGCGTTCACGCTTCAGCTTGTGTCGAATCTGCGTGTCGGACACCGGGATCGACAGGTTGATCCTATTCACCTTGCACTGTGCCGCCGCGTGCAAATCCTCATCCTGCATCCGCCCCCACACCATTAAGCGCGAGCTCAGTCCCAGCCCGGCGATGGCGCGGATCGCCTCGCGCTCCTCCTCGCCCATGACCGGAATGCCGATTTCCAGCTCGGGCACGCCGGCGGCAGAAAGGGCGCTGGCGATGGCGATTTTTTCCTCGGCGGAGAACGCCACCCCGGCGGTCTGCTCGCCATCGCGCAAGGTCGTATCGTTAACGGTCAGCATGTTGTTCTCCGTTCAGGCCACAAATGTGTGCATGAACAGGCTTGAGCAAGCACTGTGCCACTATTGATAGCGTGGCAATTTTTAGTTGTGCTTCAAAGAACTAAAAATATTTAGAAAAAAAATCGGAGGGTGGGAAGCCGACATAAAGCGACTTTGTCGGGTTTGCGACAAAGACTGCGGCCCCGATTTTTTTACAACATTTTTATCCCAACCAGGCCACAATTTTCGCTGGGTTTACGGAGGTCGGCCCTAAACTGCTATCAAGCAGCTTCTTCAAGGAATTCCAGAATGAGCACCGATTCGCATGTCCCATCCACCCGTGCCTCCGCTCCAAAAGGATATGGCTGGACGCTGATTGCCTGCGTAATCACGACCCTAGTCGCCACGCCGCTCAGGGAGCATCTCGACCTCACCAACATCGTCATGCTGTTCCTGCTGACGGTGCTGCTGGTCGCAGTCAAATTCGGGCGCGGACCGGCGGTGCTGGCGGCATTCCTCAGCGTCGCCCTGTTCGACTTCTTTTTCGTGCCGCCGCGACTCTCTTTCACGGTCAACGATGTCCAGTATCTGGTGACATTCGCCGTCATGCTCGCGGTCGCCCTGATCACAGGCCAACTTGCAGCCGGCCTACGCCGGCAGGCCGACATCGCCTCTCTCAAGGAGCAGCAAACTCGGGCGCTTTACGAAATGGCGCGGGATCTGGCAGGAGCGCTGACCATTGGGCAGGTTTCCGAAATCGTCCGCCGCTTCCTGCATGATGGGTTTGGGCTCGATACGGTGCTGCTTCTGCCTGATGAACAGGACAACCTGAAACCGCTCGCCCAATTGGACAGCCGGCTCCAGATCGAACAGCGCTTCGCGCTGATCGCCTTCGACCAGGGCGAGCCGGTCGAGGACTACTCGCTGTCGGGGTATGGCTACGGCGCGGGCTACTTCCCGCTCAAAGCACCGATGAAGGTGCGCGGCGTGATTGTCTTCGCCCTCAACAGCCGGAATCCTGACGCGATACGGGAGCACAAACCACTGCTGGCGACCCTCGCGTCGGTGGTCGCCATCGCCGTGGAGCGCCTGCATTATGTAGAGGTGGCCCAATCCAGCCAAGTGCAAATCGTTTCCGAACGGCTGCGCAGCTCGATACTCTCCGCCCTGTCCCACGATCTGCGCACGCCGCTCACCGCCTTGGTGGGGCTAGCCGATTCGCTGACGCTGGTCAGACCTCAGCTTTCCGCCGAGGCCATGGAAACGGCGGAGGCTATCCGCGAACAGGCGCTACGTCTGTCCGGCCTGGTCGGAAATCTTTTGGACATGGCCCGCCTTCATGCCGGCCGCGTCACGTTGCGCAAGGAATGGCAATTGATCGAGGAAGTTGTCGGGGCAAGCATCCAGCTGCTGGGGCGCAGCCTGGCGAACCACCAGGTCCGGGTCGCGCTACCCAGGGATATGCCCCTGGTGGAGTTCGACGCGGTATTAATCGAGCGGGTGTTCTGCAACCTGCTGGAGAACGCGGCCAAATATGCGCCGCCCGGCGCCTTGATCGAAATTTCCGGAAACGTGAAAAACGGGAGCGTCGAAGTCTCCGTTTGCGACCAAGGGCCGGGGTTTCCTCCGGACAAGCAGCACGCGCTGTTCGAGATGTTCGTGCGCGGCGCGCCCGAATCGACGACTCCCGGCGTCGGACTCGGGTTGGCGATCTGCCGGGCGATTATCGACGCGCACGGCGGTACGATACATGCGGCAACCCGACCGGAAGGTGGCGCCTGCGTGACATTCACCCTGCCCAGCGGCACGCCGCCCACGGTTGAAGAGGAGAGCGCAATATGAGTGAACCCTCTCCCAGTGTCGTCGTCGTCGAAGATGAGAAACAGATTCGACGCTTCGTCCGGTCCGCGCTGGAGGCCGAAGGCTGCCGCGTGTTCGAGGCGGAAAATGGCAAGCAGGGACTGGTCGAGGCAGGTACCCGCAAACCCGACCTGATCATTCTCGATCTCGGCCTGCCCGATCTGGATGGCGTCGAATTCATCCGCGATCTGCGCGGCTGGTCCGCAGTACCGATCCTGATCCTGTCGGCGCGCTCCACCGAGAACGACAAGATCGTCGCGCTGGATGCCGGGGCGGACGATTACCTGACCAAACCCTTCGGCGTCGGCGAACTGCTCGCCCGCGTGCGCGCCCTGTTGCGGCGGCAGGGCAAAAGCAGCGAGGGCAGCCCCGTGGTCTCGTTCGGCGATGTCCAGGCCGACCTTTCCAAGCGGGTGGTCACACGTAGCGGCGAGCCCGTCCACCTCACGCAAATCGAATACCGCCTGCTCTCCCTCCTGATGGCCAATCCGGGCAAGGTACTGACCCATCGCCATTTGCTGCGCGAGGTCTGGGGACCGTCTTTCGTCGAGAGCAACCATTACCTGAGGATCTACGTCGGCCGTCTGCGCCAGAAGCTGGAAGCCGACCCCGCCCAGCCCAAGCACCTCCTGACCGAAACCGGCGTCGGCTATCGTTTTCAGTCTTAATCCATTCAGAATCCAAAGAACCCGGAGAAATCATGTCCCAACCGCATCAAAAAGAACGCCTTGGCCCCCTCGCACTGGCCGCCCTCGGCATCGTCTACGGCGACATCGGCACCAGCCCGCTTTATGCCATCAAGGAGGTGTTCGCCGGGGCGCATCCGCTGCCGATCACGCCGGAAAATATCCTCGGCATTCTTTCCATGGTGTTCTGGACGCTGGTGATCGTGGTGTCGATCAAGTATGTTGCCTTCATCATGCGCGCCGACAACCACGGCGAGGGCGGCATCATGGCGCTGATGGCGCTGACCCTGCGCAAGGCCGGAACCCAGCGCAGTCGGGCTGCGATCATGCTGGCAGGCATCGTCGGCGCGGCGCTGTTCTATGGGGACGGCGTGATCACCCCGGCGATCTCGGTGCTGTCCGCCGTCGAAGGGCTGGAAGTCGCCACTCCCGCACTCAAAGCTTATGTCATCCCGGTCACCATCGGCGTGCTGTTTGCCCTGTTCGCTTTCCAGCGCAAGGGCACAGCCGGCATCGGTGCCCTGTTCGGGCCGGTGGTGTGTCTCTGGTTCGGCGCCCTCGCCGTTTTGGGGATCGTCAATATTCTGGCCGAACCCAGCGTAATCAAGGCGCTGAGCCCGACCTACGCACTGGACTTTTTCCTGTCCAACCCCAGGATGGGTTTTCTCGCTCTGGGGGGGGTGTTCCTGGTCGCAACCGGTAGCGAGGCCCTGTACGCCGACATGGGGCATTTCGGCCGCAGGCCCATCCAGCTTGCCTGGTTTGCCGTTGCCCTGCCGGCCCTGGTGCTCAACTATTTCGGCCAGGGTGCTTTGCTGATCCACAACCCGGCTGCGATCCAGAATCCGTTTTACCTGCTGGCGCCCGGCTGGGCGCTGTATCCCTTGGTGGCCCTGGCCACAGCGGCCACGGTGATCGCCTCGCAAGCGGTGATCTCCGGCGCGTTCTCGATCACCAGGCAGGCGATCCAGCTCGGTTATTCTCCGCGCATGGAAGTGCAGCACACCTCAGAAAAGGAGATCGGCCAGGTCTATATGCCGGTCGTCAACTGGACCCTGTTTATCGCCGTGGTCGCCCTGGTACTGGGTTTCCGCAGCTCCACCAGCATAGCGGCAGCCTACGGCATTGCCGTATCCAGCACGATGGTGATTACTACCGCGCTCGCCTTTGTCGTGGTGCGCCATCAGTGGGGCTGGGGCTGGATCAGGAGCGGACTGCTGATATCGGCCTTCCTCGTCATCGACCTCGCCTTCTTCGCCGCGAATGCCACCAAGATCGCGGATGGCGGCTGGTTCCCGCTGGTATTCGGCCTCGGCATCTTCACCCTGATGAGCACCTGGAAACTCGGGCGCGAACTGTTGCGGAACCGAATGGCGGGCGAAGCTATTGCCCTCGATCCATTCGTCCAGGGCCTGGATGCCGGTTCGATAACACGGGTGCCGCGCACGGCAGTGTTCCTGTCCGGCGATCGGGACGCCGTACCCCACGCCCTGCTGCACAACCTGAAACACAACATGGTGCTGCACGAGCGCGTCGCCATCGTGACCGTGCAGGTGGAAGACGTACCCCACGTTCCAGAGATTGACTGGGTCGAGGTCCAGACCCTGCCGAACAATTTCTTCCGCATTATCGTTCGCTATGGCTTCAAGGACGACCCCGACATTCCCAAGGCCCTGGAGCGTTGCGCAGAATATGGACTGATCTTCGACCCGATGACCACCTCATTCTTCCTCGGCCGCGAAACTCTGATTCCCAAGCTGGGCTCGGAAATGCCGCTGTGGCGCGAAAAGCTGTTCATCGCCATGTTCCGCAACGCCGGCAGCGCGGCCAGCTTCTTCAAAATCCCACCGAATCGGGTGGTGGAAATGGGCACGCAGGTGGTGCTTTAAGGTGCGGCATCACCAGAATAGGAATAGGTAACCACCTGCTTATTACAGTGCTTTCTCCCAAAAAACGCTTTTCGGTTTAATATGCGCAAATCATCCGGAGAAGATGAAGGGCTGACCATACTAGGGAAGCGACAGCGCTTTCCCTTTTTTATGTGCATATTTACGCGACGCAGCCATATCGATGCTGAACTTTCTTCATCTTGTTATCGCGCCGCCCGAAAGCAGCGTGCTTTACACGGGGAACTACGACCCCGTGCTGGTCAGCCTGTCCGTCGTCGTTGCGATATTTGCGTCTTACGCTTCCCTGTTGGTTTCTCAGCACGTTTCGACCACCTCGATAGCAGCGACGAGGCGGATGTGGATAACCGTCGGCGGCCTGTGCCTGGGCATCGGCATATGGGCCATGCATTTCGTCGGCATGCTGGCCTTTAACCTGCCCTGTTCGAGCAGTTACAACGCCCCCCTCACCTTGTTGTCGACGATCCCCGGTATCCTTGCCAGCACCCTGGCCATAAAAATCATCAGCCGCCGCGAGCTCTCCCATACCCGGCTCGCCACGGGCGGGCTGCTGATCGGCGCCGGCATCGGCGCCATGCACTACTCCGGAATGGCGGCAATGCGCCTGAATGGCCTGATCCGCTACGACCTCAAGCTATTCTTGCTGTCCATCCTCGTCGCCGTCGCGCTTGCGACGCTCGCCCTGTGGATCAAGTTCCGTTTGCAATCGTGGCAAGCCCGCTGGAATGCGTGGATGACGATTGCCAGCGCGGTGGTACTGGGTCTGGCCGTCTCCGGCATGCACTATACGGCGATGGCGGCCGCCTACTTCATTCGCGATGGCGATACCGGCCTTGTCGCTTCTGGGATGGCGCCGACCTTTCTCGCTACGATCGTGCTGGCTGCGACCAGTTTGATCGTCGTCGTGACCATCGTTGCCACCTACGTCGGGAAACCCAACCTGTTATCTCTTGGGCGATCCTACAAATTGATCGGTTTGTTGATCGCCGGCTGGGTCGCCATCGCCTGGTTGAGCGCGGATTATAATTACGGCCGGCTCGCCGGCAACTTGTACCGGCAGGAATCTCAACTCGCCGGGCAGCAGGCGGAGAATATCGCCCACAACATCGACGAGAGCATCGCGCTGCTCAAGGGCATCTCGCTTATGGTCTCCCGCGATGCGGATACCCATCGGGTGCTGCGCCGCTTCGGCGCGAAGGTTGCGCCTTCGACCCTGGCATACAAGGAGCGCAAGCAACGCTGGGCTCAGGACAAAGCACTTGGCGAGCTAAACGACTCTCTCCGCATCGCAGCGACCAATCTCGGGGCCGATAACATATTCATCATCAATGCGGCAGGTGATTGCGTTGCCGCCGGCAATGCCGACAAGCCCGGCAGCCCGATCGGTTCGAACTACGCCGATCGCGTTTATTTCCCACTGGCGCAGGCTGGGCGCCCCAGCTATCAATATGCCGTGGGACGGACAACCAATATCCCCGGCCTGTTCTACGCCTACCCGGTTTTCGAAACAGGCCGCTTCCTCGGCGCGGTGGTCGTCAAACGGGACATCGCAAAACTTTCCCACTGGACGAATCAAGCTAACGCATTCATCGCCGACGCCAACGGCGTCATCGTCCTCGCGCCGGACAAGCACCTCGAATCCCGCGCCCTGCCCAATGCTTCCGTCGCGAATCTGTCCGAGGAGAAAAGGCGGTTGCAGTCAGTAGTGTCCGGTTAAAAGTCGAACAAATTTAGTTGGTTATAAAAATCCGTCTG
>CAZLJK010000032.1:0-30919 GCA_964559825.1 uncultured Sulfuricella sp. | reverse complement strand
CCAGGGACCTGCGGATTAACAGTCCGTCGCTCTACCGACTGAGCTATCAGGGAATTGACAAGCTGCATATAATATAGCTTTGGCCTTGGTCGGTCAACTCGTAACTTACGCAATTTTGACGGTGGATACTGTGAAGTGGACTAAGCGCCTGTTTATTATTCTAGTTGTTTTTCTGGCTGTAATCGGTCTGCCGTTTCTTATTCCGTTGAATACATACATTCCTGAAATTGAGAAGCTGGCGAGGGAAAAGCTGCAAGAGCCGGTCAAGATCGGATCGTTGCGACTTTCTCTGGTTCCCTTGCCGCATGTGGCGCTACATGGAATCACCATCGGCGCTCAACAGGAAGTCAAAATCGATTCGATCAAGGTCAGCCCGGGTTTGGGTTCGTTGTTCAGCTCGGTCAAAATTCTGCGCAATATCGAGCTGGACAAGGTTTTCATCAGTACGGACATGCTGGGGAAGATGCCTGTCTGGTTCAAATCGGATAGTAGCCCGCAAACAGTAAGAATCGAGAAAATCGGTTTGAATCACGTTACGTTGGAATCTCCGAGCATGGTGTTGCCCTTGTTCAGTGTGGCAGTAAATATGAACTCGGACGGTGACCTGAGGAATGTGCTGCTTGCGAGCGATGACGGCAAGCTCAAACTGGATGCGATTCCCGGATCAGGCAGCAACTTCGATTTGAAGCTCGCCGCTCAGCAATGGCGTATTCCCGTGGGCCCGGCGTTTCAGTTCGATGCGCTGAACATTGTCGGAACCGCGGATAGTGAAGCGTTACGGCTCAGTGATATCGATGGCAAGCTCTATGGGGGAACGCTCAAGGGCGCGGCTGAGCTCAACTGGAAAACAGGTTGGACGCTTAGCGGCAACCTGAAAGGACAGCGAGTGGCATTGGGTTCTCTGTTGCCGCTGTTTAGCTCCAAAGCCCGTGTGAGCGGTCAACTTGACGCCAAAGCCAGATTTTCCATGAAGGCCAAGAGCGTTTCACGGCTTGCCGATAGCGCGAATATTGGGGGGGATTTCTCCATCAATCATGGGGTGCTGCACGGTTTCGATCTGGCAAGGGCGGCGCAACCAATCAAGACCAAGGAAGTGCGCGGCGGGCAGACGGAGTTCGAGGAATTCAGCGGGGTATTTAGCATCGCCGGGAAGGACATCCGCTTGAGCAGACTGAACATTTCTTCCGGGGTGCTCAACGCCAATGGGGATGTGGAAATTTCGCCCTCCAAGCACTTGGGCGGCAAGGTTTATGTCGAGGTGAAGCAGGGCGTTTCACTGGTAAGTGTTCCGCTCAAGGTCTCCGGCACACTGCAGGACCCGGTCATGTTCCCCACTGGGGCAGCGGTTACCGGAGCTGTGGTGGGTACGGCGATCCTCGGCCCCGGAGTGGGAACATCCTTGGGGGTGTCAGCTGCCGACAAGTTGGATAGCTGGTTCGGGGGAAAGAAAAAATAAAGGGCGCCGTTCATGGCGCCCTTTGATAATTCGGTGCCGGGTTTAATCCGGGTCTATTCAAGCGCCTTCTGAATGCGCTCCAGGGCCATCTCCAGGTTTTTCATTGAAGTGGCGAAGGAGATGCGGAAGTAGCCCTCCGCGCCGAAAGCCGAACCCGGCACTACGGCTACCCCCGTTTTTTCCAGCAGGTATTCTGAAAGAGCCATGTCGGTCGCTTCTGCGAGAGTGCCGCGGCGATGTAGCTCGGCAATGGCTTCTCGCGCATCTGGGAAGGCATAAAAAGCGCCGCCGGCGTGGATGCACTTCACCCCCTTCATTTCGTTGAAGCGGCGCACTACGAACGCATGGCGCTCGCGGAATGCCTTCACCATCGGATCGATGCAGGACTGGTCGCCATCCAGGGCAGCTTGCGCGGCTACCTGCGATATCGAGGTGGGGTTGGAGGTGGACTGGGACTGAAGGATTTCCATCGCCTTGATGATATTTTCCGGGCCGGCGGCATAGCCTATGCGCCAGCCGGTCATGGAATAGGCCTTCGACACGCCGTTCAGCACGACGCAACGGTTTTTTAGCTCCGGGGTGGCGTTGAGGATGTTGACGAACTTCACGCCGGACAGGTTGACATGCTCGTACATGTCGTCGGTGGCCACCAGCACGTGAGGGTGGCGCTTCAGCACTTCGCCCAGTGCTTTCAGTTCGTCCAGCGTATAGACCGCCCCGGTTGGGTTGGACGGGCTGTTAATCATGAATATCTTGGTCTTGGGCGTGATGGCTGCATCCAGCTGTGCCGGGGTGATCTTGAAGCCCTGCTCGATGCCGCATTCGACGATGATCGGCTTGGCTTCGGCCACCATGGCGATGTCTGCATAGGAAACCCAGTAAGGGGCTGGAATGACCACCTCGTCGCCCGGATTCAGTACCGCCAAAGCCAGGTTGAAGATGCACTGCTTGCCGCCGACGCCGACGATGACTTCCTTTACCGTGTAGTCCAGGCCATTGTCGCGCTTGAATTTGGCAACAATGGCATTTTTCAGGCTGGGTATGCCGCCGACCGGGGTGTATTTGGTGAATCCATCGTCGATGGCCTTTTTGGCTGCATCCTTGATGTGTTGCGGGGTGTCGAAATCCGGTTCGCCGACACCGAGGCCGATAATGTCCTTGCCTTCTGCCTTGAGCCGGGCAGCGCGTGCGCTTACGGCGAGAGTAGGGGATTCCTTGATGGCCTGAACGCGCTGAGACAGTTCCAAGATTCTATCCTTAAGTGGGAGCAATGCTGGCTGGTGCCCGCATGATATAATTCAAAGTTGTCAAACCGCGCAATTTTACCTGTGATCGTCACATTTCCCAATAGTCCCTACAAACTTCACCAGCCGTTCGAGCCCGCCGGGGACCAGCCCAATGCTATCGAAAAGCTGGTCGAAGGTCTGAATGACGGACTGGCCTTTCAGACTTTGCTCGGCGTGACCGGCTCTGGCAAGACTTTTACCATGGCCAATGTCATCGCCCGGCTTGGGCGTCCGGCCATCGTCATGGCGCACAACAAGACTTTGGCGGCGCAACTGTATTCCGAAATGCGCGAGTTTTTTCCGGAAAACGCGGTGGAATATTTTGTTTCCTATTACGATTACTATCAGCCGGAAGCCTATGTTCCGTCGCGGGATATGTTCATCGAAAAAGATTCCAGCATCAACGAGCATATCGAACAGATGCGGCTATCCGCCACCAAGTCGTTGCTGGAACGCGAGGACTGCGTGATCGTCGCCTCGGTTTCGTGCATTTACGGTATCGGCGATCCGGTGGACTACCACGGCATGATCCTGCACCTGCGCCAAGGCGAGACCATGTCCCAGCGCGATGCCATCAAGCGCCTCACCGAGATGCAGTACGACCGCAACGAGATCGATTTCCGCCGCGGCACTTTTCGCGTGCGGGGCGATGTGCTCGACATCTATCCGGCGGAAAGCGCGGAAACCGCGGTGCGGGTCAGCCTGTTCGATGACGAGGTCGAGAGCATTTCCCTGTTCGACCCGCTGACCGGCCATATCCAGCGCAAGGTTCCGCGCTATACGGTTTATCCGTCCAGCCATTACGTCACGCCGCGCAGCACCACGTTGCGGGCGATTGAGGCAATCAAGGCCGAGCTGCGTGACAGAATCGAATTTTTCCAGAAGGAGCATAAGCTGGTGGAAGCGCAGCGGATCGAGCAGCGCACCCGCTTCGACCTGGAAATGCTTAACGAACTGGGTTTCTGCAAGGGTATCGAGAATTACTCGCGCCATCTGTCCGGCAGGAATCCGGGCGATCCGCCGCCCACGCTAATCGACTACCTGCCGCCCAACGCGCTGATGTTCCTCGATGAAAGCCATGTCACCATCCCGCAGATCGGCGGGATGTACAAGGGCGACCGGGCGCGCAAGGAAAATCTGGTGGGCTACGGTTTCCGCCTGCCTTCCGCGCTCGATAACCGGCCCTTGCGCTTTGACGAGTTCGAGAAGGTGATGCGGCAGTCGATCTTCGTTTCCGCCACGCCCGCCGATTACGAGGCGCAGCATGCCGGCCAAGTGGTGGAGCAGGTAGTGAGGCCGACCGGGCTGGTGGACCCGAAGATCGAGGTTCGCCCGGCGACCAACCAGGTGGAAGATCTGCTCTCCGAGCTCAATGCCCGGATCAAGGTAGGAGAGCGCGTGCTGGTCACCACCCTGACCAAGCGCATGGCCGAGGATTTGACCGATTATCTGTCCGACCATGGGATCAAGGTTCGCTATGTGCATTCGGACATCGACACGGTGGAGCGGGTGGAGATCATCCGCGATCTGAGATTGGGCGTGTTCGATGTGCTAATCGGGATTAACTTACTGCGAGAAGGTCTTGATATTCCAGAAGTATCTTTGGTGGCAATTCTGGATGCGGACAAGGAGGGTTTCTTGCGCTCCGAGCGTGCGCTGATCCAGACCATAGGCAGGGCGGCACGTCACATCAACGGCACCGCTATCCTGTATGGCGACAAAATCACCAATTCCATGCGCCGAGCAATCGATGAGACTGAGCGCCGCCGGACAAAGCAGGTTGCTCACAACACCGCTCACGGCATCACGCCGATAGGGGTTACCAAGCGTATCAAGGACATCATCGATGGCGTGTTCGATATCGACACCGCCCAGAAGGAGCTGAAAGTCGCCCAGGAGCTTGCTGCCTACAAGCACCTGGACGAGAAGAAGCTGACCAAAGAGATCAAGCAGCTGGAAAAAGAAATGCTGGCCTGCGCCCGGAATCTGGAGTTCGAACGCGCCACGCAGTTGCGCGACAAATTGAATCAGATCAAGACACTGATGTTTAAAACCTAGCCATTACCACAGCTTTTGGCTGTGGGGGTAGGATCAATGGTCCGGATTTTTCATGAAAGTGACTACATTGACGCCAGGCGGCGTACGTGATCCGCAGGACAGATCGTCGTTGAGTTCCAGTTCTGCTTCATGCAATTGGTTGATAACCTCGACGTAGTCCTTGTCCTTCGCCATCATCAGTGCCGTGCGGCCACCTTCGTTCTTGGCGCGAACATCCGCACCGGCCTTCAGCAGGACTTCAACGACACCCGCTTCACCATAGCCAGCAGCTAGCATCAGCGGACGAGTGCCATAGCCAATCGGGGTTTCAAAGTCGGCTCCGGCATCGACCAATGCGCTAACGATTTCTGGAAAGCCACGATTAAGGTCGTGGTTGTATAGCGCTTTCATCAGTGCAGTCCAGCCTTGCGGGTCGGTCGCCTTGACATCCGCTCCCGCCTCGATCAATGTTTTTACCAGTTCAAGGTTGCCTAAAGCGGCAGCCTGCATCAGCAAAGTGGCCCCCTCGGCGTTACGTGTGCTGGCGTCAGCCCCACCTTGCAGCAACGCGCGAATATTGGCCGCTTCACCCGCATTGAGCATCTCTATTGTCATTGTCTTCTCCTGAAATCGTTCAATAAATTCTATGTATAGTATATAAATACTGTAGTTAATTGGTCAACTATTTTATATAAATAACCTATTGAAGGATGAAAGCGGGTTGCTATTCTTAAAAAACTGCCTGAGTTGCTTGCAGATGAACCGTCAAAATCAAGCCAACCCCGGTTTTTTAGAACTTGAACTTACAGCAAAGAAGGGAAAATCGTTATGAACAAGATTACCATCGAAATGCCACTCGTTTCGGAATGCATGGCTACCCAATGTGCCTATAACGTTAGCAATAATTGCCATGCTCGCGCTATCACCGTCGGCGACAGCATGCACCCTGGCTGTGATACTTTCATGCCGGAATCCAAGCACACCAAGGAATCCAAACGAATAGCAGGAATCGGCGCCTGCAAGATGACCGCTTGCAAATTTAACGATGACCTCGAATGCGTGACAGACAGCATCCGGGTCGGCATTGTAAACAACGAGGCGAATTGTGTTACTTATGTGATGCGTTAATCCTATCAAGGAAAGAATTGGAGTTAAGAAAACAACACAACCACTTTGATTAATGATGTAAAGTAGTAAGCCCGGTGGCTAATGGCTACACGGGCTTTTTATTTTCTGTGTTCGAATCTCTTTATTTATCATCATAATGAATTACTCAAAAATCAAAGTGCTATTTGTCTGCATGGGCAATATCTGCCGATCTCCTACTGCGGAAGGTGTATTTCGCCACTATGTCTCCGAGGCGGGCCAGACCGACAATATCATTGTCGATTCGGCCGGCACCCATGATTACCACATAGGCTCATCGCCTGACAGAAGGGCTCAGCAGGCCGCGTTGCAACGGGGTTATGACCTGAGCGGTCTGCTCGGACGGCAGGTTGGCAAAATGGATTTTCACGAATTCGATTATATTCTTGCGATGGATAAGGAAAACCTGGCCAATCTGATTCAAATATGTCCGTCGCAGGAGCAGCACAAGCTCAAGTTATTCATGGAGTTCAGCAAGGGGTTCAGCGAACGTGAGGTGCCCGACCCATACTATGGCGGGAATCAAGGGTTCGAGAATGTTTTGAATATGGTGGAGGATGCGGCGTCCAACTTGCTGAAAGAAATTCTGGCAAGAAATATCGCAAAGGAGTGATGCGAGACGCATGATCCATGGAGAAGCTGCGTTTATGCAGTTCCCCATGGGTGCAAGAGCGTTTATTTTTGCTGCGTTTCGACCTGTATCAGCGGAGCGCTTTCTTCCACAACTTTAGGGCGTGGCGCACGGCGCGGCCGCACCCGTTCCGGTGCGCTGACTGCGGCTTCGTCTACAACTGCCTTGATTTTATCAGGGCTGGTTTCCACCATGATCAATCCGCTGGAAGCCGCTTGATCATCCATTACAGCCTGCGGCGCACGGCGACGCGGAGCACGTGGTTTGCTTTCTATCGGGGCAGCAGTTGGCACGATGTCGACTGGGGCTGTAGCTGGCGCCGTCTCAGTCGGGACCGCTGCCGCCGCGATGTCGGCAGGGGCCGCAGAAACGGGTTCCACTTGAATCGGTTTAGGTGGCTCGTAAGACGCTACTGAAACCGATGCAGGCTCCTGAACGGCGATGGGCAGAAAAGTTTCGGCTGCTTTCTCAGCTGCGACTTCTGCTGGTTCAACTCTCGTGCGAACGATCTCTGGAGCAGCAGCTTCAGGCGCTTTCTCTCCGGGAACTTCGGCGCCTTCAGAAAGATTGCGTGGCGCTTCTGGACGCTCAGTGCGGTCTCCACGCTCACGCCGGCCACCGCGCCGACCACGTCGGCTCCTGGGCTCCTGAGCTTCTGTTTCTCCTGTTTTTTCGGCTGTTGCCGGGGCGGCGGCCTGAGGGGCGATAGCTTCCTTTTCTTTCTTTGCCTGCGGCTGAGCGGGTGCGCGCGGCTTTTGCCCGCCACGACCTTCTCCGCGTTCGGTGCGGCGTGGCTCACCCCTCTCTGCATCCCGGTCTCGCTTGCCTTCACGACTTTCGCCTCGACCTTCACCACGCGGTTCGCGACGCTTGTCGCTTCTCGCTGGACGCGCCTTGGGCTTGACCTCTTTTTCTGGCTGAGCGCCACCCAAGCCTTGCAGCCATGCCTTGATCTTGCCAAACAAGGTTTGCGTGGTTTTGACCTCGGCCGAAATCGGTGCTGGCTGTCCGGGTGTAATGCCGCGCACTGCGGCGATCTGGCGCTGCGGCTTATCTTCTGCGGATGCGGTTTTTTCCGCGGAAGTTTCAGCCGGCATTTCAACCATGCGGTAGCTTGGCGTTTCCTCGCTACCCATTTCATCGCTTCGTATCCTGACCATGGAATAGTTCGGTGTTTCCATGTGGATGTTCGGGATCAGCATGATGTTGGTCTTGAACCGCGATTCAATTTCGTGAATTTCCGCGCGCTTTTCATTCAGCAAAAAGGTGGCCACATCTACCGGAACTTGGGCATGAACTGCCGTTGTGCTGTCTTTCATGGCTTCTTCCTGCAGGATTCTCAGGATATGCAAAGCGGAAGACTCGATGCCACGGATGTGACCAGTGCCGCTACAGCGTGGGCAGCTGATGTGACTGGTTTCACCCAGGGAGGGCTGCAGGCGTTGGCGAGACAGTTCCATCAGTCCAAAACGGGATATCTTGCCCATCTGGACACGAGCCCGGTCGTAATGGAGGCCGTCACGCAGGCGGTTTTCAACTTCACGCTGGTTGCGGGTGCTTTCCATGTCGATGAAATCGATCACCACCAAGCCGCCCAAGTCGCGCAGCCGCAATTGGCGTGCCACTTCCTCGGCGGCTTCAAGGTTGGTGTTAAACGCGGTCTGCTCAATGTCCGCACCACGGGTGGCACGAGCCGAGTTGACGTCCACCGACACCAGCGCTTCGGTGTGGTCGATGACGATGGCACCGCCAGAGGGCAGGGGGACTTCCCGTGCAAATGCGGTTTCGATCTGATGCTCGATCTGAAAGCGCGAGAACAGGGGCACATCATCCCGGTACAGTTTGACCTTGTTCACGTTGCCTGGCATGACATGGCTCATGAACTGCACGGCCTGGTCGTAGATCGCTTCAGTGTCGATCAGGATTTCGCCGATATCGGGCTGGAAAAGATCGCGGATGGCGCGAATGACCAGGCTGCCTTCCTGATAGATAAGGAAGGCGCCGGTTTGCTGTTGGGAGGCGCTTTCAATCGCACGCCATAACTGCATCAGGTAGTTCAGATCCCACTGCAGCTCTTCCTGCGTACGCCCGATACCTGCGGTGCGTGCAATGATGCTCATGCCGGCGGGAACATCCAGCTGCGCCATGATATCGCGCAACTCGTTGCGTTCTTCGCCTTCGATACGGCGAGACACTCCGCCGCCGCGCGGGTTGTTGGGCATCAGTACCAGATAGCGGCCGGCAAGGCTGATAAAGGTGGTGAGCGCAGCGCCCTTGTTGCCGCGTTCGTCCTTCTCTACCTGAACGATGAGCTCCTGACCTTCTTTCAGGACATCCTGGATGCGGGCGCGGGAAATGTCCGTGCCTTCCGGAAGTAGGAAATTAACCCGGGATACTTCCTTGAAGGGCAGAAAACCATGACGTTCGGTTCCGTAATCCACGAAGGCGGCTTCGAGACTGGGCTCGATGCGGGTGATGACGCCCTTGTAGATGTTGCTTTTACGTTGCTCTTTTCCAGCTGATTCAATGTCGAGGTCAACGAGCTTTTGACCATCCACGATAGCAACGCGCAGCTCTTCGGCTTGCGTTGCATTAAACAACATGCGTTTCATTTGTTATATTCTCCCGCGCTCTTTTCACACGGGGAGACAAATCGCTGCGCTAACTGGCTGCCATAAAAGGAATGGACTATCTAGTTTTAGTCAGGCCAACATGAATGCCGCCATTGTAGGCCGGGCTTTAATCCGACTTGTCAGGCTGAAGCCTGACCTACATCCCGGAAATTCAATGTGACTGAATCATTCTAGTCATTAACCTATTTACGATTAAAATTAAGCCTGAGGTGCGAGTTTGTCGTTCTTTAAGTCCCGTTACTGAAACGAGACTTGAAAATCTGCGAGTGCTTTGAGCGCGCAATTCGTTTACCATCGCTACTTTTTCTTGTGGTGAGCGAAATTAACCGACAGGATTTTCAGGCTGGTAGCGACCGATTCCGCATCCTAGCGTTCATGAATCGTCTCGGTAACGGCGAATTTAACGCCTGTTACCGCCAGAGCAATTTTGAAGTATAAGCAAATTGAATGATTTAAGCAAAGAATCTGTGACCTGGGTAACGATCGACGAAAGCAGCGAATCCCAGCGTATCGACAACTTCCTCTTCAAGCACCTCAAAGGCGTGCCGAAAAGTCATGTCTACCGCATCCTGCGTAGCGGTGAAGTACGCGTCAACAGCAAGCGCGTCGATGCTACTCGCCGTCTGGTCATGGGTGATGTGCTGCGCATTCCGCCTGTTCGTACTTCTCGTCCGGCTGATAACGGAGAACCCAAGGCCGCTGCGCCACAGATGCTTTCCAAGAATATCCTGTACCAGGACGATGCTCTTATTGCACTCAACAAGCCCTCTGGCATCGCGGTACATGGTGGCAGCGGGATCAGTCGCGGAGTGATCGAGCAGATGCGCCTGGAGCATCCAGAATTCAAGTTTCTCGAATTGGTACACCGGCTGGATAGGGAAACTTCCGGCATCCTGCTGCTGGCAAAAAAACGGAGTGCCCTAGTCGAGTTGCACCGTGCAATGCGCGAAGGTCAGACGGAAAAACGTTATCTCACCCTGGTTAAGGGACAATGGCAGAACGCCAGGCAAAGCGTGAAGTTGCCACTATTCAAGTACTTGACCAGTTCCGGCGAGCGCCGGGTCAGCGTGAATGAGGAAGGGCAGAGCGCTCACACGATTTTTACCCTGAAAAAATCCTGGCCTGAATTCTGTCTGCTTGAAGCGGAACTCAAAACGGGACGTACCCATCAAATCCGTGTCCATCTGTCACATCTGGGGTTCCCGATCGTCGGAGACGACAAATACGGTGATTTTCCCTTGAACAAGGCGATGCAAAAGCACGGTTTGAAGCGTATGTTCTTGCACGCCTACCAGATGGTGCTCAAACACCCGCTGACGGGTGAAAACCTGTCCCTGGCGGCACCGCTGCCGGAAGATCTGGAACGATTTCTCCGATATTTGGATGCGGAATAGAAAATAGGCATGCCGAAACGATTTGATTTGTTGGTATTCGACTGGGATGGCACGCTGATGGACTCAGCCGGGGCCATTGCCTTTTCCATTCAGGCTGCCAGCCGTGATGTCGGCTTGCCGGCACCCGGTGACAATGAGGCCCGCCACATTATCGGACTAGGCTTGAACGAGGCGATCGCCGCTCTGTTCCCCGAATTGCCTTGCTCCGGTTACGAGGCGCTGGTGGAGCGCTACCGTCATTACTACCTTTCGCAAGACACAGAAATTTCTCTGTTTATCGGTGCAGCCGAAACCATAGCGGCATTGCATGAAGAGGGTTTTTTGCTTGCCGTGGCAACCGGCAAGGGACGGCGCGGGCTTGATCGTGTTTTTGAGCAAACCGGCCTGGGTCAATACTTTCATACTTCGCGCTGCGCCGATGAGTGCTTTTCCAAGCCTCATCCCGGTATGCTGCTGGAAATCATGGGCGAACTCGGCGTGCCACAGGCTAAGACCCTGATGATCGGAGACACTAGCCATGATTTACAAATGGCCAGCAATGCAGGCGTGTCCGCAGTCGGTGTCTGCTACGGCGCGCATCCGCGGGAGGGGCTACTGGCGTTGTCGCCGCTTGCCTGCGCCGATAATTTCAGCGACCTAAGCCGATGGCTGAGCGATCATGCCTGATAATGCTAATATTATAACAACTTAAATTGAAAGGATGACCATGGCTGACCCCGAGAGCTGGGAGCAAAAAACCCTGGAAAAGCTGGCTTTCTCAGCCTTGCAGGAACAGCGCCGGGCGCGCCAGTGGACAATTTTTTTCCGGCTGCTGACCCTCGTGTTCATGTTCATTGTACTGTTCGCGGTGATGGGCTGGTTCAACAAGGGTGAGAAGCCTCTTTCCGGCAAACACACCGCGTTGGTTGAACTGCGCGGCGTGATCGCTGCCGGAGGAGACACCCATGCCGACAGGGTGATTGGTGGCTTGCGCGAAGCCTTCAAGGACAAGGGCACTCAGGGGGTTATCCTGCTGATCAACAGTCCTGGCGGCAGCCCGGTTCAGGCTGGTTACATCAACGATGAAATTCGCCGTCTACGAGCAAAATATCCGCAAACTCCTTTGTATGCCGTCGTGGAGGATATCTGTGCCTCGGGCGGCTACTACGCCGCAGCCGCAGCCGACAAGATATTCGTCGACAAGGCCAGCATCGTTGGTTCCATTGGCGTATTAATGGATGGATTCGGCTTCACCGGTACGATGGAAAAGCTGGGAATCGAGCGCCGGTTAATGATTGCGGGTGAAAACAAGGGATTCCTCGACCCTTTTTCGCCGGTGAACGCCCACCAGAAGGAATACGCCCAGACGATGCTGAATGAAATCCACCAGCAATTCATCACCGTGGTGCGCCAAGGGCGGGGCAAGCGCCTGAAAGAAACGCCGGACATGTTCAGCGGCCTGTTCTGGAGCGGCGAAAGGAGTATCCAGCTTGGCTTGGCTGATGCCTTCGGTAGCGCCGATTATGTGGCGCGCGATATCATCAAGGCCGAGGAAATCATCGATTTTACTCCGCAGGAAGGCCTTGCGGAGCGCTTTGCCAAACGCTTCGGCGCCGCGGCGGCGAGCGCCATCAATCCGTTGGCGAGCGGCGGCATGGGCTTGCGCTAGCATGGAGCAGTATCTGCCGATCGCATGCATGCAGCACGAACGGCTGGAGTTTAGCGTATTGCGTCGGATACCTCTGATGCTGGAATACCGGTCAGAGGGTACGGACAGGGTGGAGAAAGTTATGCCGCTGGATGTAACTACCCGCGACGGCGCGGAATGGCTGAAATTCCGACACGAGGATGATAGTGAGGAAGAAATCCGTCTCGACCGGATTTTGTCGTTCGAGGAAGTATTAGCTTGAGCGCGGACGATAGAGCAGGAAAATAGTCGGTCTTTTGTTGATGTCAGGTAGTTTTTTGCGCCACTCCGAGATTGCCCTGGTTTCGATATGTTCGCTGTCCAGTGTGATGTCGGTCGCAACACACAGCTCGGTGCCCGGTTCGCCAGTCTGGACGAGGTCTTCCAGCAGCGCCTGATTGCGGTAGGGCGTTTCAATGAAAATCTGGGTCTGGTTCTTGATGGCCGATTCTTTCTCCAGTTCGGTTATTTTCTTGCAACGTTCCGCTTTCTGAATCGGCAGGTAGCCATGGAAGGCGAATGCCTGTCCGTTCATGCCCGATGCCATCAATGCCAGCAAAATGGATGATGGCCCTACCAGCGGCACTACCCTGATCCCTTTCTTGTGCGCCAATCGCACTAGCAGTGCGCCGGGATCGGCGACCGCCGGGCAGCCCGCTTCGGATACCAATCCCAAATCTTTTCCCGCCAGCGCGGGCTGGAGAAAATGCTCCAGCTGCTCCGGCTTGGTGTGCTTGTCCAGGGTGAATATTTCGATGTCCTGTAGCGGCGTGGCAAGATCCAGCTGCTTCAGGTATTGTCGGGCGGTTTTGGGATTTTCTGCGACAAAAACGGCTAGCGACGCCGCAATATTGCGGACCTGCTCGGGAATAATCGAAGAAAGAGGGGTTTCTCCCAAGGTGGTTGGGATCAGGTAGAGGATGCCGGTTGTCATTTACAGTCCTTAAATTACCGGCATACCCTCGTTTTCCAGCATTTCAATCAAGGCGATCAGCGGCAAGCCGATCAATGCGTTGGGGTCGTCACCGCTCATTTTTTCGATCAGGGCGATGCCCAATCCTTCGGATTTGGCGCTGCCGGCACAGTTATAAGGTTGTTCCTTGACCAAATAGTGTTCGATCTGCGCGTCGCTCAGTTTGCGAAAATGTACGGTGAACGGAATGGTGCGGGCATGAGTGTTGCCCGTTCGGCTATTGTACAAGCACAGCGCAGTGTGGAATACCACGCTACGACCTCGCATCATGCTGAGTTGCTTGACAGCGTTATCATGGGTATGCGGCTTGCCAAGCTGAAGGCCATCAAGCGTGGCAACCTGGTCCGAACCGATGATCAGGGCGTCGGGGAAATCCTTGGCCGGCGCCTTGGCCTTGGCGATCGCCAGACGGTACGCGGTCTGCTCCGGTGCTTCGGCAGCCAGCGGCGTTTCGTCTACTTCCGGCGAGCAGACCTCGAAGGGGATTTTCAGGCGCGTCAGCAGTTCGCGCCGATAGGGGGAGGTGGAAGCTAGAATGAGTGTCAAGTTAAGGAGTCCTGAGTGCTAAGTCCTGAGTCCTGAGTGCTAAGTCCAGTGGATTTTCTCAGGACTCAGCACTCGAAACTCTGGACTGACTTTTATTCCGGTTGGATTTCTACTAGTGCTTCATCGGGTGTGACGCTGTCGCCCTTTACGATGTAAACGCTGAGTACTGTGCCGCTAATTGGAGCTTGCACCTCATTTTCCATTTTCATCGCTTCGATCACCAGCACCGGGTCGCCGGCCTTGACCTTTGTGCCGGGTGCGACCAGCACATCCACGATAGTGCCTGGCATGGCGGTGGTGACGTGACCTTGATGCGATGGACGCGGCCTCTTGCCGCCAGCTTTCGTGCCGCCTTCCTTGGCCCTGGATTTGCTGCTGCCGCCGCTGACTACGCCGCCCATGCCTCCATATACCTCAACTTCATTGAGGGCCTCGACAAGAACTTCTTCCTGTACGCCGTCGACAGAGACGAAGAATGGCCTCTGTTCTTCGCCAGGACGACCGGAGCCACTGATGTGGATATGGTAGGTTTCGCCGTGCAGGGTGACATTGAACTCGTTCGGCGCATAGAACGGGCCGCAGGAAAGATTGCTGCCGATCGGCAGCAGCTGCTCCGATTTGAGCGTGCCGGCGGCGCGTTCCTGCAAGAAGGTGCGGGCCAGCTCCGGGAACATGGCATAGGTCAGCACATCCTCCTCGCTCTTGGCGATGCTTTCGATCTCGCCGCGCAACCTGTCCATCTCGTCTTCCAGTTGATCGGCAGGACGGCAGGTGATGACTTCGGCATTGCCGATGGCAATGCTGCGAACCTGTGCGTTAACCTCTCCGGGAGCCTTGCCGTAGCGGCCTTGCAGGTAGTTCTTGACCTCGGTGGTGACGGATTTGTAACGCTCCCCGGTCAGTACATTCAAGACTGCCTGGGTGCCGACGATCTGCGATGTCGGCGTGACCAGTGGGGGAAAGCCCAGGTCTTCGCGCACCCGCGGGATTTCTGCCAGCACCTCATCCATGCGGTTGAGAGCGCCTTGTTCCTTTAACTGGTTGGACAGGTTGGAAATCATGCCGCCGGGAACCTGATTAACCAGCACCCGAGTATCCACGCCAGTGAATTCGCTTTCGAATTGCCAGTATTTTTTGCGGGTCTCGCGGAAATAAGCGGTGATTTCCTGTAGCAGTGGCAGGCTCAGGCCGGTGTCGTATTCGGTGCCGGCCAATGCAGCTACCATGCTTTCCGTGGAGGTATGGCTGGCGCCCTCGCCAAACGAGGAGTTGCAGGTGTCCAGAATGGTCGCGCCGTTTTCCACAGCGCGCAGGAAACACATCGCCGACAGACCGGATGTCGCGTGGCTATGCATATGGATGGGCATTTTCACTGCAGCGGCAATCGCCTTGACCAGCTCAGTCGTGATGGCGGGGGTAAGGAGGCCGGCCATGTCCTTGATGGCCAGGGTGTCGCAGCCCATCGTCTCGAATTCCTTGGCCAAATTAACGAAGTAATCGATGTTGTGTACTGGGCTGGTGGTGTAGCTGATCGCGCCCTCGGCGATCTTGCCGCTGGCTTTTACCGCCTCGATGGAAACTCGCAGGTTGCGCAGGTCGTTCATGGCGTCAAAAATACGGAATACGTCTACACCGTTGTCAGCCGATTTTTTAACGAAGGCGCGTACCACGTCATCCGAATAATTGCGGTAGCCGAGCAGGTTCTGGCCGCGTAGCAGCATCTGGATGCGGGTGTTGGGCAGAGCCTTGCGCAGTTTCTTCAGGCGATCCCACGGATCTTCGCGCAGGAAGCGTACGCAGGCGTCGAAGGTCGCGCCGCCCCAGGCTTCCAGCGACCAGAAGCCCACGCTGTCGAGCTTGGCGCAGATTGGCAGCATATCTTCAGTGCGCATGCGGGTCGCAATCAGGGATTGATGTCCGTCGCGTAGTACCAGATCGCTGATGAAAACTTTAGCCATTGTTTATCCTAGTGTTACAACAATAAATCGAGATCAAAGCCCCACATGGGCCGCGATTGCCGCCGAGATGGCTGCTGCAAGCAATTCTTTGGGGCGCTTCACTGAATAATTTGTCAGTTCGGGGTGGGTTTCCACGAAACTGGTGTCGAACTTTCCGCTGCGGAAATCCGGGTGCTTCATGATTTCCTGATAATAAGGAATTGTGGTTTTCACCCCGTAGACCACCATATCGTTCAGGGCGCGCTTGCCACGTTCGACCACGCCTTCCCAAGTCAAGCTCCAAACGGTGAGCTTGGCGCACATGGAGTCGTAGTAGGGCGGGATGACATAACCCGTGTACATGGCTGCGTCGGTGCGCACGCCAGGACCGCCTGGCGCATAGTAGCGAGTGATGCGGCCGAAGCTGGGGAGAAAATCGTTTTTCGGGTCTTCGGCATTGATGCGGAATTCCATGGCGAAGCCACGATAATTTACGTCCCCTTGCTTGTATTGCAGTGGCAGGCCGCTGGCGATGCGGATTTGCTCCTGCACGATGTCGATGCCGGTAATGGTTTCCGTCACGGTGTGTTCTACCTGCAGACGGGTATTCATTTCCATGAAGTAAAACTGGTTGTCCTGGTCAAGCAAAAACTCCACCGTGCCCGCGTTTTCGTAGCCGACGGTCCTAGCTGCCTGAACGGCGATCTTGCCGATGTAGTCGCGCTGGGCACGGGTCAGTTGCGGCGAAGGTGCAATTTCGATCAGTTTCTGATTGCGGCGTTGGATCGAGCAATCGCGCTCGAACAGATGGATTACGCTACCGAAGCTGTCGCCGATGACCTGGACTTCAATGTGGCGCGGGTTAACCACGCATTTTTCCATAAATAGTTCAGGCTTGCCGAACGCCTTGGTGGCTTCGGAAACGACGCGATCATAATTCTTGATCAGCTCTTCTTCGCTGTTGCAACGGCGAATGCCGCGTCCACCACCACCGTTGGTGGCTTTCAGCATGACGGGGTAGCCGATGCCTGCGGCGAGATCCACGGCCTGCTTGACGTTGGAAAGATTGCCTTCGCTGCCTGGTATTACCGGCACTCCGGCATCGATCATCGCCTGACGGGCTTGGATCTTGTCGCCCATGCGGTGGATCACTTCCGGGGATGGGCCAATGAACTTGATGCCCCGCTTGGCGCAGATTTCAGCCAGAACGGGGTTTTCCGAAAGGAAGCCATAGCCGGGATGAAGTGCATCGCAACCTGCAGCAACGGCAAGATTGACTATATTATGTGCGTTCAGGTAACCAATGACCGGATCGGAGCCGATATTGTAGGATTCATCTGCTTTTTTGACGTGCAGGGCATGTCGGTCGGCATCTGTATAGATGGCGACCGATTTAATCCCCATTTCAGAGCAGGCGCGTACAATACGAACCGCGATTTCGCCACGATTGGCGATAAGAATTTTCTTGATCACGCGAGATCCCGGTAAATTATCCAAAGCATCAAGCTTTTGTGATTACTCTTGAAGCTTGTTTTTTGACAGCGAATCTTAAAAATTATATCATGCGCGCCTTATGACTGAACAGGTCGTCATCAACAGCATCGAGTTTGCGCGAAACGGCGAAACGTTAAGCGGTAGTGTCGTGGTCGCAAGCTTGGGTAGGCTGCAGGATTTACTGTTTTCCAGCAATGGTATGCTGGAGTATAGCCTGACCGGCAAGCATGGCGAGAACGATAAGCTTTTTCTGGTTTGCGCCGTCAAGGGGATGTTGCAACTCAAGTGTCAGCGTTGCCTTGGGGCTCTGGCTTATCCTGTTGACTTCGATTCCGAACTGGAATTGTTTGAGGATGATCAGGTTTTGCCAGCGGTAGTGAATGAGGATGAATTGGCGGACGCTATCAAGGCGGATCCGAATATGGATGTGCTGGCGCTGGTCGAGGATGAGGTGTTGCTGAGCTTGCCGATGGCGCCCACGCACACGCCGGGGAACTGTAAGGCAGGCGGGAATTTTGGCCAGGTGGAAACCGATAAACAAAATGCTTTCAGTGCATTGGCCGCGCTGAAAATGAAAGATTTGAGAAAAAATTAGGAGTTATCATGGCTGTACAACAGAACAAGAAATCCCCCTCCAAACGTGGCATGCGCCGCGCACACGACTTTCTGACCAACCCACCGTTGGCCGTTGAGCCGACCACCGGGGAAATTCACCTGCGTCACCACGTCAGCCCCAGCGGTTTCTACCGCGGCAAAAAGGTTGCACGTGCCAAGGGTGAATAAAAGGCGTTACCTGGCGTCCGGTAAAGGCGGTTTGCAACGAGCGTAATGGATATCACTGTTGCGGTCGACGCCATGGGCGGCGACCACGGACCCCATGTCACTGTCCCTGCTGCTCTGGCGTACCTGAAACGGGACGCTGAAGTCAATATAGTATTAGTCGGCTTGGCCGAAGTGATTGAAGCCGAGCTTAAATCCCTTCAGGCCTCGGTTTCTCCTCGCCTGCGCATTCACCATGCCAGCGAGGTTGTTACCATGGACGACCCACCCGCGCTATCCTTGCGTAATAAAAAAGACTCATCCATGCGCGTTGCCATCAACCTGGTAAAAACAGGTGAGGCGAATGCTTGCGTTAGCGCCGGCAACACCGGTGCGTTAATGGCTATCTCCCGCTTTGTCCTGAAAATGCTGCCAGGGATAGAACGGCCAGCTATTGCCGGGATGATGCCCACGCTGAACGGTCATACCCACGTACTCGATCTTGGAGCCAATGTGGATTGCACTGCCAACCATCTGCTCCAGTTTGCGATCATGGGCGCGATGCTGGTTTCCGCCGTGGAGCATAAGGAATTCCCCAGCGTAGGTCTGCTCAACATCGGCGAGGAAGACATCAAGGGCAACGAGGTGGTCAAGCAGACAGCCGAACTGTTGCGTCAGAGTCATCTTAATTTCCATGGCAACGTGGAGGGCAACGATATCTATAAAGGGACCACGGACGTGGTGGTATGCGACGGTTTTGTCGGCAATGTTGCGCTGAAGGCATCGGAAGGACTGGTGCAAATGCTGGCGACTTTTTTGCGCCAGGAATTCAATCGCAATATTCTGACTCAATTGGCTGGCCTCATCGCCTACCCGGTTCTTAGCGCGTTCAAGAAGCGTCTCGACCATCGGCGTTACAACGGCGCAAGCCTCCTTGGATTGCAAGGGGTCGTTGTTAAAAGCCACGGCTCGGCGGATAGTTTCGCTTTCCAGTTCGCCATTGAGCGCGCGGTCGAGGAAGTGCGCAACAGCGTGCTGCGCCGGATCAATGAACAAATGGCTCTGCTGAACGAGGAAAAAGCCTGATGTATTCACGTATAGTCGGTACCGGCGGCTACCTTCCGGAAAAAATCCTGACCAACCACGATCTGGCGCACATGGTCGATACTTCTGACGAGTGGATTTTTTCCCGCACGGGTATCCGCGAACGCCACATCGTTGCAGAAAACCAGATCACCAGCGACCTAGCGTTCCAGGCGGCGCAACGGGCCATAAAAATGGCTGGCGTCGACCCCCAAAGCATCGACCTGATCATCGTCGCCACGACTACGCCTGATGTCGTGTTTCCCAGTACAGCCTGCATCCTCCAGGAAAAACTGGGCATCAAGAGCGGTGGTCCGGCGTTTGACATCCAGGCAGTATGTAGCGGTTTCATCTACGCCCTGGCGACAGCCGACCAGTTCATTCGTGGCGGACAAAGCAAGTGCGCCCTGGTTGTGGGCGCGGAAACCTTTTCCCGCATCATGGACTGGACAGACCGCAACACCTGCGTCTTGTTCGGCGACGGTGCAGGTGCGGTCGTTCTGAAAGCTAGCGAAGAGCCTGGAATCATTTCCACCCACCTGCATGCCGACGGTAGCTATGGCCATTTATTGGCTGTGCCGGCGAGCCTCTCGGGCGGCAAGGCAAAGGGTAATCCTTTCGTTGAAATGGACGGCGCCGGTGTATTCAAATTCGCAGTCGGGGTGCTGGATTCCATCGTTGAGGAAACCCTCGCGGCAAATGGCATGCAAAAATCGGACATCACTTGGCTGGTGCCGCATCAGGCCAATATTCGCATCATCCAGGCCACCGCCAAGAAGCTGGGCATGAGCATGGACAATGTAGTAGTCACGGTCGACAAGCATGGCAATACCTCGGCTGCATCGATCCCATTGGCACTGGATGTCGCGGTTCGGGACGGGCGGATCAAGCCCGGCGATACCCTGCTGATGGAAGCCGTGGGTGGCGGTTTCACCTGGGGTTCCGCGCTAGTCACTTGGTGAGAAGGCAAGAAAACATGAGTTTGGCATTTGTATTTCCAGGGCAGGGTTCGCAGTCGGTCGGCATGATGAATGGCTTCGACGGTCTTTCCATCGTGCGCCAGACCTTCGAGGAAGCGGGGGATGTTCTCAAGCAGGATTTGTGGGGCATGATCACGGGCGGCAACGCTGAAGAACTCAACCTGACAGTTAATACCCAACCGGTCATGCTGACTGCCGGGGTGGCGGTGTTCCGCGCCTGGAATGCTCTGCAAGGACCACAGCCAACTGTATTGGCCGGCCATAGCTTGGGTGAATACACCGCACTGGTTGCCTCCGGTGCCTTGTCCTTTGCCGATGCGCTGCCGCTGGTGCGCTTCCGCGCTCAGGCCATGCAGGAAGCGGTGGCCGAAGGGGTGGGCGGTATGGCGGCGATTCTGGGGCTCGATGAAGATGCCGTGCGCGCCGTTTGCGTCGAAGCAGCGCAAGGCGAGGTACTGGAGCCGGTCAATTTTAATTCGCCTGGCCAAGTCGTGATCGCAGGCCACAAAGCCGCGGTTGAGCGCGGCATGGTGCTGGCCAAGGAAAAGGGTGCAAAACGCGCACTGCCATTGCCGGTCAGCGTTCCCTCCCATTGCGCCCTGATGCGCCCGGCGGCGGATGCGCTGACACAACGTCTGCTGATGATTTCGATCCAACCGCCGCAAATTCCGGTGGTGCATAACGCCGATGTCAAAAATCACGGCGATGAAGCCGGCATCAAGGATGCACTGGCACGCCAACTTTATAGCCCGGTGAGATGGGTGGAAACAGTCCAGGGTTTTGCCGATCAAGGCATAGGCACACTCGCGGAATGCGGTCCGGGAAAGGTGCTGGCAGGACTGAATAAGCGCATCGATGGCAATATGCGGGCATTCGCATTATCTGATGAAGCGGCGCTGCGCCAGGCGATGGATACATTGAGAATTGGGGAGAATAGTTAAATGCTGCAAGGGCAGATTGCATTGGTAACAGGTGCCAGCCGTGGAATTGGCCAGGCGGTCGCGCTGGAACTCGGCAAGCAGGGTGCAACCGTTGTCGGTACGGCAACCAGCCAGTCGGGTGCAGATAATATCAGCGGCTACCTGAGCCAGGCTGGCATCAAGGGGGCTGGGCTGGCCCTGAACGTCAAGGATGCTGCGCAGATCGAGCAGGTTCTGCAAGCCATACGCGCTCAATTCGGTGAAATCTCCGTTCTGGTCAATAATGCCGGCATCACGCGCGACAACTTGCTGATGCGGATGAAAGAAGAGGAATGGGACGACATCATGGATACCAACCTGAAGTCCGTGTTCCGCTTGAGCCAGGCTGTACTGCGCGCGATGATGAAGGCGCGTTATGGTCGTATCATCAGCATTGCCTCGGTGGTAGGCACGATGGGTAACGCCGGCCAGACCAATTATGCCGCTGCCAAGGCGGCTATCATAGGTTTCAGCAAATCGCTGGCGCGCGAAGTTGGCAGCCGTAACATCACAGTCAACTGCGTCGCTCCGGGTTTTATCGACACGGATATGACCCGCGCTCTGAGTGAAGAGCAGCGCAATGATTTACTCGGCCACATTCCGCTGGGCCGGCTTGGCACGGTTCAGGATATCGCGGCTTCGGTCGCGTTCCTGGCTTCGCCGCAAGCAAGTTATGTCACGGGTACTACCATGCACGTCAATGGCGGCATGTACATGAGTTGATTGAGCAAACTTCCCGGTTTGGTGAAGTAGGCAATTTTTGGTAAAATGCGTCAGCTTTTTTATGGCGATTCTAAAGAGAGGGTACTTAGATGGAAAATATCGAACAACGCGTCAAAAAAATTGTTGCTGAGCAACTTGGCGTGAACGAAGCTGAAGTTAAAATCGAATCTTCCTTTGTCGATGACCTGGGCGCTGATTCCCTGGATACCGTTGAACTGGTCATGGCACTCGAAGAAGAATTCAACTGCGAAATTCCTGACGAAGAAGCGGAAAAAATCACCACCGTCAAACAAGCCGTTGATTACGTCAATGGTCATCTGAACTAAGCTGTTCCTATCTATCCTGTAACCACTCGCAACGGGAGTCGTCTTGTCTAAACGCAGAGTCGTCATCACCGGCCTGGGCATTATTTCGCCTGTCGGTAATACTGTTGAGCAAGCGTGGTCGAACATTCTTGCCGGCAAATCCGGAATAAGCCGGATTACCCGGTTCGACTCATCGGCCCTTTCCTGCCAGATCGCCGGCGAGGTCAAGGGGTTCGATGTCACCGAGTATATTTCCGCCAAGGAAGCTCGCCGCATGGATATTTTTATCCATTACGGGCTTGCTGCGGGGGTACAGGCAATCAAGGACTCCGGCATTGTGGTTACTCCGGAAAACGCCGAGCGCATCGGCGTTAACATCGGTTCCGGCATCGGCGGTCTGCCGATGATCGAGGATACCCATAACACCTATCTGGAAGGCGGACCGCGAAAAATCTCTCCGTTTTTCATTCCCGGCACGATCATCAATATGATCTCGGGCAATCTATCCATCATGTTTGGCCTGAAAGGCCCGAATCTGGCGATGGTCACAGCCTGTAGCACGGCGACTCACTGCATCGGCGATTCCGCGCGCATGATCGAATACGGTGATGCCGATATCATGATCGCGGGCGGTGCAGAATCTACGGTAACGCCGCTGGCTGTTGGCGGGTTTGCATCAGCGCGCGCATTGTCCACACGCAATGACGATCCCGAAAAAGCGAGCCGCCCTTGGGATACAGGGCGGGATGGCTTTGTGCTTGGAGAAGGCGCAGGGGTGCTGGTGCTAGAAGAGTACGAACACGCCAAGGCGCGCGGGGCGAAAATTTATGCCGAAGTGCCCGGTTTCGGCATGAGCGCAGATGCCAACCACATGACGGCTCCTTGCGAAGACGGCAGCGGGGCCGCACGTTGCATGACCAATGCCTTGCGCAACGCCGGAATTCCGCACAATCAGGTCGATTTCATCAACGCCCACGGCACATCCACGCCCTTGGGTGACCTGGCCGAAACCAAGGCAGTCAAGCTGTGCTTCGGCGAGCACGCCAAAAATATCGCGGTCAATTCGACGAAATCCATGACCGGGCACCTGCTGGGCGCTGCTGGCGGGGTCGAAGCAGTGTTTTCGGCGCTTGGCGTATATCATCAAATTTCTCCGCCGACCATCAACATGGTCGAGCAGGATCCCGAGTGCGATCTTGACTATGTGCCGAATGTTGCCCGCAAGATGAAAATCGATGTCGCCCTGTCGAATTCCTTTGGGTTTGGCGGCACCAACGGCACTCTGGTGTTTCGCAAGATCTGAACGTCCGCAGCAGGGGCGGATACGCCCCTGGGTTTTCCCTCGTCATTAAGGTAGCTTGTGCCCGTCATACAGCTCCCCGGTACGCCCGACTTGCTTGGCCTCCACGCGGCAAACCCGTTGCGCTATCCCTATCTGCTGCAAACTCTGGGTTGCCCCGGCTGGGATATTCTTTTCGCTTTTCCAATACAATCACAAATATTCCCCTTCGATCCAATAGGACAGGAAAAATCATTTTTTCCCGTGCTGGATGAAGAGTGGGATAAAGCCGGGCGACTATCCGATCAGAAAGAGACTATGCTTCCCTTTCACGGAGGCTGGTTCGTTTATCTCGGTTATGAGCTGCTGCACCAGCTAGAACCCTCCGTCCCAATAAAACAGCAGGCAAGCACATTCCCGTTGGCAGCCCTGGCCCGCATCCCTGCGGCCATTATGGTCGACCGTATAGAAGGGCAGACCTACTTATTTGCCGAGGAGGCCTGTTCGCATCTTCTTGAAGACCTGCGCATCGATTTGAATCGTGTTCCCCGCTATATTGACAGCCCGGTAAAGGTGGATGAGCTTGAAGAGGAAGACGAACAGATATTCCTGCAAGGGGTGGCCGAGATCAAGCACTACATCCTGGAAGGGGACGTGTTCCAGGTCAACCTTGCTCGCCAGTGGCGTGCTCGGATCCAACCTCAAGACAGTGCGGCCGGCATTTACGCTCAGCTGCGCGAGAGCAATCCGGCGCCGTTTGCGGGTATCGCCAATTTTGGCAAGTACCAGATTATTAGTTCCTCCCCGGAACGATTGGCAAAAGTACGCGATGGCGTGATCGAGACGCGTCCGATCGCCGGCACGCATCCGCGTGCTTCACTTCCTGAGGAAGATGATCGGCTGCGGCTACAGTTGATTGCCAGCCCCAAGGAACGTGCCGAACACATCATGCTGGTCGACCTGGAGCGCAATGATCTGGGGCGGGTATGCGAGCCAGGTAGCGTCGAAGTCAGCGAATTGATGACGGTGTGCAGCTATGCGCATGTACACCATATCGAATCCAACGTGCGCGGTCGTTTGCGCAAGAATATGGCCCCTTCCGAAGTGATGCGCGCGTTGTTTCCAGGAGGCACGATTACCGGATGCCCTAAAGTCCGCACCATGCAAATCATTAATGAGCTTGAACCCTCGCCCCGTTACGCTTATACGGGCAGTATGGGATATCTTAATCTCGATGGCAGCATGGATCTCAATATCCTGATCCGCAGCTTCATGCTCGAAGGGAATGTTCTCACTTTCAAGGCCGGTGCCGGCATCGTTGCCGACTCCGACCCTTTGCGCGAATTGGCCGAAACTCGCGCAAAGGCGAAGGGGTTGCTGAGGGCACTAGGAGCGGCTCAATGATCCTGGTTAACGGTATTCAGAGCGAGCATGTCCGGGTCTTTGACCGGGGACTGGCGTACGGCGACGGGGTTTTCCGTACCGTTCTGGTGAGAGCGAGCCATCCATTATGCTGGACACGCCATTATGACAAGCTGTACGCGGACTGTGCGGCGCTCGGCATTGTGTGTCCGCCTGAAGATATTTTGGCTGCAGAAATGGTCGAATTGATGGCAGAAACGCCTGACTTCGTGCTGAAAATAATCGTCACCCGGGGGGAAAGCCAGCGTGGTTATGCGATTCCAGCGCGGATGGAGCCGACTCGCATCCTGATGTCGAGCCCGATTCCGCCGTATCCGGTAAACTATTTGACGGATGGGGTGCGGCTACACCTTTGTGCCACACGCCTTGCCATACAACCCTTGCTGGCGGGAATCAAGCATCTTAACCGCCTGGAAAATGTACTGGCGCGACGGGAATGGAACAATTCAGAAATTGCCGAGGGGTTGATGCTCGACATGGATGGAAATGCAATCGAAGGAACGATGAGCAACCTGTTTCTCCTCCAGGGCAATACCTTGTTCACCCCTGATCTTGGGCGCTGCGGCGTAGCGGGCGTGCAGCGGCAGCGCATCATGAATCTGGCCGACCGGCTCGGCATGGCGGTCAAGGTGGAAAATATGCCGTTGGCCAGAATTTACGATGCGGAAGAGATGGTGCTTTGCAACAGCTTGATCGGCGTCTGGCAGGTCAGGGAACTGGCCGGTAAAACATGGCAAGCCGGCAAATTGGCGGCGCGATTGAGGAGATTGTTGGATGATGACTGTCATTAAGCGAGGCATTGCGACCCTCTTCTTGCTGGGAATGCTGGCTGCGGGCTGGGTGCTGTATTTTTCCAATACGCCTGTACACCTGCCCCAGTCCACCTACGCGTTTACGCTCAAGCATGGAAGCAGTCTGCGTGCCATTGCCCGACAGTTCAGCACTGAGGGACTGTTTCCAGAGCCATGGAGCTTTATAGTGCTGGCAAAGGCTTTGGGAAAGGAAGGGGAAATCAAGGCCGGCAACTATCAGCTGGATCGTGAAATCACCCCGTTACAGTTGCTTCAAAAGATTACCAAGGGCGATGTCAGCCAGAGTGAAATCGTGTTTATCGAGGGCTGGAATTTCAGTCAGATGCGCAAGGTGCTCGACGAGCACCCCGCCATCAAGCACGACACTACCGGCCTGAGTGACAGGGAACTGCTGAATCTCTTGGGGGTGCAGGAGGAGACCGCCGAGGGGCTGTTTTTTCCGGACACTTACTATTTCAGCAACGGGATGAGCGATTTGTCAGTGCTCAAGCGTGCCTACCAGATCATGGGGCAGCGGTTAGCCGATGCCTGGAGGGAGCGCAGCCCGAATCTGCCTTACTCCACACCTTATGAGGCCTTGGTCATGGCTTCCATCATCGAGAAAGAAACCGGTCGATCCGGGGAGCGGCAGATGATCGCCGCAGTCTTTGTCAATCGCCTCCGCATCGGCATGAGGTTGCAAACAGATCCAACGGTCATTTACGGTCTTGGCGAGACGTATGATGGCAATTTGCGCAGGCGCGATTTAACCACTGATAATGTCTATAATACGTACACTCGCAGTGGTCTTCCCCCTGGTCCGATTGCCATGCCGGGCGGAGCCGCCATCCATGCGGCTCTGCATCCTGGAGCGACCTCTGCGCTGTATTTCGTAAGCAAGGGGGACGGCACCCACCAGTTTTCCCGCAGCTTGGCGGAACATAATCAGGCCGTGGCGCGCTACCAGAAGACCGCATCCAGAAAAAAGATTGATTAAATATCGCAATATGATGATTATTAAAAAAAATAATGCAAAATTTATCACGCTTGAGGGGATAGATGGTGCCGGCAAGAGCACCCACCTGAATTGGCTGGCCGAGCACCTGCGTAGCCAGGGAAATAATGTCCTTGTCACCCGAGAGCCGGGAGGAACGCCGCTCGGTGAGGCGCTTCGCGAGTTGCTCCTGCATCAAGCCATGCATCCCGAGACCGAGGCCCTGTTGATGTTCGCAGCCAGGCGGGAGCATCTGGACAAAGTGATTATTCCCGCGTTGCGAGAGGGAGCTTGGGTCATTTCAGACCGCTTCACCGATGCCAGTTTTGCTTATCAGGGTGGGGGCAGGGGGCTGGAGGAATCCAAGCTAAAAACCCTTGAGCAATGGGTTCAGCAAGATTTTCAGCCGGACCTGACCTTATTGTTTGACGTGCCCCTCGAAGTCAGTCGGCAGCGGTTGTCGGCCAACGCGTCTCTGGATCGATTCGAACAGGAAAAGCAGGATTTTTTTCAGCGCGTGCGGGATGCATATTTGAAACGCGCAATGCAATTTCCGCAGCGAATCCGGGTGATCGATAGCAGCCAGACGCTGAATGAAGTTCAAGTTAATCTCGAAGACATTATTTCATCGATATGAATTAAATGATTTATTCATGGCAAAATAACATCTGGCAGCGATTGATGTCCGCCAAGACGGCTTTGCCTGGCGCACTGTTGCTGCAAGGCCGCGGAGGAATCGGGAAATTCCATTTGGCCTACACGTTGGCGCAGGCGTTGCTGTGCGAATCCCCGCTGGATACGGGCGAACCCTGCGAGCACTGCGGCGCATGCAACTGGTTCAAGATTGGCGGGCATCCCGATTTTCGCCTGCTCGAACCTGATGCACAGAACGCCGCGACAGATTCAACGGGCGAAGGGGTGGAGCAAGGCAAGGGAACCGACAAAAAGGCGAGTCAGTTCATTACCGTGTCCCAGATTCGCGAATTGGCGGATTTCATCAACCTGACGACCCACCGCAATGGCTTGCGTATCATCCTGGTTCACCCGGCAGAGGCGATGAACGTTCACGCCGCCAATGCACTGCTGAAAACATTAGAGGAGCCACCGCACGGCACACTATTCATTCTGGTGTCGCATCAACCCCAACGCTTGTTACCCACCGTCCGCAGCCGCTGCCAAAAGATTAACGCCCCGCTTCCTGGGCATGCGGAAGCGCTGCAGTGGCTACGGGAACAGAAGGTCGCGGAAGCCGAGGCATGCTTGGCGCAATCAGGTCGCGCACCGCTTGCTGCACTGAGATTAAGCGCGGAAGATTATCAGTTGAAACGCGGCCAGATTCTGGAACAACTTGGCGTGCCGGACCGATTGGATCCGCTTACCTTGGCGGAGCAAAGCGACAAGATGGAGTTGGCCTGGATACTGAATTGGATGCAACAGTGGGTCTACGATCTGGCAAGCATCGGCATGGCGGGGCGGGTACGATACCAGACGGAGTCGTCAGCAGAAATGAATCGCTTGGCAAAAGCCGTCAACTTGATAGAATTGTTTCGGTTTCAGCAGGAATTATTGACTGCTCAGCGCGCGCTGCAACATCCGCTGAATAATCGACTAGTGCTGGAACAATTGTTTTTTTCCTATTCGCAACTCGTGAATCGTCAGGACGCCGCTTATGTCTGATCCAACAGCTTCAGCCGCTCCGCGGCCGGGTGTGCTTTCCTTGAGCATCAAGGAAAAAACCGCGCTGTATGCAGCTTATATGCCTTATCTGAAGGGCGGCGGAATCTTTATTCCGACCAACAAACCGTATCGGCTGGGTGACGAGGTTTTTATGCTGCTCTCCTTGATGGACGATCCGAACAAATTGCCAGTAGCCGGCCGTGTTGTCTGGATCACTCCGGAAGGCGCGCAGGGCAATAAAGTGCAGGGGGTTGGCGTGCAGTTTGGTGATAACGAAAGCGGGGTCTCGGCGCGCAACAAAATCGAAGGCTTGCTTGGCGGTAGCAAAACATCCCGCCCCACCCACACCATGTAGATGCTGTCACAAACCACGCCGCCACCTCCTGGGGCGGCTTCCTCTCGTACAAGCCATGCTAGTCGATTCCCACTGCCACTTAAATTTTCCTGACCTTGCTTCAAATCTGCCTGAGATTTTCGCCAACATGGAAAAAAACGGGGTCGGCCTTGCGCTATGCGTGAGCGTTAATCTCACAGACTTTCATGAGGTTATCAGCCTGACCGAAACCTATTCTCACCTCTACGCATCGGTCGGAGTTCATCCCGATTATGAAAATGAGGAAGAACCCACAGTTAAAAAACTGGTTGAATTGGCGAACCACCCTAAGGTGATAGCCATCGGTGAAACCGGACTGGATTACTTTCGATTGAAAGGCGACCTTGAATGGCAAAGGGAGCGCTTCCGCAACCATATCCGCGCCGCAATACTCTGCGGCAAGCCATTGATTATTCACACCCGCGAGGCGGCTGCCGATACGCTACGCATTATGGAAGAGGAGGGGGCCGAACGAGTGGGTGGAGTAATGCACTGCTTTACAGAAAGTCTGGAAGTCGCTGAACGTGCGATAGCGCTTGGCTTTTATATCTCTTTTTCAGGCATTGTTACCTTTAAGAACGCAATACAAGTCAAGGAAGTTGCAGAGAAAATTCAATTGGACAGAGTATTGGTTGAAACCGATTCGCCTTATCTTGCGCCTGCGCCATTCCGTGGAAAAACCAACCAACCCGCGTATGTAAAGCACGTCGCAGAAGAGGTTGCACGATTAAGAGGGATAAGCGAAAAAGAATTGATTGAGGCCACTACCAGAAATTTTACACGACTGTTTAAGACAATATGATATACGGAACAGTGCGTAATGCATTATTTATGTTAATGTTGGTTAGCAATACTTCCTTAGCTGATGGATTTATTGACGATTTATTCATATCAATAACTCTTGGAGATTCCAGAGCCATCCAGCATTTTCTTGCCAAGGGTGTCGATGCTAATGTAATGGACGCCAATGGCAATACGGCGATAATGATTGCCGCGCGCGAAGGTCAAAATGACATTGTGCAGTTACTCCATAGATCCGGTGCGAAACTCAATACCAAAAACCAATTCGGCGAAACGGCCCTCATGCTCGCGGCGCTCAATGGACAGACTGAGGTAGTCAGTACTTTGCTCAAACTGAAGGCGGAGACAGGGGCAAACCATCAAGGCTGGACACCATTGATGTATGCGGCATTTTCGGGGCACGGAGAGATTCTCGAACTCTTGCTGCGGGCAGGTTCAAACATAAACGCGACGACCAACAATGGTACAAGCGCATTGATGCTAGCATCGAAAAGCGGGCACATCAAAGTCGTCAAAGTCCTGCTAAAGCATCATGCCAAAGCAGACATCAAGAATGAAAATGGCGCGACAGCCTGGAGCTGGGCAATGGAGAGCGGCAATACCGATATCGCAAGACTGTTGCAGGGCAAGAGGCAACCTTAATGCTGAAAGTGATTTTTAAAGCAAGACGATACTTCGTATTCTAGGTAGTTACGGGAAGATGTTGCTCTTATAACATATTGTTAATTAGCATTAATGTGAGAATTAACACAATATTACGTTGCAAAGTGCAATTTGTTACTATTGTTGCCGTGAGTCGCGCCTTGAAAAGCAACACTTCTCAACTGATTTTCCTTTTCCACATGTATAGCTGATAGCGCATGTGTTGCATTCGATTCTGTTCGAGATCGCAAATTATCGTTCATTTTAGAAAGCAATAGCAATTTCCTCAATTGCAGCTTTAACCTTCCCGACGTAAGCGTGAATATCGATTTCCCTTGCCTCGTGGTAAGTTATACGACTCACGCTCAGCAAATGATGAGCACGGTTGGCTTGTTGCCAGTATTCATCGTGATCCTGTTCCGGCAATATTCCACTTAGAGCGTACTTACCGGCTTCCCCATCCAAATCGACATAGTGGGAAACTTTCGAGAACTCGAATAGCTTTTTGTCTCTGGTGGTGATCCAGCAGTCTTGTGATACTCCATCAAGCCCCTGGGTTTGCATGACATTGGCTGTATTGATAAGCGTTAAATCGCAGGCGCCATTGAATGCCACCGCCATTGCCTCATCGAAGGTATAAATAGCCTTGTCTTCCTTTGTCTTGAGGAAGTTTCTGCGCATAAATTTCCTGATGCGGATGGTCTCCACGGCAGCCGCAGGTGGCTCCGCAAAGCAATACTTGGCGATTTCAATTTCTTTGGCACTTAGGATATCTAAGTCGACGCTGAGCCGGCGAAGGAATTCCTCAAACTTCTGGATGGGGCTGCCTGAAAACTTCTTGTCGACAATATTCAGATATAAAAGAGCGGAGAATGGAACTGACCTGCCCCCTGTAGCCGTACCAATCATTTGTCAGAAAGTCCGGTTGCAAG
>CAZLJK010000031.1:21784-31083 GCA_964559825.1 uncultured Sulfuricella sp. | reverse complement strand
CAGAACGCACCCGTTTCCTCGTCTCGGATGTATAGCGCCTCGCCGCTGCTGTCGCTAAGCGGGTCATTGTGCCAAGTGGTCAGGCGGAACTCGTGCGCGTTTTCCACCCAGGTATAGGCGCTCCCGCTCTCGCTGACGACCGTGCCGATGTGCGGACTGGCGATGACATTGGCCCACGGCGCCGGCGTATTTTGACCGGGCTCTAGGGTAACGACGTATTCGCGTCCGTCGGGCGTGAAGCCACCCAGGCCATTGCAGAAAATGCGTTCGCGCGCCGGCAGCGGATAGACTCGGTCATCTGCCAGGTGCAGCGATGGTTCCAGCCGGTCCGACACCCGCTCTGCCGACACCCGGCGTTCCACCTGCTCGACCAGGGTCTCGGCAGTATCGGTGAACACGACGCGGGCGACAGTCTGGAACAAGACCCGGTCCTCCTCGGAAAGCTCTTCGGCACGCCGCACGAAGACCCCGCCCGGTTTGTCGATAACTTGCGCTTCGGGACCCGAGTTGATCAGCCCCATGATCTGGTCTTGCAGAACCGCCCGGTAGCCCGAGAAATCCTCGTTCACAATCACCAGGTCCGCAGTCAGGCCCTTCATCCGCCAATAGGCATGGGCTTGCAGCACCTGTTTGACCAGGTCGATGCGGTTCAGGTCGCTGATGCGTATCAGGACGATAGGCAGATCGCCCGAGATGGCAAAGCGCCACAGCCCGGACTGACCAAGCTGATTGCGGGCAATGATGCTGGGCGCGGCGCGGCGCAAGGCATTGCCGTAAATGACCGAAGTGGCCAGGCGGCCATAGAGCTGTGCATCGGCTTCGGTTGCGTTGAGGTGGCGCAGCACCTCCTGACTCTGGAACCAGGCCATTTCAAAGGCACGCTCAACGAAGTGGCGGTCACAGTATTTCTCAAGCAAAACCAATGCTGCTTCGCGCGTGTCCGCGACACCGGAGATGATCTGCACGCTCGCCGATTTGTCGGGTAACAAGGTGAGGGTGCGGCGGATCGCCACGATGGGATCGAGCACCGAACCATCGGTGTTCGACAACCGCCTGGATAAATGGACTGGGCTGTCGCTGCGATCCAGTACCACCGGGTTGGCTGCCGTTCGACCCCGGCCGATGAATTTGGCGCGGTCAGTCTCGTAAGACGGCTCGTCGGCGACCACACCGGGTGCTGCCAACAGGTGAAACATCCACGGCACCTGCTCTCCCGGTGTGCGGCGCCGCCGCGTACAGAGAATCGCCTGCCGGTCGGGCAGGATTTCGGTTTGCACGAACAGGTTGCTGAAAGAGCGATGGGCCAGGTCGGCATTCAGCGGTGCCAACACCACCTCCGCGTAACTTGTTACCTCGATATGACGGGGTCGGGACGACTGGTTGGTGAGCGTGACACGGCGGATCTCAACGTCGTCTTCCGGTGAAACGCTGATCTCGGTGTGCGCTTCGATCGCCTGATCGCGCCGCCGGTATTCAGCGCGCGCCTGCACGAATATCGCCTCGTAGTGATCGGCCTGGCGCAGTGTCGGTTGATACGCGGTCGACCAATAACGCCCCGTGTCCCGGTCGCGCAAGTAGATGAATGTGCCCCAGCAATCGGCAGTGGCGTCCTCGCGCCAACGGGTGACGGCGAGGTCGCGCCAGCGGCTGTAACCTCCACCGGCATTGGTCGCCATGACGTGGTACCTGCCGTTGGACAACAGGTGAACTTCAGGCATCAGCGTGTTCGGGTCGGTAAACACGCGCATGATCGCGCCTTCTTCTGCGGCAGGTGGGCGCGCGGCGGCGCTCACTTCAGCCGCGTGCGGATGCAATGTGGCGCCCTTCTTCGGCACACGTTCCTGCAGCAACAATTCCGTCGCCCGCACCAGGGGGGCAGACATGAATCGGCGCTGCATCGGCCGGTTCAGCAACACATGCTCAAAGGCCAGCAGGCTCATGCCCTGGTGATGCGCCATGAAGGACCGTACGATGACGTGATTCTTGCCCCGCGGCACACGCGATGGCGTGTAATCGACCGCCTCATAGAACCCATAGATGCCGAGGAAGCCATTAGCGGCCAGCGTCTGCAAGTTGCGACACGCTTCGCGCGGCATCACCGTCAGCGCCAGTGCGCTGGCGTAAGGCGCGATGACCAGGTCGTCTCCCAGCCCACGCTTGAAGCCTAGTCCGGGCACGCCGAAGGCCCGATATTGATAGACCTGGTGCATATCGGTAGCGTTATAGCAGGACTCGGAAATGCCCCAGGGCACGGCGCGTTGCCGGCCGTATTCGATCTGGCGCGACACTGCGGCCTTGCAGGTCTGCTCCAATAAGGTGTTGTCGTAACTTGGCATGATCAGCTGCGGCATGAGGTACTCGAACATCGAGCCGCTCCACGAAATCAGGCTCACGTCGCCGCCATGACTGGTCAGCAGGCGGCCGAGCGAGAACCAATGCTTCTGCGGTACCTGTCCCTGCGCGATGAGGAGGAAACTGGCCAGGCGCGCTTCGGATGCCAGCAGGTCGTAGCAGGACGGATCGCGGCGCCGTTCACCCACGTCGTAACCGATGGTCAGCAAGCCGCACGACGTATCGTAGAGAAATTCAAAATCCATCAGCGCCAGTTCGCGGCAACGATCCACCAAATTGTCGATGAGTCGGAGCCGCCTCGCCGCACCCTTATCACGTGATCCTGCCGCCGCGGCTGACGCCGGCACCTTCGTGCCAGCTGCGCGCTCTCTGGCCAATTCCGCCAGGGTCGGAATGTTGCTGAAGTGCCGCGGCTCGGGCACCAGCAATCTGAGGTCCGCTCGAAGTGCGCGGGATTGCTGTTCGAATTCCTGTGCCCAGTAATACAGTTCGCCATCGATATCGATATCCGCCGGCAGCAATGCAACCAGTTCCTCGCCAGCGAGGTGAATCTTGTCCAGCAAACTGTCGGCGGCAGCCGGGGTCTGTGGCTGCGCTTTTGGTGAGAGTTCAGGCAGCGTGAGTGAGCGCAGGGTGTCCTGCAGAAGCTTGATCTTCTTCGCAAGGTCCGGTGCTGGTGACGATGGCAAGTGTTCGACAAGCACCTGCAAGGTGTCCTGCAGCCCCTGAAACGTGTTTGATGACAGCACCGGCTGATCTTTCAACTCGGCCAGTCCCGCTTGCAAGGTGAGCAAGCTGCCGGCCAGGTTGCCGCTGTCCACCGAAGAAACGTATTGCGGGTGTAGCGGTTTCAGCGTGCGCGTGTCGTACCAGTTGTAAAAATGGCCGCGGTAGCGTTCCAGCTTTTCCATCGTAGCCAGTGTGTTCTCGGCAAGGCGCAGGAGTTCTCCGGTGGAGATGTAACCGAAATCGTACGCAGCCAGGTCCGCCAGCAGCGACATGCCGATGTTCGTGGGCGAGGTACGCGAGGCAATGGCCGGGGCCGGATATTCCTGGTAGTTATCGGGCGGCAACCAGTTGTCCCGGGGGCCGACGAACTCCGCGAAGAAGCGCCACGTTCGCCGGGCCGACGCCCGCAGGAACGTCCGTTGATCGACGGTCAAATCCGGTACGGGGGACACCAGCGGTGTGCTGATCCACCAGCCGACGACGGGCGATGCCAGCCAGAGCAACAAGACGGGCGCACCGAAAAGCAGCTCCGCCGACCGGCTGACCCCCAATACCCAAGCCAAAGCCAATGCCAGCGCCACCGCCAGAACAGGCGCGATCCACATCTCCCTGAAGAAATCGGCCAGCGTACGGCGCGCGTTGCGGCTTGCATAGGATGGCAGCTGCCAGAGCAACAATCCGCGTCGAGTGAACAGCATCCGCACCCCCGAGCGCAGGAGCGCATCCAGGCAAATCAGCGTGTCGTAGGGCAAAAAGACCAGTGTCAGCAAAGCCATCCGTATTGGGCGGCTCGCGGATTTGCTGGTCAGGATCAGGTGCACCAGCCAATCACGTTCTTCGGGCTTGCGGATGAGCTCGATCACGGTGGACAGCAAGGTGGGCAAGAACACCACACCCGCGACCAGCAGGATCCACAACCACGCCGGTCCCGGACCAAACAGCCAACCGCCTGCCAGCAAGGCCAGCAGCGACGGTGGCACGAGGCTGCGGCGAAGGTTGTCGAAAATTTTCCACACCGACAGGGCGGTGAGCGGGTTCGGCTGCCGCTCCGACTTCGATTCATTGGGCTCGATCGAACCATTTGATCGGGGCGGTCCCGGCACGCGCGGGAGCAGCCAGCCGGCAAGCTGCCAGTCGCCGCGTATCCAGCGATGGCGCCGGCTGGCCTCCATGGCGTAGCTGGCCGGGTGCTCTTCAATCAGGTCGACATCGGCCACCAGTGCCGAACGCGCATACCCGCTTTCCAGCAAGTCGTGACTGAGAATGAGATTGTCCGGAAAGCGCCCATCGACGGCCTGGCGAAAAGCGTCCACATCGTAGATGCCCTTGCCGATGAACGACCCCTCCCCGAAAATATCCTGGTAGACATCCGATACCTCGCGCGTGTAGGGGTCGATGCCCGAGTCACCCGCGAACAGTTGCGTAAAGCGTGACTGGCCTGCACTGGTCAGGCTGATCGAAGCGCGTGGCTGCAGGATCGCATAGCCTTCGACGATACGTCCCTTGTCGGTATCGTAGACCGGCCGATTGAGCGGATGCGCGAGGTTTCCTATCAGTGTGCGCGCCGCGTCGCGGGGCAGTTGCGTGTCGGTATCCAGGGTGATGACGTACTTGATCGAATCGAGGACGGATGCATCGCCGACAATATCCGAGAATGCGGTTTTCGCTCCTCCCCGCAGCAAGGCATTGAACTGCTCCAGTTTACCGCGCTTGCGCTCATATCCCATCCACACCCGTTCATAAGGATTCCACACCCGAGGTCGATGAAACAGGTAGAAAACGCACGGGCGGTCATCGCGGTAGGCCTCGTTGAGCGTATGGATAGCTGCGCGCGCATGGGCGAGCAACGCCTCATCGTCTGGCAGAGTGCGCTCAGACGCGTCACGGAAATCCGTCAGCAAGGCAAAGAACAGATTGGGGTCGCGATTGCCGAGGTAGCGGATCTCCAGGGCTTCGAGAAGATCGTCAATCTCTTGCGGCCTGCTCAGCAAGGTGGGAACGATCACCATGGTGCGGTGACCATCGGGAATCGCCTTGGAAAAATCCAGTCGTGGCAACGCGCGAGGCGACATGACCAGTGTCACCAACAGGTTCACCAGCGAGACCGCCAGCGCCGATGCGCCGATTATGCCGGCACCCCCAAAAAACCAGTAGCGCCAGTCGCTTAAGTCCAGTCCGCCGAAAGAGGAAAGCACGGCCGATGTCGCCAGTACGGTAAGCAACAGGATGGGACCGAGGTAAAGGCTAAGGCGGAAATTCCGGTTCGCTCTTCTGGCCCACGATTTCCATGACCAACGGCAACCGACCGAACGCTCCAGACTCTGACGTCCGTGATCGATCAGATAGTATCCGACATGCGCGCTGCGGTCGTTGACGCCCAATCGCTGCGCAGCCGTCTGCGCCAGATCAATGGCTGCGCGTGCCACCACCGACTCACTGCGCGAACTGCCCTTCGCCACGTCCTCGATGACATGCCGGTAGCGGTCGCGGGTGGCGAAATCCTGGCTGGCGTGCATCTCCGTTGGGTCTTCACGCAAAGTCTGTTCGACGACACTGAGCGACTCGACGAAATTCTTCCAGTCCATTGCGCCGATGAAGCGCAGGCTGCCGATGCTGTTTGCGATCGAGATCTGGTTGGTTGCGGCCGTTCGTCCGGCGGCCTCCGACAACTGCGTTGCAGTCACCCCTTGTTCGAGCAGTTTCTGCTCGACCCAGGTCTGGACGAACGCCATGGCAGGCCCCTGAGCCTGGAGCCTGTCGTAAAATTCCTCCACAAACGGCGCGGTCAGAGGCACATCGGCATTGGCAAACTCGGCGAGCAACTGGATCAGCTGCTTCGGCTCCCTTTCTGCCGTCGCGAGCATGCGATCTGCCCATGTGATGGCCGCGTCGCGCTCCTCGCGCCGACGGGCGATACGCAAGCCAACGCGGCGAAGGTTCTCCAGCAGCGCCAGCTGCAGCATGATCGGAAATGCCCACAGTTCGCCCAGCTTTAACGGTTCAGCGGTCTGGTAGGCGGCGATGAATTGGGTGGCGTTGTCACTGTCGACACGACCGTCCATGTGGGAGATCAACTCCAACGCCAAGTCATAGATGCGGGGGAATCCGGCTGACAGGCCGTCAGCCAGTCGCGGCAACTGCCGGCTGTACCCGCGCGGCAGATGCCGACGCGCCAGACTGATCTGCTGCTCGATCAGATAGAAATTGTCGAGCAACCAGGCTTCTGCCGGCACGATTCGCTGCCCCTGCGTGGCTGCGGCCGTCACGACGTCATACGCCGCCAGCAGAACGCGCGCATTGTCCGCCAACCGTGGCAACAACCTGTCCGGCCCCGGACGCGGATCGATTCTATGCTGGCCAGCCAGAGTTACCGCGTGACGCTTCAGTTGCTCGATGCTGAACAGCTCCGAGCGCAGCAACTCGGTATCCCGACCGCTATGCAGCGCATTCCGTGTGCGTGCCGAAAATCCGAACTCTTTGATGACTATGACATTCTCCTCGCTCGAACTCGGGTGGTCAGCGCAGCACTGGCCCTGGAACCTGCGTTTGCCGAAAACTCATACCAAGTGCTTTTAGACCATCAGCCGGTTACCTGACGATCGCAAACTGCTTTGGCAGGTATTGAGGTTATCAAGGTAAAAATGGACCGTGTCGTAGACACATTTATTTCTGGAACTCAAGGTCAAGGCTTTAGCGCTTGCCAGTCAATGATTCGGCGCCGCACAAGCTTCAATTCGTTCAACTGCGTTTTTTAAAAACCTAAGGCTGACGCTCCTGTCAGTCTAGTCAAATTTAACGCGCCTTGTCATGGACCCAAAGATCCCTTGGACTCCTTCTCGGATTTCTTCGCAGACCTCTTTTCTCTAGGCGTCTTGGACGGCTGCTTCTTGTCCGTCTTATTGCTTTTTTGTTTTTTGCTCATGCTTTTCGCCCCTGATAGTTGCGGGGTAATCCGCAGATCTACGATGCCCTGAATATCGGGTGGTTCTATTCTCCAAGCAACTCCGCCACAGGCTGCAATTGTTCCACATGCTGGGACACGACTTTCACGATGACGATGATCGGAATGCCGATCAGCATGCCCCATACGCCCCACAACCAAGCCCAGAACAGCAGTGAGATAAACACCGCCGCCGCATTCATCTTGGCGATTCTCCCGGTCATCCAGGTGGTCACAAAGGTGCCGATGACCGTGGCAATCGCCAATGAGGCCCCCGCGACCAGCAGCGCCATCGAAAATGAGTCGAACTGCATGAATGCCGCCATCCCGGTAGCGGCTGCGGTGAATATCGGGCCGACATAAGGGATCACATGCAGCAAGCCCGCAGCAACTGCCCACGCGCCCGCGTTTTCCAGGCCGATCCAGTGGAACGCGATCCAGGTGAGCAACCCTAAGAGCAGATTGGTCATCAACAGCATGAACATGTATTTCTGGATGGAATCGTTGATATCGTTAAGGATGGTAATCGTGATTTTCTTCCTCGATAACGACGATCCTGTGAGTCGTACCAGCTTGCGCTTGAATGTGTCACCACCCGCCAGGAGAAAGAAGGCCAAAAATATCACCATGGTCGCTTGGCCAATGAAGCCCAAGGCCCCCATGGAGCCAGCCCACATGAAATCGCCCAGCTTGAACCCGGGCGCGTCGATGACGACGTGGGTAGTGCGCTGCTTGGGGCCTGGCGGAATACCGGCAATCTGGCTGGTCGCCTTTTCCATTGCGCCCACTGCGGTTTGCATTTTCCGCAGGGTGCCGCTCGGATCGTCCCGCATGCTGGCGAACCCCGCAGACAGCTTGCTCGCGGCTTCGGGCAATTGCGCGAGTATCGTCTGCACCTGCCCACGCAACGAGTAGGTGCCCAGCACGAGTGCGCAGACAACGGCCACTATCGCCATGCTGGTGCCCAGCACGCGCGGAATCTTGATCCGTTCCAACCATACTACGAGGGGATTCAGGGTGTAAGCCAGGAAGATACCGAGCACCAGGGGAACAAAAAACTTCTGCATCCAGTCCAGCGCGAACACCAAAGCGACGGTCGCCAGTATGCCCAGCGCCAAGCCTCGCGCATCCACAGGAACGTGAACGGTTAAGGGCTGAGCAGTCTCGGAACCCTGCGCAGCAGGAGATTGATTGCCTGCCGGAGCTTCCGATGCGGGAGTTTCGATTGCGGACATCGGGACATACCTCGGTGTTTGCGGTTTATGTCAGTGAAACGCGGTAGCGGTCCGGCCATCCACCGGTGGTGGAGGACAGAAGCACGCCATGATGGGAAGCATAGGCGAGGGATCAGACGAAGTCTGTACGGTGCCGCACATACCCCGGATCACGAACCTAGCGTTCATCGCGCAGCAGACTCACTCAGCGCCCTTTCGCTCGGCGAGGCACTGCATTTCCTCGAAATGCAGCCTATCGTGCTGCAGGCTGCCGAACCACAGTGCGTACTGCCGCGTGAACGCCGCCCCAAGAAAGAAAATCTGTGCCGAGTAGTACACCCATAACAGCAACGCAATCAGCGATCCGGCGGCACCAAAGCTCGATGCCACCCCGCTGTTGCCCAGATACAATCCGATCGCATATTTTCCCAGGCTGAACAATGCCGCCGTGAAGGCAGCGCCGATCCAGACGTCGCGCCACGACAGCGGTGCATCCGGCAGGGTCTTGTAGATGACGGCAAACATGCAGGCGATGACGCCGAACGAGACGAGGGAGGAGGCCGTCGCGAGAATCTCGGCGGAACTACCCAGGACGCCGCCCGCATGGCGTTCAAGCATGGCCAGTGCGGCGCTGACGACGAGGGAGACGAGCAGCAGAAAAGCCAGAACCAGCACCATGCCAAAGGACAGCAACCGGGTCCTCAAGAGCACGCCAAAGGCCGACCGACAAGGCTTGCCGATACCCCACAACTCATCCAGGCTACCCTTCAGCTCGGCGAAGACACTCGTGGCGCCCAGCAACAGCAGGGCGCTCGCCACGAGTGTCGCCACCCGCCCGGAGTCGGGGTCGCGCGCAGCGGCCAGCAACGCCTGGATCGCCTGCGCCCCATTCGGCCCTACCAGCCCTTGCACTTGGGCAACGATCTCTCCCTGTGCCGCCTCGGCGCCGAAGACGTAACCGGCGACCACAATGGCCAGCACCAGGATAGGCGTCATGGAAAACAAGGTATAGAAGGCCAGGGCCGCGCCTTTGCTGGCTCCCCGGTGATCGATCCAGGATGTCA
>CAZLJK010000031.1:0-21684 GCA_964559825.1 uncultured Sulfuricella sp. | reverse complement strand
TAGAAGGCCAGGGCCGCGCCTTTGCTGGCTCCCCGGTGATCGATCCAGGATGTCAACGACTCGACCAGGACGACCTTCATGCGTTCGACGAATTCGCGGAATGCGGGCTTTCTCGCAGAGTAATGGGGATCAATCGGGCACATCGGTCGGGAACAGCAGCTTGGACATGAGGGATTCAACTATCCAGGATAGTCCATACGCTTGAGTTGACAGAATTTTTCGGTCGTTACGAGTCAGGATTTAGCGTATCTACAGGACATTGCTGCAGAACGAAAAAAGCCCCCGTGGACCACTCCCGAACATGAGGTCAGGGAGCGGACACGGGGAGCGATTACTTACTTTAGCCGCATGTCATTCTTGACGGACTTCACGCCCTTGACGCTGCGTGTCACTTCGACCGCCTTGTTCATGCTCGCCTGCGAACTCACGAAACCGCTCAACTGAACCTCGCCTTTGAAAGTCTCCACATTGATTTCAGTGGCTTTCAAGGTGGGCTCGTTGAATATGGCCGCCTTTACCTTGGTGGTGATGACGCTGTCGTCGATGTACTCGCCGGTTCCTGACTGTTTCGAAGTGGACGCGCAACCCACGACGGACACCAGCGCAATGGCCAGGAAAATTGCGGAAAGATATTTGCCAAGTTGTTTCATGATTAATTCTCCAAAAAAAGATACGAAAACAAAACGTTCTGATTTACTTCCAATCAACAGACTGTTTCTGCAACTGCCTGTTTGCCTTCCAGTCAATCCAACAAAGCCAGATTAGCCTTGAAGCCGATGCGCCGGCTGTACGGTATCGCACATAAATCGGACGAATTCCGGGTCCGTGTTTAGTGATCATTCGCACAAAAACCGGCGATTTATTATTTTTAGCACAAAAGACCAATCAATGATTTATGGCCGGCCTTTTGTTCGGCGCATTTGGGGAGCGGAGCTTACCTCTGAACCGGTTTCTGCACCTTCACTTCCACCATTACACGACGATTGGGTTGCAGGCATTCAACCAGCTTGCCGTTCTTGCCGCTGACCTTACCTTTCACGTTATCGCAGGAAACCACCGGCTCGGATTCACCTTTGGCATCGGTCTCAATGCGGTTAGATTCAACGCCTTGCCCAACCAGGTAATCCTTCACCGCATCAGCACGACGCTGGGATAGCTTCTGATTGTAGTTATCGGAGCCGATGCGATCGGCATGGCCGGTCACCAGCACCACTTCAACTTGCGGATACGCCTTCATCTTGCCAACGACTTCATTATCCAGTTGCTTTTTGCCGTCGGCGTGGATGGCTGATTTGTCAAAGTCGAACAGCGTTTCTGCTTGCAGGGTGATCGGGACGAAAGCCGCTTTTTCCGGGCCGACGACAGGAGCAGGCGCAGCGGCGGGTGCCCCGGCTTCTGCCATTTTGGGCTCGGCTTTCTTTACCAGGTCCGGATCGCATTCCGCAATGGCCATGGCGGGTGTCCAGTAGCCGGTTCTCCAGCATTGGTCGTAGTTATTTTTGACCACATTGCCGCGAGTATCGAGCAGATAGCCTTCCTTGGGGACTTCATGTGCAGAAGCAATGCCCGCGGAGGTTAAAGAAGCCAGGACCAACATGTTAAGAACGAGTCGTGAAGTTTTCATATTTTTTCCTTTTTATTAACAGTGAGTAACTGAAGCGATAAATCCGGCGCACAGCGGGCCGCCGGCAATAAAATTACAGGTCAGTAACGAGATACTCGGTCGTTCTCGATACGGACCCGGTCTCCGACGCGTAAATCGGCAATGCTTTGCTGCGTCACGGTTTGATACCCTCCGTTGTCAAGCCGCACCCGTATGCGATATGCGTCTTGCGTCTTGGTGCTCTTTTCTATCTGGTGACCCGCCATGGCACCACCCACCACTCCAGCCACGGTCGCGACATCCTTGCCGGTGCCCTCTCCGACTTGATGCCCGAGCACGCCGCCTACGACACCGCCGATAACGGCACCAGCACCGATGCCGCTACCGCCTGTCCCGTCGCTGCTACTACGAATCAACTCGATCGCGTCAACCACGCCATAAGCGGCGCGGGAATAGGTTGGCGAGGATGACACGGGACGAGTATCGGTACTCGCGCAACCGCTCATCAGGGCGGCTACAGCGAGAAAAGTCGCGATAACTATTTTGGGCGTTTTCATAAAACCTCCTGAATTGATGATTGAAGGTTAATCTCCAAACAGAATACCGTCTGTACGGTGGCGTACATAAAGCATCGGCCTGTCGGACTTGTATCATCCAGACAAAGGGGTGCCCTTATTTATAAATTAGGTTTCGCAAGTTCGCTGCAGAAGGAAAAACCGATCGGCTATAGCCGGGGGATATCAAGATTCGCAACATCGCTGGCCTGGAAGCCGCGTCCTGCAAGTGTTATCGGGCGGACAAGGAAACCTACGAGCGGATCTTGCATTGCTAGGGGTATGTCGGACTTGATTTGGGCGTGCGATAGACAGCCTGGCTGCTTTTCTGGGTTTTTCGGTTTCCTGCTACCTGCCGCGCAGCTTATGCAGCATCTGCCAAGTCACCCAGCCGCGCCCTAGCCATTTCCCGACGCGGCCAGGCCGCAGTGCCGCAAGCAAGACAGCGCCGCCGACGATCCAGGCGGGATGGCTCTTGATATAGCGCAGCACAGCCAGCCCTTGGTCGACTCGCGCCAAGGGATTACGCCAAGGCTCGATGTTTTGCGCCAGCGTCATTCGTTGCGCTGCGGCTTGCGCAACCAGGCGTTCACGCCGTTCCGCCAGCCTGATCAATTTATCGTTCATGGGCGGGAAACGAGCTGTTGCCGGTCTTTCAACAATTCCGACAGACTCGCCGCAAACAGTCGCGGCTTTGTCCTCGCTTTGTGCATGGCGAACATCCATGCCGCCATGCCGACTGCCAGAAAGAACCCGGCAAGCCCACTTAGCGCCAGGACGCGGTGCGTGTCCCAGAATGCGACCACGATCAGGATCGTTGCCAGCACCACGCCGACTCCGAGGCAAAACAGGGCGGCCAGCGTCAACACCAGGAGAGACAACACACGCTCCCGATCTTCCTCCAGCTCTGCGGACAGCAGATCGAGGCGCGTATGCGCGATGGCAACCAGCGTTGCCGCGAGAGCGGCAAGCGATTCGAGCAGTCCCTTGCTTCCGCCGGGCGTTTTCTCGGTCATGATGAAGCGACTAGCGGCGTCCGATGAGCAAGCCGATCATCAAGCCAACACCGGCAGCGATGCCCGCGGCTTGCCATGGATTTTCGTGGACATAAGTGTCGGTAGCCTTGGCGGCCTCTTTGGTTTTGACCAGCAGCGCCGCCTGCGTCTCCGCCATCCGGGCTTTCACAACACCGAGGGATTCTTCCGCCTTGGCGCGCACCTCGGCCAGCTTCTCGCCGCCTTGGTTGGCAGTCTCTTTCAGCAGTGCTTCCGTATCTGCCACCACTACCTTGAAATCATTAGATAATTTTTCCATGCTTTTGCCAGCTGCTTGTTCTATCGTGTTCATGGTGGATTCCTATCGTTATCGTTTGAATGCTACTTGCTGCGTACAAAAAGCAGAATCACCCCTGCCACTATCGCCCCTATACCGGCCCAGACCGGGACATTTACCGTCTCGGTCTCCTTCACTGACAACTCTATCGGCCCCAGCTTGGCCTCATGCGTGTCCTTGGTGTAAGAAAAACCGCCATACGCCAACCCCAAGCCACCTGCCAAGATCAGTGCAACTGCCAACATCTTGATTGCGTTCATTTTATATTCCCAGCTTGAGACGCTTGATAAAAATTCTCCGGGCGTTACTAACGCCTGCCGCCAATGACTTGCAGCAATATCACCACAATCGCGACGACCAGGAGGATGTGAATGAATCCGCCCATGGTGTAGGAGGAGACCAGGCCGAGCAACCACAAAATAATCAAGATAACCGCAATAGTTCCGAGCATTTTTTTACTCCTCATCCAGACAAGCCGATTTGCTATCGACACTTAACCGTATTCAGAGACCACATCCTTGACGTTTCGCACGGCTTCGGACGCCGCCTTCACAACGGAATAACGGACTTGCAGCCGATCTCTTTTAAGTCCTGCAAGCTACACAGCAATGATCTCCTTATTTTCGAGAGCACTCTGTGCGCTAGCGCACTTAATTGAGCAAATTTTTCCGATCACAACCGTCCCAGCAACAATAGAATGAGCAGGATGAGCAAGACCAGCCCGAGCCCTCCGCTAGGGCCATAACCCCAAGACCTGCTGTGCGGCCAGGTAGGGATTGCGCCGATCAGCATCAGCAACACGATGATCAATAAAATTGTTCCCAATGACATTTCGTTTCTCCTTTGCGATACCAATCAAAAACGCCCTTACTCTAATGTATAGCCCAAATTCCGCATTTTATTTCCGATCTGATCCAGGGTATTCCTGGCTGCATCCTGCTCCGGGCCACCCAGGAGGACGGCCTGATTTGCCAAAGCCAGCGCTTCGGAATAACGTCTTTGCTCGGCCAGCGTTTGAGCAAGGTTGTTGTAAGCAATGCCGGACTTAGGATGGTCCAGCGTGGCCTGCAAGTAAGCTTTTTCGGCGCGTTTCCAGTCGCCTTGGGCATAAGCCGCGTTGCCCAGGCCGATGCGGACGGCAAGATTGCGCGGCCAGCGTTTGAGCGCAGCTTCATAGGCCGCTGCGGCGTTTTTCGGCGGGGCGGCTTTTTCCAAAGCCACTGCCGCGGCCACATAGGCAGCTTCAGTCGCGGTGCGGGGTATCCTGCCCGGCGGCAGCGCAAGCATGGCCCAGTGGCCGGCGCGCTCCCAGGTATGCGCGAAAGTCGTAAAAGGCAGCACCTGCCGCCGCTCCAGGCCGGAACGCAGGATAATTTCCTCACGCTTGAGATCGTAACCCACCACCACCGCGTAATGCCACACCGGATACCAGCTCAGCGCGAGGTTTTGCAGCACGACCACCGGAGAACCAGCGGCCACTTCCGTCAGCAAATCGTCCAGCTTCGGCGCCAGCTCATAGGACAACAGACCGTTGCGCCGCGTGGCGGCCAGCATTTCGACTTGCAGGCTGCCCGCGAGGCCCGGCAGATACACTTGCGGGGTCAGGTCCTGTGGGGTCACTGCGGCGCCCCCCGCATTAAGCACCATGGCGAGTGACGCAGGGCCGCATTGGTGGGTCTCCTGGGGATAGAACGGCACCTTGCTGAGCTCCACCTGCTGCGGCAGCTGCTTGGAGCTCGCCTTTAGCAGCGCCTGCGTCTGCGGCGTGGCGCAGCCGCCCAACCAGATCAAAAAGAAAACGCCCGCGCTAAATGTAAAACTCGCGTAGCGAGACCGCGTCCCTCTCGCCCGCTTGCGGGAGAGAGCTAGGAGAGAGGGAAACGGGCATGGCAGATTCATCGTCAGGAGCTACAGCCTGCCCTGCCCGTCAGGCGGGCGCGAACTCGAAACGACATGTTCGATTTACTTGATCGAGCGCGTGAACGGAAACACTTTGGTAAAGCCCAAAATGTCCGTCACCAGCAGGACCACGAAAATAGTGAACAGAATCCCGAGAACATCGCCACCGGCGGGCATCTTGTCCAGCTTGCCGGCAACCTTCTGTACTTCTTCATCGGTCAGCGCATCCACACGCACTTTGGCCGTGTTGACATCGACACCCTGAGCCTGCAATTCATTCCGCACGTCTTCACGGTCAAGGAAGGTGCGAATACGCTCGCGCTCGGATTGGGATTGAGCGGATACGGCCACTTTGTCCGTTCCCACCAGCCCGGCATAAGCCGACTGGAGTGGCAGGCCCAAGCCCATAACACTGACGACCAGCAGGCGGCTGATTATGCGCATGAAATGTGAATTCATCATTTTTCCCCCAATAAATTTACATACAATCAAGGCTCATAAGGTAAGGGTATATAAACCGTTTCGCAAAATGCTTACCCTTTCTTAATCTTTAGCATAGACGACATATTTCTCTCGTCAACTAGGCGGCAGACGAGGGACTTGCTAACATCGGCTCATTCCGGTTAACCATTCGACAGGCAAGGTCCGCAGTGACGACAGAACAATCAAGGATTAGCGCCGTTATTCTGGCCGGAGGCCGGGCTCGGCGCATGGGCGGCGCCGACAAGGGGCTGGCACTCCTGAATGGCCGCCCTCTGGTCGCCTGGGTACTGGAACGCATTGCGCCACAGGTCGATGAGCTGTTCATCAGCGCCAACCGCAACCTCGACCAATACCGCGTTTTCGGTCACCCGGTGCTGCCTGACGCATCCCCCGACTTTCAGGGGCCACTCGCCGGGCTGCTCCGCGCCATGACCGAAGCCAAGCACCCGCTGATTCTAAGCGTGCCGTGCGACACTCCCTTCCTGCCTAAAGATCTGGCTGAACGATTGACAGTCGCGCTAGGTGAAAGCGGCGCGGACATTGCCATCCCGATTTGCGCCGGGCAGGTTCACCGCGCAGTTTGTCTGTGCCGACGCGGCCTTCAGCCCGGCCTGGAAGATTTTCTCGCTCAGGGTGGCCGGCGGGTCGGGGAATGGCAATCCATGCTGCGGCGCATCGAAGTGCCATTCGACGACGAATGGGATTTTCTCAACCTCAACACGGAAGAAGAACTGACTGCCGGCGCAGAACGACTTAAAACTCGCTAGACTGTGCCGCCTACCGCAATAAACAAAAAAGCCCGGCAGAATCCCGCCGGGCTTTTTTATGGAAACGGTGTTATTAGCTATAGCGGCGCTTGGCACCCTTACTGCTTTCCATCCATTTTTTTATTCGCTGCGCGTCGCCGATACGCGACAGTTTGCCCCATGAATCGAGCAACACGATCACCATCGGCTTATTGGCGATCACCGCCTGCATCACCAGGCAGTGGCCGGCCTCGTTAATAAAGCCGGTTTTGGAAAGCCCGATCTCCCAGGTTTTGTTTCGCACCAGCATGTTGGTGTTCTTGAACTGGAGTGGGCGCGACCTGCCGCGCTTCGCCATGTCCATGTCGTAGAAACCCGTGGTCGTCATGTCGCGGATCAGGGGATAACGGTAAGCCGCATTGACCATCGTAACCAGATCTTGCGCGGTCGAAATGTTATTGCTATTGAGGCCGGTGGAATCGACAAACCGGGTATGCGACATGCCAAGACTTTCCGCCTTGCGATTCATCGCTGCGACAAAAGCAGGAAAACCGCCGGGGTAAGCACGAGCCAAAGCCGCCGCCGCACGGTTCTCGGAGGACATCAGCGCCAGTTGCAGGGCCAGTTGGCGGCTGAGCGTCGTGCCGACCTTGATCCGGGAATGCGTGCCCTTCAACGAATCCCTGTCTTCACTGCTGATGGCGATTTTTTCATCGAGCGGCAGTTGCGCGTCCAGTACCACCATCGCCGTCATCAACTTGGTAATCGAGGCAATCGGCATGCGCGCATCGGTATTCTTGCCGAACATAATGCGACCCGTCTTCTGATCCACCACCATCGCCGACGACGAACGCAGGTTAAGTCCGGAATTGCGGAAGGAGATCGATGCTTCTTCGTTCGCGAGGCTGGTCTCGGCCTGGAGCGCAATGCCCCCGGCCAGGTCTGCCTGGCTCTGTGTCTGGCCGATTTCGCCAGCCATTGATGCGGACGCAATGAACCACGCGCACCCCATCACCCAGTTTAATCGCATGCTTCCTCCTAGAATCCGAACTTAAGAACTTGGTGCGAAGTGTAAACCCATTCAGGAAAAAATGTAAAACCAATTTCTATACATATTAGCCCATCCCCATAATTTATCTAGGTAAATTATAATCCGCAATCCACCATTCCCCGCCTGCCAAAGATAATTTTTCTGGCTTTTTCCCTGCAACATGCCAATAATTATTAACTATAGGTAATTATCGGCTTGCGGGAGAAAAAGTTAATGGGGTCCAATGAAGTTCGTGCCGATCCGGAATCCAGGCAAGCCGCTTTATTGCTCGAACGACTGGAAGCCTTGCGTGGCGAACTAGGCATGGTGGGCGAAGAGCTAATCAATTTACTGCGAAACGCGGGCGCAGCCCCGCTCGCAGAGCCCGATTCGGCCTGCCGAAAAAAGCCGGAGACGGCCAATCGACTGCTGCGGCAGGCCAAATAATCACATCTGCCCTATCATCGCCTGACCGAAAGCCGAACAGGAAACCTGGGTCGCACCGGGCATCTGCCGCGCAAAATCGTAGGTTACGCTTTTTGCGTCGATTGCCCGCTCCATCGACTTGACGATCAAATCGGCAGCCTCTATCCAGCCCATGTGACGCAGCATCATCTCGGCAGACAGGATGATGGAACCGGGATTGACGTAATCCTTTCCGGCATACTTCGGCGCAGTGCCATGGGTCGCCTCGAACATCGCCACGCTGTCGGAAAGATTGGCCCCCGGCGCGATGCCGATGCCGCCCACCTGGGCTGCCAGCGCGTCGGAAATGTAATCACCGTTCAGGTTCAGGGTGGCGACCACGTCGTATTCGTCGGGGCGCAGCAGAATCTGCTGCAAGAAAGCATCGGCAATCACGTCCTTGATCACGATGCCATTTGGAAGCTTCATCCACGGCCCGCCATCCAGCAGTTCGGCGCCGAACTCACGCTGAGCCAGCTCGTAGCCCCACTTCTTGAAACCGCCCTCGGTGAACTTCATGATATTGCCCTTGTGCACCAGGGTCACCGAGCTGCGCTTGTTGTCGATGGCGTACTGGATCGCCCTGCGCACCAGCCTCTCGCTACCCTCGATCGAAACCGGCTTGATGCCGATCGCCGAGGATGCCGGGAAGCGGATTTTCTTGATGCCCATTTCATTCTGAAGAAAAGCGATCACTTTCTTCGCCTCCTCGGAATTGGCTTCCCACTCGATGCCGGCATAGATGTCCTCGGTATTCTCGCGGAAAATCACCATGTCGGTCTTTTCCGGCTCCTTGACCGGGCTCGGCACCCCCTGGAAATAACGCACCGGCCGCAGGCAGACATAGAGATCGAGCATCTGGCGCAGCGCCACGTTGAGCGAGCGGATGCCGCCGGAAACAGGCGTGGTCAGCGGGCCTTTGATCGACACCACATATTCCCTGATCGCCTGCACGGTTTCGTCGGGCAGCCAGGTATCGGGATCGTAAACCTGGGTGGCCTTCTCGCCGGCATAGATTTCCATCCAGGCGATCTTGCGCTTGCCGCCATAGGACTTGTCCACCGCCGCGTCCACCACCTTGCGCATCACCGGCGTGATGTCCACGCCCGTGCCGTCGCCCTCGATGAAGGGAATGATCGGATTGTCCGGCACATTCAGGGAAAAATCGGCATTCACCGTAATCTTGCTGCCCTGCTGCGGCACTTGAAATTTTTGCATCATGTTTGCTCCAGGCTGGTCCTATATAATGTTTTCCATGAGCCGACTTATCCTGTTCAACAAGCCCTATGGCGTCATCACCCAATTCAGCAGTGACGGCAAGCATGCCACGCTGAAAGAATTCATTCCCCTGCCCGGCGTTTATCCGGCGGGACGCCTGGACACCGACAGCGAGGGGCTGCTCATTTTAACCGATGACGGCCAGTTGCAACACCGCATCAGCGACCCCCGCCATAAATTGCCTAAAACCTACTGGGCTCAGGTGGAGGGAATTCCCGACCAAGCCGCGCTGGAAAACCTGCGCCGGGGGGTGGACCTGGGCGATTTCGTCACCCGGCCAGCCGAGGCGCGCCTCATTGAGGAGCCCACGGGCTTATGGCCCCGCACGCCGCCAATCCGCTTCCGCAAGGAGATTCCCACCCGTTGGATCGAACTCGTCATCCGCGAAGGCAAGAACCGGCAGGTGCGGCGCATGACGGCGAAGGCCGGATTCCCCACCCTGCGCCTGATACGCTACCGCATCGGCGACTGGACTCTCACCGATCTGGCTCAGGGCGAATGGCGTGAAATAACACTCGCCTGATTCAACCCAGATAATCCATTAGCCTCGTCATTCCCGCGAAAGCGGGAATCCAGTGATGTAACCACTCCGCGAAGCGAACAAGACCTCGGTTTTGTCCCGCTTCGCGGGGTAATTCAACCCCTGGATTCCCGCTTTCGCGGGAATGACGCTGTTTTCGGGCTAATGGATTATCTGGGTTAAACGGACAACCTGTGTTCGCCTGTCACCCATGCTACCGACCAGCCGTTACTGGATATGACGCACCACCGTGTCGCTTGAGTTTGAAACTTAACCCGTTTAAGCCAAGTAATTCCGGCGCAAGAAAAGAAAAAGGCGGGGTTTTCCCCGCCTTTTTTGCACCCTAAATCCAGTCCGCGTTACGCCCGGTAGCCCCCCGCAATTAGCGCTCGTCCGCATCGGCTTCGCGTAACAGACGCATGCCGACCAGCGTGTAGCGCGTCTCCGGCGAATTCCAGTTGCGGTACGACGAGCGGGCGTAGAACGACCAGGTATGCCACGATCCGCCGCGGCGCACGCGCACCCTACCCGAAGCGGGACCGAGGGGATCGCGACCCGGCGACCGCGCATAATAATCCTCGCCATACCAGTCCGCGCACCACTCCCACGCGTTGCCGTGCATGTCGTACAGACCCAGCGCGTTCGGCGCAAAACTGCCCACCGGGGCGGTGAACTCGAAACCGTCGTACCCCCCTAGCGCATAGTCTTTCCACTTCGGCCAGCTTTTCGTCGTGTCGGCGGCGAAGATATTCGCGACCTTCAGCAATGATTGCGGATCGTTGCCGCTGTAATAGCGCGTCCGAGTACCGGCGCGGGCGGCATATTCCCATTCGGCTTCGGTCGGCAGGCGATACTTTTTCCCTTCCTTCTCGCTGAGCCAATGGCTCATCGCCACCGCATCGTTCCAGGTGACATTCACCACTGGATGATCGTCCCCCTGCTTGAAGCCGGGGTTGCGCCATGAATACTTCGGGTTTCGCCCCTCGAAGGCATCGCCCCGTTCGGATTTTTCCGGATCGTAAGCGGGGTTATAGCCGTATCCGCCGGTGCCATCGGCCTCCGATTCCGGCTGGTAGCCGGACGCTTCCACGAACCGCCTGAATTGGCCGACCGTCACCTCGTGCTTTCCCAGGTAAAACGGTCGGGTGATGCGCACCTGATGCACCGGCGCTTCGTCGGCAAGCGCAACAAAACGCTCGCGGCCGTATTGCGGATAAGCGCTGGCGAGCGCTTCTGGCGGCTCGTCGCTCCCCATCATGAACTCGCCGGACGGGACCAGAACCAATTTCATGCCCAGCAGGTTCTCGATCTCCTGCGGCGAAGCTTTGTCGAGCTCGGCCAACACGGGCGAAGCCAAAGCCGCCAAAAGAAAAAATATTGCGCGTGTCCACATATCGAATCAAGGAATGGCTAAAGGAATCGATCCAGCAGCTTGCGGCTAACCTGATCCAGCGCCTGGATATCCCGGATCAGGAAATGAATCCCGTTGCTGTCGGCAATCAGCAGGGTGGACGCGGCAAGACGACGGATATCATCCTCCCCCTTGAGGATGAAGGTGGTGGGACCACGGTCGGTTTCCACCTGCCATGTGCTGGGCGTGGCAAAGCTGGAGACGCGGCGAATGCCGCGAATTTCCGGCATGAATTCCCGGCTCGCCAGTTCCTCTTCCAGAAGAACACGCGATTCTTCCGGCAAATCCGTCAGCCTATCGATCCAGGCCAGTTCGTGTCCGTCGGCGGTGACCAGCGAAATTCCCTCTGCGGGTGCAGCGATGGGAAAGGCATGTACGGGAACCACGCCATCATGGACTTCACCATCGGCGCCGGTAAAAACCAGCCTGCCGAAGGCATTGCGGGTGAGCTGGAAATCCATGGTCTTGCTCATGCGACGCCCTCCTTGGCGGCGGGCTCGGTATTCCACACCCTGTCGTCCATATCGGTATCCACGTTGCGCGCTTGCGCCTGATAGAGACGGAAATAGGCGCCCTCGCGGGCCATCAGCTCGTCATGATTGCCCACCTCGACCACCTGCCCGCGATCCAGCACCACCAGCCGGTCGGCGCGGCGCAGGGTGGAAAGCCGGTGGGCGATGGCGATGGTGGTCCGTCCCTGAACCAGGTTGTCCAGGGCTTTCTGGATTTCCTTTTCGGTCGTCGAATCGACCGACGAGGTCGCTTCGTCGAGGATCAGAATACGCGGATCGATGAGCAGCGCCCGGGCGATGGAGATGCGCTGGCGCTCGCCGCCAGACAAGGCCTGGCCGCGCTCGCCGGCCAGAGAGTCGTATCCCTGCGGCAAACGCAGGATGAACTCGTGGGCGTGGGCGGCACGGGCGGCGGCAACGATTTCCGCCCGGCTGGCGTCGGGCTTGCCATAGGCGATATTCTCGGCGATGGTGCCGAAGAACAGGAAAGGTTCCTGCAGCACCAGGCCGATGTTGCGCCGGTATTCGGATATCGGCAGGGAGCGGATATCCACCCCGTCGACGCGGATAGCACCCTCGGAAACGTCGTAGAAGCGGCAAATCAGGTTGGCCAGGGTGCTCTTGCCCGATCCGCTGTGCCCGACCAGGCCGATCATCTCGCCGGGGGCAATGGTCAGGTCGACACCCCGGATCACCGTGCGGTTGCCGTAGCGAAAACCCGCGCCGCGAATCTCGATGCCCCCCTGCACCTGCTCAAGGTGAACCGGGTTGGTCGATTCCGGAACGCTGGAGACGTGATCGAGAATGTCGAAAATGCGTTTGGCGCCGGCGGCGGCCTTCTGCGTCACCGAAACGATGCGGCTCATCGAATCGAGCCGCGTATAAAAACGGCTGATGTAGGCCAGGAAGGCGACCAGCACGCCCACCGTGATCTCGTTACGCGAGACCTGCCAGATGCCGAAGGCCCACACCACCAGCAGCCCGACCTCGGTCAGCAGGGTGACGGTAGGCGTGAACAGGGACCAGATTTTGTTCAGCCGGTCATTGACCGCGAGGTTGTGCTGGTTGGCCTCGCGGAAGCGCGCCGCTTCGCGCTTTTCCTGGGCGAAGGCCTTGACCACGCGGATGCCGGGGATGGTGTCGGCCAGCACGTTGGTCACTTCCGACCAGACCCGGTCGATCTTCTCGAAACCGGTGCGCAGCTTGTCGCGCACCACATGGATCATCCAGGCGATGAAGGGCAGCGGGAGCAATGTCACCAGCGCCAGCCAGGGGTTGATCGAGAACAGGATCGCCGCCGTCATCAGGATCATCAGCACATCGGTGGCGAAGTCCAGCAGGTGCAGCGAAAGGAAGACACAGATGCGGTCGGTCTCGGAACCGACACGGGTCATCAGGTCGCCGGTGCGCTTGCCGCCGAAATACTCCAGGGAGAGCCGCAGCAAATGCTCGTAGGTGGTCGTGCGCAGGTCGGCCCCGATGCGCTCGCTCGCCAGGGCGAGGATGTAGGTGCGTGCCCAGCCCAGGCTCCATGCCACCAGCGCGGACCCCAGCAGCCCCGCGAGCAGGAGCGACACCGTGCCGTAATCGATGGGTGCGCCGTTCTGGTAGGGGATCAGCACCTTGTCCATCAGCGGCATGGTCAGGTAAGGCGGCACCAGGGTGGCGGCGGTGGACGCCAGCGTCAGCAAAAAGCCGGCGAGCAACTGTCCGTTATAGGGTTTGGCAAAGCGCCACAGGCGGAACAGCGTCCAGGTCGAAGGCGGAACATGGATTTCCCGCGTGCAGATAGGGCACTCCTCCTGGTTCGGCAGGAGCGGGGCTTTGCAGCTGGGGCAAACCGCCTCTGCCGGGAGGCTGACGGGATGTCCGGCGAGAAAGCCGGCAAGCTGCTGCTCGAAATGTTCGACCAGCCGCAGTGCCGCGGTATTATGGCCCAGCGTGTAGCGCCAGCAGGCAAGGCGCGCCTCGTCGTCGCACAGTTCCAGGCTTCCCACGCCGGCATGATCGTGGCGCTTGAGGGTCAGCCCTTTGCGGTAAGTCCAATCCCGCCATGCCGTTTCTTCAACCCCCCTGGCAAGCAACCGGCGGTTGGTCACGACCACCAGGCCCCGGGTAAAATGCAGGCGCACATCGAGATCGATCTCCAGCCACGCCAGGATAGCCTCTTCGTCGGCCAGCTGAGATTCCACCTCGGCGCGCCAGGTATCGGGCAACGACTTGCCGGTTGGCACGGAATAAGGGGGGATGGTTTTCACAAATCTGCCTTGGATCTTTGCTTGGGGGTTCGTGGCCCCACCGGGCCACACTGGAACGCAGTTTACTTGCCTTGAAAGCAAGAGTACAGCATCGGCCATGAGTCGGTTTCCAGGAGTCGCTTAGAGCCATATCGGGCTAAGGAGCAATCCGAGCTTACCCGCTACCGCTCCCTCCCCGCCTCGTGAAACGCCTTCTGTACCGGTGAGAGCAGGTACTCCACCACCGTTCGCCGTCCGAGCAATATCTCGACGGAAGCCTGCATCCCGGCCCCGAGCGGGAAGCGTTCCCCATCCATCTCCAGGTGCATCGCCTTGAGCTTCACCAGCGCCTTGTAGACCAGCGGCGGCGTGTTCCCGGTCTTGTCGTTCTGCCCAGGGCTGTTGCTGGTGTTGTTGTCGGCGGAGTCGGCACTGACGTGCTCGACCATGCCTTCGACCATACCGTATTTCTGGAACGGGAAGGCGGCAAGCTTGAGCTTCACCACCTGACCCTTGCGGACGAAGCCGATATCCTCGTTCGACACCCAGACTTCGGCGCGTAACATTTCTTCCTTCGGCACCAGGGTGAGCAGCACGGTGCCGGGCTGGACCACGGTACCCGCCGTGTGAGTGGCCAGGTCCTTGACGATGGCGGCCTGCGAGGCCTTGAGTTCGAGCAGTTCCTGCTTGTGCGTCTGCTTGGCGATCTCCTGGGAAAGCTTGTCGGCGGTGCCCTGAATTTCGTTGCGTTCGGCGTAAAGCTGACGGCGATAGTCGGAGTCGATCTGGGCGAGTTTTTTCTCCGACTGCTGGATGCTGGCTCGGGTGGATTCAATCAGGAATTCCTGGGTCTTGAGTTCCTGTTCTTTTTCGATGCGCTCCCGCCTCTTGTCGCTGGCCATGAGGGTGCCGGCGTAGCCATCCCTGGCCAGCTTCTCGAAGGCCTGGTCCTGCTTGCGGTAATGCGGCAGCACCTGGGTGAGCTTGACCTTCACCTGCTCGGCGGAAGACAGGTCATATTTCGCCTTGACGAGGCGGCTGCGCTCCTCGGCCATGGCCGCTTCAAGCGCCGACCGGTTGGCGCGGCATTGCGCCTCGACTTCGCGCGCGAGTGGGGGCGGGTCGCCGGCTTCGGCGCGGAAAGGGCGGTTTCCCAGTTCAGCGTCGATCCGGCGCAGGGTCAGGCGCTTGCGCTGGTAGTCGCCCTCGAACGACTTGGCATCGGCATCGGTGATCAACGTATCCATGCGCATCAGCACCTGGCCGGCTTTGACTTCCTCGCCTTCCTTGACCAGGATTTCCTTGACGATGCCGGACTCCGACGGCTGCACGATCTTGAGATAGCTCTGCGGCACCAGCCTGCCCTCAGCCACGGCGACAATGTCGAGCTTGCCCAGCACCGACCACAGGATCAAGGCCGCAAGCAGGATCAGCAACGTCGCCAGCACTGCCCGCCCGACAGGGTTGGGCGGCGAATCCTGAAGGCGCAGGAGCGGCGGGGAGAAATCCAGAGGGTCGGGGTCGGTCTTGTGGAAGGCGAGTAGTTTCATATCAATTAGCCGATACGCTCCATGCCCTCACGCAGCCCGCGGAAAGTTTTCAGCGGTGCAGATGTCGCAAGGGAGAGCGGGTCAGCCCCAAACCCGTGCTTCGATCCGAGGAAGCCCGCCGAGGCTTGGTGCAGGGCTGCGATGTCCGCGCCATGTTTCTGATGCAGCCAGGGCAGGGATTTGTCCTCCATGGCCATTTGCCGGGAGACGGCAAGATCGACCTCAATCCACCTAGCCAGCGTGGCGCCGGTGTCGGTTTCCTCACGGGTGCCGGCAAAATCATCATAGTGCTTGTCGAGCTGCTTCGGATCGAGATAGGTAATGTTGGATAGCTTGTTTCGATCTTCCCCGTCCGATCTTTCGTCGTGGGCATCATCGCAAGACTTGCCCTTGCCATGCTTCGAAGGCCCTTCGTCGTCTCTGCCGCCTTGCGATCCGGGATAGCCGGGCGAGGCGCCGGGGCCGTCGTTCTGATTGCCGCAATGTCCCGGCGGCGGCGCATCCTGACCGTTGCCCAAACCTTCGTTGCCGTGGCTGATTGAAATGCGGAACGTATCCGAGGCAGAGAGGCTGCCGGCAATGCTGCCGGTGGCGGCCACTTTGTCTGTCGCTGTCACATTGATATCAACATAGCCGACTTCCTTAGGCGCTTCTCCGGAGAAGATCCGGGTGACGGAGTCGAACTTGAGCCAATCCGGTAGCGACGAGCCGTCAGCCAGCGTTGCCGAGTAGTCGAGCGTATCCCCTTGATCGATGTCGGTGAGGCTGTCGGCCGGCATCTGCCATGAGAAGGTTTTGTTGAAGACGACATCGTGGTCGGCCAAAGGCGCAACCACGATGGGGGCGTCGTTGCTGCCGGAGATGAGGACGTCCAGCACGGCGGATGCGCCGACGATGCCGTCGGTGGCGGTGTAGCCGAATTGCTCGGTGGCCTGGGCGTTGCGTCCCAGCGACTGGACGGCCTGCGAAGCACTATCGAAGGTGTAGTTGTAGCTGCCGTCCGCTGCAAGGGTGAGGCTGCCGTAAATACCTTGCTTCGTTCCTGCATCGGCAACGCTAAGGATAGTTCCCTGATCCACGTCGCTGTCGTTGGCCAGTACGTTGCCGGTGATGGCGGGTGCGTCTTCCTGCACTGCAGCCACATCGTCCGAGGCGACCGGGCCGTCGTTGACGCCGGTAATGGTCACGGCGACCTGCGCGGTGGAGGTCGCTCCAGACGTATCGCTCACGGTGTAACCGAAGTTGTCGGTGAGCGTGTCGCCCTGCGCCAGCGATTGGTAGCGGTCGCCGATGTCGAAGGTCAGGTTGCCTGCCGCATCCATGCCGACCATGTTGCCCAATGCGCTGATGCTGTCGAACCCGGCGAGGGCAAGCGCATCACCCGCGTCCGGGTCGGTGTCGTTGGCCAGCATGGCTGCCAACGACACCTCAGTTACGCTGCCATCCTCATACATAGTAATTGCGTCCGGGTTGGCAACCGGTGGCTGGTTCAACAACGACAGGATGCCCGCCTGGTCAAGCGCAGTACCATCGGTGAACTCGATGCGGCTCACGCCTTCACCCTGCGCGAACCAGTCGGTCAGGGTAACGGAATCGGTGGTGCCAGACACCTTGATCAGCATGTCGTCGCCGATGCGGTAGCCTTCCAGATTGGCGCCGGTCAAGTTGCCACCGATGAATAGGATATCGCCGCCCAATGCATCCACGATGATGTCCACACCATCGCCGGGGTTGAACAGATAGCGATCGTTGCCCGCGCCGCCCAGCAGGTTATCGTTGCCGTGGCCACCCGCAATCCGGTCATTGATGGCTGTGCCGGTCAGCAGGTCGTCCCCATCGGTTCCGCCGATATCGAAGCCGCGTTCAATCAGTTCGGCAGCATCCAGAATCGTTCCGTCGGCGAACTGAAATTTCTCAATGCTGGAAGATGACAGCGGATCATCGGGATTGAAGCTCTCGATATGAATCGCGTCCCCCTGGTTGCCGACTCTCACCAGCAACGAGCCCAGCCCGAAAGAAAGCGAATCGGGCGTAATCCCCGAGCCGAATTGCAAGGTATCCACTCCGCCGCTGTCGAAAATCCGGTCGACACCATCACCCGGATTGAACACGTAGGTATCGCTGCCTGCACCACCCTCAAGGCTGTCGGCACCAAGCCCACCATCCAGCACATCGCCGCTTTGTCCGCCAATCAGGGAGTCGTTGCCCGCACTTCCCGTCAGTGTATTGGCAAAATTGTCCAACCCCGCCATGACGTCGTTGCCGACCGTACCGTTAACGACCAGCCCCTGTGCGGTGAGATCGGATGCACTCCAGACCGTGCTGTCATTGAAATTCACGTTCATTAACGGCGTGTTGCCGGCATCGGCGTACCAGCTTCGCACGCGTAATGAGTCCAAGCCATTGGCATCCACCAGCAACAGATCCAACCCATCCCGGATAACCGTCACATCCTGGGGCAAAACATCGTTACCCATCCGAATAACTTCTATGCCGGCCCAGTCGGCGATTTCTTGCGCACCGTTACCCGATTCGAACGAATAGACCGACGACGGTGAGATCGGCTGGTCAAGCTTGCCGAAAGCGGCATCATCCAGGACAACGTGCATCTCCCCCTGCGCGAGCGCGTCCAGGCTGCCCAGTTTTGCGTACTGGTAAGCCAGCGCTCCCCCGATGGCCAGCGAATCGCTGCTGTTCAAATGGAATTCCGGGAGGGCATCCTTGATCGCCCAGCTTTGCAGTGCAGGATCCAACACCTGGGCTTGGTCGAACTTGCCCGCCAGCCCCAACAGATCGAATTGCTGTATTTGTTTGTTATGCAGCGGGGCGTCTGATGCAACGTCCGCATCCATGACTAATTGCAAGATATAACAGCCCCGCATGTTTGCTGCTTGATAACCGTTGCCGGCGGAGGATTGATACCACTCCGTGAAAGTAATCTGGTCGCCGCCCCCTAACCCAAGGATGAGATCGGCCGCCCCCTGACGGGTGAAGGTCAAGTCATCGTAGCCAATTCCACCACCCAGAGAAATCGTGGCGCGATTTTCCTCTGGGGTAATAGAAGTAGTTGTTGTTCCATCCTCTTCCTCAGCACTACTATAGCCACCCGGATATACCAGATATCGCACCCGGTCCTGCCCGTCGCCGCGATTAAAAAGATAGACATCCAGAGCGCCAGCGCCGGAATTGGCCATGTTCCATACGGCATCATTGCCTGCGCCGCCAATGGTGAGCGACTTGCTGTTATGCAAAGAAATATTGTCGTCACCACCACCGCCATCGCTTAGTGCGCCATATTCCAGATAGTCGCTGTCATCGCCCCCAAACAGCAGGTCTTTGGTATAGCCGTAAAGCCTATCATTGCCCGCCCCACCATAAAGCACATCGGTGCCACTACCCCCGAGGAGATTGTCGTTGCCCCCGTTGCCGTACAGAATGTCGTCCCCCCGGTCACCGAAGAGACTATCCGCAAATTTTGAGCCATTCAAAACATTATTTTCCAGTTGGGGCTCGAACGTGGGGGGCGGTGGCGCCAGGGCAATCATCTGCCCCGTGGACAGGGTCGTACCATCGGCAAACTTGAACTGCTCGATACCCAGACCCAGAACATTTTCCCAACCATTAAACTCGCTACCCTCATCAGGATATGGGTTAACAAAGGAATGGGGGATTGCCACCTTGACACCTCGATCCGGCGCCCAGGAAATGGTGAGTGCGGTGTAAGCGCTACCCAGAGTAACCTGCTCCCAAGAAAAACTCAGATCCTGCAACGTGATCCCCTGCCCGAACTCGACGGTGTCTTTTTCAAGCAAATTCGCCGCATACAACGGCGCCAGTGCCTGGTAATCATTGGGGGAAATATCCGGCAAACGCGGCAAAGTTCCATCAAAGATATGCGCATCCCAATCCATGATGCCGATTGACTTGTAGTACCAGTCCCGGTAAGCGGAGAACGCCCCGCCATCGCCGCTGTATACACTCAATTCGCCGGTATCGTAGATAGTGTCGAACCCCGATTGGCCGGGCAGCACCAGGTATGTATCCGCCCCGCTGCCGCCGTCCATGATGTCATCACCTTCCCCGCCCGCCAACACATCATTCGCCTCGCCGCCAATCAGCTTGTCATCCCCGGCATTCCCGTACAAGAAAGAACCGATATTGCGTTCGTCGTATGCGCTGGCTAATGGGTCGGAATAATCAATGTAGTCGCGAGCAAAATCAAGTCCGAAATACCCCTCCCACCCGCTTCTTGCCCCAGCAATCACGACATCGTCCCCGGCACCGGCATCCACCACCGAGTAACCCGCAGTCCGGATTTCGTTATCGGCATTTCCGGCCGTAATCTCTTCAAGACTCAGGGTGGAATCGATACGGTAGCCAAAATTGTTGACCGTGCGATTTCCAATAGCGCTTCCTTCCCACAAATATCCCTGTGGATAAACCCAGTAGCCAAGTGCATTCTGCTGTTGGTCTTGCACAAGATACACTTTGGAGCCAGAAGGCACCTGCATACTGCCCGACCAGTTGCCCCCTATGGGGTAGAAAGTCGCACCCGTGTTTACCCCACCATTTCCGCTTCCCAAGGCGACCGTCTGAATGGGCGTCGAGGTCGTGCTACTGTAGGCCAACGTAGAATTACGCTGGTAATACGACGTGGAATTCCTACCGATAACCGCCGTATCGCTGGTTTGCGCGGTGACGGTATATGTGTCGAAAAACTCATAGGACCTCGTACTATAGGCGGACACCTTTGTTTGCTGCTTATGCAACCTGCCGTCCGCACCAACCGCATACCCTTGCTGCCCAAGCGTTGAATAAAACAGGCTCTTCACGCTTGCCTTGTAGTCGTTGATAGCCGCCTCGACCGTGACCCCGCCATCCGGCAAGAGGCTGGCCAGAAAGCTTTCCAGCGGCACATGTTCGCCGGCAGCGGTACTGATTTCCCATGGTTGCGAGGCAAGATAGTAATCCTTGATTGCCACACCATCGTCCGCGCCCCGGAAATGCACAAACAAGTCGCTCCCCTGTCGCGTTGCGTGGAGATCGCCGATACCGATGCCTTCATCCAATTGCAGGATGCTGGTTTCCGGCCCGCTATCTACCGCTACGTCGCTGCCCATGCCCCAGCGCATCAAGTAACTATCCTGGCCTGCGCCTCCCTGCAGCAAGTCGTTGTCCAGCCCGCCATCAAGTACATCATCACCTTCCCCGCCATCAAGCGTATCCATGCCGCTATCGCCCGCAAGGATGTCATTGCCTCCCCGTCCAAGAATCTGGTCATCCCCGCCCTTGCCGTCCGCCGTATCCGCGCTGTTGCTGCCCTGGGCAATATCATTCCCTTCCGTGCCCGGCATGAAAAACGGAATCCCCGCCGCATCGACCATCTCGTCGTAGGTGGCGGTACTGTCGTCGGCAAACCGGAAAGCTTGAATGCCGCCCAGCAAGCCGTTCTTGATGGCGATGCTGTCGCCCGCGTTGCCGTATTCGACATACAGATAGTAGCCGCCGTCATCGCCCTGATATTGGGAAAGATGCACACTGTCGCGCGTGATGCCCGCGCCGAATTCGATGGTGTTGGCGCCTTGCACATCCTCGATCACATCAAAACCGTCTCCCATGGCAACGCGGTAGATATCGTCGCCTTCGCCGCCATACAGCATGTCCGAACCCGCACCGCCTTGCAGGACGTCGTTGCCGGCCGCCCCATGCAGCGCATCGTTTCCTTCAAACCCGCTGATCCGATCCGTGGTATTGGTACCGGCGATGACATCGTCGCCGCTCGACCCCTCCAGATCGAAACCCCGCGCCAGCAGTTCGCTGCTGGTCAGCACCGTGCCATCGGCAAATTCAAAACTTCCGATGGAGATGCTGTTGAAGGCATCGTTCTGGTCGAAGCCGTCAATGTGGATTTCGTCGCCATTGCCCAGGTCGAGCATGAGCGAACCCAGGCGCAGGGTGACGTCGCTTGCGTTGACCCCTTCAAAACGAAAGATATTGTTGTCGGCCTTGGTATCGACGATGGTGTCGCGACCTTCCCCCCGCCTGATGATATAAGTGTCACGTC
>CAZLJK010000030.1:22486-31884 GCA_964559825.1 uncultured Sulfuricella sp. | reverse complement strand
TGTACCGCCATTTCGCCAGCAAGGCGCAGATGTTCGAGGGGCTGATCGAGTTCATCGAACAGACCCTGTTCGGCCTGATCAACAAGGTCACCAGCGAAGAGAACAACGGCGTGAAACAGCTGGAGGCCGTGCTGCCCATGCTGCTCGGTTTCGCCCAGAAGAACCCCGGCATGACCCGGGTGCTGATCGGCGAGGCGCTGGTCAACGAGGATGGCCGTCTCCAGACCCGCATCAACCAGCTGCACGACCGCCTGGAAGCCACGCTCAAGCAGTCATTGCGGCTGGCCGCGAGCCAGCAGGAAATCTCGGCCGAAATCGATGCCGCCGCTCAGGCCAACCTGATGATGAGCTACGTGATAGGGCGCTGGCACCAGTTCGCCAAGAGCGGCTTCAGGCGCGAGCCGATGGAGTTCTGGGCGGCACAGGGGCGGGCGCTGATTAAATGATGAGTGAAAAACAGTGCCGAGTTGAAAATCCTGAGTAAAATTCCTCGGGCATGATCGTTTCCGTCGTTGGCTAGAGCAGGTCGGGTTTTAGCCCGACCTGCTAATGTTCCCGGTGCCAGATCAGCTGGCCGTCCTTGCGGACTTCCTTGATGCGATGCAAGGGAACGTCGTGAGCATAGCCGTCCTGATCGGTGACCTGGCAAGAAAAACGATCGCCTGGGGTCATGTGCACCCGCTGCAACGGCACCTGTATGATTTTCGCTTCCACACGGTCGTAATAGCCGATCGCGAAATCCCCGGCTGCGAACGCGCTATCCCAGCGCAGCCGGTTGAGCAGTTCCTGGATGGGGAGCATGGGGATTCACCCTTTAGTCTCTTATCAGCCAAATAATGATGTCAAAATCCGACAAGGATTCGGGGTTGAAATGAGCCGTACGGTAATGGGTGATGAGGAATGGGTAATGAAAACCTTCGATAATCACTCATCCCCCATTACTCACCACTCCATTTAGATTCCGACTCTACTAGTTTAGGGTCTATGAGCTAAGGATGGTTTTCGACTGACCGCACACCGGGCAGGCCGGGTCTTTCTTCAGCCGGATCGAACGCCACTCCATCTGCAAGCCGTCGAGCAGCAGCAGCCGGCCATTCAGCGGCTGGCCGGCGCCGCTCAGGATCTTCAGCGCTTCGGCCGCCTGGGTCGAGCCGATGATCCCCACCAGCGGCGCGAACACGCCCATCACTGCGCAGCGCTCGCCTTCCTCGACCCCCGCTTCAGGAAATAGACAGTGGTAGCAGGGGCTGGAGGGGACGCGCAAATCGAAAACCGCCACCTGTCCGTCGAAGCGTATCGCCGCGCCGGAAACCAGCGGCTTGCCGTGGGCGACGCAGGCGCGGTTGACGGCATGGCGGGTGGCGAAGTTGTCGCTGGCGTCGAGGACGACATCGGACTGGGCGATGAGATGGCTGAGTTCAGCCCCTTCGACGCGCTGCGGAATGGCCGTGACCGTGACTTCGGGATTGATGGCTTTGAGCGTGCGTTGCGCCGATGTCGCCTTGTTGGTGCCGAGGGAATGGGTGAAGTGGGCGATCTGGCGCTGCAGGTTGGTGAGATCGACGCTGTCGCCGTCGCAGATCGTGATCCTGCCGACGCCGCTGGCGGCTAGGTAGAGCGCGACCGGGGAACCCAGGCCGCCGGCGCCGATGATCAGGGCATGGGCACCCAGCAGCTTTTCCTGCCCCTCGATGCCGATCTGCGGCAGCAGGATGTGTCGGCTGTAGCGCAGGAGCTGGTTGTCGTCCATGAGTGTTTTTGGTGACGTAGGTTGGGCACCCCGTGCCCACCAGAAGTAGGCGCCTTTAGGCGACAAATGATCTTGGGTTTGTCGGGCACAGCGTGCCCGACCTACACCTGCTGTTGGCTTGTTATCGGCCTTTCAGGATATGCAAACCCTTCAGCAGGTTGAGCGCCTGATTCAGCTGGTAGTCGTTTTTCGACACGATTTCGCCGGGAGCCGGTTTGCCGTTGTCGGTTTTGCCTTCCTTGCCCTTGGGTTCGGGCTTGGGCGGAGCGGGCGGCTTGATCGACGGCACTTCGGGTTTCTTGGTTTCCTCCTTGTTGCCGTTGGACAGGTGCCGCTCCAGGTCGGCTTCGCGCAGGTTGAACGCGCCCGCTTGCTCTACTCCGTTGACGGTAGCCTCTTCGACTTCGATATCCGGGCTGATCCCCTTGGCCTGGATGGAGCGCCCGTTGGGCGTGAAATAGCGCGACGTGGTCAGCTTGATGGCGGTATTGTTGCCCAGCGGCAGGACGGTCTGCACCGACCCCTTGCCAAAGGTCTGCGTGCCCATGATGATGGCGCGCTTGTGGTCCTGCAGGGCGCCGGCGACGATTTCCGAAGCCGAGGCCGAACCGCCGTTGACCAGTACGACCATCGGCACATTCTTGATGCCGGCGGGCAGATCTTTCAGGTAATCAACCTGCGTGGCGGAGTGCAGGTAATTTTCCTTGTTCGCGGTCAATTTCATCTTCGCATCCTCGGTGCGGCCCTCGGTGTATACCACCAGCGCATCCTTCGGCAGGAACGCGGAGGAAACCGCGACAGCGCCGTTGAGCAGGCCGCCCGGATCGTTGCGCAGATCCAGCACCAGTCCCTTCAGCGGTTCCTTGTTCTGCTTGTAGAACGTATCCAGCGCCTTGGCCATGTTCTCGCCGGTATGCTCCTGGAACTGGGTGATGCGGATATAGCCATAGCCGGGCTCGACCAGTTTCGATTTTACGCTCTGGATCTTGATCACGGCGCGCGTGAGGATGATGATCAGCGGTTTGGTTTCGCCCTTGCGGAGCACGGTGAGGGTGATCTTGGTGCCGGGCTTGCCGCGCATGCGCTTGACCGCTTCGCTCAGCGTCAGTCCCTTGACCGGAGTTTCATCCAGCTTGACGATCAGGTCGCCGCTTTTTATGCCGGCCAGGAATGCCGGGGTATCCTCGATCGGGGAGACGACCTTGACGAAGCCGTCCTCCATGCTGACCTCGATGCCGAGGCCGCCGAATTCGCCTTGGGTGCCGACCCGCAAGTCCTTGAACGCATCGGCGTCCAGGTAGGCGGAATGGGGGTCGAGACCGGAGAGCATGCCGTTGATCGCTTCGGTGATGAGTTTTTTGTCTTCCACCGGCTCGACGTAGTCGCTCTTGATTTTGCCGAAGACCTCGGTGAAGGCGCGCAGGTCGTCGATCGGCAGCGGGCCGACGGCTTCCTTGTCGGCTACCGCGGAGAAATTGAGGCTGACCATCACGCCGATGATGGCGCCAAAAAAGATCAAGCTGGCTTTTTGCATTTTACCGCGCATTACATTCATCCTCGTTATCACTCAAATTTCTGTCTTAGTTCAGCTTGACCCAGCCCAGCGGGTCGAATGGTCGGCTTTTATGCCGCATCTCAAAGTATAAACCGGTTTCCGCAATTCCGCCGCTGTTTCCCACCGCGGCGACTGCATCGCCAGCCCTGACAGCGTCGCCGGCCTGTTTGTAGAGGGTTTCATTGTTGCCGTAGAGGCTCATGTAGTCGTCGCCATGATCGACGATGACGATGTTGCCGAAGCCGCGCAGCCAGTCGGAAAATACCACCCGCCCGCTGGCGATGCATTTGACGTCCTGTCCCGCCGCCGATTTGATGAACCACCCTTTCCATGTCGCGCCACTGTCTTCCCGTTGACTGCCGAAGCGGTTGACAAGTTCCCCGCGCACCGGCAGATGAAGCTTGCCTTTGAGCTGATGAAGCACGCCGTCGGATGGCCCGGGTGCGGGTTGGCTGCGATTGGGGGCGGTGGGGCTCTGTTTTTTCTTTGGCTTCGTCAGCCGGCCCAGGCGTTCGATCAACTGCGTCAGGCGTTTTTCGTCGCGCTGCAGGCGGCCGATTTCATGGCGCTGGCTGGTGATTTTCTGGTTGATGCGGATCAGTACGGATTTACGTGCTTGCTTGTCCTTTTCCAGCTGCGCTTTCTGGCGCGCCTGCTCCGATTTTACCTGCGCCAGTTCGGCGTTTTTTTCCTGGTAAAGCTGGGCGAGCTCCCGCGAATGTGCCAGGTTGCTGCGCAAGCTTTCGATCAGTTCGGCGCGGGCGCGGGACAGGTAACTGTAATAGTGCAGCTGGCGCGCCATCTGGTTGGTGTCCTGCTGGTTGAGCAGGATTTTCAGGGGGTCGTGCTGGCCATGCAGATGATAGTGCGAGAGCAACTGGCCGAGCAGCGCCTGCTGCTTGCCGATTTTGCCCTGGGTGTCGCGGCCTTCGCGCTGCACCTGGCTCAGCGTGGCGCCAACGCTTTCCTGCTGCTGCGCCAGCTCCCGCAGCCGCCGGTTGGCCGTGCTGATCGCCTGTTCGGATTGCTTCAGCGCATCGGTGGCATCGGTCTTCTTGCCTTCAGCGCTTTCGACTTCTTTCTGCAGGGACTTGATGCGCTCGCGCAGGCCGGAAAGATCGTCCTTCGGCGCGGCGTGGGCTGAGAACGCGCAGGTTAACCCGGCAGCCAGGCAGAGAAAAGCGATTGAACCGCCAAGGCGCCAAGAACGCCAAGAAGAACAGTTTGTTATGTAACTTTCGCTCGTCACCATGAGGGCAAACGTAGCATTGTTTTCAAGGTCTTGATTTTCTTTGCGCTCTTGGCGCCTTGGCGGTTAATAGTCGTTTTCAGGACTGTTCGAATTCGATCAGGGGGTGGCCGGTCATTTCCGCGGGCTGCGCCAGCCCCATGATTTTCAGCAGCGTCGGGGCGACATCCTCGAGCGCGCCGTTTTCCGCCAGGCGAGCCGCGCGGCCGACGTACACGAAGGGCACCCGGTTCAAGGTGTGGGCGGTATGGGCCTGGTGCGAGTTTTCGTCCGCCATCATTTCCGCGTTGCCGTGGTCGGCGGTGATCAGTACTTCACCGCCGCTCTGCAGCATGGCCTCGACGACCCTTTGCAAACACTGGTCCAGCGTTTCGATGGCCTTGACCGCAGCCGACATCACGCCGGTATGGCCCACCATGTCGGCGTTGGCGTAGTTGCAGACGATGGCGTCGAACTGGCGGCTTTCGATGGCTGCCACCAGCTTGTCGGTGACCTCGAAGGCGCTCATTTCCGGCTTCAGATCGTAGGTGGGAACGTCCGGAGAAGGCACCAGGACGCGTTCCTCTCCCGGGTGGATGCATTCCTCGCCGCCGTCGAAGAAGAAGGTGACGTGGGCATATTTTTCGGTTTCCGCGATCCTGAGCTGCTTCAGGCCCAGGTTCGAGATGTATTCGCCGAAGCCGTTGCGGATCTGTTCCGGCGGGTAAGCCACCGGCACGTTGAAATCCTTGCTGTATTCGGTCAGGGTGCAGAAAGTGGCGAGTTTCGGCACATATTCGCGCTCGAACAAGTCGAAGCCGGGTTCGATGAAGGCGCGGGTGATCTCGCGCGCGCGGTCGGAACGGAAATTCATGAATACCGCCACGTCGCCGTCTTCCATGCGCACCGGCTGTGCGCCGGGCGGGACGATGGCCGTGGCCTTGACGAACTCGTCGTTTTCGTCGCGGGCGTAAGCCGCCGCCAGAGCGGCTTCCGCGCTTTCCGCCTGAAACTCCGCCTTGCCTTGGGTGAGCAGGTCGTAGCCGGCCTTGACGCGCAGCCAGCGTTTGTCGCGATCCATGACGAAGTAGCGGCCGATGACCGATGCGATCCGCCCCGTCTGGAGCTGGTCGCACTTTTCCTGGAGCCGGCGCAGGGTGTCCTGTGCGCTTCTTGGCGGCGTGTCGCGCCCATCGAGGAAGGCGTGCAGGTAGATTTTTTTCAGCCCCGCCCTGGCAGCCAGTTCAAGCATGGCATGGATGTGTATTTCATGGCTATGCACTCCGCCATCGGAAAGCAATCCCAGAATGTGCAGGGCCTTGCCGCTGCTTCTGGCGGTTTCCACCGCCTGGGTCAGGGCGGGATTGGCGAAGAAATTGCCGCTGCTGATGGCGCGGTTGATGCGGGTGAATTCCTGGTAGACGACGCGGCCGGCGCCGATGTTGAGGTGGCCTACCTCGGAGTTGCCCATTTGTCCGCTTGGCAATCCCACCGACGCTTCGGAGGCATTGATGGTGGTGTGGGGGCAGGTCTGCCAGAGTTTGTCCCAGTTGGGCTTGTGCGCGCTGGCGATGGCATTGTTGTCCGGGCTTTCGCTGCAACCGAATCCGTCCAGGATAATGAGTAAAACGGGGGTAACCTTCATGCTGGAATTTTCTGGCTCGTCTGAATTTATAGATTAAGTAACATAATTTTATTATATTTTACTAATAATCGCATTATACTTAATTCATTAACCTACCTCAGTATCCTGAAATATAGCTTAACGAAGGCGAGCAGATGGAATCCAATCAGGTTGAATTGATCGACAAGGAAGAGCACATCGAGCAGGCGTCCCGCGCCATGAAGGCCATGTCGCATCCGCTGCGCCTGAAAATCCTGTGCGTGCTGGGGGACAAGGAAGTCAGCGTGCAGGACATCGTCGAAAACGTCGGCACGTCCCAAAGCAACATTTCCCAGCATCTGGCGATTCTGCGTGACAAAGGCGTGCTGCGCACGCGCAAGGATGCCAACCGCGTGTATTACCGGGTGGGCGATCCGCGCACCCTGAAGCTGATCAGCCTGATGCGCGACGTTTTTTGCGGTTTCGCCAAATAGCGTCCAGAGCCAAATCTATTCCGGTTTAAGCCTCTTCCGCCATTGGGAGAGGGTCTGTACTCCCGGCAAGCCCGCTTCGCGGCTTGATACAATAAAGCATATTAGAATATACTAATACATTTTAGGGGTCGAGCGTGCTGAAACCTGTCTGGATACTATGGGTCATCCTCCTGGCTCCGCTGGCTCATGCGGCGTTGCCGTTCGCCACCGCGACGGTGGCGTACCGCGAGGTGGATCAGACCTACGCCGCCGAGGCGCTGGTCGAGGCGGTCAAGCAGTCCACCGTGGCGGCCCAGATTTCCGGCCGTATCGTCGAGGTCCATTTCGATGTCGGCGACACCGTGCAAAAGGGCCAGGTGCTGGTCCGCATCGACGAGAGCGAGGCCCGCCAGGCGGTTGCCGGTAGTGCGGCAGGCGTGGCCCAGGCGCGCGCCAATTTGCAGAATGCACGCCAGCACTATGAGCGCACCAGGCAGCTGCTGGCGCAGAAATTCATCAGCCAGGCCGCGCTCGACAAGGCGCAGGCGGACTACAAGGCGGCTGAGGCGCAACTGGCGGCAGCCCAGGCTAGCGCGGGCCAGGCCGCCACGACGCGGGGCTTCACTGCGGTGACGGCGCCTTACAGCGGCGTGGTCGCGGTGCGCCATGTCGAGCTGGGGGAAATGGCGAACCCCGGCAAGGCGCTGATGACCGGCTTCGATCCCAAGGACTTGCGCGTGGTGGCGAGCATTCCCCAGTACAAGCTGGCGGATGTACGCCGCGCCGCCCGCGCTCAAGTGGAATTTCCCTCCTTCAACAAGTGGGTCACGGCCAAGGCGGTGACCCTCCTGCCCGCCGCCGACGTTAAAACCCATACCACCCGCGTGCGCCTCGACCTGCCGGAAGACCTCCGCGATGTTTATCCCGGCATGTTTGCGCGCGCTCACTTTGCCGTCGGCCGGGCGAAGAAGCTGCTGGTGCCGGTGCCGGCGGTCGTCCGCCGGAGCGAAGTGACCGCCGTTTACGTGGTCGATGCGAAGGGCGGCGTGACCTTCCGCCAGATCCGTCTGGGCGAGCCGGCTGGCGACGGCATGGTCGAAGTCCTGGCCGGCCTTTCCGCCGGGGAAACGGTGGCGCTGGAGCCGATCAAGGCGGGAATGGTTTTGAAGGGCAAGCCGTGAAGGGGAATGGGTAATGAGTAAAGACACGCCCCCGTCGCCCCCCACCGCTCGCTCATCGTCGAATATGGGCATTTCCGGCCGTATCGCCAAAAGCTTCCTGCAATCGCAGATGACGCCGCTGATCGCGCTCATCGCCTTCCTGCTCGGCCTGTTCGCCGTGATGGTGACGCCGCGCGAGGAAGAGCCGCAGATCAACGTTACCATGGCGAACGTGTTCATTCCCTTCCCCGGCGCTTCCGCCAAGGACGTGGAAAGCCTGGTGGCGACGCCGGCCGAGCAGGTGTTGTCGCTTATTACCGGCATCGAGCACGTCTACTCCGTGTCGCGCCCCGGCATGGCGGTGCTGACCGTGCAGTACAAGGTGGGCGAGGATCGCACCCAAGCCCTGGTGCGCCTGTACGACACTGTCCAGTCGCATCGCGACTGGGTCTCCCCCAATCTCGGCGTGGGCGAGCCGATCGTCAAGCCGGTCGGCATCGACGACGTGCCTATCGTCAGCCTGACCCTGTGGACGGAGGATGTCGCCCGCGGCGCCTACGAGCTGCGGCAGGTGGCCCATGCCGCCGAAATCGAGCTGAAGCGGATCAAGGGCACGCGCGAAGTTAAAACACTGGGCGGGTCGAACCGCGTGGTGCGGGTGATCATGGACGCGGAGCGGATGAATGCCTACCGTATTTCCGCCCAGGACATCCGCGACGCCCTCCAGGTCAGCAACGCTTCCCAGCCTTCCGGCACGCTGGTCGAGAACAACCGCGAGTTGCTGGTGCAGACCGGCACCTTCCTGTCCAGCAGCGCGGACGTCAAGCAACTGGTGGTGGGGGTTGCCGAGGGCCGGCCGGTATTCATGACCGACGTGGCGCGGGTGGAGGACGGTCCCGATCAGCCCGATCGCTATGTCTGGCTGGGCACCGGCCCGGCGGCGGCCGACAAGAAGATTGCCGGCAAGGGCGAATTCCCGGCGGTGACCCTGGCGGTTTCGAAGAAGCCGGGTGAGAACGCGGTAGACGTCGCCGAGCGCGTCATCAAGCGCATCGAGCAGCTGCACGGCACCATCATCCCCGACGGCGTCCACGCCACGGTCACGCGCAACTACGGCGAAACCGCCAACGACAAGGCGCAGAAGCTGATCGGCAAGCTGGCTTTCGCCACCGCCTTCGTGGTGCTGCTGGTGCTGCTGGCGCTGGGCAAGCGCGAGGCGCTGATCGTCGGCGTGGCGGTGGTGCTGACCCTGGCCGCAACGCTGTTCGCTTCCTGGGCGTGGGGCTTCACCCTCAATCGGGTGTCGCTGTTCGCGCTGATTTTCTCCATCGGCATCCTGGTCGACGACGCCATCGTGGTGGTCGAGAATATCCACCGCCGCCGCGAACTGGAACCCGGCAAGCCGCTCGCCGAGGTGATCCCCGAGGCGGTGGACGAAGTCGGCGGCCCGACCATTCTCGCCACCCTGACCGTGATTGCGGCGCTGCTGCCGATGGCGTTCGTCTCCGGCCTGATGGGGCCGTACATGAGCCCGATCCCGATCAATGCCAGCATCGGCATGCTGATTTCCCTCGCCATCGCCTTCATCGTCACGCCCTGGCTGGCGCTCAAGCTGCTGGCGCACAAACA
>CAZLJK010000030.1:0-22386 GCA_964559825.1 uncultured Sulfuricella sp. | reverse complement strand
CCATCGCCTTCATCGTCACGCCCTGGCTGGCGCTCAAGCTGCTGGCGCACAAACACGATGCGGCGAGCCATAGCCATGTAGGTTGGGTTGAGCGGTTCTTTGCGAAACCCACCAGAAGTAGGCGCCTCCAGGCGACAAAACCCAAACTTCAAAACCTGTTTTTTAGGTTTGTTGGGCATCGCGATAAAGCCGCTCAGCCCAACCTACATGATTTCTTCAGCGCTCGTCTGACACCCTTCCTCAATCGCGAGCAGGGCAAAGCAAACCGCAAGAAACTCTGGCTGGCGATCGTCGGCATGATCGTTTTTGCGCTCCTGCTGGCGGTGTTCAAGATCGTGATCATGAAAATGCTGCCGTTCGATAACAAATCCGAATTTCAGGTGGTGGTGGACATGCCGGTGGGCACCCCGCTGGAGCAGACTGCACGGGCGATGCGCGAAATCGGCGGCTATCTGTCCACCGTGCCGGAGGTGACCGATTACGAGGCTTATGCCGGCACCGCCTCGCCGATCAACTTCAACGGCCTGGTGCGCCAGTATTACCTGCGCAGCGGCAGCGAAATGGGCGATATCCAGGTGAACCTGGCAGACAAGCATCGGCGCGACCGCAAGAGCCACGAAATCGCTTCCGCAGTGCGCCCCGAAATCGAGCGCATCGCCGCCCGGCACCAGGCCAAGGTCAAGGTGGTGGAAGTGCCGCCGGGCCCGCCGGTGATGTCGCCGATCGTCGCCGAAGTTTACGGGCCGGACTATGACGGCCAGATGAAGGTAGCGAAGCAGGTGCGCGCTCACTTCGCCAAAACGCCGGACATCGTGGCGATCGACGATACCATCGAGGCGGACTCGAACAAGCTGGTCCTGCGCGTCCTGCAAGGCAAAGCGGCGCTGATGGGTGTGGCGCAGAAGGACGTGGTGGCGGTGATGCGCATGGGGCTGTCCGGCGAGGACGTGACGCCGGTGCACGAGGGCGAGTCCAAGTTCGAAGTGCCGGTGCGGCTGACGCTGGCGCCGGAGCGGCAAAGCAGCCTGGACGAGCTGCTCAAGCTCACCGTGCGGGCACAGGACGGCACGCTGGTGCCGCTGTCTGAGCTGGTCAGCGTGGCGCCGAGCGCACGCGAGAAATCCATTTACCACAAGGATCTGCTGCCGGTGGTGTTCGTCGTCGGCGACATGGCCGGCAAGCTGGACAGTCCGCTCTACGGCATGTTCTCGATTCGCGCTGCGATCAACGGCATGAAGCTGGCCGAGGGTGGGACGCTGGGCGACTATTTCATCCGCCAGCCGGAAGACCACTATGCCGGCTACAGCGTAAAATGGGATGGGGAATGGCAGGTCACCTACGAGACCTTCCGCGACATGGGCATCGCCTACGCGGTCGGTCTGGTGCTGATCTACCTGCTGGTGGTGGCGCAGTTCAAGTCGTACGTCGTGCCGCTGGTGATCATGGCGCCGATCCCGCTCACCATCATCGGCGTGATGCCCGGCCACGCTCTGCTCGGCAGCCAGTTCACCGCCACCAGCATGATCGGGATGATCGCGCTGGCCGGCATCATCGTGCGCAATTCCATCCTGTTGGTGGACTTCATCAACATGCAGGTGGAGCAGGGCATGCCTTTCCAGGAAGCGGTGATCCGCGCCGGCAGCACCCGCGCCAAGCCGATCGTGCTCACCGGGCTGGCCGCCATGCTCGGCGCACTGTTTATCCTGGACGACCCGATCTTCAACGGTCTGGCGATCTCGCTGATTTTCGGCATATTCGTCTCCACCGTGCTGACGCTGGTGGTGATTCCGGTGCTGTATTACGCAGTGATGTATCGGAAAGTCGAGGCTAGGGGCTAGGGGCAATAGGCCAAGTTTTTGTTTTGTAATTTTAATTAAATGGAGTAAATGCATGACCATCAACCGTATCGTTCGTATCGTCGCCGGCTTTTTTGTGCTGTTGTCGCTGGGCCTGGGCGTTGCCGCCAGCCCGCTGTTCGTCAGCGCCAACTTCCTCTGGTTTACCGCCTTCGTCGGCGTCAATCTGTTCCAGAGTGGGTTCACCAACCTTTGCCCGCTGGTGACCATCCTCAAGAAGCTCGGCCTCAAGGAAGACTGTGAATCCTGCTGAACCCACAGGGTTTTGCTGGTAAACTCCTCGACTTTCAGACGCAAAAAACGCAAGGAGCATGTGGGTGCAATTCTTACAGAATAATTTCGCGATCGTCATGCTGGTTCTGGTCAGCGGGTTGATGCTGTTGTGGCCGATAATCGGCCGGCGGATGTCCGGCGTCAGGGAGGTCGGTGCGATGGAGGCGACGCAGCTGATCAACCACCAGAACGCCGTGGTGCTGGATGTGCGCGAGGACAGCGAATTCTACGCCGGGCATGTCCCGCATTCGGTGCATGTTCCGCTTGGCCAACTGGCCAAGCATGCGGAACTGGAAAAATACAAGAACCGTCCGGTCATCGCCATCTGCCGCAGCGGGATGCGTTCCGGACGGGCATGCAGCGTGCTGCGCAAGAACGGTTTTGAGCAAGTGTACAATCTGGCGGGAGGAATAACCGCCTGGGAACGGGCAAACATGCCCATGGAGAAATGAAGATGGCGAACGTGACCATGTATTGCACCGCAGTGTGCCCTTATTGCACGATGGCGGAAAGACTGTTGATGACCAAGGGCGTGAAGGAAATCAACAAGATTCGCGTGGATATCGACTCTGCCCAGATGGGCGAGATGATCGCAAAAACCGGCCGCCGCACCGTGCCGCAAATTTATATCGGCAGCACCCACGTGGGCGGTTTCGACGATCTCTCCGAGCTGGATCAAGACGGCGGCCTGGTTCCGCTGTTGGCCGAGTAATCCGGACGCCGCGTGAACATCGTCTGCCCTCAATGCCTCGCCACAAACCGGGTGCCGGATGAGCGCCTGGGGCAGAATCCGAAGTGCGGGAAATGCGGCACAGCCCTTCTTGACGGTGTGCCGGTCGAGCTGACAGCCAACAGCTTCGGGCCGTTTATTGCCCGGAACGAGCTGCCGGTTGTGGTGGATTTCTGGGCGTCGTGGTGCGGGCCATGTAAAATGATGGCGCCGGTTTTCGCCCAAGCTGCTGCCGAGCTGAAAGCACGGGTTCGCTTCGCCAAGGTCAACACCGAACAGGAGCAAGCTTTGGCGCAGCAGTTCGGCATCCGAAGCATTCCCACCCTGGCGCTGTTCAAGAACGGGGTTGAAGCAGATCGGGCCGCCGGGGCTCTCGATGCAGCGAATTTGAAAAGCTGGCTGATGCGGCATTATTAGGATGTAGGGTGCGCCCCATGTACCATGCGGCATGTCGCACTCTACCGAGATTCTTTGTTTAATTATTAGTTAGGTGTTTTCATGAGCGACGAGCAGCAGCAACCCACCTTTTCCATCGAGAAAATTTACGTCAAGGATTTGTCCCTGGAAGTTCCCCATGCGCCGAAAATTTTCATGCAGCGCGAAACCCCGCAGATTGATGTGCAGTTGCACAATCAGGGTGGGTTGGTGGAAGAGGATATTTATGAAATCGTGCTGACCGTCACCGTTACCGCCAAGGTGCCCCAGGACCAAATCCTGTTCCTGGTGGAAGTATCCCAAGCCGGAATTTTCCGGCTGCAAAATATTCCTGAGGCCGATCTGGAACCGATCCTCGGGATTACCTGCCCGAATATCCTGTTCCCCTATGTGCGCGAGACGATTTCAGACATGGTGTCGCGCGCCGGATTCCCGCCGGTGCTGCTGAACCCGGTCAATTTCGAGTCGCTGTACCATCAGCAGCGTACGGAGCAACCGGAAGCCGCCGCAGAAACCACGCACTGATCGCATGATGGGCAGGGCTCGGATGTTGATCCGCGACAGCCAGACCGGTTTCGCTCTGGCCAGCCAGGTTGGGGGCGCATGAAGATCGCCGTGCTGGGCGCCGGCGCGTGGGGAACGGCACTTGCCGTCAGCCTCGCGGCGCGCCATGAGGTGCGCCTGTGGACACGCAATCCGGCGCAATGCGCTGAGATGGCGGAAGAGCGTGTCAATCGGCGCTATCTGCCCGGATTCCCTTTCCCCGATGCGCAGCGGATCGAACTGAAGCTGGAGCAGGCGCTCAACCAGGCCGATCTGGCATTGGCGGTGGTGCCCACCGCGGGCTTCAGGCAGATCGTGAGGCAGTTTGCCGATCTAGGCGCGAAGATGCCGCTGGTCTGGGCATGCAAGGGCTTCGAGGCGGGAACGGCCAAGTTGCCGCACCAGGTGGCGGTGGAGGAATTGGGCGGCAAGGTGCGATGCGGTGTGCTGTCCGGGCCGAGCTTTGCCCAGGAAGTGGCCAAGGGGTTGCCCACGGCGCTGACCCTGGCATCCCACGACGAACCCTTCGCTCATGCCATGGCGCTGGAGCTGCACAGCCCCAGGCTGCGGGTTTATTCAAGCCCGGATGTGGTCGGGGTCGAAATCGGCGGTGCGGTCAAGAACGTCATGGCGATCGCAGCCGGCATTTCCGATGGTATGGGTTACGGCTACAACGCGCGTGCCGCCCTGATTACCCGCGGGCTGGCGGAAATCGGCCGGCTCGGCGTGGCCATGGGCGGCCGGCCGGAAACCTTCATGGGGCTGACCGGCGCGGGAGACCTGATCCTGACCTGCACCGGCGACCTGTCGCGCAACCGCACCGTGGGCTTGCGGCTGGCCAGGGGCGAGAAGCTCGAGGCCATCCTCGGCGACCTCGGCCATATTGCCGAAGGCGTCAACAGTGCGGCCGAGGTAGTGCGCCTTGCGCAGAATATCGGTGTGGAGATGCCGATCACGCGAGCCGTCTGTCAGGTGCTGTTCGAGGGGCTGCCGCCGGGCAAGGCGGTGGAAGGGCTGCTCAACCGCGAGCCCAGGGCGGAAAACTAGCCGCTTATTTTCCGCCTTCGAATCCGATCTGGCGCCAGGCTTCGAACACCACCACGGCGACCGAGTTGGACAGGTTCAAACTGCGGCTGGTCGGCCGCATCGGCAGGCGGATGCGCCGGCTTTCGTCGAACTGCGCCAAAACCTCTACCGGCAGCCCTCGCGTTTCCGGGCCGAAGACGAATACATCATCGCGCTGAAAAGCGACCTCGCCGTATCTCGTACTCCCCTTCGTGGTCAGCGCAAACATGCGTCTCCCGCCGAACTGCTCCAGGCACTCTTCCCAGTTCTCATGGGTCTTGATCGTGGCGTACTCATGGTAGTCGAGTCCGGCGCGCTGCAGCTGTTTGTCGTCCAGCGAAAACCCGAGCGGCTTGACCAGGTGCAGTCGGCAGCCGGTGTTGGCGCTGAGGCGGATGATGTTGCCGGTGTTGGGGGGGATTTCAGGCTGGTACAGGATAATGTCGAACATGGGTTCTCTTCGGCAGGGTCGGTTATTCAGGCAGGGTGCGCGCCACTACCCAGGCGCTGACCTCGGCGGCGCCGCGCCCTTTCAATATTCGGCTGACTTCGTTCAGGGTCGCGCCGGTGGTCATCACGTCGTCCAGCACGGCGATTTTTTTTCCGGCGAGATCAAGATCGCAGGCAAACGCCCCGCGCACATTGCGTCGGCGCTCCTTCCATTTCAGTCCGGCCTGGCTCGGGGTGTCGCGGGTGCGCCGGCAGGCTTCGGCCATGAGCGGAATGTCCAGCCAGCGCGAAATCTTCTTGGCGATTTCCAGCGATTGATTGAAGCCGCGCTCCTTGAGTCGCTCCGGATGGAGCGGCATCGGCAGCAGCAAGTCGGGCTTGGGATGCTCGGCGGCGAACCGCGCCAAGGGTTTTGCCAGCACTTCGATGAGCGCAAGATTGCCCGAATATTTAAACGCGTGCAGCAGACGATCAATCGGGAAGCGGTAACTGAATGCCGCCAGGGTGCGGTCAAAAGCGGGTGGATGCCGCAGGCAAGCGCCGCACAGATTGCCGCCCTGTGCGGGAAGGGCGCATGCCGGGCAGGCGGGGGCCCCGTAATGGGGGAGGTCGGCGTCGCAACCCGCGCATAAAAGCCGGTTTAAGGTGCTTGCACCGCAAAGCGCGCAATGCTGCGGCAAAAATGCGTGCACAAATTTTGTGCAACCGTTTAAAATGTAGGCTGAAAGATTTGACAACTTTGGGCCGATCCTTGATGATTGCGCCCATTTTACTGTGAAACGCGGTAAGCAGGGATGGGCAGTTTGTTGCCCAACTCGCAAAAATCAAACAAAGATGAATTCATGAAAACAGTTGAAAAATTGATTAGCGCTTCGCAATGCCGCAGCTCGGCGCAGATTTTCATCATCGGCAGCATTATTTCCGTGCTGATTCCCCCGCTCCTCATGATCTGGATTGCCGCTTCGATCTTCGCCTACGCTTCTGTTGCGCACCATCCCGATATGCGGGTCAGGGAATACCAGCGCTGGGCGGGATACCGTTTCTACGGCCTGGTCGGTACGCTGGTGGTGGTGCTTAACTTCAGCGGCGCGATGAATGCCTGGGTGGGCGGCGGAAAGAATTTGCTGCTCGCGGTGTGGGCTGTGAGCATATTGGTGATCGTGCCGCTGGGGATCCGGGATTTGATCAGGATCCGCCGCGAAAATTGGCAGGATATCTTGGTGGAGGTGCCGGTTCATGAATGATCTATTCAATCCCGGTCGGGATGTGGCCGGAAAAGTGACCGGGGAAGGCCGGCGCTGGTCCGTCGCCGAGGCCGAAGCGCTGTTTGCGCTGCCCTTCGGCGACCTGATGTTCCAGGCACAAACCGTCCATCGCGCGCATTTCAACCCGAATGAAGTGCAGGTGAGCACTTTGCTTTCCATCAAGACCGGCGGCTGTTCCGAGGACTGCGGCTACTGTTCCCAGTCGAAGCGCCACCATACCGGCCTGGAGCAGGAGAATCTGCTGGCGCTGGAAACCGTGCTGGCCAAGGCCAAGGCCGCCAAGGACAAGGGCGCCACGCGGTTTTGCATGGGCGCGGCGTGGCGCGGACCGAAGCAGAAAGACCTCAAGCCGGTGCTGGAGATGATCGCCGCCGTGCGCGCGCTGGGGCTGGAAACCTGCGTTACCCTCGGCATGTTGAAGGAAGGCCAGGCCGAGCAATTGCGCGAGGCCGGACTGGATTACTACAACCACAACCTGGACACCGCACCGGAGTATTACGGCGAGGTGGTGACCACTCACACTTACCAGGACAGGCTAGACACCTTGGAGCAGGTGCGCGGTGCCGGCATGAAGGTGTGTTCCGGCGGCATCGTCGGCATGGGCGAGTCGCGCACCCACCGCGCCGCGCTGCTCACCCAACTGGCCAATCTCAATCCGCCGCCGGAATCGGTACCGATCAACCTGCTGGTGCAAGTCGAGGGTACGCCCTTGAACGGCGCCGCGGCGCTGGATCCGTTCGAGTTCGTGCGTAGCGTCGCGGTGGCGCGCATCCTCATGCCAAACAGCCTGGTGCGCCTCTCCGCCGGGCGCGAACAGATGGATGAGCCGCTACAGGCGCTGTGTTTCCTGTCCGGTGCCAACTCGATTTTCTACGGCGAGAAGCTGTTGACCACCCCCAATCCCTCCGCGGATCAGGACATGGCCCTGTTCGATAAGCTCGGCATCCGGGTGATGGCAGGGTAATGTAGGTCGGGCACTCTGTGCCCGACAAACCCGAAATCATTTGTCGCCTAGAGGCGCCTACTTCTGGTGGGCACAGTGTGCCCAACCTACTATATGCCATTTTCCCATCTCACCGATGAACTGAAAGACCTGGAAGCGGCAGGCCTGCGCCGCCGCCGGCGCGTGCTGGAAAGCCCGCAGGGCGCCCGGATTGTGGTGGATGGCCGGGAATATCTGTCCTTTTGCAGCAACGACTATCTCGGTCTTGCCAGCCACCCGGCCCTGATCGAGGCGGCGCAGTCGGCTGCGGCGCGCTACGGCGTGGGGTCGGGGTCATCGCATCTGGTGAGCGGCCACGGCGCGCTGCACCACATACTGGAATCTGAACTCGCCGCTTTCGCCGGCCTGCCGGCGGCGCTGCTTTTTTCCACCGGTTACATGGCTAATCTCGGCATCGTCACCGCCCTGGCCGGCCGCGACGACGAAGTCTTTGCCGACAAGCTCAATCATGCCTCGCTCAACGATGCGGTACTGCTGTCACGCGCCAAATTTACGCGCTATCCGCACCTCGATCTGGTCGGGCTGGAGAAGCGGCTCGCCGCATCTCGGGCGAAGCGCAAGCTGGTGGTGACGGATGCCGTGTTCAGCATGGACGGCGACATCGCCCCGGTGCCGGAACTGCTGGCCCTGTGCGAGCGCCACGACGCGCTGCTGGTGCTGGATGACGCACATGGCTTTGGCGTGCTGGGGACAGGTGGACGAGGGATACTCGAACATTTCGACTTGCAGCCTTCCCCTAGCCTCTCGCCCGTCGCCCCTCGCCTGATTTACATGGCCACCCTGGGCAAGGCCGCCGGCGTGTTCGGCGCCTTCGTCGCGGGGCCGGCGGAACTGACGGATTACCTGGTGCAGCGCGCCCGTTCCTATATCTACACCACCGCCATGCCGCCCCTTCTGTCCGCGGCGCTTTCTGCGAGCCTGTGCTTGATCGAAGAAGAAACGTGGCGGCGCGAGCGCCTGCGGGAGTCGATCGTCGCTCTGAGGCAGGGTTTGAAACTGCGGCGCTGGCGCCTGATGGACTCGACCACGCCGATTCAGCCGGTGATCATCGGTGCCAACCAGGAAACGCTGGCGGTGAGCGAGGCGCTGCGCGAGCGCGGCATCTGGGTGCCGGCGATCCGCCCGCCCACCGTGCCCAAGGGCGAAGCGCGTCTGCGCATTTCGCTGTCGGCGGCGCATAGTCTGGAAGATGTGGCGCAGCTGGCGGAAGCGTTGAACGAACTGGAAAAACAGGATTAACCTCTGCGGTAAAAAAAGATTTTAGATGAAACTGCATATCGAAACGATTGGCGATGGTCCGAATTTCGCCCTGATCCACGGCTGGGGCATGCACGGCGGGGTTTGGGACGGAGTGCGCGATGCTTTGGCGCTGCGTTTCCGGCTGCATATTGTCGATATGCCCGGCTATGGCGCAAGTCCGGCATTCGTAGCGGACACTCTGGAGCATCTTGCTCGCGAGGTGACTGCCGCGCTGCCTGAAAAGGTGCATGTTTGCGGCTGGTCGCTGGGCGGGCAGGTGGCACTGGAAATGGCGCGGCTGTTTCCGGACCGGATCGAGCGCCTGGTTCTGACAGCCGCCACGCCTTGTTTTACGGCGCGGGAAAACTGGCCGTGCGCGGTACAGCGTGAAGTGCTGCTGGAGTTTGCGGCCGCCCTGGAAACCGATTACGAAGGCACGCTGAAGCGCTTTCTGGCGCTCCAGGCGCGTGGCGATGCCGAGGTGAAAACGGTGCTGAAGCGCTTGCGCGAGATCTTGTTTACGCGCGGCCGCCCTGATGTGCAAACCTTGCGGGCAGGACTGAATATACTGCTGACGAGCGACTTGCGCGGGCGCGTCGCCGCCGTTAAAACGCCGACCTTGCTGCTCCACGGCGGACGCGACCTGCTCACGCCGGTGGGGGCTGCGCACTGGCTAGCCGAACGCATGCCGGCAGTGCGCCTGGAAGTGCTGCCGGGTGCGGCGCACGCGCCTTTTTTGTCCCACCCCGAGGAATTTACCGAAATTGTGACCGGATTTTTACATGACTGACCCATTCACGCTGGACAAGCGCCGCGTGCGCCACTCCTTCGATCGCGCCGCCGTCACCTACGACCAGGTCGCGGTACTGCAGCGAGAAATCTGCGACCGCATGGCGGAGCGTTTGCAATACATCAAGTTCGAACCGCAGGTCATCCTCGACGCCGGTTCCGGCACCGGTTACGGTTCGCGCCAACTGCGGGCGCGCTATGCCAAGTCCCGCGTGATCGAGCTGGATCTTGCGCCAGGCATGTTGCAGGCGTCGCGCGGCCACCAGCCTGCCTGGAAGCGCTTGCTGCCCTTTGTTGCCACCGAAGAGCGGGTGTGCGCGGATATCGAGAACCTGCCCTTGCGGGCTGGCAGCATCGGCATGATCTGGTCCAATCTTGCCCTGCAGTGGTGCAACGACCTTGAGGCGGCTTTCGCCGGCATGCACGGCGTGCTGGAGAGCGGCGGCCTGCTGATGTTCAGCACCTTCGGCCCGGATACCCTGAAGGAACTGCGCCAGACTTTCGGCACGCTGGACGACTATGCCCACGTCAATCGCTTCCTCGACATGCACGACATCGGCGACGCGCTGATGCGGGCCGGCTTCGCCGCGCCGGTGATGGATATGGAAAAGGTGACTCTGACCTATGACGACCTGGCCGGGTTGATGCGCGACCTCAAGGCGCTGGGCGCGCACAACGCCAATCAGGGGCGGGGCCGCGGTTTGCTGGGCAAGTCCGCCTGGCAGCGGCTGCAACAGCAATATGAGGCGCTGCGCCGCGACGGCAAGCTGCCGGCGACCTACGAAGTGGTTTACGGTCACGCCTGGAAGGGCGAGAAAAAGCCGGCGCCAGGCGAGGCGCAGGTGGTGCGGTTTGCTAAAAAATAATTTTCACCGCAGAGGACGCGGAGGACGCAGAGGAAAGGCAAGATTAAAACCCCCGGCCTGAATGGGCATAGTGTTTTTTCAAAGGCTTTAAGTTTTTCCTCTGCGTCCTCTGCGGTTAACGTTGTTATCGAATCAATCATGAAAAAAGCTTATTTCATCACCGGCACCGACACCGGGGTGGGCAAAACGCTGGTCACCGGCGCGCTGCTGCACGCCTTTGCCCGGCAGGGCAGCAGCGTAGTCGGGATGAAGCCGGTGGCGGCGGGGTGCGCGGCCACTTCCCAGGGCCTGAGCTGCGAGGATGTAGAGCAGTTGCGGGCGCAGAGCAATGTGGCTGCGCCGTTGAACCTGGTCAACCCGTATGCCATGGCGCAGCCCCTCGCGCCGCATATTGCGGCCGAACAGAGCGGCGTCGAAATCGATCTCGATACCATCGTCACAAGCTGCGAAGCGTTGCGTGAAATGGCCGACGTGGTGCTGGTCGAGGGGGTCGGAGGTTTCATGGTGCCGCTCAACGCCGCTCAGGATACCGCCGACCTTGCCGTTATGCTGGATCTGCCCGTCATCCTGGTGGTCGGGATGCGCCTCGGCTGCATCAACCATGCCCTGCTCTCCGCCCAGGCCATCCGCCTGAAAGGGTTGCGGCTGGCGGCATGGGTCGCCAACCGGATCGATCCCGCCATGATGGCTTTCGATGAAAACCTGCACGCGCTGGAAGCCCGCCTTGGCGTGCCGCTGCTCGGGGTCGTTCCCTGCCTCGAAAACGCCGCTCCCTCCTCCGCGGCTGAATTTATGGATTTAAGCGCCCTGAATCCCGCTGAAGATTAAAGCTGTTTTTCTGTAACGCTTTAAATATCAACGACATCGCCCGGGTCGCCGGGCATTCCTGTTTTTTTCTACTATCCTGAGAATAGCGGTCGACGCTGCGGGTTTTTCTTCGTCGGTGCATGGCGGGTGCGGCCAGCGCCGGGCTTCAGGGTTGGGCGGAATGAACAGGGGGGGGCATGACGCCAGGAAAACGATTTTCAGGATTGGCCGGTTTCGCGGCCATTTTCAGCGCAGCTCCGGCCCATGCGGAATACGCCTGGAATTTTCCGGACCCGGTGACGCCGCTGGCGCTCGATACGCTGAACGTGCACAACAAGTTCATGCTGATCAGCATCCTCATTTTTTTCGTGGTGCTGGCGATCATGCTTTATTCGATTTTCGCCCATCGCAAAAGCCGGGGAGTCCAGCCGGCGAATTTTACCGGCCCCAGCACAAAATCCCAGGTGTTCTGGACGCTAGTTCCCTTTGCGCTGCTGCTTTATATCGATTTCATCCTGATGGGCATCCCCGCCTACCACAGCGTAATCATGATGGAAGACACCCGAACCGATGCCGACATGGTGCTGAAGGTGACCGGCAGCCAGTGGAAATGGCAGTACGAATACCCAGCGGAGGGCATCAAGTTCGTCAGCACGCTGGCCACCACGGAAGGGCAGATCTACAAGAATGAAGCCAAGGGCGAGCATTATCTGCTGGATACGGATAACCATGTGGTGTTGCCGGTCAACAAGAAAGTGCGGATCCTGCTGACCTCGGCGGACGTGATCCACACCTGGTGGGTGCCGCAGTTCGGCGCGAAGCGCGACGCCATTCCGGGCTTCATGCGGGAAACCTGGGCAAAGATCGAGAAGCCGGGGATTTACCGCGGGCAATGCGCCGAGCTTTGCGGCAAGGGCCATGCATTCATGCCGATCGTGGTGGAGGCGGTTTCCGAGCCGGATTACAGGATCTGGGTGGCGCAGCAGAAGGCTAAGCAGGCGGCTGCCGCCGCCAGCGCCGAGAAGCAGTGGAGCAAGGAGGAACTGCTGAAACTGGGCGCCGACGTGTATGCCAAGCACTGCCTGGTCTGTCACCAAGCCAACGGCCAGGGGCTGCCGCCGACGTTCCCTGCGCTGGCGGGAAGCAGGATCGTCAACGGCCCGATGCTGGATGCGGGCGGACGGATGATCAAGGACGGCCACCTGGACCGCGTCATGAACGGCAAGCCGGGTACGGCCATGCAGGCTTTCAAGAATACGCTGCCGGATGCGGATATTGCCGCCGTCGTCGTCTTCGAGCGCAATTCGTTCGGCAACAAAATGGGCGACATGGTGCAGCCGTCGCAGGTCAAGGCATTGCGCTAACCGGTCAACAAGGAGCGATATATGACGACTGCCTCATCTTCCGCCCATGACGAGCACCAAGCACATCCGCATGGTATCAGGCGCTGGCTGTTTACCACCAACCACAAGGATATCGGCACGATGTACATGACTTTCTCGCTCATCATGTTCCTGGTCGGGGGCGCGATGATCCTGGGGGTGAGGGCCGAGCTGTTCCAGCCCGGGATGCAGTTGATGCAGCCGGAATTCTTCAATCAGCTGATCGGGGTGCATGCGCTGATCATGATTTTCGCCGCGCTGATGCCAGTCGCCACCGGCCTGGCCAACTGGCTGATCCCGATGATGATCGGCGCGCCCGACATGGCGCTGCCGCGCCTGAACAACTGGAGCTTCTGGCTGCTGCCGCCGGCGGCGACGCTGCTGGTGCTGCCGTTCTTCCTGGCCCTGTTCGGGGTCGGCACGGGTGCGATCGACACCGGCTGGACATTCTATGCGCCGCTCTCGGTTCAGGGAGGGATGGGGATCGATTTCGCCATTTTCGCCGTCCATTTGCTCGGCATCTCGTCGGTGCTGGCGTCGATCAACGTGGTGGTGACGATTTTCAATATGCGCGCGCCCGGCATGACCATGATGAAGATGCCGCTGTTCGTGTGGGGGTGGCTGATCACGGCCTTCATGCTGATCGCCACGATTCCTGTTCTGGCCGGTGCGGTGACCATGTTGCTGACCGACCGCCACTTCGGCACGCATTTCTTCGATGCCGCCGGCGGCGGCGATCCGATCCTGTTCCAGCACCTGTTCTGGTTTTTCGGGCACCCGGAAGTGTATATCCTGCTGCTGCCGGTATGGGGGTTCATCCCGCACATCCTCTCGGCTTTTGCGCGCAAGCCGGTGTATGGCTACAAGGCCCAGGTTTACTCGTTCTGGGTGATCGGGGTCCTGTCGGTCGTGGTCTGGGCGCACCACTTTTTCACGGCGGGCATGCCGGTTCCGGCGCTGCTGTACTTCATGTATAGCACCATGTCGATCTCGGTGCCCCTGGCGGTGCTGTTCTTCTGCTGGATTGCCACCCTCTGGCGCGGCGCGATGACGTTCGAAACGCCGATGCTGTTTGCCCTCGGCTTCGTCATCCTGTTCGGCATTGGCGGGTTGACCGGGCTGGTGCTGGCGGATGTCGCGGCGGACGCCCAGTACCACCATTCCTACTTCGTGGTGGCGCATTTTCACTACACCCTGTTTGCCGGCGGCATCATGGGCGCGATGGCGGGTGTCTACTTCTGGCTGCCCAAGTTTACCGGCCACCACTATGACGAGAAGCTGGGCAAGCTGCACTTCTGGCTGACCGCCATTTCCTTCAATCTCACTTTCATGCCGCAGTTCTTCCTGGGCCTGGCCGGCATGCCGCGCCGCATCCCGGATTACGCGCTGCAGTTCACCGAGTTCAACATGATTTCGACGGTGGGCGCGTTTGCGCTGGGGCTGTCTCAATTGCTGTTCGTTTACATCGTCATCAAGTGCGTGCGCGGCGGCGAAAAGGCCTCCGACCGGGTGTGGGAGGGCGCCCATGGGCTGGAATTCACCCTGCCTTCGCCGCCGCCCTATCATAGCTTCACGACCCAGCCGGACGTTAAATGAACGGCGCAGACCTGAACCAGGCAAACCGGCGGCTGGCCATCAAGCTGGCCGCGGTGGCGGTCGGCGCGCTGGCTTTCGGATTTGCGCTGGTGCCGTTGTACAACGTGCTGTGCGAGGTGACCGGCCTGAACGGCAAAACCAGTGCGGAAGCCGCGAGGCCGGCAGAGACCAAGGTGGACCGCACGCGCTGGGTGACGGTGGAATTTACCGGGAATGTGATGCCCGGACTGAGCTGGGAGTTCCGCCCGCAGCAACCCAGCATGCGGGTTCATCCGGGCGAGATTGTACGTGCGAACTATTACGCAAAAAATCCGACCAGCCAGACCATCGTTGGCCAGGCCGTGCCCAGCGTCAGTCCCGGTTTGGCGGCGCAGCACTTCCAGAAACTGGATTGTTTTTGTTTCAGGCAGCAAGCGCTGGAAGCGGGGGCAACGCGAGAAATGGGGCTGACCTTCATCGTCAGCCCGGCGCTACCGGAAGAGGTCAGGACGATCACGCTGTCCTACGCATTTTTCCCGGCCCTAAAAGGATCGTAACCAATTGTCCGAGGGGATAAAAATGACCGAAACGCGAGAGCATTATTACGTGCCGGAGCCCAGCCGCTACCCCATCACGGTGTCGGTCGGCCTGTTCCTGCTGGCGCTGGGGTTTGTCCTCAAGATCAATTCATTCGCCATCGGTTCGTGGTCCATGCTGGCGGGTTTCCTGCTGATCCTGTATGTCCTGTTCGGCTGGTTCGGCAGGGTTATCCGGGAAAACGAGGGCGGTTTCTATCACAAGTGGGAGGACCTTTCCTTCCGCTGGGGAATGATCTGGTTCATTGCGTCGGAGGTGATGTTCTTCGCCGCCTTTTTCGGCGCGCTTTTCTATGTGCGGCAAATTTCTGTGCCTGCGCTGGGAGAAACCCAGGCCCTGTGGCCCGGATATGCCGGAACATGGCCAACCAGCGGGCCGGGCGGAAAGGTATTCACGCCGATGGCCGCGTGGGGAATCCCGGCGATCAATACCCTGATCCTGCTTTCTTCCGGCGCGACGGTGACGTGGGCGCATTGGGGGCTGCTCAAGAACAACCGTACTCGGCTGGTTATCGGGCTGTTCCTGACCGTTGTGCTGGGCGTTTCCTTCCTCGGCCTGCAGGCGTATGAATACCAACACGCCTATAGCGAACTCGGCCTGACCTTGGGCGCCGGCGTCTATGGCGCGACGTTTTTCATGCTGACCGGCTTCCACGGCTTCCATGTCACGCTGGGGACGATCATGCTGATGGTCGTTCTGGGGCGCGCCATGAAGGGTCATTTCAGGCCCGACTCCCACTTCGGTTTCGAAGGCGTGGCCTGGTATTGGCACTTCGTCGATGTGGTGTGGTTGCTGCTGTTCGTGCTGGTCTACTGGCTATAGGCCGCGCTCCGGAATGAGGCCGAAGTAAAATCCGAGCATCAGCAATACGAACAGCAAAAGGGAAAGGGAGATACGGACCGTGAGTGCCCTGGCAGTGCGCTCGCCTTGCCCCTGATCCTTGTACAGGAAGGTCAGGGCGCTGAACAGGCTGCCGACGATCAGGACGAGCAGAACGATGATGGCGGTTTTGATGAACATAGGGAGCCTTTCCGGATAGCAGCTTAAATTATGGTCACGGTGCCGGATTATGCAAGCCATTTCATTACGCTTTCAGCCTAAGCTGATGCCGACGGTTGCCACCCTGCTGCTGCTTCCGGCGCTGGTCAATCTGGGTGTGTGGCAGGCTCGCAAGGCCGAGCAGAAGCAGGCTCTGCAGGAAATCTACGACCAGCGCGGAAAGGGGCCGCCTGTCCAGCTAAGCACTCAGCCGCTCGATCCGGAAACCATCCGCTACAGCCGGGTCGTTGTGCGCGGGCGTTATGAACCGGCTTATCAGATCCTGCTGGATAACCAGGTTAACGGCGAAAGCGTCGGTTACCACGTGCTCACTCCCTTGCGCATCGAAGGCGGCAATATGCGCGTGCTGGTTAATCGCGGCTGGGTTCCCGTTGGCAGGGACCGGAGCGTTCTGCCGGCGCTCGATACGCCGCAGGCCATGGTGGAAGTCAGCGGTTATGCGGTCGTGCCGTCCGGCAAATTCTTTGAACTGGTGAAACCGGAGCAGGCGCAGGGCGGCTGGCAAAGCGTCTGGCAAAACCTGGACCTGAAGCGCTACCGGGCTGGCGTGGCGTTTCCCCTCCAGCCGGTGGTGATCCGGCTCGACCCGGCGAGCTCTGCCGGCGGCTATGTGCGCGACTGGCCGCGACCCGATGCACGGATCGAGGTTCATCGCGGCTATGCGCTGCAGTGGTACGGAATGGCGGCCGTGCTGGTTGTGTTTTATTTCATGGCGGCTATAAAGAAAGTTGCTCATGACGATCCTGACCCTGCGCGAAAATGAACTGGCCGGCACGGCCTCCTCGAGAAATAGAGGGGTCTTGGTCCTGCTCATGCTGTTGTTTGTCCTGCCTGTCGTGGCGGCTACGCTGCTGTACCTTGCCGGGTGGCGGCCGGCAACCGGAGGAAATCATGGGGAGCTGATCCGGCCGGCGCGGCAGGTCGAAGACCAAAATCTGCTTACGCTGGACGGCCGACCGGTGCGCTTCGGCGAGCTGCGCGGCAAATGGACGATGGTCTATTTGGGCCGCTCGTCCTGTCCCGAAGCGTGCATGAAAAGCCTGTATGCCATGCGCCAGGTACATACCGCGCAGGGCAAGGAGCGCGACCGCGTGCAGCGGGTCTTTATTCTGGCCGATACGACGGCGCTGACGGCACTGAAAACGAAGCTGGCTGATTATCCAGGCATGCGTGTCTGGACCGGTGAATCGAAAGCACTGGCTGAATTGGCGCGGATTTTTGGCATGCGTGAGGGACTGGCGGCAGAGCCGTCAGGCATCTACCTGGTCGATCCGCTGGGAAACTTGATTTTGCGTTACGCACCCGGCGCCGATCCGGCCGGCATGCTCAAGGATATGACACGGCTGTTGAAATATTCGTGGGTGGGATAACGGCGTCCGCAGTGATCAAGCAAAACCGGCAAATTTATGGAGGGGTGCCGCATGAACATGACCGCAACCTTGGCATTGCAGCAGGCCGCATTCAGCTGCCGAAGCTTCTTCCTCCTGTGCAAGCCGAAAGTCACCGCACTGGTCGTGTTCACGGCAGTCATCGGGATGTTCCTGGGGGTGCCCGGCATGGTGCCGTTGCCGCTGCTGCTGGCCGCAACGCTGGGCATCGCCATGGTTACCGGCGCCGCCGCCGCCTTCAATTGCCTGATCGAGCAAAAAATCGACGCGCTGATGGCCCGCACGCGCCGCCGCCCCCTGCCGTCCGGCCAGGTCACCTCGCTGCAGACCGCCGTGTTTGCCTCCATTCTCGGCGCACTGGGGCTCGCCTTGCTGTACCGGTTCGTGAATCCCCTGACGATGTGGCTGACGCTGGGGACGTTTTTCGGCTACGCCGTGATTTACACCGTGTTCCTGAAACCCGCCACGCCGCTGAATATCGTCATCGGCGGTGCATCCGGCGCAATGCCGCCGGTGTTGGGGTGGGCCGCGGTCGCCAATGCCATTCCGCCCGAAGCGCTAATCCTGTTCCTGATCATTTTTGCCTGGACGCCCCCGCATTTCTGGTCACTGGCCCTTTATCGCCGGACCGAATATGCGAAATCAGGATTGCCCATGCTGCCGATTACCCACGGGGAGGCATTTACCCGGCTGCATATCCTGCTCTATACCGTCATTCTGGTGACCGTGACCATCATGCCATTCACCATCGGCATGAGCGGTTTTCTCTATCTGGCGGGGGCGGCCGTGCTGGATGCCGGTTTTCTCTACCATGCCATCAAGCTGTATCGCACTTATAGCGACGCGCTGGCAAAAAAGACATTCCGCTATTCCATCTTTTACCTGACAGCGCTGTTCGCCCTTCTTTTGGTAGACCATTTCATCTGGCTGGTATAACCCGCCCCCGATGTATAAAAAACTTGTTTTCACGACGACACTTCTTGCGCTCTGCGTGGTTGCGCTGGGGGCCTACGTGAGGCTGTCCGACGCGGGTTTGGGTTGCCCTGACTGGCCCGGGTGCTACGGCAGAATTTCACCGCTTCACGCGGCTGATGAGATCGCTCAGGCGGTAGCGAGGGTTCCGGATGGCGCCGTATCGACGCACAAGGCGTGGAAGGAAATGACCCATCGCTATTTGGCCGGTGCCCTGGGCTTGCTGATTGCGATCATTGCGGTGTGGGCCTGGCGCAAGCGCGGCATGCTGGCCCAGACAACCAGGTTGCCCCTGTTTTTGCTGGGGCTGGTCATATTCCAGGTTTTGCTCGGCATGTGGACGGTGACTGAGCGGCTCAAGCCGCTGATTGTCAGTGCGCATTTGCTGGGCGGCATGCTGACGCTGGCGCTACTTGTCTGGCTGGCCCTGCGGCAGTTTTCCGGCGGATACCGAATGGATTGGACGGCGGTCGAGGCGTTGCGCCGGTGGGCGCGGCTGGGGTTGCTGCTGGTCTTCTTGCAGATTGCGCTGGGGGGGTGGGTGAGTTCGAATTACGCCGCGCTTGCCTGTGCCGGGTTTCCCCAGTGCAATGGCGTGTGGTGGCCGGAAATGGATTTTTCCTACGCGTTCCGCTTGGACAGGGAGCTGGGCATGGCCGCCGATGGCGCTTTTTTGTCCCGCGAAGGGTTGACCGCAATACACTGGGTGCATCGTCTCGGCGCTTGCCTGGTTCTCTTGTACACCGGGTGGCTGGCTTTCCGGGTAATGAGCATTCGCGGCATGCGGGGCGTTGCCCTGATGGTCATGGCCCTGCTGTTCACCCAGTTCGTGCTGGGTGTTGGTAACGTTCTGCTGGACTTGCCGCTGCCGCTTGCCGTTGCTCATAACGGCGTTGCGGCGCTATTGCTGGGCACCATGGTGATGCTGAATTTCCGGTTGAGCCGGGGCGGAAACCAGGCAGTATAATATTGAACTATATTAGGATATTCAGACCTATAAGTTATATAATTTTTGAAAATATCTATTCAGGATTCAGGTCATGATCTTATCCCGTACCAGCCAGTATGCCATCCAGGCCCTTATTTATATCGCTACGCGGCCCCCAGGCGAACCGATTCTGAACCGCAAGGTTGCTGAATATCTTGGCGTTCCTACCGCTTATTTGGCCAAAATCATGCAAAGCCTGTGCCGGGGAAATTTGCTCTATTCCTTTCGCGGTCGCCAAGGCGGCTTCTGCTTGCGCGAGGGTGGGGAAAAGACCGATCTGATGCAGATCGTCACCCTGATCGAAGGGGTTGGCTTTACTGAAAATTGCGTTCTGGGGCTGAAGATTTGCAGCGATGAGACGGCCTGCCCCGTGCACTCGAAATGGAAGCCGATCAAGGAAAAAATTGTTGCGTTGCTGCATGAGCAGACGCTCGACCGGTTGGCCGCTGCGGTTCTTAGCGGGAAGTATCGCATTTGCGATTTGCCGATGGCGATGATGGATGAAGTGGGTCGGACAGAGGTATAATTGCGCTCCATGACCGAACGATTTGGTTTGTGGTCGGCTGCCGTGGTTTGCCTGCTGGCATTGCTGTCCGGATGTGCAGACAAACCTGTTCCGACGGAGCCGTTCGTCGCTACAGATATTACCGGCGCTGATTTCGGCAGGGATTTCCGCCTTGTCGACCATCATGGCAAGACGCGCACGCTGGCCGATTTCCAGGGCAAAGCGGTATTGCTGTTTTTTGGCTATACTCATTGCCCGGATATCTGCCTGACCATACTGTCAGGGTTGTCCATGGTGCAGAAACGGTTGGGCGACGATGCTGCGCGCGTTCAGGTGCTTTTTGTGACGCTGGATCCGGCGCGCGATACGCCGGAAAAATTGGCGAGTTTTATCACTTATTTTCATAAAGATTTTCTGGCCCTGTACGGCGATGAGTCCGCTATCGCCAGGACCGCCAAGGAGTTCAAGGTGACTTACGCCAAACATGATTCTGGCTCTGCGGCCGGCTACCAGCTGGATCACAGCGCAGGGGTTTATGGCTTCGATTCTCGTGGCCGCCTGCGTGTGTTGATCAACCACGATGCTGAACTGGTGTCGATTGTGCATGATGTGAAGCTGCTATTGGGAGAGAAGCTGTGACTGCCGCTACCCGAGTGATGTCGAAACGACCGACCGCGCCGCGTGTGGTGGAACCTGAAGTATGCTCCCCGGTGACTTGCAAGGATTGCGGGATTTACGGTTTGTGCCGCGAGGTTAACGGCCCGGAAGTGGACTTGCGTCTGCTGGAAACAATCGTTAGAAATCGCAAGATTTTCAAGCGCGGCGAACTGCTCTACCGGATCGGCGAACCCCTGCGCGCCGTTTATGCGATTCGTTGCGGTTCCGTCAAATCCTATGTATTGACTAATGATGGTCGGGTTCAGATCACCGGCTTTCACATCACCGGTGAAGTTCTCGGTTTGGGCGCCCTGGTCGCCAATCAATACATCAGCGAGGCACGGGCGCTGGAAACCACCATGGTGTGTGAGGTGCCTGTCGACGTGCTGGAAGCGTACAGTGCAGAAGTTCCTTCCATCCGCCAGCAGATGCTCAAGATCATGAGCCAGGAAATTCTTGATAACCAGGAATTGATGTTGCTCCTGGGCAAGAAAAATGCGGATGAGCGCCTAGCCACCTTTTTGTTAAGCCTTTCGCGGCGCTTTCAGCGCCGCAGTTATTCCCCCTCCCAATTCAACTTGAGCATGTCGCGCAGCGATATCGGCAATTACCTTGGCATGGCCGAGGAGACTGTGTGCCGAGTATTCACCCGTTTTCAGGATGACGGCCTGCTGGCCACCGAGCGGCGGCAGGTGCAATTGCTTGATCAGGATCGCCTCAAATCCATTGCTCGCGGCTAAGCCGCAGCTAAATTGGCGGGATTCAGCACCGCCTAATCGGATACGCAGGTATTAATTAATTGAGGTTTGGTTGACGCACGTCAGTGAAAAGTGACGCGTTTGCGGCTATATTACGCCACACTGTGCCAAAGGCTGAAGGCGTGCTTTCTGGCGCGGAGGCATTGAATGTCGCGAACTGGTCTGAATGCAATGAGGCCGGTTCAATGAAGCCGGTCGTGCGTAGGTTTATTTTTACAGCAAGGAGAGAGTTATGGCATCGGTTGCGATAGGGAGCGGCGAGCAATACAATTACGATATTGTTCGCAAATTCACCATCATGGCCCTGATCTGGGGCGCGGTGGGCATGCTGGTGGGGGTGACAATTGCCTCGCAACTGGCATGGCCGTTTTTGAACTTCGATATTCCCTACATCACCTTCGGCCGTTTGCGCCCGGTTCACACCGGTGCCGTGATTTTCGGCTTTGGCGGCAGCGCGCTGTTCGCGACTTCCTACTATATCGTGCAGCGCACCTGCCAAGCCCGTCTGCTTTCCGATGGCATGGCCAGCTTTACCTTCTGGGGCTGGCAGGCAATCATCGTGCTGGCCGCTCTGGGCGACGTGATGGGTTATAGCCAGGGCCGCGAGTATGCGGAAATGGAATGGCCTGTCGATCTGCTGATCACCGTGGTTTGGGTGGCTTATGCGGTCGTCTTCATCGGCACCATCATGAAGCGCAAGGAGCCGCATATTTATGTGGCCAACTGGTTCTACCTCGCCTTCATCCTGGCCACCGCCCTGCTGCATATCTTCAACAACCTGGCGATCCCGTTCAGCATGACCCAGTCCTACCCGCTGTTCGCCGGTGCGCAGGATGCGATGACCCAGTGGTGGTACGGCCATAACGCGGTAGGCTTCTTCCTCACCGCCGCCTTCCTCGGCATGATGTACTATTTCGTGCCCAAGCAGGCTGGACGTCCGATCTACTCCTATCGCCTGTCCATCGTCCACTTCTGGGCGCTGATCTTCATGTACATGTGGGCCGGTTCTCATCACCTGCACTGGACGGCGATTCCTGACTGGACTTCCACCCTGGCGGCGACCTTCTCCATCATGCTGCTGATGCCTTCCTGGGGCGGCATGATCAACGGCATCATGACCATGTCCGGTGCCTGGGACAAGCTGCGCACCGACCCGATCCTGCGCTTCCTGATCGTGGCGCTGT
>CAZLJK010000029.1:0-32483 GCA_964559825.1 uncultured Sulfuricella sp. | reverse complement strand
CGCGAGCGCGGCACCATGGAAAACCTGCTCGCCACGCCGGTGCGGCCGTTCGAGGTGATGGCCGGGAAGATCGTGCCCTACATCCTGGTCGGCTACATCCAGGTGACGCTGATCCTGCTGGCGGCACGGCTGATCTTCGGCGTGCCGATTCTCGGCAGCGTCGTGCTGCTTTACACCGTGGTACTCGCCTTCATCGCCGCCAACCTGTCGGTCGGCCTGATGTTTTCCACCGTGGCGAAGAACCAGATGCAGGCGATGCAGATGACGTTCTTTTTCTTCCTGCCTTCGATGCTGCTCTCCGGCTTCATGTTCCCGTTCCGCGGCATGCCGGAATGGGCGCAGAACGTCGGCAGCCTGCTGCCGCTGACCCACTTCCTGCGCATGGTGCGCGGCATCCTGCTGAAGGGCAACGGCCTGCTGGAAACCCTGCCGCACCTGTGGCCGATCGGCCTGTTCCTGCTGACGGTGGTGGCGATCGGCCTGAAGCGCTACCGCAAGACCCTGGACTAGCCCCTTCAGGCCCAAAAAAGCGCACACGCCCGCACCGAACGATGGTAGCCTGAAGTTCCCATTTTTCTTTCGCCAACCATGGATGTCGTCCTGATTCTGGCAATCGCCGCGGTGGTGATCGTGCTCTTGTTCGATTACACCAACGGCTTTCACGATGCCGCCAATATCGTCGCCACGGTGATCGCCTCGCGTGCCATGACGCCGGTGCAGGCGGTGATGATCGTCGGCTTTTTCGAATTCCTCGGGCCGCTCCTGGGCGGCACGGCGGTTGCCAACACCATCGGCAAGTTCATCACCCTGGGCGACCTGGAGGCCGCGGTATCGCTCAGCATCATCCTGTGCGGGCTGGTGGGCGCCATCGTCTGGAATCTGCTGACCTGGTGGCGCGGCATCCCGTCCTCCTCCTCGCACGCGCTGGTGGGCGGGCTGGCCGGCGTGGTGGCGGTTTCCGCCGGCGCCGACCATGTCGCATGGGGCTTCGGCGAACTGCTGCTGCACGGCCATTTCACCGGGATCACCAAGGTGCTGCTGGCCCTGGTGCTGTCGCCGCTGGTCGGCTTCTGGGCCGGGTTCTTTTTGCACCGCTTGATGCTGCTCCTGCTGCGCGGCGCGAAGCCGTCCATCAACCGCAACCTGCGCCGCGTCCAGTTCCTCACCGCCGCCGGCCTGGCCTTTTCCCACGGCGCCAACGATGCGCAGAAAAGCATGGGCATCCTCACCCTGGTGCTGCTGCTGGGCGGCTTCATCCACGAATTCGTCGTGCCGTTCTGGGTGATGCTGGCGTGCGCCACGGCAATCACGCTGGGCATCCTGACCGGCGGCTGGCGCATCGTGCGCACCCTGGGCTTCGCCATCTACAAGGTACGGCCGCTGCATGCGCTGGATTCCCAGCTGGCTTCCGCGGGGGTGATTTTCGCCGCCTCCCTGGTCGGCGCGCCGGTTTCCACCACCCATATCGTCGCCACCTCGATCATGGGGATCGGCGCCTCCGAGCGTCCCAAGGCGGTGCGCTGGGCCAAGGCCGAAGAAATCTCGGTAACCTGGCTGGTCACCATTCCCGGCGCTGCGGCGGTGGCGATCGCTAGTTTTTTCATGGTGCAGCTGGCAATGAAATCGATAGGATAAAATCATGCGCGAACCATCCCCCCCCTTCTTCTCGACCTTCTTCGCCCGGGTTTTTCCCAAAGCACCGGATTTCTTCAAGCTGCTGACCGAGCAATGCGAGCAGGTCAGCCATTCGGTTGACGACCTGGTTGAATTCATGAAGACCGGAAACGAAGAGCTGGGAAAAAAAATCAAGCAGGATGAGCACGAAGCCGACCTCATCAAAATGCGCAACCTGCATGCCCTGAACGAGGCGTTCTCCACCCCGATCGACCGCGAGGACATTTACCGGGCGATCGCCGACCTCGACCGGATCGTGACCTACTGCAAAACCACCGTCAGCGAAATGGACGTGCTGGGCGTGACGCCGGACACTTTCATCGTGGAAAAATCCAAGTTGCTGCAGGAAGGCATAGACGCCCTGGTGGCGGGCTTCGGCAAGCTGAGAACGGAGCCCCTGGCGGCGGCGGACGATGCCGACAAGGCGCGCAAGGCGCAGCGGCGGGTCGAAAGGCTGTATCGCATCGCCCTGGCCGAACTGTTCAAGGGCGACGACTACATCAACATGTTCAAGCGCCGCGAAATCTACCGCCACCTCTCCAATGCCGCCCACAACATGGCGCATTGCGCCAACACGCTGCACGATATCGTGGTCAAGATCAGCTAGGGGTTTGCTAGCCGCCACTCCTGCGACAACGCTCTGGATGACACACAATTTAAAATTGTGCTGATTGGCGAATAATGTGAATGTTTCGTTGTTCCAGATGCAGACGTCACCCGCCCGAAGCTGTATTTCCGCTTTTCAGCAATGATGATCTTTCCGGCCACCTCTGGCATCTAAGTTTTTTATGAATATCCGGAAGTTACTGACGTTGCAACAAACAAGTTGACAACCAGTTTCCATTAGTGGAAACTGGTTGTCAACTTAGCGACAGTAAGGTTCGTTGTATGCAGCCAGAAATTACCAGACTCATCTCTGAGACCGTTGTCGCGCTTTTCCAGGCCAACGGGAAGATGCTGGAGTGGGGCGATGCTTTTACAGCTCCGCTCGGATTGACCAGTGCTCGCTGGCAAATCATCGGGGCTATTGCTTGGGCGGGTCAGAAGCAGACGGCTCCCCAAATCGCAGAGCAGATGGGGGTGTCTCGCCAAGGCGCCCAGAAGCAGCTCAATCTCCTCGTCAAGGACGGTTTGATTGAGAAACTGCCGAATCCTGCTCATCAACGCTCCCCCCATTACTACCTCACCGAGAAAGGCGAGGCGCTGTTTCAACAGGTCAATTCGGCGTGGGAAGTGCATGCGACCAAGGCCGGAGAACAGTTTTCCGCCCGTGACCTGGGAATAACGCTGCGCGTCCTGAACCAACTCGCCAAGCTACATTGTGTATCTGCTCAAGGAGAACATGATGAAACGTAAGATTCACGCTGTCGCAGGAGTTTTGTCCTTCCTGTTCATCGCGACGTTCTGGTCGTCCACGGTCGTTTCCGAATTGTTCCTGAACCAAAGTACCGTTACCAGCGTCAAGGTTGCCGTTACCTATGCGTTCATCGCATTCATACCCTGCTTGGCGATTACTGGTGCAACCGGCTTTGCTATGGGAAGAAAGAGCTCGTTCCCGATACTGGTCGCCAAACGGCGCCGCATGCCCATCATCGGCGCAAACGGGCTGCTGGTGTTGATTCCCGCCGCTCTTTACCTTAGCGCAAAGGCGCAAGCCGGTGAATTCGATACGTGGTTCTACACGGTTCAGGGAATCGAACTGCTTGCGGGTGCCACCAATTTGTTCCTTATGGGTCTTAACATCCGTGATGGCCACCAAATGGAGCGTAGACATCAAAAGGCTTAAGTCGTAAGGCAGCGACCCTCAAAGGAGCGGCCTCTGGCCGGCGAAACATCGTCCGCATAGGGTCGATGGCGGCGCTCGGCACAAAATCAAAACAACCGCATATTGCGGATGCCCCAAAATTTTCACGTCAGTAAAACGGCGACCATGCCGCTGAGGAAAATCCCGTCGAAAGTCCCCGCCCCGCCGATCGAGGCGAACGGCGTACCCATTTTTCGGATATCGCCGAGGCGCAACAGGTCGGCGCCGATCAGCACCCCGAGTGTGCCGCTGATATAGGCGAGGGGCGCGCTCTGTTGCGGATCGATCAGGAGCGAAACGATCGCCGCGACCAGCGGTGCGACAAAAATGGGAATCCCGATCCCCACGCCCGGCACCGGGCGGCTCGTCATCCGGCACACTGCGGTCACCATCGCCACCGCGCCGATCACCTCAAGCGGATTGAGGGGATTATGCCGCAGCAGGTAGATCGAAAAGGCCAGCGGCACCAGGCAGCCGCCCACGTTGATCGCCACCACGGTCTTGCCGGTAAACGCCACCGACGGCAGTTTGAGCAGGCTGCGAAACAGTTGCGGCATTGGCGGCGGCGTCCCCTCGGCCTTGATGCTGAACAGCGGCAGGTTGATCAGGCTGCCGAACAGCGAGGTAAACAGCAGCAGGGTGGCGGAGTTGGGCGACAGGCCGAGCTTGTCGAAGGCCAGAGTCAGGACGCCGATCTGGACAAAGACGGCCAGCAGGCCGAGCACGGCCAGTAGCAGCGCAAAATAGAAGGGCGAAAACGGCATGGCTCCATTTACCGGTTAAGCAACAGCTCCCTTTTATTAAAGCAGGAAAAGCGTGGCCAGGCCGAGAAAAATGAAAAAGCCGCCGCTGTCGGTCACGGCGGTGATCATCACGCTGGAACCCACCGCCGGATCGCGCCCGAGCTTGTGCATGAGCATCGGGATCAGCACGCCCATCAGCGCCGCCAGCAGGAGGTTGAGCATCATCGCGCCGGTCATCACCACGCCCAGACCGGCGTTGCGGTAGAGGAACCCGGCGACCAGGCCGATGATGCCGCCCCAGATCAGCCCGTTGACCAGGCTGACCCCGAGCTCCTTGAGGAACAGCTTGCGGATGCCGCTACCGCGAATCTGCCCCAGCGCCAGGGCGCGGACGATCATGGTGGTGGTCTGATTGCCGGAATTGCCGCCGATTCCGGCCACGATCGGCATCAGCGCCGCCAGCGCCACGACCTTCTCGATTGAACCTTCGAATACGCCGATCACCCGCGAGGCGATGAACGCCGTCACCAGGTTGAGGGCCAGCCAGGTCCAGCGGTTCTGGATACTTTTCCACACCGTGGCAAACAGATCCTCCTCCTCGCGCAAGCCGGCCAGGGAGAGCATATCGCTGTCGGCCTCGTCGCGGATGAAGTCCATCACCACGTCCACCGTCAAGCGCCCCACCAGCTTGTTGTTGCGATCCACCACCGGGGCGGAAACCAGGTCGTAGCGCTCGAATGCCGAAGCGGCGTCGCCGGCTTCGTCGTCGGGATGGAAGGTCACCGCATCCTCGGCCATCACGGCTGCCACGCCGGCCTCGGGATCGTGGACCAGCAACCGGTTGAGGGACAACACGCCTCTGAAATTGTCGTTGCGGTCGACCACGAACAGCTTGTCGGTATGGCCCGGCAACTCGCCCAGCCGGCGCAGATAGCGCAACACCACTTCCAGGCTGATATCGTCACGAATGGAAACCATGTCGAAATCCATCAGCGAACCGACCGTGTCCTCCGGGTAGGACATGGCCGACTGCAGGCGGGCGCGGTTCTGGCTGTCGAGCGATTCGAGCAGCTCCTGCATCACGTCGTGCGGCAGATCGGGGGCGAGGTCGGCGATCTCGTCGGTATCGAGCTGTTCGGCGGCGGCGAGGAGTTCCTCGCTGTCCATGCTGGCGATCAGGGATTCCCGCACCGCATCGGAAACTTCCAGCAGGATGTCGCCGTCGCGCTCGACCTTGACCAGATCCCACACCAGCAGGCGCTGTTCCAGCGGCAAGGCTTCGAGGATGTAGGCGATATCGGCGGAATGCAGCTCATCGAGCTTTTTCTGCAATTCGGCCAGATGCTGCTTGTGCACCAGGGTTTCGACCAAATCATGGCGCGGCATGTCCTGCTTGTGGACGAGCCCTTCCACCAGCTGATGCCGGCTCAACAGCACGATGACCTGCTGCAGTATTTCCGGCAGACTTTCCTGCACTTTGCTTGGTTCTGTTTCCTGCATGCCGTTGTCCCTTTGGCGCTGGGCTATCAGCTCTACCGATCTAGCTGCTATTTAGGAAAAGGGGATGGATCGAAGCCGCCGACCAAAATCGGCGAGACCGCACTGGTGCCCGTTTTTCCGCTGTTTTCCAGCGGAAAAACCGTCAAGGCCGAAGCGCGTTGAGGGAGTAACCGCTAGAACAAAAAGTTTGCTGCGAAACTGCTACAACTATGACTGTCCAAGGTGATGGACCTTTAAGTATGAAAACGCGTGAATTTTAATCGCCGCCGGCTACTGCTGTCAATTTCGGCGCTTCGGATTTACGGCCATGGCGAAGGCCTGTCCCAAATAATGAAGCGGCGATTCGCCATGCCCGTTTCCCTCACTCCTGCTCTCTCCCAGAGGGGCACCCTCTCCTCAATCCTCTCCCACAAGCGGGAGAGGAGGCAAACGTGAAGGGCGCTTGCTCCGACCTGAGGGACGAAGTCTCGCTTCGCGAGTTTTACGTTAAGGCGCCTGCACCTGGTTCATCCGCGCCAGGATGATGCCGGTTTTTCTTTCCAGGCCGCGTGCATTGCGGTGCGTATCGAAATAGCGCGGATTGGGCACCATCGAAGCGAGTCTGGCGGACTGCTCTGCGGACAGGGCGGATGCGCTGGTCTTGTAATAATGGCGCGCCGCCGCTTCGGCGCCGAACACGCCGTTGCCCCATTCGATGACATTCATGTAAATCTCCAGGATGCGGCGCTTGCTCATCATCTTCTCCAACATCACCGTGATCACCGCCTCCTCGGCCTTGCGCCAGAATACCTTCCGCGAAGAGAGAAACAGGTTCTTGGCCAGCTGCTGGCTGATGGTGGAGCCGCCGGCGACGACCCTGCCCTTCTTCTGATTCTTTTCGTAGGCCTTCTGGATGCCCTCCCAGTCAAAGCCTTCGTGGTCGAGAAATTTGGAATCCTCGGCGGCGATCAGAGCGCGCTTGAGATTGTTGGAAATGCGGTTGTACGGCACCCACCGGTGGCGCAGCTCGGCGTCCGGCTTCTTGATTTGCAGAACCTCCAGCCGCTGCTCCATGAAGGCGCTGGTGGAGGGATTGTGGTCCACCCACCACCAGATATGGAGGAATATCCACAGCTGGTAGACCAGCACGACGGCGACGAACAGGACGATGCCGCGCCACAGCCAGCGCCACAGGGTTTTCAGCATGATTTCAAGCGCTCGATGATGGGCTGCGTTTGCGGCCGCACGCCGCGCCACAGGAAGAAGGATTCGGCCGCCTGCTCGACCAGCATGCCGAGCCCGTCGGCCAGATGGGCCGCCCCGTTGGCCTGGGCAAAACGCAGGAAGGGGGTAAGCCCCTTGCCGTACATCATGTCGTAGGCCAGCGCGCCCGGCGCGAACACGCCCGGCGGCAGGGGCGGCAGTTGGTCGGAAAGGCTGCTGGAAGTGGCATTGATCACGATGTCGAACAGGCTCCCCGCCAGCCGCGCATAATCGCCACCCTCGACCTGGCCATAGGCGGCGAAATGCCGTGCCAGCTCGACCGCCTTTTCCGGCGTGCGGTTGGCGATGACCAGCCGCGCCGGCTCCTGCAGCAGCAAAGGAAGCAGCACGCCGCGGGCCGCGCCGCCGGCGCCCATCAGCAGCACGCGCTGGCCCGCGAAGGCAATGCCCCGGTTTTCCCGAATATCCCGCGTCAGCCCGGCGCCATCGGTGTTGTCCCCGAGTATCGTGCCGTCCGGCTCGAACTTCAGGGTGTTGACCGCTTCCGCCAGGCGCGCGCGATCGGTCAGGCGGGTGGACAGCTTCCAGGCTTCCTGCTTGAACGGCACCGTCACGTTCAGCCCCTTGCCGCCGTCCGCCTGAAACTGCTTCACCGTGCCGGCGAAGTCTTCCAGCGGCGCCAGCAGCGCAGCGTAGGTCATATCCTGCCCGGTCTGGCGGGCAAACTCGGCGTGGATCAGCGGGGACTTGCTGTGGGCGATGGGATTGCCGATTACGGCGTAATGATCGGTCATGGATGTTTCACATTTCAACCAAGAAAAAGCTATTGAACCGCAGAGGACGCGGAGGACGCGGAGGAAAAGCAAAGCAGTGTCAAGTCATGCTGAGTCACCTAATTTGGTGAGCGCGTTTTTTACGTCAAGCATTTGAACTCCTCTGCGTCCTCCGCGTCCTCTGCGGTGAATCGCCGTTTTTAGATTTAAGAACGTCGAATTATAAGGCAAAAGCCCTCTGATTTGCGTATCATAACGTCCCGAACCCGTTGCTTCTTAATCCGAATATTCCCGATGCCCCACCCCCCCGCCAAGGCGCACGCTGAAATCCACCCCGACCGCATCGGGCGCTTTCAGGCTGCACAAAAAGTGACCTGGATCAGCGTCGCGGTGAACGTGGTGCTGACCGTGCTGCAGATCGTGGTCGGCCTGTTCGGCAAATCCCAGGCGCTGGTCGCCGACGGCCTGCATTCCCTGTCCGACCTGCTGTGCGATTTCCTGGTGCTGTTCGCCAACCGCCATGGCGCGCGCGACGCGGATGAGGAGCATCCGTACGGCCATGCCCGCATCGAAACCGCCACCACCCTGGCGCTCGGGCTGATTTTGCTCGGCGTCGGTGGCGCCCTGTTCTGGGGCGCGGCGATGCGATTGCAGGACCCCGCCGCGCTGCAGAAAGTTCACGTCGCCACGCTGTGGATCGCCATCCTGACCCTGGCCGGCAAGGAGGCGCTGTTCCGCTACATGCTGCATGTCGCGCGCAAGCTGCGCTCGCAGATGCTCGAAGCCAACGCCTGGCACGCCCGTTCCGACGCGGCCTCGTCGCTGGTGGTGGTGGCCGGCATCGGCGGCAACCTGCTTGGCTTCACTTCGATGGACATTCTGGCTGCAGTGCTGGTGGCGGTCATGATCATGCGCATGGGCTGGAAACAGGCCTCCCAGGCGATCTCCGAACTGATCGACACCAGCCTGGACAAGAACGAGGTGGCCGCGATCCGCGCCACTCTGCTCACCACCCCCGGCGTTCAGGGCGTGCATGAATTGCGCACCCGCCGCATGGGCGACCGCGCACTGGTGGACGCCCATGTGCTGGTCAACCCGCGCATCAGCGTTTCGGAAGGACATTACATTGCCGAAAGCGCACGGGCGCGCGTGCTCAAACGGCACCATGCGCTCGACGTGATGGTGCACATCGATCCGGAAGACGACTCGTCGGCCAAACTCAACCAGCACCTGCCCAGTCGCGAGACCTTGATTGCCCATCTGGAACAACTGCTAGGACAAGCGCTACCCGGGCACGAAAAGGTGGTGCTGCATTATCTGGACGGAAAAGCGGAAGCCGAAATCTTCCTCGCCAGCGATGTCCGCCGCGAACAGCTCGAGGCACTCAAAGCCGTCATCGCCGACCGGCTTCCGGAGGACAAGCTTTTTGCCGCCATTCAGTTGCACCGATATTATGCACCATAATGGTGCATTGAGCAGATGTTTTGCACAATTCCGGTGCGTCAAATAGGGGTGCCGATTTCTAACCAGTTATGGCACAATGCTTTTTTTCTGTTTTTGCCTGGCATGTTTCATGCTAATTTGCCTCCCAGTAGCAAAAGCCCGGAATTCGAATTAATTTTTTTGCAAACTTTTAGATAGTTAGGAGATAAACATGGCGGTCGCCGACGTTTTGAAAATGATCAAGGACAACGAAGTTAAATTCGTTGACCTGCGCTTTACCGATACCCGCGGCAAGGAACAGCACGTTACCATTCCCGCCCACATCGTCAACGAAGGCTGGTTCGAAGGCGGCCACGCTTTCGACGGCTCATCCATCGCCGGCTGGAAAGGCATTCAGGCTTCCGACATGCAGCTGATGGCCGATCCCGATACCGCCAACATGGACCCGTTCTTCGACGAATCCACCCTGATCATGTCCTGCGACGTGGTGGAACCTTCCGACGGCAAGGGCTACGACCGCTGCCCGCGCTCCATAGCCAAGCGCGCTGAAGCCTACCTGAAATCTACCGGCGTCGGCGACACCGCCTACTTCGGACCTGAGCCCGAGTTCTTCATTTTCGACTCCGTCACCTGGCATGCCGACATGTCCGGCGCATCGGTAAAAATCGAGTCCGAAGAAGCAGCCTGGTCTTCCGCCGAGAAATTCGAGGGCGGCAACATCGGCCATCGCCCCGGCGTCAAGGGCGGCTACTTCCCGGTCCCCCCGGTGGATTCCTTCCAGGACATCCGTTCCGCCATGTGCCTGGCGCTGGAAGAAATGGGCGTACCGGTCGAAGTGCACCACCACGAAGTGGCGACCGCCGGCCAGTGCGAAATCGGCACCAAGTTCGATACCCTGGTGAAGCGCGCCGACCAGACCCAGATCCTGAAATACGTGGTGTTCAACGTCGCCCACGCTTACGGCAAGACCGCGACCTTCATGCCCAAGCCCATCGTCGGCGACAATGGCTCCGGCATGCACGTGCACCAGTCGATCTGGAAAGACGGTCAGAACCTGTTCGCCGGCAACGGCTACGGCGGCCTGTCCGAAACGGCGCTGTTCTACATCGGCGGCATCATCAAGCATGCCCGCGCCCTGAATGCGATCACCAACCCCGGCACCAACTCCTACAAGCGTCTGGTCCCCGGCTTCGAAGCCCCGGTTATGCTGGCCTACTCCGCCAAGAACCGCTCCGCCTCGATCCGCATTCCACACGTGGCCAACCCCAAGGGTCGCCGCATCGAGACGCGTTTCCCGGACCCTTCCGCCAACCCGTACCTGTGCTTCTCCGCGCTGATGATGGCTGGCCTTGACGGCATCCAGAACAAGATCCACCCAGGCGAAGCCATGGACAAGAACCTGTACGACCTGCCTCCGGAAGAAGAGAAACTGATTCCGACCGTGTGCTCGTCGCTCGAGCAGGCGCTGGAATACCTGGACAAGGATCGCGAGTTCCTGACCCGCGGCGGCGTGTTCTCCAACGACTGGATCGATGCCTTCATCGAACTGAAAATGGAAGAAGTCACCCGCTTCCGCATGACCACTCATCCGGTCGAGTTCTCGATGTATTACAGCCTGTAATTCCTGGCTCGGCAGTCCAAAAAGGGCGGGGTAACCCGCCCTTTTTTATTTGCCTGTCAGCCCATTCATTGCCGGAACGTTGATAAAATTTGGCCAATCCCTTAATCTGAACCCGATCAAAACAAGCGCCTTTCACCATTGCCCACTCTCCCGCGTGCGGGAGAGGGTTGGGGAGAGGGAAGCCCCGCCGGTTAATGCCATATTGTTTCCCCCAAGATGATTCTCTTGCATCTTGGCGGTTAAACTGAGTTTTGTTAGGATGAACCGCCTTATGAAAACCAAGCTGCTGATTTTTATTTCGCTGTTCCTGGGGCAGGCCGCCCATGCCGACATCTACGTGTCGGTGGATGAAGATGGCCGAAAAACCTACACCAACTTCCCCAAAAAGGGCGCCAAGAGGCTCAATCTCGACCCGCCTTCCCCCATGGCCGCCCCCAAGCCCCGGACCCCTGCCGCAACACCGCCCGACTTTCCCCGCGTTGACGGCGAGACCCAAAAACAGCGCGATGGCACGCGCCGCGGCATTCTGGAGCAGGAGTTGGCTGCAGAGCGAAAATTGCTGGATGAGGCCAGGAAAGCCCTGGCCGAAGGCGAAGCCACGCGCCTGGGCGACGAACGCAACTACCAGAAATACCTGGATCGGGTGCAGGGCCTGAAGGACAATGTCGCTCTTCACGAAAAGAACGTCGGAGCGCTGAACAAGGAGCTGGCTGGCGTAAGATAACCTCTTCAGCCTAAAAGCTATTGAACCGCAGAGGACGCGGAGGACGCGGAGGAAAAACTTTAAACCTTGAGCAAACCTATTCTTCTGCTGGGACTCCAGTTAGCCAGGAGTTGTCTTTGCCGTTCCTCTGCGTCCTCTGCGGTGAATCGCCGTTTTTAGATTCAATCCCTGGCGCAACTCTTGCTACACTCGTAGCCAACCACCCAGGGACGATACACCCGTGACAACCAAACTCTTTGCCGGACTGGAACACCTGACCACCGCCGTGATCCTGCTCGATCAGGATCTGCGGGTTGCTTATCTCAATCCGTCCGCCGAAAACCTGTTCAAGCTCAGCCGCAAGCATGTTGCTGGCATGCCTTTGCAGCAGGTTTTCGGCGATGCCGAGACGCTTCCCAAGGCCGTCGAGTCGGCGCTGCTCACCCAAGCCAGCTTCACCGAGCATGAAATTCTCCTGACCCCGCCCGGCAACCACAGCCTGTCCGTCAGCTGTACCGTCACCCCGGTGGATATCGGCGCCATCAGCCTGATCCTGGAATTCCACCAGATCGACAAGCAGCTGAAAATCGCCCGCGAAGAGCGCATGCAGGTGCAGCAGCAGGCCAACCGGGAACTGCTGCGCAATCTCGCCCACGAAATCAAGAACCCGCTGGGCGGACTGCGCGGCGCGGCGCAGCTCCTGGAGCACGAGCTGCCCCGTACCGGCCTGCGCGAATACACCCAGGTGATCATCCAGGAAGCCGACCGCCTGCAGAAGCTGATGGACCGGTTGCTCACCCCCAGCCATCTGCCGCACCTGCGCGCCACCAACATTCACGAGGTGCTGGAACGGGTGCGCAGCCTCACCTTGGCGGAAACGCCCAAGGGCATCACCATCCGGCGCGACTACGACACCAGCCTGCCGGATCTGGTAGCGGATCCGGAGCAACTGATTCAGGCGGTGCTCAACATCGTGCGCAATGCGGTGCAATCCATGCAGGGCAAGGGAGAAATCATCCTGCGCACCCGCATCGCGCGCCAGGTCACGCTGGCGAAAAAACGTTACCGCCAGGCCATCCAGGTGCAAATCATCGACAACGGCCCCGGCATTCCCGATGCCATCCGCGAAAAAATCTTTTACCCCCTGGTTTCCGGCCGCGAGGGGGGCAGCGGCATGGGGCTGACCCTGGCGCAAACCCTGATCAACCAGCACCAGGGCACGATTGAATGCGACAGCCGTCCCGGACATACCTGCTTTACGCTGCTGCTGCCGCTTACGGAGTTACAACCCAGTGCTAAGTAATGCAGGGTGGGTTACAGCGCAAAAAACCGCGCCTAACCAACCCTACAGGACTCAGGACTAATCACTTAGGACTGACTATTATGAAAGCCGTCTGGATCATCGACGACGACCACTCCATCCGCTGGGTGTTCGAAAAGGCGCTGGCGCGGGAACAAATCGAGTTCCGCTCCTTCTCCACCGCCCAGGATGCCCTGTCCGCGCTGGAAACCGACACCCCGCAAGTGGTGGTGAGCGACATCCGCATGCCCGGCACATCCGGGCTGGATCTGCTGCAGCAGTTGAAGGAACGCCTGCCGGAGGTGCCGGTGATCATCATGACCGCCTACTCCGATCTGGACAGCGCGGTTTCGGCCTTCCAGGGCGGTGCCTTCGACTACCTGCCCAAACCCTTCGATGTCGACCATGCCGTGACGCTGGTTCGGCGCGCCCTGGATGAGAGCGTACGCCAGGCGGCAAAACCGGAAACCGCGGAATCCGTTACCGAAATCCTCGGCCAGGCGCCGGCGATGCAGGAGATTTTCCGCGCCATCGGCCGCCTGTCCCAATCCCATGTCACCGTCCTGATCAACGGCGAATCAGGGACGGGCAAGGAGCTGGTGGCGCGTGCCCTGCACCGCCACAGCCCGCGTGCCGAGATGCCGTTCATCGCACTCAACACCGCGGCCATCCCGAAGGACTTGCTCGAATCGGAACTGTTCGGCCATGAGCGCGGCGCTTTCACCGGCGCGCAGGGCCTGCGCCGCGGGCGCTTCGAACAAGCCGACGGCGGCACCTTGTTCCTCGACGAAATCGGCGATATGCCGCCGGATTTGCAGACCCGGCTGCTGCGCGTACTCTCCGACGGCCAGTTCTACCGCGTCGGCGGCCACCAGCCGATCAAGGTCAACGTGCGCGTCATCGCCGCCACCCACCAGAATCTGGAGCAGCACGTCAGGCAAGGGCTGTTCCGCGAGGATCTGTTCCACCGCCTGAATGTGATTCGCCTGCGCCTGCCCCCCTTGCGCGAACGTGGCGAAGATATCCCGCTCCTGGCCAAATATTTCCTGCAGAAAAGTGCGCGTGAACTGGGGGTGGAACCGAAAAGACTGTCGCCGGCAGCGATGCGCTATCTCAGCACCCTGAGCTGGAACGGCAACGTGCGCCAACTGGAGAACGTCTGCCACTGGCTGACGGTCATGGCACCGGGGCAGAACATCGAAATCGCCGACCTGCCGCCGGACCTGCGTGAAGATCAGGCGGCAACCGCCGAGACTAGCTGGCGGGAAGCTTTAGGACTCGAAGCCGACAAGGAATTCAACCGCGGCGAGCACGGCGTGATGAGCAAGTTCTCCCGCGACTTCGAGAAAATATTGATCACCTGCGCCCTGAAGCACACCGCAGGCAAGCGCATCGAAGCCGCCACTCTACTGGGCCTGGGGCGCAACACGCTGACAAGGAAGATCCAGGAACTGGGGCTGGAGCAGGGCGGACCGGCGGAATGATCCTGTGCCTATCCGTTGCAGGCGGCGAGACAGCGCAATGCGCCAAGGTCCTTCAGCAATATGGTGTCGTTATGAATTTCGATCATGCCGTCGTTGCGCAGGCGCGCCATGATGCGCGAAAAAGTCTCGGGTTGAATGCCGAGACGGGAGGCAATCACCAGCTTCGGCACCAATAGGCGTATGCAGGGTGACATCAGCACGCCTTCGGGAACCTGTTCAAGCAGATATTCGGCAAGGCGTTGCGTGCCGCTGTGCAAGGTGAGCCGGTCGATCTCGTTGATCATGCCATGCAAACGCTGGCTCATGCTCGACATCAGGCGGAAGCACAGTTCGACGTTGTTGCGCATTTGCGCCATGAAATCCTTGCAATCGAAAGCAAACACCGTCGATGGCTCGATTGCCGCGGCATGCAGCGGGTACTTGCCGGCGAACATCGCGGCTTCGGCAAACAACTGCTTCGGCCCGGCCAGGTCCATGACCTTTTCCGTGCCGTCCACCGAGATCCGGTAAAGCTTGATCATGCCGCGCTGCACCAGGTAGAACCGGTGGCAGGGTTCACCCTGGGAAAAAACGGTTTGGCCCGCACCCAGTTCCACCCAATGCCCGTGGCTGGCAACCTGATTCAACTCCGCATCGGTGAGTGCCGCAAAAAGCGCGCATTGCCTGATTTGTTCGATATGTTGTTGGGTTAAAGGCATGGACGAATTATATGTGAAATTTGACATACATCAATGCGCGCCAATGTATGCGCCCCGATAATTCACGATTCCTGAGGAGCATCCCATGCACAAGCGCAACCGCCTGTTTGTCTCCATTGCCCTGGTCTACGGACTGCTCGGCGGCCTGATTGCGATCGTCCGGCTGATAGACCCCAGCCTGATTCCCGGCAACGTACCCCGCGCCCACGGCCACATCATGCTGCTCGGCTTCATCCTGATGATGATTTACGGCATCGCCCTGCATGTTTTGCCGCGCTTTGGCGGCTTCCCCCTGTATTCCGAACAGATGGCCGACTGGCAACTGTATACGGCCAATGCCGGCCTGCCGCTGATGATCGCCGGCTGGCTGGGCTGGCGCGACATGCTGGTGATGGCCGGAGGCGTGCTGACCTACGGCGCAATCGTGCTGTTCGGACTGAACATGATCCTTACTGTCCGCGCCGGGGGGCGTAGCAGAACCATACCCCTACAATGAAAATCGAACTGCTCGTTTCCGGCGTCTGCCCATTCTGCCTGGAAGCCGAAAAGGTCTGGCGCGAAGTCGCTGCCAATCGCGGCTGCGAATTTTACGTAGTGGACATCGCCCAGCCGGAAGGCGCGGCGCTGGCGCAGCGCCTCAATCTGAAAACCGTTCCGGCGCTACTGATCGACGGCACGTTGCGGGCAGTCGGCGTGCAAAGCCCGGAAGAGGCGCTCCTCCTGCTCCAGCCACCCCGCCAGGAAGCGCACGACCGGATGCAGCAGATGGGTCTCACCTTCTCCCCGGGCAACCGCTGGTTTATCCTGGCGGCGCAGGCTTACCTGATGCTTGCCGGCCTGGGACTGCTGATGCATGGCAGCCTCCTCAGCGACAATGCCGCCCGCCCGGCATTTCTGCACCTGTTTACCCTCGGCTTCATGCTGTTCATGATCTACGGCCTTGCCGGCCACATGCTGCCACGCTTCACCGGCAACCCGATCCGCGAAGGCGCCTGGCCCTGGCTGCAAATGGGCCTGGCTCACTGCGGGGTAATCGGCTATGCCGTTGGCTATCTTGCCGGCCGGCATACTCTGATTGTCGTGGGGTCTGTGCTCGCGTGGCTGTCCCTGGCGGTATTCGCTTTCAGGGTGTGGCCGGTGCTGTGGCCAGCGGAAGCTTAGAACTCGACCATCACCGGGGCATGATCCGACGGCCGCTCCGCCTTGCGCGCCTCCTTGTCGATGATGCAGGATTTGCAGGTTGCCGCCAGCGCGGGACTCAGCAGGATATGGTCGATGCGCAACCCCATGTTGCGGCGGAAGGCATTCATGCGGTAATCCCACCAGGAATAACTCTTTTCCGGCTGCTCGCACAGACGGAAACTGTCGGCCAGCCCTAAATCCACCATACGCCGAAAAATCTCGCGCTCAGGCTGGCTGAACAGCACTTGGCCCTCCCAGGCCTTGGGGTCGTGGACGTCACATTCCTCCGGCGCGATATTGAAATCCCCCAGCACCACCAGCCTGGGATGGCGGGCCAGCTCATCGGCCAGCCAAGCCGTCAGGGCCTCCAGCCAGCCAAGCTTGTACTGGAATTTGTCGGAATCCACGCTCTGGCCATTGGGGATATAGAGATTAATGACCCGCGTGCCAGCGATGGTCGCCGCCAGCACGCGCTTTTGTACATCCTCGAAACCGGGGATGGCCGTCGTCACTTCCGAAACCAGGGCTTTGCTCAGGATTGCCACGCCGTTATAGGTCTTCTGGCCGCTGAACAACACTTGATACCCGGCGGCCGCGACCTCGGCCGCCGGGAAATTCACGTCCTCCAGCTTGGTTTCCTGCAGGCACAGCACATCCGGCTGATGCGCCGCCAGCCATTCCAGAACCTGCGGCAGGCGAACCTTGAGGGAATTGACGTTCCAGGTGGCAATCTTCATATCCGGCTAAAATCAAGAATAATCATGAGTGTTGTTTATTGCCTGATCGCATGGCTTCGCATCTAGCCGCTCAAGATCAGGGTAGTATTGTGCCATTAAACACTTGGCATGCGGCGGGGTTATGATTGTTTGTGTCGTATTCCGTTAGCCAGAACAGGCTGGTTACAGTGCTCAGCTATTGCTGATAGCGATTGCTATCGTTGATAGATGGAAGATACCGCCCACCTCGAATCGGTTTGACGCCTGCCAACCACGCCGGCAGCCGGGCTGACCTTGATGGTTTCCAGCTCGGCCATGCCGATGCCGTGGTTGGCGTGCATCTCGTTAATGGAGTGAGAGTATCCAATCGGCCAGATTTTTCTGCTCATTAATGTCCTTGGTATCGATGAGCTTGTGCTTCTCTTCCTTGCCGTCTGCAAGTTTGACCATCGGCTCCGTCGTGAAGTTGGTAATCAGCTTGCTCTGGCCATCGGCCTTGCCCTTATATTTAGCCGCAACTTTCTTGTAGGAAGGCCCCTTTTTGGACTTGTCGATAGCATGACACTTCATGCAGTTGTTCCTCTTTGCCAGCGCTTTTGCTGCCGCCTCATCGAAGGCTGAGGCCTGGGACGGCATGAGCATGACTGCAGAAAAGGAAAACAGCGTTGCGGCGATAATTCGAAGGTTGATTTTGTGTTTCATTTTTAATCTCCTTAGCTACTTTGTTTAGAACCTATTTTGAAAAAATATCCTGTTTTCTATCGCAAGCGTTTTCGTGGGTTCAGCCGCACCACCTATTTTATTTAGCCGACACCGCCCACAAATCCCACAACTACCAGAACCAGCAAAGTCAGGCCAATAGCGATCAGCGTCAGGCCCAGGATCTTGGAGCCTAAGGTCATCGGCCGTGATGGCGCATCCACCAGATACTTGTCCAGTTCACCCGCATCCACCAGTCGCTGATACTGGGCCGGATGCTCGCGGCGGAACTCTTCCAGAGACTGGGTGCCGGTAAACATCACGATGTCCGGCGGCGGCAGCTTGTCCGGCCGGAAGTGGTTGTTGAAGAAGTGCACCGTAAAGAGGAATACCGCAGCCAGGAAAGCCTCCTCGCCATGCACGATAGTGGCGACGTTGAATATCCAACCTGGCAGGTAGGTCGCGGTCACGGTCGGGAAGGCCAGCAACAGGCCGCTGCCGCCGATGATGGAGACACCCCAGAACACCGCCCAGTAGTCGAACTTTTCGAAGTAGGTCCAGCGGTCGAAGCGCGGCTTCTCGCCCTTGCCGACGAACCACTTGAACATGCCCACCATGTCGCTGAGGTCCTTCCAGTTCGGCACCAGGGAGTCCGGGCCGAACCAGCGGAAGCCTCTGTCGCGCAGCAGCCTCTGCATCACGTAGACGAAGTGGATGAAGAAGATGCCGACAAACAGCGCGGCCGCCACCCGATGGATCAGAGCGAGGCCACGGGCGCCGCCCAGCGCCTGGGCAACGAGCGGCGCCCAGCTGGTATGGGAGAACAGCGCCGCGGTACCGGTTAGCACCAGCGTCATGGTGATCAGGGCAAATGCCAAGTGGGCGATGCGCCAGCCGACCGGGAAGCGCTGGAAGAATTTCTTCTCGTCCTGCGGCAGCCCTTCGGTACGCATGTGCGGAACGTTCTTGTGCGCCTTGCGATCCTGCCATTCACGGTAATACCACAAGCCGGAATGCAGCCAGAAGAAGGCGAATACGCCGATCAGCAAGGCAATCATGAATTTCGTGGCGATCCACACCTGCGGATACTTGACGAAATCGTGGCTGTTGGCATGGGGGGCGAAGGTGGCGAAGCCAGCTGTGGCCAGCAGCTTTTCCTTGCCGTCATGACACTCCTGGCAGGTCTTCAGTCGATTATCTGGGTGCACCTTCGACTTGGGGTCCTTTGCCGACAGAACCCCATGGCTGCCGTGGCAGTTGTAGCACTTGGCCGTTTCGGTATAGCCCAGCTTGGTGACTTGGCCATGATAGGTGTCGCGGTAGGATTTGAGCCGGTCCTTGTGGCAACTGCCGCACGCTTCGTTGTTGAGGAGCTTGAACGAATCCAGCGAGGTATTGGTGATCTCGTGGTTGGTGTGGCAACTGGTGCAGACGGGCGCCTTGGCATTGTTCTTGTCGAGCACTTCCTTGCCATGCACGGACTCCGCGAAGGTTTCGAGCTGCTCGTCGTGGCATTTCTCGCCACACAGGGCGGGAACCTCTTTGCGCCACGCGTCGTATTGCGGACTCTTCTTGTCGGCCGGCACGTCGAAGCCGTGCGTGTCGTGGCATTGGGTGCAGGTGGCGTTGGGCTGCGTCGGATTATCCTGATTCGGGCGCGCATGGAAGGATTTCTTGTAGGCCTCGATGTTCTTGGCTACGGTTTCCAGCCTCGGCTTGGCGCCGGTCGTGCCGGCCTGTTTCGCCTTATCCCACAGGGCCTGGTGGCACTGCGCGCAGTCGGGTGCCTTGGCGGCGCTCTTCTGGTGCGGGGTGACGTTATCAGTGATGTCGGTGTGGCAGGCGACGCATTCCATCTTGGCGTGGACGCTCTTGCCGTATTTGTCCGGGTCGATGTCATGCAGCGGACGGTTTTCCCCGTCGGCCCCCGGTACTTCGAGTTTGCCCTTGTTGCCGTCGTGGCAGGTCTGGCAGGTCGCGTTGTCTAGTTTTTGCGATGCGTGTGCAGATTTTTGGATGTCGGAAGCAGTGACCGGCAAGGTCGCCAGAGTGCCCGCCAGGCAGACAGCAACGGCCATGGCCCACTTCATAAATTGACTGGTACGCATGTTTTCCCCCTGATACTGACGATGCAACTGGCCGGTTGACCGGTGCCATCGAAAAACAGCCTGCCCTGGCCTGATCACCAGACACCGGGCAGGCTGTTGGTGCCGGATTAAGGCAGCTTGACAGCGTTGATGTCCACCTTGACGCCCTTCTTGACGCCGAGCCCCAGGGTCTTCTCGAAGGAAACCTGATGACCGCGCGTAGTGATGTTGTCATCATGCACGGCGAAGCCGATGTTGTAGACACCACCGGCTTTCAACGTTTTGTCGTCATCGTTGGTCAGACCCAGCGGACGAATCATCACTACCGTCCACATGCCGTCCTTCCAGCTGCCGATGGCGTTGTTGTCGGCGGCCGAGCCCTTGGCATCCTCGCGGCTGGTGATGTAGTCGGGAATCATGTCGCCTTCCTTCCAGCCCGCATTCGGGTCAAACGGCACCGCGTTCTGCTCGCGAATCAGAAAGTGGTCGCCTCCCTTGTGCAGATCGAGCGCCTTGACCGATTTGTAGCCAACCTTTTTCTCGTCCCACATGAACTTGGGCTGATGGGTTGCCTTGTCGGCATTGCTGCTGAACATGTCCTTGCCCGCGTCGCCGAGGCGGAACTCGAGGACGTAACCGTCGTCGGTCATGCCGACCGCAGTGCTGCGGTGCGCACGCCACTGGATCAGGTCGACAAAGTAGCCCGCTGCCTTGAGTTTGGCAATTTCTTCCACTGTCTTGCCGGTCTTCCAGTCGGATGGATCGGTACGGCTGTCAGGCAGATACTTGCGCACGTCGCTTTTCTTGATCGCAGTCAGCAGCGGGTTGGCGGCGACTTCTTCCTTGGTGAATTGCTTGGGATTGTCGCGCTGGCCATCATGGCAGGTCAGCCAGCAACCCTGCTTGGCAAAGCCGGCCACCTTGCCATCGTCGAGCATGATCGACATGCGGTCTTCGTAGATGCCGGGCTGCTTGCCTTCGTGAACGGGTTTGTCCAGCTTGGGGTAGCCCCAGACTTTCCATTCCTTGCCATCGAAGCGCAGGTATTGGTGCTCGCTGCCGGAGTAGGCGTTGTCGGTTTTCCACTGGAAGCGCAGATAGGCGTTCTTGTCATCGTATGCGGCCTGCACCTTGAGTTCCTTGTAGCCCGACTTGCCTGGTATCGCCATGGGCTCCAGTCGGCCGCCTTTCACGATCTTGTTGCCCATATCCTTTTCGGCATCTTCTTCATCATGACAGGACAGACAGGCGTCGCCGCGCTTGACCTCTGCCGCGGCATTCTTGTGGTCGTCGCTGCGCACCCATTCATAGGAGGATTGGCCGGGATAGAACAGCGGGACTTTGACTACGGGAATTTTCGGCCAGTTGATCTTGGCTGGGTCGGCGGCCAAGGCGGACCCAGCGGTCAGGGCGGCAAAGGCAAGGATAAATGCGCTTTTGTTCATGATGATCCCCTTTAGTAAATGTGGTGTAACCAAACATAAGCATAGTTTATGCCATCATTGATTTGCGCCTTTATTGCGTTTTATCGCCTTTAGAGGTCAGTCCAGCATGTCACCAAATAATGACAGCTGTCGTTGGTCTGTGACACCACCGCAGCGATTCATGTTTTAAAAGCAGGAAAATACGATCGATTCTATTTGTGCTTGAAGCTGCGAATATTGCCTGCTATATTGTATCGAATTACGATATAGAAATTCGATACAATATGTCCATGCCTATCAAAAAAACAAAGAACCCCTCGGTCGTCTCAGTTCCCAAAGAACGCCTACATCCTTTGGAAATATTCCTGATCTTTCTCCGGCTTGGGCTGACCTCTTTTGGTGGACCAATTGCGCATCTCGGGTATTTCCGGCAAGAGTTCGTGGAGCGACGAAAGTGGCTCGACGAGCATGCTTACGCCGATCTAGTTTCGCTTTGTCAGTTTTTACCTGGCCCAGCCAGCAGCCAGGTCGGCATGGCACTTGGATTATCGCGTGGCGGGATTCCCGGTGCGATTGCATCATGGCTCGGTTTCACTTTGCCGTCGGCTATTGCGCTCGTGCTCTTCGGCCTGGGGCTCTCTTTTGCGGGCGACCAGCTCGGAGGTGGCTGGCTGCATGGACTCAAAATTGTCGCCGTGGCGGTGGTGGCACAGGCGCTTTGGGGTATGGGAAAAAGCCTCAGCCCGGATAAAGTTCGCGCAACCATCGCTGCATGTGCTGCCGCCGTAGCAACGTTAATACCCTCTTCCATTGGGCAGGTTGGCGCCATTGTCGCCAGCGGGCTCTTTGGCTGGGCTTTTCTCCGAACTTCAGCAGCGCTGCCGCATAGTTATATCCAAACCGCGACCAGCAAAATCGCCGGGACGGTGCTGCTGTTGGTCTTTTTCCTGCTTCTGCTTTTACTTCCCGTCGTGGCGGCGGATTCAAACAGCCACATGGTTAATCTGTTCGATAGTTTTTATCGCGCCGGTTCTCTGGTCTTCGGCGGCGGCCATGTCGTGCTGCCGTTGCTTCAGTCGCAGGTTGTGCCTTCGGGATGGGTATCCAACGACGTTTTCCTTGCCGGCTATGGCGCTGCGCAAGCCGTTCCGGGGCCGCTATTCACGTTTGCCGCATACCTTGGCGCCGTTTCCACGCAGGCGCCCTCCGGATGGCTGGGGGCGGGAACCGCGCTCGTTGCGATATTCCTGCCGTCATTCCTGCTGATCGTTGGAACCCTCCCGTTTTGGGAACATCTGCGCCGTTACGAGGCGATGCAACGGGCAATGCTCGGGATCAACGCGGCAGTAGTAGGACTACTGCTCGCGGCGTTCTACAACCCGGTATGGACTAGCGCAATTCGGAGCTCGACTGACTTCTGCCTGGCGGCCATCGCCTTTCTGTTGCTGGTGTTCTGGAAATCTCCGCCGTGGCTGGTCGTATTGCTTGCCGCAGTAGTTACAGGATTGGGAGTCGGCTAAATGAAGGAACGGGACCTGCTCGGCGGTTTGATCCGCCTGCACATTCTCCACCATGCGAGCCACGAGCCGATCTTCGGGCTCGGCATCATGGAAGAACTGGCGCACCACGGCTACAAACTCAGCGCCGGCACCCTTTATCCCATCCTCCACGGCCTGGAGAAAGCGGGCCACCTGGTTTCGCAGGAGGCCTATAGCGGCGGGCGGAAGCGACGCACCTATGTCGCAACGGAGGAGGGCAATGAGGCATTGCGCCTCGCGAAGGCCAAGGTGTGGGAATTGTTCCGGGAGCTTTTCGAGGATGAACTGCAATTCCGGGGAGCAACCGAGCACGCCCAGAAAGAGCCTGCCGCGCCCAAGACGGCAAAGCCTCCAACTCCAGATCAATAAACGACAAGCAAACCGGGCAGCAATGGTTCAAATTATGGGGGAAATCTCATGCTGAAAACACTGTTCAACCTCCCCTCCACCGTCTGGCTGCTGGGCCTGGTGAGTTTTTTCAACGATTCGGCCAGCGAGCTGGTCTATCCGCTCGTGCCGCTGTACCTCGCCTCAGTGCTGATGGCGGGCCCCAAGGCGCTGGGCATTATCGAAGGCATCGCGGAAGCGACGGGTAGCCTGCTCAAACTCTTTGCCGGCGTGATGGCGGACAAGATGAGATCCACAAAATATTGGGTGGTAGGTGGCTATAGCCTGGCCGCACTGGGCCGTCCTCTGCTCGCCCTGGCAGGTTCCTGGCCGGCAGTGCTGGCACTGCGCTTTGCCGACCGGGTGGGGAAAGGATTGCGCTCATCTCCCCGTGACGCCATGCTGGCATTGAGCGTAGCGCCCGAGCAGCGCGGACTGGCATTCGGCTTTCACCGGGCAATGGATAACGCCGGCGCGGTGGCCGGGCCGCTGCTCGCCGCCTGGCTGCTCTCCCGTGGCATGCCGATCCGCGACATCCTGCTGTGGACTCTGGTGCCAGGGGTGATGGCGGTCGCTCTGGCGCTGCGCATCCGCGAGCCACACCGCGAGATGCCGCAACAAAAGCCGCCTTTCAGTTGGACGCTGCAAGGCTTTCCGCCCGCTTTCAAGCGCTACCTGCTGGTGTTGGCGCTGTTCACTCTGGGCAATTCCTCCAACATGTTCCTGCTGCTGCGCGCCAGGGAAATGGGATTGCCGGAATTCCAGGTGCCGCTGCTGTGGGCACTGACATCGGGGATGGCAATGGTATTTTCTACGCCGCTCTCTGCCCTTTCTGACCGCCTCGGCAGAACTCGATTGATCGTCGGCGGCTGGGCGGTTTACGGCGTGTTTTACCTGCTGCTCGGCCTGAACGGCCACAATCTGTGGCTGTTGTGGCCGCTGTTTGCCTTCTACGGCCTGTTCATGGCTGCCACCGAGGGGGCGGAAAAAGCGCTGGTGGCCGATCTCGCACCCAGGGAACTGCTCGGCACGGCTTACGGCTGGTTCAACCTCACCGCCGGGCTCATGCTGCTGCCGGCATCGCTGCTGTTCGGCTGGCTGTGGCAGACCGTTAGCCCCGAAACAGCGTTTGGCTTTGCTGCAAGCTGCGCGCTGCTGGCGGCAATCCTGCTGAAATCGTGGGTACTACCCCCTAATTGTAAAAAATAACGTCGTGTCAAAGAGTGACGGTTGTATCGAATAAGCCAGCAGGTCAATCCTGAAGAAAAAGTCAGAAACTCTTCAGTAGTGGCTCGCCGCAAGCCGCTCTAATATGTCCACTGGTTAATATTGATAGCACCACTGCCATGCGTATTCTGATTGTCGAAGATGAGCCAAAGCTGGCCCAGGCACTCAAACAGGGCTTGGAAGCCGAGCATTACGAGGTAAAGGTGACCGCCACCGGCGAGGAAGGGTTTTTCCTCGCCCACGCTGAAACCTTCGACCTGATGATTCTCGATCTGATGCTGCCCGGTCGCGATGGACTTGAAGCGCTGGTAGCCCTGCGCCGTCGCGGCTTGTCCACGCCGGTGCTGATCTTGTCGGCGCGCGACACGGTCGCGGACCGCATCCGGGGTCTGGACGCCGGCGCCGACGATTACCTGACCAAACCCTTCGCTTTCCCCGAATTGCTCGCACGCTTGCGTGCCCTGATACGGCGTGGGCGCACGGATGAAGTCCTGCGTTTCAAGGTTGCCGATCTCGAAATGGACCTTGTCACGCGCAAGGTGACGCGCGGCAGTCAGCCGCTCGACTTGACGGTGCGCGAGTTCGAGTTGCTCGAATACCTGCTGCGCCACCACGGCCAGGTCGTGTCGCGCGAGATGCTGGCGCAGGACGTCTGGCGGGAGGTACGGCGTGCCACGCCGCTGGATAATGTGATCGATGTGCATATCGCCCGGTTGCGTAAGAAGGTTGATGGGGATACTACGCTCAAGCTGATCCACACCCTGCGCGGCGTCGGCTTCGTGCTGCGTGAGGAGGCGCCATGAAGGCGTGGCAGGCGCTGTCCATCCGCGCTCGGCTGGCCATTGCCTACGCAATTGCCATGAGCCTGGTGCTGCTTGCTTATGCGGTATTCGTCGCGGCATTCGTGCATGATCGCCTGAAAGCGGAAATCGTTCATCGGCTGGATCAGGAAGTGGAAATCGCCGAGCGTTCCCTCACCGTGGATGGCGCCGGGCGGCTTGTCTGGCACGCACCTCACGACAATCATGAGGCGTACCAATCGCTCAGAAACGTTTCCTGGCTGGATATTCACCGCCCAGACGGTACGCTGATCTATCGCGTGCCGGAAAAAAGCGTTCCAGGAATGGCTGACGTCATCCCCTCCTTTGAGGCGCGCACCCCCGGTTTTTTCTCCATGGTGGCGCCCAATGGCGCCCATTTGCGCGTCCTGCAACGTGATATCGAGATTGCGGGACAGAGAGTGATCACCCGCGCCGCATTATCCGAAGATCAGGCCGAGCGCGATCTGGCAACGCTGTTCTGGGTTATGGGGCTGGGACTGCCGCTGGCGATTGCGCTCTCCGGCATTGGCGGCTACTTGATGGCCGGTCGTGCGCTGGCGCCGATCGCGAAGATGACCGCACAAGCCCGCGTTATCAACGCCGAGCGGCTCGATGCGCGCCTGCCGGTGGATAACCCCGGTGACGAACTGGGGCGGCTGGCGGCTACCTTCAACGACTTGTTCTCCCGTCTGGAACAATCTTTCGAGCAATTGCAGCGTTTCACCGCTGACGCCTCTCACGAGCTGCGTACGCCACTCGCAGTCATTCGCAGCGTTGGCGAGGTGGGACTGGGCGAGCATCACGACGAGGCCGCCTATCGGGAGATCGTGGGCACCATGCTGGAAGAGGCCGATCGCCTGACGCTGCTGGTCGAGAGCCTGCTCGCACTGACGCGCGCCGATGCCGGACGACGGACGCTCATCCTGCGCCCGCTCGATCTCGGCGCCTTGGCCGGCGAGGTGGCGGCCCATCTCAAGGTGCTGGCGGAGGAGAAAGGGCAAATCCTGAGCATGGAACCGTCCGAGCCGGTTATGGTTTCGGCGGACATAGCCATTCTGCGCCAGGCCGTCGTCAACATCCTCGACAATGCCATCAAATACACCCCATCGGGAGGTCAAGTGACGTTGCGCATCGCCCGAACGTGTTCAGAGGCCGCCCTGGAGATCGCCGATAGTGGTCCCGGCATTCCACCCGCACATCGCGACAAGGTGTTCGACCGCTTCTATCGCGTCGACGCCGCGCGCAATCGCGCCGAGGGCGGGTTCGGCCTGGGACTCGCCATCGCCCGCCAAGCGGTCGAAATCCACGGCGGGCGCATCGAAATCGCCGGTTTGCCTGGTAAAGGCAGCATTTTCCGTATTGTCCTGCCGCTGCGTGCTCCCCATGAAACTTAAATCGGAATTGTTTTTAGGCGCACGGATTCTGGCGGGCGTGGCATTCGCGATCATGACCACGCCGCAGGCTGCACTATCGGCGTCCGCGCCGGCCACGTTTGCAGAAGTGCAGGCCGTGGTCACGCAGCGCTGCACCCTGTGCCACGGTGCGCAGATGCAGCACAAGAACGTGCGCCTCGATTCCCCCGAAGAGATCGCCAAGCACACGCAGCGTATTTACCAGCAGGCCGTGGTGCTCAAGGCTATGCCGAGGAACAATGCGACCCAGATCACCGACGCCGAGCGTGCGCTGATAGATAGCTGGTTCACGGCAGGGGCATCGACGAAGTGATGGGTATCAGGAATGCGTGGTTGATTTGCACCCTAATCAGCCACGGTATCAATAGTTAGTTTTTGAATTTTCATTTATCAGGAGAACCCGCATGAAACGTATAGCAATCACGGCATTGGTAGTGGCAACAACAACGATTATTTTTACCCATGCAGCCGAAGCCAAAACCGGCTTAATCGAGAAACAGCTTGAGCCTGCAAAGGAAAGTTACGTGCCTGGAATGGGTGAAATCATGGGCGCAACGCAAATGCGTCACGCCAAGCTCTGGTTCACCGGGAACGCCAGAAACTGGGAACTGGCGAGCTATGAGCTGGATGAAATCAAGGAAGGGCTGGGGGATGCGGTCAAGTTTCACCCTGTATTCAAGGGCGCGCCGGTCTCCGCCATGCTTGACAAATACACGGCCCAACCGCTCAGCGATATCGGAAAGGCTGTTGAAGGAAAAGATAGCGTGAAATTCACAAGGGCTTTCGACAGATTAACAGGTGCGTGCAATGCCTGCCATCAGGCGGCCAACCAGGGCTTCATCGTAATCAAGCGCCCCGGTATTTCATCATTCAGTAATCAGGTATTTTCCGCCAAGGCCAAGTAGGTGGCGTTTTTTATGCAGCAACCAGTTCATCGATCATCAGGAGAAAGACAATGAAAGTGTGTAATTTGAAACATCGCCTTGTCGCCATGCTCGGACTGCTTGCGGCAAGCGCGATTGTTTCCGCCGCCGAACCGGAGCAGCAAAAATTGACATGGGAGCCGTCCAAAACCTGGCTCAGCGATGCCCCCACCGATCAAGAAAGTTTCAAGCGGCTTGAGCGCTACCTGGGAGGCTTCGGCCAGCGCATGCGGGAAATCGGCGACCGTTTCGAGGTACTTCATGACGCAGTCTCGCGGAACAAATACGAACTCGCCGCTTTCCAGTGGAAGGAAATCGGCACGGCCATGGTCAGCGGTTATCTGACCCGCCCTCAGTTCCAGGCCAATGCCGAAGGCATGTTTCTGAAAGACGTTTCCCCCGAGTTCAAGACGGCACTGGCAAGCGGCGACAAGAAGAAGATCGATGACACCTTCGAGACTGTTCGCCAGACCTGCATGGCCTGCCATATCGCCGAGAAGGTGGCCTTCATCAATGACCACCCGCTCTTTCGGAAGACCGCCAGGCTGGTTTCGCAAAAGTAAGGCAGTGCAAGGACAAGGCAATTATGGCAACCGCTATCGAGGGTAACCCGATGAGAAATTCCATCTGGATGTCTGTTCTGGCGGCAGTCTCTCTGACGGCTGCTGCACCGGCGGATGCCAGCGAGGCGATCGCGCGGAAGACCGGTTGTCTTGCTTGCCATTCCGTAGAAAGCCGCATCGTCGGCCCGGCCTACCGCGAGGTTGCCGCGAAATACAGGAACAATCCTTTCGCTGGTCAAATCATCCGCTGGAAGGTGCGCAACGGCACCGGCAAGAACAAGCCGTTGCCCATGCCGGCTTTTGACAAGAAGGCGCTCAGCGACGCTGACCTGGAATCCATCACCAACTGGATACTCGGACTATGACGGGAGCCAGGGTAGCCACCCGAATAGCCAAGGGCTCCTGCCGGGTCGTCCGCCTTGTTCCGGTCGGCGGAATGGAGATAGCCGCCCAACGGCTCCTGATTGTGCACTGGAGGATTCTCGACAAATGATGAAGCGAAAAATTTCACTCCGGCTGACCTTGGCGAGCTTTGCCCTAGCGGCTGTCGGCGGGGGCGCGGTCTATTGGATGAAGCAACCCTCGGGCGCAACGGCGTACGCGACCGTCGCCGTCGCGCGTAGCGATATTCAGGAAACGGTTTCCGCCCTGGGGGTGCTGGTGCCATCGCAATATGTCGACGTGGGCGCGCAGGTCTCCGGCCAACTGGTCAAACTGCCGGTCACGCTCGGTGATACTGTGAAACAGGGCCAGCTCGTCGCCGTAATCGATCCGACCAGATACGCTGCCCAGGAGGCTCAGGACCGCGCACTGATCGCAGACCTCGAAGCACAGATCAAGGGCTGGGAAGCCAGGCACGCGCTCGCCATCTGGACCTATGAGCGTAACACCCGGCTCGCGCCCGAGGGCGGCGCGACCGGGCAGTCGCTGGAGCAGAGCCGGGCGGACGCGAAGGTGGCCGAGATGACCCTGGCCTCCCTGCGCGCGCAGATCGACAAGGCGCGCAACGCGCTCAAAGTCGATCAGGCCAACCTGGACTACACGCGGATCCGGGCGCCTATCTCGGGGTTGGTCATTTCGCCCACCAGCGCGGTCTATGGCAATGCCTGGAACAAGCTGGACATCGCGCACGAAGGCCAGACCCTCAATGCCAACCAGAACGCGCCGGTCCTGATGCGCATCGCCAATCTGGAACGCATGCGGCTCCGTACCCAGGTGTCGGAGGCGGATGTGGCCCGGCTGAAGGTGGGCATGCCGGTTCATTTCACCACCCTCGGCCGGCCCCTGCGGCGCGTTGACGCGCAACTCGGCGCCATCGAGCCCACGCCTGAACTGGTCAACGGCGCGGTCTTCTACAACGCCATCCTGGAGGTGCCGAATGCGGATGGAAGTCTGCTGCCACAGATGACGGCCCAGGTGTATTTTGTGGTGGCCCAGGCCAGGGATGCCTTGTTGGTGCCGCTTGCAGCGCTTGCCTCGACCCAGCGGCAGAACGGCGCCGATGTCCCGGGCTGTCCGCCCCCCGGCGGCAACGCCGACTGCGTCCAGGTACTGCTCGACGGCCAGCCGGCGACACGACCGGTGACCTTGGGGGTTCGCAACGATATCAGTGCGCAGATCCTCGATGGTCTTGCCGGGGGAGAACGGGTGCTGATCGCTGGCGCGCCCGCCGCCGGTAGCGGGAAAAACGGCGGCGGCAAGAAAGGCGCGAACAATGCCAAGCCATGAGCGTCTGCACCCGCTGATCGAACTGGACGGCATCACCAAGCGCTTCGTCCAGGGCGATCTCGCTGTCGACGTGCTGCGTGGCGTGACGCTGACGATTCAAGAAGGCGAGTTCGTGGCCATCATGGGCGCCTCCGGCTCCGGCAAGTCCACGCTCATGAATCTCATCGGCTGCATGGATCGACCCAGCGGCGGCGCCTACCGCCTGATGGGGCGCGACGTGGCGGCGCTGGACGCCGACGCGCTGGCCGGGCTGCGCCGCAACGTTTTCGGCTTCGTGTTCCAGCGCTACAACCTGCTCGGCAACGCCAGCGCCCGGGAGAACGTCGAGGTGCCCGCCCTTTATGCCGGTCTGGCGGCCAAGCCCCGGCGCGAGCGCGCCCGTTCGCTGCTGACCCGCCTGGGGCTGGGGGAGCGCCTGGACTATGTGCCCGGTCGGCTGTCGGGCGGGCAGCAGCAACGCGTCTCCATTGCCCGGGCGCTGATGAACGGCGGCCGCGTCATCTTGGCCGACGAGCCCACCGGCGCATTGGACAGCCAGAGCGGGCAGGAAGTGATGGCCCTGCTGCATGAGCTGCACCGGGAAGGACACACCATCGTCCTCATCACCCACGATGCGCACATCGCCGGAGAGGCCGAACGCCGGGTGCGTATCAGTGACGGCCTTATCGTCGAGGACAGCGGCTCGACCCGCTCCCGACCGGGCGAGATGCCGGAATCCGTCGCCAGGCCAGACCAGCCAGGCCGGTCGGCTCTGCTGCTGGACACGGACGCTTCGGTGCGCACCGCCCTGCGCGCCCTGCGGACGAGCCCGGTGCGGACCTTCCTGACCCTGCTCGGCGTGATGATCGGGGTGGGATCGGTGGTGACCATGCTGGCCCTGGGCAATGGCGCCCGCCAGGAGGTGCTCGACCAGATTCAAGCCATGGGCGCCAACCTGCTGGTGGTCAAGCCCGGCGCGCCGGGTGTGCGCGGCGCCGGCGGCAGCATAACGACCCTGATCGCCGCCGATGCCGAGGCCGTCGCCCGGCTGCCGGGCGTGGGCTACGTCGTACCCCAGACCGCCAACCCGGTGACCGTGCGCGCCGGCAACGTGACCTATACGACAACCCTGACCGCGACCACGCCCGACTTCACCGCCGCCAACGGCTGGCCGGTGGCGCTGGGAAGCTTCTTTACCGCCACGCAACTCCAGGGCTACGCTCCCGTGGCGGTGCTGGGTCAGACTGCGGCGAAAGTGCTGTTCCCGGACGGGGGTAACTCCGTCGGGCGCCATGTGCTGATCAACAACACCCCTCTGCGCGTGATCGGCGTGCTGGCCGCCAAGGGTGCAGACCAGCAGGGCAACGATCGCGACGACGTGGTGCTCACGCCGCTCACCACGGCGCAGGCGCGCATCACCGGCCAGAATTACCTCAGATTCATCACCGTCGAAGTCGGGGACATGCAGCGGATGGACGCTGCCCAGGCGGCCATCGAGCGGTTGCTGCGCACCCGTCACCGCGCAGTGGATTTCCAGGTCAAGAGCATGACCGCCCTGTTGCAGCAACAGGCCCAGACGCAGCAGACCCTGACGGTGATGCTGGGCGCGGTGGCGCTCATCTCGCTGCTGGTGGGCGGCATCGGCGTCATGAACATCATGCTGGTGAGCGTTGCCGAGCGCACGCGCGAGATCGGCGTGCGCATGGCGGTAGGCGCGCGCGCCTTCCACATCCAGTTGCAGTTCCTGGTCGAGGCGCTGGTGGTATGCACCTTGGGCGGGTTGGTGGGTGCCGTCGGCGGATTGGCAGCGGCCTTCATGGCATCGTTCGCGGGCGCCGCCGTGCAGTTCACCGCGCCGCCGGTGTTGCTGGCGTTCTCCAGCGCCTTGCTCACGGGACTGGTATTCGGCTACCTGCCCGCCAGGCGCGCCGCCGGCCTCGACCCGGTGATGGCGCTCAGCGCGGAGTGATCGTCATGGCGAAAATACACGTGTCAAGCGTACTGGCCATGGCCCTGCTCATCGGCGGATGCGCCATCGGCACCGCCTACGAGCGCCCCGCAGTTGAAGTGCCAAGCCGCTGGACTGCCACGACCGCCGATGGCCGCTGGCCCATGCCCGACTGGTGGACCGCATTTGGCGATCCGCGCCTGGACGGGCTGGTGACGCAGGCCTTGGCCCGCAACCACGATCTGCAAGCGACTGCGGAACGGGTCGCCCAGGCGCGGGCGCTCCTGCAAACGGCCGATTCGGCCTTGTTCCCGAGCCTGTCGGCTGGCGCCCAAGCCAGCCGGAACAGGAGTTCCGGCGGAGCCGGGAAAACCGCCGCCACGTCCAGTCGTTTCCAGGCCGGGCTCGCGGCATCTTTCGAGCCCGACCTGTTCGGCTTCAATCGCGGCCAAGCCGAAGCGGCCGCCGCGAGCCTGCAAGCCAGCGAGTTCGACCGCCAGACCTTCGAACTGGCTCTGACGGCGGCCACGGCGACCACCTATTTCGAACTCGCCGCGCTGGACGCTCGTCTGGCGGCGGCGCGCGAGACGCTGGCCGCCGCCCGCCAGACGCTGAATCTGGTGCGCATGCGCTGGCAAGCCGGCATGGCGCCGGCGCTTCAGGTGGCCCAGCAGGAAACGGAAATCGCCATCCTCGAAGCCGGGATCGCGCCCCTTGAAACCGATCGCCTGCGGGCGTTCCACGCGCTCGCCCTGCTTCTGGGGCGGTTGCCCGGGAACATGGACATCGAACCGGCCCCGCTCAACCAACTTCGGGCGCCGCTGGCACCGGCGGGGCTGCCCTCCGCGCTGTTGGAGCGCCGGCCGGACATCGCCCGCGCCGAGGCCGCGCTGACGGGCGCCA
>CAZLJK010000028.1:0-33036 GCA_964559825.1 uncultured Sulfuricella sp. | reverse complement strand
ATCATGGGGCCGTCCGGCTCGGGCAAGTCCACCTTCATGAACATCCTCGGCTGCCTCGACACCCCCACCAGCGGACATTATTTTCTCAACGGGCGGGATGCCGCAAAGCTGAATCCAGATGAACTCGCTAAACTGCGTAACGGCCTGATCGGATTCGTTTTCCAGGGCTTTAATCTATTGAAGCGCGTCACCGCGCAGGACAATGTGGCATTGCCGCTGCTTTACGCCGGCCTGGGACAGGCCGAACGCCGCGTACGCGCCCAGGAAATGCTGCGCCAGACCGGCCTGGAGAAGTTCGCCCTATCGCTGCCCAACCAGCTCTCCGGCGGCCAGCAGCAGCGCGTCGCCATCGCCCGCGCACTGATCAACCGCCCGCCGCTGATCCTGGCCGACGAACCCACCGGCAACCTGGACACCAACACCAGCCAGGAAATCATGGAGATTTTCACCCGCCTCAACCGCGAACAGGGCATGACTGTCATTCTGGTGACCCATGAACTGGATATCGCCCGCTATGCTCGACGAATGGTACGCTTCGTGGATGGGCGGGTGGCGCACGATGGGGAGGTGGCGGCCGCATGAAAATTCTTGCCATCTTTGCCGAATCCTGGCGCGCCATGGCGATGAACGGCATGCGCACCGCGCTGACCATGCTCGGCATGGTAATCGGCGTGGCGGCGGTGGTGCTGATGCTTGCCGTCGGCCAAGGCGCGCAATACACCGTCAACCAGTCCATCGCCTCGATGGGCAGCAACCTGTTCATCGTCCTGTCCGGCGCCAGCACTTCAGGCGGGTTGCGCTTCGGTGCGGGCAGCGTGCCAACGCTGACCGTCGCCGATGCGCAGGCGCTCGCTCAAGTCCCGGCGGTCAAGGCGGTTTCCCCCTCGTATCCGGGCAACGCCCAACTGGCCTATGGTTCAAACAACTGGAGCACCATCGTCACCGGCTCCACGCCAGATTACTTTACCGTGCGCAACTGGAGCCTGGATTCCGGGCATCCCTTCGAAGAAAGCGACGTGCGCGGCGCGACCAGGGTGGTCCTGATCGGCCAGACGGTGGCAAAAAACCTGTTCGGCGAAGAGGACCCCACCGGCAAGATCATCCGCATCAAGAACATGCCGTTCCTGGTCGTTGGCCTGCTGTCAGCCAAAGGCCAAAGCCTGGACGGACGGGATCAGGACGATACTGCCGTGGTGCCGGTCACCACCGCCCAGCGCAAGCTTTTCGGCAACCAGTTCCCGGGCACGGTGCGCTACATCATGGTTCAGGGGCGATCGGCTGAAACGATGGATGAAGCGGAGCGGGAGATGAACCAGTTGCTGCGCCAGCGCCATCGCTTGGCCGAAGATGCCGAAAACGACTTCACTATCCGCAACCTGACCTCGGTGGCGCAATCCGCCGCCGGCTCGGCGCAGGCCATGTCCTTCATGCTCGGCGCTATCGCCTCCATTTCCCTGTTGGTGGGCGGGATCGGCATCATGAATATCATGCTGGTATCGGTTACCGAGCGCACACGGGAAATCGGCATCCGCATGGCGATTGGCGCGCGCCGCCGCGACATCCTGCTGCAATTTCTGTTCGAAGCGCTGATTATCTGCGTTGTCGGCGGGCTGGTTGGTGTGCTCTTCGGCGTAGGGGGTGCCTGGCTGGTCAGTTCGATGGCGGAAATGGTCGTGGTGGTGACCGTGTGGTCGATCCTGCTGTCGTTTGCTTTTTCCGCCGCCATTGGTGTATTTTTCGGCTATTACCCGGCACGCAGGGCGGCGCTGCTCAGGCCGGTGGAGGCGTTGCGGTATGAATGATGCGTAGCAACGAAAGGCCATGGCGAGTCAGTTGACACCGCCAAGAATGCGGATATACTTGTATATCAATAACGGAGGTTACTGACATGCTTGCTATTCGACTGCCTGAAGAAATCGAATCCCGCCTTGATGAACTTGCCCGACGTACCGGGCGTACCAAAACGTTTTATGCCCGCGAGGCCATCCTTGAATACCTCGATGACCTTGAGGATGTGTATCTGGCCGAGAAACGACTAGAGGATATACGCGCCGGCAGAGAAAAAGCCATCCCGCTTGAGGACGTGATGAAGCGCCATGGCCTGGAGGGTTGAGCTTTCTCCAGCCGCCGATCGGGAACTCGACAAGATCGACCCGCAATACGTCAAAAGGATGCTTAAGTTCCTGTTTGAACGCGTTGCTTCACTTGATGATCCGCGCAGCATTGGTGAAGCGTTGAAGGGATCGAGCCTTGGCGCATTCTGGAAATATCGCGTGGGAGACTACCGAATTATTTGTGCCATCGAGGATGATGCCTTGCGAGTCCTGGTTGTGCGGGTAGGCAATCGGCGGGAGGTGTATCGGTGAGTTTCCGGCTACGAGACCGTGCCCCGGCACGTTTGTGCGGCAATGCTCAAGCCGGTGGAGGCATTGCGCTATGAATAACAAGAGCTCCGATACCGTCTGGCACCACGCCACGGTAACCCGCGCCCGCAGAGAACAGCACAATGGCCACAAAAGTGCGATTGTCTGGTTTACCGGGCTTTCCGGTGCCGGCAAGTCGACATTGGCGCATGCGGTTGAAGAGAGGTTGCACCAGATGAGTTGCCGAACTTTTGTTTTCGATGGCGATAATGTCCGTCATGGACTGTGCGGCGACCTTGGGTTTTCAGAGGAAGACCGAAAGGAAAATATCCGCCGCATCGGCGAAATGGCCAAGCTGTTTGTCGAAGCGGGCGTGATCGCGCTGACCGCCTTCATCTCGCCCTTTCGCGTGGATCGTTTCAAGGTTCGCAATCTGGCGGCTCCCGGCGATTTCATCGAAGTCTATTGCCGTTGCCCGATTGAGGTTTGTGAGCAGAGGGACGTGAAAGGGATGTACCGCCGAGCCCGAGCCGGCGAGATTCGCGATTTTACCGGCATCTCTTCTCCCTATGAAGAACCGGAAAATCCGGAAATGTCCGTCGATACGGGGAGCATGCCGCTGGAGCTATGCGTGGATCAGGTCATCGGCTATCTGCAGGGTCTTGGAGTAATTCCCAAACCGCAATGAGTAAAATGGTTTTCAATCCCCTGCACATCGTTGCCGACATCTGGCGCCACCGCTACCTGCTCGGCCAGCTGATCAAGCGCGATGTGCTGCTGCGTTACCGGGGCGCGATGTTCGGTGTGCTGTGGATATTCTTCAGCCCGCTGCTGATGCTGGGTATTTTTGCCTTCGTCTTCGGCCATATATTCCAGGCGCGCTGGCCCCAGCAGCAGGAGGGGCTGCCCTTCTGGCTGATCCTGTACAGCGGCCTGATCGTATTCAACATCTTTGCCGAGGCCGTTTCCCGCTCGCCTTCGGCGGTGCGCGGCTACCCCAGCTTCGTGAAAAAAATCATCTTCCCGGTGGAAATCCTGCCCCTGGTTCCCCTCGGCGCAGGGTTGGTGCATGGCGCATTCAATTTTCTCATTCTGCTGGCGGCACTGGCCTGGACGGGTAATTTGCACGTGCAGGTACTGCTATTCCCCTTGCTCCTTGCCCCCATATTGCTGCTCGCTTTGGGGCTTTCCTGGTTTCTGGCAGCGTGGGGCGTATTCATCAAGGACATGACCCAGATCGTGCCGCTGTTCGTGCAGATGCTGATGTTTTTGTCGCCCGTGTTCTACCCGGTGAGCGCAGTGCCTGAAGTGTTGCGCCCTACTTATTTGCACAACCCGCTCGGCGCGGTGATAGAGGCGGGACGGGCTGTTTCCTTGGGAACGCCGATTCCATGGGCTCCCTGGATCACTGCTTTGGCCATCGGTTTGGTTGCGGCCATTCTCGGCTACGCCTTCTTTCAGCACAGCCGTGAGGAATTTGCTGATGCGCTGTAAGACGGCGCCGCATCGCTGTTCTCAAGGTGTCGGCGCGTGGTTCGATGGTGCCCACGCTTGATAAGCCTGAGCAAATGGCACTGCTTCAAATCATGAGGAAGAGTGACATCTGCCTGCTAGAAATGCGAAACTGTTAATCGTGAAGTTAGGGAACCGCTGATTTATTCGTCACCCCGGCGAAAGCCGGGGTCTAGGTTGTTGATCTTTCTGGATTCCGGCTTTCGCCGGAATGACGGGATTGGAATTGATCAGTGCTTCCTTAGTAGTTCAGTCAACAAGGATCGCAAGGGGTTGTAGGTCAGGCTTCAGCCTGATGTGTCGGCATGAATGCGGATCTACGATTTTACGATTCAACATAGTATGAATATCTTCAGTTTCTGTGCTTATTTTTTTGGAAAAATCCTCATGAACCAGTGCATCCAGATTGAATATCCTAAAAATAGGGAGTGTCCCCTGAATATGTACCAAATGAATTAACAACCTAAAGGCCTGTAGAAATGCGTCCCTCCCAAGCTCTACAATCCCATCGAGAAGCTGTGCGCCAGATCGTGCTCCAGCATCATGCCCTGAATGTTCGCGTGTTCGGATCGGTTCTGAGAGGGGAAGATACGGAAGGCAGTGACCTCGATTTGCTGGTTGAACCAACGCCGGAAACCACATTGATGGATATCGGCGCAATCCGCTATGAGCTTCGCAAGCTGCTCGGTATTTCAGTTGACGTGCTGACGCCAAAAGCATTGCCGGATAGTTTTCGTGACCAGATTCTTTCTGAGGCCGTGTCGGTATGAGTAGGGCAGACAAGCTTCGCATTCCGGAATATCTCAGCCATATTCTTGAAGCATCCAGCGGATTCGCAGCTATGTCGAGGATATGGACGAAGCGAAGTTTCTTGAGGACTCCAAGACACAAGACGCAGTGATTCACAATTTCGAGATTATCGGTGAGGCATGTCGAAACATCGAGCTCCACCCCGGTTTCGCAGTTGATCATCCAGAAGTGCCATGGGGATTCGCATACGAGATGCGTAACGCATTGGCGCACGGCTATTTCAAGGTGGATTTTGAAATTGTCTGGACGACGATTCATAATGATTTGCCCGGATTGGATGAGCAGGTTCGTGGCATCATAGGGAAGTTAAATTGAAGGCGTGTGAAGTTGCAGCTAATGAAATATGGTCTGCCCCTGATGCCTCCCCACCGCCATGCTGGCAAATGGTATTCATTACCCCAGCACTTGTCGAAAAGCTAATCAAACATGCCGGTGAATAAAACGAAAATCCGGACATGCGCTGCAAGCCAGCCATCAGATCAACAAACAACGTGCGCTGACGAAATCGCCATCTCGGTCAAAAACCTCACCAAGAAATACCGCATCTTCGGCCACCCTGGCGACCGGATCAAGCAGGCGCTGACCTTTGGCCGAGTTCGCTTCCACCGGGAATTCACCGCTTTGAAGGAAGTTTCCTTCGAGATCAAAAAGGGTGAAACCGTTGGTATCATCGGTCGTAATGGGTCGGGTAAGAGCACTTTATTGCAGCTTATCTGCGGCATTCTCAAACCCACATCCGGCACCGTGCAGGTAAATGGGCGTGTTTCGGCTTTGCTGGAATTGGGTGCGGGTTTCAACCCGGAGTTTACTGGGAGAGAGAACGTCTACTTTCAGGGTGCCATTTTAGGCATTCCCAAAGAGGAGATGGATAATCGATTTGATGAAATTGCCGCATTTGCAGATATTGGCGAGTTTATTGATCAACCAATTAGAACTTATTCGAGCGGGATGTTTGTGCGGTTGGCGTTTGCGGTAGCAGTGCATGTGGAACCGGATATCCTGGTGGTCGACGAAGCGCTGGCGGTGGGGGATGCTGCGTTTCAGGCAAAATGTTTCCGCTACATCCAGGGTATTCGTGACCGCGGCGGCTCGATTGTTTTTGTAACCCACGCTGCAGAACAGGTGGTACGAATTTGCGATCGTGTCATGCTGTTTGATCAAGGTCGTCTTACCGATCAAGGCGATCCCAAAGACATAATCAACCAATACCTCCATCTCACACTCAGCACCACATGCGACCGGTCCGCACCAAGTGACGATGAACCCGTTACCCAAAAGAGTGTTCTCCCGCAGCTGTTCCATCTTCGTCCGGGCTATAGCGCTGGAGAATATCGCTGGGGCAACGGATCAGCGGAAATTACTGATTTTTCCTTTCTACCCGCCTCCCCTTTACCCGGAATGCCCCGATTCGTGGGTGGGCAAGAGCTGGGCATCAGGTTTTTGGTGGTTTTTCACAGGGAAATCAAGCGACCCACTTTTGCCATCTCGATTTCCACGCCAGACGGTGTGACTTTATTTGGAGTCAACTCACGCGACTTGACCAACCTTACGTCAGTGCCACATTTTTGTTCCGGGAGTATTGCCGAAGCCGGATTCAGGCTGTCTCTCCATCTTGGCCGGGGCGATTACATTGTTTCGTTAAGTGTCTCCGAGGAAGTTAATGGGCATCTGGAGCCTCTGGACAGGCGCTACGATGCAATCCAGATTGCCATCGATAATCCCCTCAATCAGCGAGGCTTTGTTGATCTCTCCCCTTCATTCACTCTCTCCCGTCAGTCCTTATAAAATGGCCCCTGAGCTCCATCTTTTTGTCTTATGGGAGAAGGCAAGCCCCGCCAAAAACGCTATTCTGCGCGAAATACAAGCGACATTCGAAGTGCGGCGCGTTTATCAGATTAGTTGGAGCCCATCCCTTTTTGCTTTAAATCTATCGCGCTTCTATGGGCAGAATTTGCCTTCAGGTTGCGGTAAAGAGGAAAGCTGCGGCACGGGTCCGTTCACCCTTGTCATTGTTCGGGACCCTCAGCCCATTTATGCCAGTCGCAACACCACCAAAGGCCCGGCTCTGGTCAATACCCGCACCTTCGACCTCAAAACCCGCTACCGTTCGCAGGAAGGTGGCCAGATCCCAATTCATGCGACCGATACGCTTAGCGAGACCGCGCACGACCTGGCGCTACTGCTCGGCTTCGGCCTGGACGTTTTTGATGAAGTTAATCCCGGTTTATGGACTGGCGTTATCACACCGCTCTCCCAGGACTTGATTGGTTCACGGGGATGGGAGAGCATCAGTTCATTGTTCTCCATGCTTAATAACACTGTTGAATACGTAGTTCTGCGCAATTTCGAGTGTCTGCCTCACAGTTATCACATGGAATCCCATGGTGATATCGACATCCTGACCAGCAATTATGCTGACATCCGTCTGGTGGCGAATGCGACACCCGTGTTTCGTGAGCCTACCCGCGTCTATCACACTGTCATGATCGCAGGTGAAAACGTTCCCTTCGATTTCCGCCATATGGGCGATGATTACTACGATATTCGCTGGCAGAAGCGAATACTTGAATCACGGGTCATGACAGAAGGCGGATTTTTCGTGCCTGATGCAGAAAACCATTTTTACTCCTTGCTCTATCATGTAGCCGTTCACAAGTCCATTATCGGCACTGATTATCTCCAAAGGCTCCAAGAGATGGCTTCCAAGTTAGGCATCCAGCCCCCCCTCTTCAACAATTCGAGACGCCTCCGGAGCTTTGTGCTCAATTACATGAACAGCCATGGCTATCGCTTTACCAAGCCTGTGGATGATTCAGTCATCTTTAACAAGGCCGTTGCCTCTGGCTACCTCGCCCGTTTGGGGGAGGGAATTCTTGATGCGGCGGGGCGGATGAATGCATTCCGAAAACAGAGCGCTTCGCCCGTATCGGGCAATGCTTCCTTATCGAACGACCTCCCTGGCGCAGGCTCACAAAACATTCTTGGTGCACTACGCCATTGCAAAGATGTAGGCAGCCACTCCGAGGAAATTCGCCAGCTCACCACGAATCACTTCAGTGAGACTCTATTTTCTCCATTACGGGTCAATCTGCTTAGACCTTTTGTTTCAGATATTGGGAAACGCGTTCTGGAACTGGGCTGTGGCGGAGGAGCGCTCACACGTTATTTAGGGGAAGCGGGCATCTCTGTCACTGCGATTGAGAATGACGCAAACCTTGCGGATATTGCGGCAGAGCGCTGTCGCGATCTTCACAATGTAACAATCCAGCGCGGCAACTTAATCGATTTAAAGACGGATGAGCCGTTCGATTCGATCCTGATAATAGGCACGCAGGGGAACGCCCATCCTTACGTCGAAGGAAATGATCCGGCAGGAGACTTGTTTCGAGCAGTTCTTGATCACCTGAAACCGGAGGGGAAACTTTTTCTCGCCATCAATAACCAGTTTGGCCTTAAATATTTTTCTGGTTGTGCTGAAGAAAATTCCAATATTCCCTTTTCTGGCATCTACGATCTTTATGAATCAAATTCGCCAATCGCGTTTGGCAAGAAAGAGCTCGCCATCAAGTTGCATGCCGCCGGGTTGATCAACACGGAATTTTTTTATCCTTTCCCCGATTACAAGCTGCCTGAAATCATCCTTGCGGAAGCCGCTCTTGCCAGGGAAGATTTTCGGCCCGCGGATCTGTTGCATCGCCTACCCATCAGAGATCACGGGAATAAGCCCTGGAGAGCTTTTCATGAAAACCTGGTTTGGCGTGGAGTGGCCCGCAATGGATTGCTTGGAGAATTGGCCAATTCATTTTTTGTCGTGGCCAGCGCCTCGCCACGGAATAGTCGAACCAAATGGCTGGCTCACGTTTTTAGCATAAACCGCCTTCCGGTCTTTGCCACCCAAACGATATTTCGGGATGCTGAAGAGGGTATTGTTGTTGCCAAAACACCCCTTTGCCCTGACGCTCATTCTCCCAAAGAGGCCCGCTTTCGCCACCATCCACCACCATGCGCCAATTATGTCACTGGCGAAATTTACGCCATCGGACTCCAAAGAATCATGGTCAAGGCAGGAGGCCTAGATGAAGTTGCGCAGTGGGCAAACGCTTGGGTAATGCATCTTGCCCAGCGCGCAGATATTATCAATAGCCATCTGCTACCAGGTGAGTGTCTTGATGTTATCCCGGCCAATCTTGTTCGCACTCCTGCAGGCAACTTGGTGGAAATTGATGCCGAATGGAGTGCTATAGAGAAAATCCCTCTGAATTGGATACTAATTCGCGGACTGGTCAATGCATTTGCTTCTAGTCCTCCCTCACCGGTCTTTTCTAAAATGAGCTGCAGTGAAGCGGTGGAACGGGTGCTTGGGCGCTTAGGTTGCGTACTATCGGATCGCGATTTTCAAGAGGCTGCAGCGCTTGAAGATGACCTACAAAGGATGGTTAATGGCTCAGATTGGAAGGGGCCGCTTTATGGCGACCTTCTTTCGAGGCCAATGTTTTTCTCGGCTTGTGCGCCAACTTTTTGTGATCTATTAGCCAACAAGCAGTTTGAGCTTGATTACGTGCATAGCGAAATCGCCCGCGTCAAATCTACAATCTCTTGGCAGATCACCAAGCCTCTGCGGTTTGTCTGGAACGCACTGTCCCGCGTCTTGCCCCTTAGCCCCCCACGACTATGAGCGAGCGCCGCCCCCGATTCCGCCTGCGCGATAGCCTATTTTTCTCCTTGGTCACGCTTCATGCCTTGATCCGGCAAAGACGGCCGGCTGAATTGATAAGCAAGGCCTTCCGGTTGTGGAAAAGGGCAGGAACCGCCGGAGTCTGGCATCGGGTTCGGTGGATAGAGCATGCCACCCTTGGTTACACTCGTTGGGTGAAGCAATTCGACACGCTGGACAATACCGACCGACGAGTAATCCTCGATCACATTGACCGGCTTCGCCGCCGACCTCGCATCTCAGTTCTTATGCCTACTTACAATTCCCCAGAGCGCTGGTTGAGACAGGCTATCGAATCGGTTCGCAACCAGCTCTATCCAGATTGGGAGCTATGTATAGCCGATGATGCCTCGCTCCGACCCCATGTTCGAGCGATACTTGAAGAGTATCAACGCTTGGATGAGCGCATCAAAATAGTATTCCGTGATCGCAATGGCCACATCTCAGCGGCCTCTAATAGCGCCCTTGAGCTTGCCACCGGGGAGTTTGTAGCACTGCTCGATCATGACGACGAACTTCCTGAGCATGCTCTTTACATGGTGGCGCTCACCCTTGAGCATTCCCCCGAACTCAACCTGATCTACAGTGACGAGGACAAGATTGACGAGTACGGTCGCCGCTTCGGTCCATATTTCAAGCCCGACTGGAACCCAGATCTTCTTGGCGCCCAGAACATGATCAGCCACCTTGGTGTCTACCGTACTGAAGTCCTCAGGTCCATCGGAGGATTCCAGGAAGGGGTAGAGGGATCGCAAGACTGGGATGTTGCTCTGCACGTGGGGGAGCAAATTTCCCCGTCCACCATTCGGCATATCCCACACGTTCTCTACCATTGGCGCGCCATCGCGGGTTCCACCGCAACCGGGCATGAAGAAAAATCCTACGTTGTCAGTGCCTCCCAGCGGGTAGTACGCGAACATTTGCAGCGCATCAATCAATCGGCTTCGGTGGAGCCTGCTTTCAGCAGCTTCGTTAGAATCCGTTATCCGCTTCCCACGCCAGCACCGCTGGTTTCAATCATCCAATTTGGCAATTCAACCCGTTCGGAAGAACTGGCTCGCCGTACCCACTACCCGGCGCTGGAATTCATTTCATGCCCTTCTCAAAACGATTGCTCGCTGGCAGAAACGGTTAACAGAGCGGCTAAACAGGCTCGCGGTGAACTGCTTTGCTTTCTCGACGCAGGAGTGTTGCCAGAAACAGAAGATTGGCTGCAAGAATTAGTCCGGCAAGCCATGCGTCCAGAAATTGGCGCGGTTGGCCCTATGCAACTGGATGCTGACGGCAACATTCAGGGTGCTCTGACGGTATTGTGCAACACTGCAGGGAAGGGCCAGGTGTCTTGGGGGTTCTATCAAGGACTGAACCGCCAGGAGAAAGGGGTTGCTGGACGCGCAGCCCTCACACAAAACGTGACCATCCTTGCCCCGGGTTGCCTCCTTTTGCGTGCTCAGGCTTTCTGGAGGGTGAATGGGTTCGACGCAAAGGAATTCCCCGACACCCTATTCGAACTCGACCTCTTTCTGCGCCTTGTCCAGGCCGGATACCGTAATCTCTGGACGCCTTTCTCACGCATTGTATCTACAGGCGGCCTAAAAACATGCTTAGATGATTGCAATCAAAATGAAGTCGAGCAATTCCGAATGCAGTGGCGGGACTTTCTCAATCACGACCCGGCGCATAATCCCAATCTAGCCTGCGGTGGCGAATGGCCGTTTCCCGCCTTTCCGCCCCGAATTGATCGCCCTTGGCGAAAAGTTACATGACCTGCCTTACACCACGTATTTCCATTGCTATGTGTACTTGCGATGGCGCGGATTATCTTTCTGAGCAACTGGTCAGCCTGCTCGATCAAACATACCCTCTCTGCGAATTGGTGGTGTGTGACGACGCCTCGCAGGACGAATCGTTCGCCATTCTAGAATCCTTTGCCAATCGCGCACCTTTCCCAGTACGTCTTTACCGTAATCCACAACGGCTTGGCATCGGCGCCAATTTTGAGCAGGCCATCCGCCTTTGTACGGGGAACGTCATTGCACTTTGCGACCAGGATGATGTATGGCTACCGAACAAGCTGGCAAAATTTGCCGAATCATTTGCGATGGGGATGGACTGGGTTTGCTGCGATGCTGAAATAAGCCGTTCAGACTTGAAAACCCTGGGTTACACCTTGTGGCAGCGCGTGAACTTTGATCGCAACGAACGGAAAACCGCACGAGAGGGCCGATTTTTTGATGTGCTGATTAAACACTTCATTGTTGCCGGTGCCACGCTGGCTTTTAAGGCACAAGCGCGTGACCGGCTTTTGCCCATTCCTCATGGGTGGCATTACGACGCGTGGCTCGCGGTGGTTCTTGCTGCCACAGGGAAGGGGGTCTTGGCGGAAATGCCACTGCAATGGTACCGCCAGCATGGCGGCAACGCTTTGGGAGGAGCGCGGCGCGGATTGTTGAGCGAAGCGCGGGCAGTTTTTTCTTTGGATCGAGATGCCTATTATCAAGCAGAAATTGCCCGTTGGTCACGGCTTGCAGCGCATTTGGAGAATAGGGTCACGGCGCATACGGAGGCCACGCTCGCTGCCAAGCTTGCGCATCTGCATCGCCGCGCCGCCCTGCCCGCCAACCGGTTTGCCCGTCTTCCCAACGTCATCGCAGAAGCCGTGCGGGGTGGGTATGGCAGCTATGCCCGCAACTGGGGCAGCATCGCTTTCGATCTTTTTGTCAGGTGAGATTTGGCAATCCATGTCGGATTAGCATTTTAAACTTCCAAGGAATCCAACTGAAGGGAGTGAGCCAGGTGCGGAGTGAGGTTTTACGCTGTGACTGTACACCCCGCCTCAGGGTTAGAATTTTGTGCCGTTGACGCCACAATGCCGGCAGTATTAAGGCATAGATTCTGTTCCAGATGGTGCTGTCGCCTTTGATTAAGGTGATCAGCAGCCCTTCCAGATGGATCAGGGCGAGGTGCAGCGGTAACAGCCAGATTAGCAGGATACCGGGGTAGCAGATGGCCATGACGAAGGTCTTGTTCCGCTCCGACAGGGCGCGCCGTCTGAATGTAGTGGTTAATTTGTCACCACGCACCTTGCCGCCGCCAAAACTGGCTCCGACTCGATGGTGGTAACCGGAAATTCCAAGTGCGCGAACAGGGTATCCAGTCAGCCTTGCCCGGCAGCAGAGGTAGAGGTCTTCGCCGATGGAGCCGAACCATTCTGGAAAGCCGCCGAGTTCTTGCCACAAAACCTTTGGAATCCACAGGCAGGCGCCGATAACCATACCCACCTCATTCCGGTCCGGATTCCGGTTCGGAACCGGGTTGAGAAAGGGGTCGAACAGGCTGCCGATGTCGATCAGTTCGCCGGTGGCGGCATCATGCTGGGGAAGGCCGAGGATGGCTGGCTGATCCAGCCGCTCTGCTTCGGCAAGTAGGGTTCGCAGGGCATCCGGGTAGAGCGCCGCGTCGTTGTTGAGCAGCAGCAGGTACTTGCCCCGGGCCGCAGCTGCCATCCGGTTGTTGGCGGCGCAGAATCCGACGTTTTCAGTGCTTTCAATCAGCTTTACTTCTGGGTGACGGTCGCGGATATAGGCTGCTGAGCCATCGCTGGAGGCGTCGTCATGGACCAGGATTTCCACCGGGATATGGCCTTCCTGTTCCAGCACCGAACGAAGGCAGTCGTCGATCACCTCCATGCCGTTATAGTTGGCGATGCACACGGAAACGAGAGGGCTTGTGCCTGTCATGTGTGCTGTAGCCATTCCCAAGTGCGCCCGAGTCCTTCTTCCAGGTTAATACGTGGCTGCCAACCAAGTGCTGTGCGGATGCGCAACACGTCGAGCACTACGCCACGGACATCCCCCCCTCGTGCGGGTTTGTGCAGGGCGTGGATTTTCATGCCAGTGAGCCGTTGAGCCAAGGCAATAACCTCATTCAGAGTGTGTCCCTGGCCAGAACCGACGTTGTAGGTGCCGTTATCTGCCGGATTTCCGATAGCCAGTGCAATCGCTTCGGCTACATCTTCCACGTAAACGAAATCTCTGACGGTTTCGCCATCGCCCCAGATTTCCAGGGGCAATCCATTCCGGGCATGCTCCAGCACGGTGCGGATAAAACCAAAACCTTGCCGCAGATTCTGTCCTGGCCCATAGGCATTGGATGGGCGCAGGATCGTTACTGCGTTCCCGTCAGCCCGGAATGCCTGAAGAAAGCCTTCCAACGCCATTTTCCCCGCACCGTGATAAGACCTTGGCGCGAATGGCGCATTCTCGTTCACGGGGTTGTGGAATGGGTTGCCATACACCGTTCCGCCGGATGAGATAAAAATAAGGTGGATGCCCTTGTGGTCATGAAGTCGGCCTAGCAGGTTGAGGGTAGGGCGCAGGTTGTCGAGTTCGTCCGAGGGTTTGTTGGCGGAACTGCCCGGCGTGGTGGACGAGGCCAGATGCACCACGGTGCTGCATTGGGGCAGCAGGGTGTCGAGTATGGCCGGGTCGGAAAGGTCGCCAGTGTGGAGGTGGAGGGCGGGCGCGGATGGCAATGAGTGCTGCCGCGCCAGTATGTGCACCTCCATTGCCTCCGGCACCAGCCGTCTGGCGGTTGCCTGGCCGATGAAGCCCCCTCCGCCCAGGAGCAGAACGTTGCGGCTACGCATCGACTGGTTCCGTGATTTCGGTATACAGGGACAGGTAGCGGTTTGCACAATCCTTCCAAGTCCCAATCTGAGTCTTGACAAACTTGCGTCCCGCTTCGCCCATCTGCATGTTCTGCATTGGGTCTCCCAAGGAATTCAGCGCATCGGAGAAATCGCTTGGGGAGGTGGCCAGCCAACCGGTTTCTCCGTGGCGAATCAGGTCGCGGTGGGCCGGCAAGTCTGAAGCGATTACCGGCAGCCCCGCGGCCATTGCCTCTAGCATGACCTGTGGGCGCCCTTCGTCGTGACTGCTAAGGGTGATCAATCCGGCTGCGGCCGGGAACCATTGATCCCTCAGGGCAGCGGGATGGGTCGATCCGTGATAATGCACCCAAGAGGGCAGGGGGATTTTTTCCTGCATCGGGCCGAACAGGTGGAGCTCATTCTCTCCACTGAACAAGCCGTCCCCCCATTCAAACAGCTTGCCTATCTTGCCGCGCGTCAGCCGGCTGACGGCCAGCCATTTTTTTGCACTGCCTTGTGGGAGACGTTGGATATCGAACCAGCCGTCTTCAACGCCGAAAGGAACGGGGCGGATGTCGGCGATGTCGCCGAAAGCGCGATTTAACTCTGGCGCCATCCATTCCGCATTAGGGGCCAGCACGGCGCGGCGCTGCTTCAGGACATGGCGCAATGCCTGCCGCATTCCCGGCAGCGCCAGCAGGCGAAAATCGCTGCCGAGCACGGTGATTACGGCGGGAGTGGACGTGCCCCATAAGGCCAGTGCATTCTGCAGCCAGTTGATATGGGCCACGTCCGTGGGCGTTTTCTTGATCGCCCGTCTCAGTCGGTGCAGCAGGCCGGCTCCATAAGCTAATGCAGATAGCTTCCGGGTTCGCAGTAGATGGGCAATCCCGCCCTGGTCCAGCATGTTGGCAAGCCATTCGGCATCACCGGGCAGGAGCGCGCTGGTCACTCCGGGCGGCAGGGGGCCGGCAGGCGCCCACAGGGAGAGTTGTTGTGAGGGTTGTTTACCTAGTGCTGCCGCCATGTCGTAAATAAAGCGCCCTCGCCAGTCTTCCGCGTGGAGTGGGTAGGAGGTGCTGACCATCAAGACATTCAACTAATCACCCTCGTGTTTAACGTGAGCGTCGCGAAGCGACACTTCATCACTCTCCCCCTTCTGGGGGAGAGGTAGGAGAGAGGGAACGGACATGGCGAGAAGCGATGCTCATTATTCGGGGGGGGCGCTTCTCGCCATGTCCGTCTGACTGATCGATATCCTTGTAGTGCAATGCGGAAATCTGTTCCGACACGATGCCGATGAGAAAGGTGAAGATGGCCGAAATGAACAGCAAGGCGCTCATGTTGGTGAAGCGTCCGGCGGTCAGGTAGGTGTAGAGGTAATAGCACAGGCCGGTCCAGAAGAAGGCCGCGCTGATGGGAATAAAGAGTTTCTGCGGGGAGAAGAGCGTGCCGACCTTGATGATGATCATCATGAACCTCACGCCATCGCGTATCGGGCGGATATGGCTCTTTCCGGTCGAGCGTCGCGGCGTGTGGATGGGCACGTAGCTGACGTCGAAGCCGGCGCGAAAGAAACTCATGGTGATGGTGGTCGGGTAGGAAAAGCCATTCGGCAGGAGATAAAGGAATTTGCGGAACTCGTCTGCCTTGACTACCCGGAAGCCTGAGGTCAGGTCCTCTACGGGTTGCTGCACCATCCAGGAGGCAAAGCGGCTGAAAACATCATTCGCTGCCGCCCTGTGGGCTCCGGCATGGGAGCCTGCCTGACGTGCGCCCACTACCATATCGTAGCCTTCAGCGAATTTTTCCAGCAGGAGGGGAATGTCTTCTGCTTTGTGTTGGCCATCCGCATCCATAAAAATCAGGGTGTCGCCATTCGCGGCGCGAGCCCCAGATTTTACGGATGCTCCATTACCCTTGGGATAAGGGTGGCTTATGACTCGCACCGGGAGTTCCTTGCACACGTCCAAGGTATCATCGTCCGATCCGTCATTGACGACAATGATTTCTGCGCCGGGTATCCGCACCATGATTTCTGGCAGCAGGGTGCGCAGGCTGGCAGCCTCGTTTCTTGCCGGAAGGACAATGGATATTGTGTTTGCCATGATGCCTCTCAAATAATGCCGTGCAAGGCCTTATTTTGATTGTACCGTTTTGGGTCTCACTTCCGGCGGTAAATTGCCAAACTCGGAGACTATCTGGCTTTTGTGGCTGCCAGTGAGTAGAGGGTTTGACATTGTGGCGCGGTAAAGGCGGTCAACGATTTCCGCATTGACTATTAAATAACCGCTGGTAATGTCTCTAACCGCGCCTATGAGGGTATTCTTGTTTGGCGGACCGAACGGAACTGTCGCAAGGCGCTGTTCCAGTGTTTCGAGTAACATTTCATCCACTGGTAACCCTCTTCCTGCGTTCATCGCCAAAATGTTGATCAGCCCGGCTATGCTTGACGGCTCATTATCGGCAGCCTGCTGGAAATGGAATATGGCCTTGTTGTAGAGATTAATTTCATCCTCTTGTGAGGTTGGTGGCAGATGCTTGTAAAGGGTAGCCAAGTCGGTGTGCGCTCGCACCGAGCGCGGATGCCGCTCCGCTTCCAGCATGCGCATCATGTGCGTATCTCCCCATTGCTGGGCGCGGGTGGCGGTAAGCCCGGCAAACAGGATGGCCAGCAGCAAAAATGCCGCCCGGCGCACACGCACACTGGGCAAATGCAACCGGGGGTTTAATGCGTAATAGGTCAATGGCAGCAGGATGCCCAACATGGGCAAATAGTTGCGGTGCTCGAAGGCCAGTTCCAGCGGGATGATCGTGGATTCCATGGAGTGACCGACGAAAAAGAAAACAATTCCGAAGGTTATCAGGGGTTGTTTGTTGCGCAACACAAAAGCTCCCACCGCGAGCAAGAACAACCCGGCCATGGCGGGCAAGGTTGTCCAGGGTGAAAGCAGGCCCCGCGAAATCAGGATATCGTCATGGTGCAACCCCATCTCACTCATGCTGGGCAACACGATCATGTGCAGATAAAACCACAGCACGCGCGCTTCGGTCATCAAGCGCTCGGTCAGCGAAAAATCGCGCCACACATAGCCGCCCAGAATCAGGTCAGGGGTTTTCAACACATAAAACAGGCCCAACAGTAAAGGAACCACAGCCGACAGGCCGACAATCACCACTAACATGCGGCGGGTGCTCCGGTCGGGCGTGTTCCAGCGCAGCAAAGTCGCCTCGGTGACTAAGATCAGCAAGGGCAGCAAGACCCCATTCTCCTTGCACAGCGCGGCAAGCGGCGTGGCGACGAACAGGGATGCACCAATCGCAAAAAATCCAGACCTGTTGCCATCCAGTAGTTTTTTTCTGCCATACAAATACAGCGCCAACCCGGCCAGCGTGAATAATGCCGCAAGGCTGGTCATGCGCTGCACCACGTAAAGTACGCCGGTCAGGTTGAACGGGTGCAAAAGCCAGATCGCGGCGACTGCGAGCCCAATCCACGATGCAGCATTGTCGCCCGCTGCTCCGCGTATGCGCAGGTGCAAACCGAGCAGCAACCTCACCAGCATAAATATCAGTATTCCGTTGACCAGATGGATCGCCAGATTGATTGCCTTGAAGTAATAAGGACTCATGCCGAAAAAATAATGATTGACGGCAAAGCTGGCCATGCTGATGGGACGGCTTAATGGACTGGCGCCACCAGAGGATGCTGCCTGCCAGAGGGCGGAAAAATCCAGTCTGTCAATTTTCAGAAAAGGGTTGATGCGGATATTGATCCCGTCGTCGGAAATGAAATGCCCCGTTAGCCCCGGCAGATAGCAGGCTACGGTAATGGCAAGAATGCAAAACAACAGGGCGGATTTAATGGGAGGGGTAAGCATGGCTGTAAAAAAGGGGGCTTACGCCCCCTTTTTGTGTCGGACTAAATCAGGTAAAGATTAAGACTTCGGCAAGTATTTTGCACCAGTGCCTGCGAAGCCGCTAGTACCAGTAATGCCCCACGTTGTTCCTGAAGCACCGCAGGTTGGTGACCAAATAATGGTTCCAGAAGGTATTCCAGACGTTCCGGTGGTTGTGGCTGTAACTATACCCGTGGCAGCTGTGGCAATAGAAGTTACATATTTTGCGCCGCTTGGTACACCGGGCTGCATGGTAGCCAGAGAGTTGCCTGTGATAGTCCCCAAAGTGCCATTATTCTCGCTGCAGTAAACACCAACCGCCAACAGAGCCGGGGATGCCAAACTGGTTACTTCAGAAACCTTGGCCTTGATGGTGTAATCCGTGTAAGCCGGAATCGCCACCGCAGCCAAAATACCGATAATCGCGACCACGATCATCAGTTCGATCAGGGTAAAGCCTTGTTGTACTTTTTTCATGTCGAGCTCCTTGTTGAATGAGTAAACTGCCAACACTTGGAAGTGTCTGGCATTACCACACGCAATCTGCGTGCCAGTTTGGTTGATAGGGTTTGGAGGCCTGGTTTTATTGATCGTGGTGCAAGTTGTGGCGGAATGCCTGGATTGCTGTTGCAGATATCTGGTCGATATTCGGCACTATGTGACGTTTTTCGTCACATAGGCGGCGCTCTTCCGTCACCCGGTACAGCGTGCCGCCGTCGGCGTTGGCGAGGCTTTTGGCGGCCTCCAGAATGGCTTCCAGAATGCGCTCGATGTCCCGCTGGCGGACAGCGCCACCCCGATGGCGTTGAGTTTTTCCAAACGCTCGAGAAGGTTGTTGCTGGCGTTATTCGTGGCCCTTTCGTGATGTGGAACAGGCTTATTTAATGCACACCGCCCGCACTTGCTTCAGATCGGTGATGCCCTGCAGGACCTTTTCAATGCCGTCCTGCTTCAGGGTGCGCATGCCTTCGGTAAGGCCGGTGGCGACCATTTCTGCAACTCGGGCATGTTCCTGGATATTTTTCTTGATTGCATCGCTGCCCACCAGCAGTTCGTGAAGGCCGAGCCGTCCCTTGTAGCCGGTGTTGTTGCAGGTTGCGCAGCCGACCGGGTCGTACAGGGTGAACTGCCCCTTGTCATCGGCGAAGGATTTCAGCCATTCCTTGTAGATGCCTTCCATCGCCGCCTTGGGGTCCTTCTTCCAGTTTTCCAGGTTGGTAAGCTCCAGGCAGTATTCGTTGAGCATGATCTTGATGTCATCAGCTGTGGCGGCGCGAGCTTTCTTGCACTTCACGCACAGGCGTTTCGCCAAGCGCTGGGCCAGAACGCCGAGCAGGGCGTCGGCGAAGTTGAACGGGTCCATGCCCATGTCGAGCAGGCGGATGATCGATTCCGGCGCACTGTTGGTGTGCAGGGTGGCCAGCACCAGGTGGCCGGTGAGGGAGGCTTCGATGCCGGTGGAGACGGTTTCCTTGTCGCGCATCTCGCCGACCATGATCACGTCCGGGTCGGCGCGCAGGAAGGCGCGCATGGCGATGGCGAAGGTCAGGCCCGCCTTGGGGTTCACCTGCACCTGGCGCAGGCCTTTCTGGGTGATCTCGACCGGGTCTTCCGCCGTCCAGATCTTGGTTTCCGGCGTGTTCAGGTGCTTCAGCACCGAGTGCAGGGTGGTGGTCTTGCCGGAGCCGGTCGGCCCGCACACGAAGAACAGGCCATAGGGCTTGGAAACCACCTCCTTGAGCGTGGTGTAGTTGTGCGGGCTCAGCCCCAGCTTTTCCAGCGGGATCGGCTCGCCCGCCGCGAGTATCCGCATCACGATGTCCTCCACCCCGCCGGCGGAAGGCAGCGTGGCCACCCGCAGTTCGATGTCGAGCGGGCCGAATTTTTTGAATTTGATCTTGCCGTCCTGGGGCCTTCTTTTTTCGGAAATGTCCAGGTCGCACATGATCTTCAGCCGGGCGGTCAGGGCATTGCGGTAGCTGGCGGGCACTTCGATGTACAGGCCGAGCGTGCCGTCGCGCCGAAAGCGGACCACGGTTTTTTCCTTGCCGGTGCCGGGCTCGATATGTATGTCGGACGCGCCCTGGTTGTAGGCGTCGATGATGATCTTGTTGACCAGCTTGACCAATTCGTTGTCGGCGGCAGCGCTGATCTCGTCGGCAGAGGTTTCTTCCCCGCCCTCATCTTCCAAATTGGAAAGCATGTCGCCGATGGAGGCGCTGTCGGCGTCCTCGCCGAAAAACAGTTTGACCGTTTGCAGGAACTCGCGATGGGTGCTGGTTCGGTAGGCCAGCTTGTGTTTCGGGAACACGTTGCCGGCGATGTGCGAACCCTTGATCCTTTCCGGATCCGGGGTCAGGATCACCAGCCCTTCCGGCGTTTCCTCGATGGGCAGCCACAGGCTGTTTTCCACGTATTCGCGCTTGAGGTTCTTGAGCAAGTCCATCGGCTTGATGCGGTCGGCCCGGAACGGCTCGTAGGGCGCCCCGTAGAAAGAGGCGATGGATTTGCCCAGATCGCTGAGCTTGATCTGGAACTCATCCACCAGCACGTCTTCGATATTCTTGCTCTTTTTGCGCGCCGAGCGAGAGGCCAGTTCGAGTTCCTGGACAGAAATCAGGTTTTCGCGGACCAGATGGTCGTACTTGGTTTTGATGCCGGGCTGGGGCTTGCAACGCACCTCGAAGGCGATCGCCAGCGTTTTGGCCAGTTCGCCGACCCCTTCCACCGCGGTCGGGGAAAAGGTCAGCCCGGTCAGCGAGTTGATCAGCTGAACGATACCGAGCAGCTCCCCGTCTTCGCTCAGGATTGGGGCGACCAGCATCTGCCTGGTCCGATACCCGGTTTTCTGGTCGACCTCCTTGAGGAAGCGGATTTGCGGGCTGAAGCTGGCCAACTCCTGCGTGTCGTAGACATCGGCGATGTTGAGAATGTGTTTGTGGAATGCCACATAGCCGGCGATGCTCGCCGGCGAAATCGGAAGATGCAGATCCTTGAAGCCGGTCAGGCCGGTTTTTATCTTCGAAACGATAGAATTGCCGTCTTCCCCGGTGGCGTAAATCGTCAGGCGGTCCGCTTCGAACAGGGCGCAGATGCCGGCGCTCAGTTCCAGCATGATCTCGTCGATATTGCGGGTCGAGTGGATCTTGTTGGTGACCGCCTGCAGCTTCTTGGTGAAAGCCAGCTTGCCGCTGATCTCGGCCAAGCCTCCTGAGTCGGTTGTAGAGGCTTGATTCATTTATTGCCTTATGAGCAGGGTGGTGCCTAAAATCGAAGCGCCGCTCGTCGTTGTTGCGCTGTATGAAGTCAGTGCGCCGGCCGCGTTGGGGCCGATGAACAAACCGGAAGCTTCTCCGCGCAGCCACGTTGTCGCTGTTGTATTTAATTGGCTGGCAGGCATAATGGGCAATCCGCACGGGCCGCTCGGGCAGCTGCCTTTATAGAACTGTTGCAACGAACCCTGATAAGTCAGGTCCCAGTTCCTGCCTAGTACAGAATTTGTTACGACGTGCAACGTAAGTTGAGAAGCTGTGGCTGCGCCCATGGTGACGGCCAAGGTGCCCGAGTTCAGCGAATAGACCGCACCCCGTTCATCGATTACATTTCCCCCGATCGGCGCAGAGAGGTTGAAGTTTGCGTTCAAATTGGCGCCCGTAAAATAGCTTGATGCCTGGAGATAATTCATCGCCTTGTCGGTGAACATCAGGTTCATCGTGATCGGGTCGCGCGTGGTTGTCTTATCCACGAACTGGTCGGCCCCCACATAGCGGCCCCACACCACCTTGGCGCTGCCGACCGTGGCATTGCCTGACTCTATGAATTGCGCCGTGCCGGAAGTGTATTTCATGCCGCCATCGGGGCTTTGCTCGGCCACGAGGATGGGCCGGTCGGTTGCGCCATCGAACAGGATGGTCTGGTTGGGGCCTTCCACCACTATCGTCCCGTTTCCTGCGACCGGTCCGGTGACGCTGGTGGTGTGAGCTTCGTTCCACTCGGTGCGAAAGCTGATATCGCCGCCGACGCCGCCGCTGCCGATCGGCGCGAGAATGGGGCTGCTACCCGAGGTCAGCGCGCCGGAGCCGGTGCCGTTGGTGATCAGGGTAGTGTTGGGCGGTGGTGGGGGCGGCAGCAGGGTGCTGCCGATCAGATTCATCGGTGGCGGCGGCGGGGGCGACAGTGGTGCAAGGGGCAAAGGGGCGGCATCCGGAGCCGGTTGGGCCGCCCCGCTGACGGGGGCGGGGGCTGGTTGAGTGCCGCCATCGGTGGATGCTGGCGCCGGCTGTCCGGCCTCTGCTGTTTTCTCTCCCGGAGCCGGCTGAGCGCTACCATTTGCGGGCTTCTGCCCTGCGTCCTGCTTTTTCTCATCCTTGGCCTGCTGCTTGCCATCCGTCTTGTCGGCATCCTGCCGCTTCCGGTCGTCCCGCCCTTGCTGGCCGCCCTTGGGCGCCTCGAAGATCGGCGGAATGTGGGGCAGGATTGCCGCCGGTGTGCTCAGATTAGGCGCGTAGGCCACCTGGTTCGCCCCGACCAGGATGCCGTTGACCACGGTTGCGCCAGTGTTGACCTTGTTGTAGGTGCCTTCAGGCAGGTTGGGCAGGGCGGCGGTCAGGTGGACGGTTTCATGGTCCGTGCCGCGGATGCCGATGGTGGCTGACGGCGTCCGGATGCCGTAGCTATCCTTGTTGCCCCGGCCGATGAGGCCGGTGATCGAGCGGAACCCGCCCTTCAGCAGTGAAAAAAAGCCCCGTTCGGTGCCATCTTCCTTGCCGGCGAACTTGTATTCGTCAATCCGCAAGGCGGTTTCCGGCCGCACTGCGACTATGCCGTCGTCGATCATGCGCAACTGGGCGGAGCCGGTTTTTCCGGAGAGGATGGATTCCTTTTCGTGGACTTCGCCGCCCTTGATGGCCGGCCGCTCCCTGCCGTCCGCGCCGACGATGCGGACGTCCCCGGCCACGAACTGGAATCGTCCGGCCACTGCTGCCCAAGCGGAATGGGGCAGGCACATCGCTATCAGGCTGAAAACGATGATTTGTCGAAAAGAGAGTCTTGTCATGGCGGTTCCTATTTGAATTCGCGGCGCACAGTGACTGAGGTATCGGTGCGGTTGTAATCGTTCAAGGCCGAATTCGAGTCGTTGCGGGTGTAGGAGACTTGGGGGCGCACCACCCAGTTCTGCAAGGGCCGCCAGTTCAGCCCCAGAGTCAGGTCGTGCTGGTAGTCGTGACGGTAATCCAGGATAAGCAGGTTGCGCGACTGATAGCTCCCTTTCTTGAAACCGACGGAGACGATGGCTTCAAGATTTTCGCCCAGTGATTTCTGCCCGCCTAGCCTGCCCCCCCAGAATTTCTGGTCGCCGTCGATGCGCGTCGCATCTGTGACGGTATTTTCATCTCCGCCATAGAGACTGGCATACATGGCGTTCCTGCCATAATCGTCGAGAGCGCGCAGCCAGCCTGCGCCAACAACCGACTGGTTGACGTCATTGTAGGACAGGTTCGTGCCGGTCTTGTCATGGTCATAGCGCAGCAAGCCGTACTGTCCGAAAATACTGACAATGTTGCGTGGATTGAGGGCGTGGCGCCATTCTCCGGATACTGCGCTCAGGCGGCGGTTGAGCCTATCGTCGATGTCGTACACGCCTTTCTGGGCGGACAAGCGGAAGGTGTTCGCCCCTTCGTCGATATTCAGGCCTAACCTGCCATCCAGGCTATCGGTGTTGAAGGTGTCCCTGACAAAGTTCAGCCGTTTTTTTGCATCCACGCCGACGAACAGGGAAAGGCCGGGCTTGACCGGATGGGAGACCTCCAGGCCGCCGCCGAGAGACAGGTAGTTGTCTTTTGCTGCGGTGCTGGTGCTGTCCAGCGTCAGGCTGGCACCGAACAGGGGAATGAAAACCTGGCTGGTGGCGGTGGAAGTGTTGACGTTGGTGTCATAGCCCACGCTGCCCTCAAGGTAGCCGGTGACGGTAGTGGAAGGGTTCGTTTTTTTGTCGATTGCCGCCAGATATTGCTCGATCACGGTCTTGGCGGTAGGGGGAGGATTCTGAGCCTGCACCGCCTCGAACTCGGTTTTTGCCCGTTCGTAATCCGCCAGGGCGAAATAGGCGCGCGCGAGGTCGAGCCGAGCCCCAGCGTTGTCGGGGTTGACCGCCAGTACCCGTTCCAGTGCCAGCGAGGCCTTGTCAGGATTGCCGCTGTCAAGCGCGGCGATGCCGAACAGGTAATCGTAGTCGATGTTGCCGGCCATTTCGTATTCGTGCGGGGCGAGAAGGGAATAGCCTTCCTTGGACTTGCCCGCTTTCAGCAGTGCATCCACCTTGCCCAGATCGAGTTCTGCCGCTGCGGCGATGCCTGAGCATAACAGTCCGATCGAAACGAGCAGGTGGATGGGGTAATGATGCATTTTCTTCATGGTTCTTCAGTGGAAAAGGGTTTTTTGCGGCTAAAATTCAATGATCTGGTTGTTTTCCAGCATGCGCGGCTTGAATTCCGTCGCATCCTGTTCGATTTCGCTCATGATGAGTTCGATTTCACCGGGCTTTAGGTGGGTCACGTAAATTTGCGCGGTTTTTTTCAGTTTTTTCAGTTCCTCGACAAGCAGGCTGGGAACCAGGTGCTTGGCTGCCATCGCCAGGTCCAATTCTTGGTTGGAGAATGCGGTTTCAATAATCAGGTGGCTCAGATTTTCTATCTTGTTGACTACCTGCCACAGCGCGTCATTGACCGTCGTGTCCCCGCTGAATACCAGGCTGCTCCGGCCGCTGTCCAGCTGAAAACCCACTGCCGGAACCACGTGGTTGGCGGGCAGGGAGGTAATCTTGCGTCCCCCAAGATCAATGGTTTCGCCAACGGAGAAGGGCGCGTAGACCATGAAAGGCTTGTCGCCCGTGGGGATGAGATTGAAATCGGGCCAGATCAGCCAATTGAAGATATGTTTTTTCAGGATGTTCAGGGTCTCTTCGGTGGCGTGCAGGGTAACGGGCTTGTCCCTCATCCAACCCACCGTATCGACCAGAAACGGGATGCTGGCAATGTGGTCGAGGTGGGAATGCGTAATGAAAATATGATCGATCAGCTTCAATTCGGCCACGGTCAAATCCATCACGCCGGTTCCGGCATCGATCAGAACATCATGGTCGAGCAGGAACGAGGTAGTGCGCAGTGCCCCCCCTATCCCTCCGCTGCAACCTAATATTTTTAACTTCATTGGGCGATTATTATTTGGTTTTGAATGTAAACGCGCCGTCCCATTTTACGCCAGGCGGATGATTCCGGAAATGGGTGACGCGATCGAGGTACAGCCGGTACAGGGTGCACTCCGGCGATGACTTCTGCAGATTGAGCAACTGCACTTCAGCCAGATCCCAGTCCTGCGCACGGTACATCTTGAGCGCCTGCTGGAAGAGTTTGAGTTCGTCCAGCGCGGTCTGATCGACTTGTCCAACTGCACCCAGGGGCTCATATATGGCGACCGGCTCGTCCTTGCCCTTGACCCGGACCCGATCCAGTTCGCGGAACACCACGTCCGGCACGGCCTTTTGCGTGTGCTCGCCAACGATGATGCCGACCCCGTATTGTTTGGTTAGGCTTTCCAGACGCGAACCAAGGTTGACCGCGTCGCCCATGACGGTGTAGGCCATGCGGAATTCCGAACCCATGTTGCCGACGCTCATGTTGCCGGTGTTGAGTCCCACGCCGATCTTGACTTCCGGCCAGCCGCGCTGGATGAACTGCGGCCGCAAGGCCGCCAGCGCCGCCTGCATTTCAATTGCCGCCAGCACTGCGTTGCGTGCGTGGGCGGGGTCGCGGAGCGGCGCTCCCCAGAAGGCCATGATGGCATCGCCGATGTATTTGTCGATGGTGCCGCGATGCTTGTGGATGATCCGCGTCATCGGCGTCATGTACTCGTTCATCAGCCGGGACAATTCCTTCGGGTTTAGGCCTTCGGAAATGGTGGTGAACCCGCGTACGTCGGAAAATAGCACCGTCATTTCCCGGCTTTCGCCTTCCATGTTGAAATTGCCGGGGTTTTCGCTCATTTCATCGACCAGTTCCGGTGGCACGTATTGCCCGAACAGGCCGGTGATCTGGCGCTTGGCCCGGGATTCCACGAAGAAGCCGTAAGACATGCTGAGCATGAACAGCGAGACGATCATCAGCATGGCGGCGGCGAGCGGCATGACCGTGTCGGCGTATTGCCACAGCGAGAGATTGATGCCGATCACCAGCAGCAGGGCGGCAAGTGCGGTGAGCGACGCCTTGACAGGGCTGAGCAGGGGCAACGTGAAGGCGAGCAACAGGCCGATCAGCAGCATTTCGGTAATTTCCGCGCCCATGATGAAGGCGGGCTTTTGCTTGATGTTGTGGTCCAGCATCCCGGCGATCAGGTTGGCATGCACTTCTACGCCCGGAAACACCGTGCCGACCGGCGTGGAGCGCAGGTCCATCAAGCCCGGCGCGGTGGTGCCGACCAGAACGATGGCGCCCCCCAGTGCTTGTGCATCGACTCGGCCATGCAGCACGTCCGCGGCGGAAATATAGGGGAAGCTGCCTTGTTTGCCGCGGTAGGGAACCAGGGCGCTGATGTTCTCGTCCACCGGAATTTTCAGTTTGCCGACTCGCAGCCATTCCAGCGAATCGCCGATATTGCCGGCGCCTTCCTCGAAAACCGCCTGAATGCCGGCGCTGCCGGAAAGCGCCTGGAACATCGCAAGCGACAGGGATTCATAGTAGGCGCCCCGGTACTCCATCAGCATCGGCACCCGTCTGGCAACGCCATCGAAATCCGTCAGCGGGTTGAAATGGCCGGCGCTGTGGGCGGCCTTCTGGAATTCAGGCAGGTTCGCGCCGTAGCCGGTGGCGCCGAGAAAGGCGGCGTTGCTGCCCTTGAACGAGCCCGTGGGGAAGGTGGGAACAGGCAACTGGCCGGAAACCCTGTCCTCATTGTTGTTGGTGAAATAATAGCCCAGCACCACCGGGCGGAAGGCCAGCTTCTGGGCGAAGATGCGGTCATGGTCCAGTTGTGGGCGCAGCTGCGCCAGGCTTGCCTGAAACTGCGGGAGGCCTTTCAGTTCTTCCTGGCCGAGCCGCTCCAGCACCTTCAATCCTGAGCTTTCATCCTTTTCGGCGAACACCACGTCGAAGCCGACCACGGCCACCTGGTATCGGTCGAATAACTGGTCCAGCATCACCGCCAGCTTGTCGCGCCCCCATGGCCAGCGCCCCTCCTCGGCCAGGCTTCTTTCGTCGATGTCGACAATCACGATACGGCGATCCAGCGTTTTCGGCATGGTCAGCCGCAGGCGGGCATCGTAGCTGATGGCCTCGATGTGGTGAATGAGGGGGATATTGACCACTTTCGCAGCCTGCAGCAGGAAAACCATCAGCATGGCCAAGCCCATGGCGATGGGAATGGCGTGTTTCTTCAGGGCGGGTGCCAGTTTCACTTCAGGAAGAACTCCATTTTAACCCCGGCCAGCTCGATCACGTCCTGATCCGCCAGCTGGCACGGGTGGGCGTTGAGAGTCCGGCCGTTCACTATCGGGTAGAGACTGCCTTGGACATGGGTGAGGAAATAGCCGTGATGGCGCCGGGTGATGACTGCGACCTGAATGCCGGGTTTGCCCAGCGAGGTCAGGGTCTTGGTCAGCTCCAGTTCCTTGCCGGCGTTCGGGCCGTTCAGAATCTGGATGATGGCGTGGGGTTCCACCGTTGCGGCGGAAGGCAAGTCGGGTTCGGGGGCCGTTTCGGTGCGCCGCGCCGCTTCGGGCATGACCAGGGGAATCGTGTGCGACATCATGCCGCTGCCCGGCTTGTCGCCCGACGGCAGGGTCGGAACTTGATTCGGGTGCGGAGTCATGGCTTTTTTAACTTCGTGCCCTTTTTCGTGGGCTTCTATCTTGCTGCCAAGCTCCTGGACGTTGGCATACTTGAGACGGTATTTGCCGATTTCAATTTCGTCACCATGGTGCAGTGCGTGTTTCTCGATCGGTTGCTTGTTCACCAGGGTGCCGTTGGTGCTGCCCAAATCCTCGATGAAAGCATCGCCTTCAAACGTGGTGATGGCGGCATGTTCCCCGCTGATCGCTAGGTTGTCGATGGGAATGTCATTGTGCGGCTTGCGCCCAATGGTGATGCGTTCCTTGTCGAGCTCGAATTCGCTGAGCAGTTGGCCGTCCAAGGTGATAATCAGCTTCGCCATGTATTTACCTCGCCCCGGTCGGGTTTTCATCCGGTTCGCCCTCTCTCTCGCGCAGAGGGAGAGGGAGGGCGTTTCCGGGTGAGAAATCTATTTTTTGATCCATGTGGAAAACCAGGCAAAAATCCCGCGCCTGGCTGGAAAGCTACGCAATATCCGTACCAGAATAACCGAAACGTTATCCCGCCCGCCATTGTCGTTGGCCATTTGTATCAGCTGCTGCGCCGCCAGTCCGAGGTTGGCGTCGAGCACGCTCAGGGTCAGCTGGATTTGCTTGTCTTCGACCATGTCGTTGAGCCCGTCGGAGCACAGTAGATAGATGTCGCCGGGCCGGGCTTCGTGCTCCTGGATCTCCACATCCACCGCAGGGTCGACACCGAGTGCGCGCGTCACCAGATTCTTGTTGGTGGAGAGCCGCGCTTCCTCCCGGCTGATTAGGCCGCTGTCAATCTGCTCCTGCAGCAGGGAGTGGTCGCGCGTGAGCTGATCGAGTTGAGCTGGCCCGGTCTCTTTTTGCCGGTAGCGATAGAGTCGCGAATCGCCGACATGGGCCACGGTGATGCGGTTGTCGTGGAACAGCGCGCATACCAGCGTGGTGCCCATTCCCGAGAACTGCGGCTGGCTTTGCGCAGCCTGATAGATTGCCGCGTTGGTTTTTTCGATTTCATTTCTGACCAGCAAGCCCGGACCCTGTTCCGGCAGCCCGGCATGCAACGTTTTTTTCAGGCCGTCCGCCAGCATCGTCACGGCAATCCCGCTGGCCACCTCGCCGCCGTTGTAGCCGCCCATGCCATCGGCCAGGATGACGAAGCCGGCTTCGTTATCGGTAGCGATGTTGTCCTCGTTGTGCGAGCGGACCTTGCCGGGGTCGGTCACGCCGACGATTTCGAGGGCTGGGCGCAGATCCATTTTAGCGAGCCCTTTCCTTGGCCGCGTAGGCGGCGCATGCCCGGATGGCGCGAGCCAGTTCAGCCCCGGTTTTGAAGCGCTGTTCCGGCTGCTTCTGCAGAATCTTGTCGATGACCGCGCTGGCGCACGGGGGCAGGCTGGGGTCGATGGAGAGGATTTTCGGGTGGGGCTCGTTGGCGATCTGGAACATCAGCTGCGCCATCGAATCGCCCTGGAACGGTAGCCGTCCGGTCAGCATCTGATAGAACGCCACGCCCAGCGAGAACAGGTCGGAGCCGCCCTCGATCTTCCGGCCAGCCAGTTGTTCCGGGGACATGTAGGATGGCGTTCCCAGCACCATACCGGTCTTGGTCTTGCTGGAGTCGGTGATGCGCGCGATGCCGAAATCGGTCACCTTGACGCTGTCGCTTTCCGGCTCGTACATGATGTTTGCCGGCTTGATGTCGCGATGAACGACATGCTGGGCGTGGGCGTAATCGAGCGCGTCCGCCACCCGGCTGATGATCGAGAACACGGTCTGCGGCGGCAGCAGGTTGCCGGGTTTGGTGTAGGGCAGGAGATCCTGGCCTTTCAGGAATTCCATCGAAATGTAGGCGAGATCGTGCTCCTCGCCCGCATCGTAGATGGTGACGATATTGGGGTGGTTGAGGCGGCCGGCGGTTTCCGCCTCGCGGAAAAAGCGCGCCTTGACCTCTGCCAGCTCGTCCCCGTCGAACTCCTGCGACAGCGCCATGGTTTTGATCGCGACGACCCGTCCGATCTTGGGGTCCTTGCCGAGATAGACCACGCCCATCGCTCCCTTGCCCAGTTCCTTTTCGACCTGGTAACGGCCGAGCATGGGTTTCTCCATGGCGCCGCCTTCGAGGATCAGGGTGGCATTGGTGCCCCCTCCGCCCGGTCCGAGAATGATGGCGTCCTGCATCGCCTTGGAGCGCTCGATGCGCTGTTTCAGGTCGCGAAATCCGGGGTTGAAGTCGGCGGTGTAGCGGAACACCGATTCTGCCTTGTTGAACTGGCGCTTGCGCTCGAAGTCCAGGCCCAGGTTGTAGAGCACGTCCATCAGGGAGTCGTCGAGCGGGCATTTGCGGAATTTCTCGAATGCGATATCGAGCTGGCCCTGTCCCTGAAAAGCCAGACCCAGCATGCGGTTGGATTCCGCCGATTCCGCATCCGATTTGGTCTTTCCCTGTTCGGTCAGCAAGTAGCGCTTGGTGGTCAGCAGCAGATGGCCAGTCAGCAGCAGGGCGGCGGGTGCCATCAGTTGCAGCCACATGGCCTGGGTAATCATCATCAGGAAATGGGTCGCCAGCAGCGAGATCAACAGCAGGGCCGTGAGGATTGCACCCATGCCGGCCTTGAGGCGGGGCAGCAGCAGGATCAGATACAGGGCGATGCCGAAAAATGCGCCTGTTTCCGCCCAGAACGCCCATCCCGGGCTGACGTAAAAATCTTCCTTGAGGATGCTCGATACCGAGTGCGCCAGGGTCAGCACCGGCGCCATCGACGGCGAGATCGGGGTGACCTGGGAAGCGCCGATTCCGGCTGCGGTGGCGCCGATCAGGACGATTTTGCCGCGGTACTTGTCGGCGGGAATCTTGCCGCTGTAGACGTCGTAGAACGAATCCGCCGGGAATGCCGGTTTGCCTCCGGTATCTTGGTAGAAGAAGGTGTGCATCTGCAAGGCCGGGTCGGTGGCGATCTTCAGATTGCCCAGACTGATGCCCTGCCCCAGGCTGATCTTGATGTCTTTCGGCTCGAGGTTCAGGCTTTTTGCCGCCAGCATCACCGACAGGGACGGCAGGTACTGGTCGTAGTAGCGTACCACCAGCGGTTCGGTGCGGATGCCGCCATCGATATCGACATGGGTGTTCAGGTGGCCAATGGCGGCGGCATGGCTGCCGACGGCGGCAATCGGCGAAGCCGCCGCCATTGCCGGCAGGGGCAGGTGGCCGGCGGCTTCGGCGCCGGTGTGGTCGGTGACGTTGGTCAGGCTGTTTTTCCGGACATAGTCCGGCAGGGGGTTGTCCGGCTTGCCGCGCGGCTCGCCCAGCTGGAACAGCATCGCCAGCAGCACGGTTTTTGATTCTTCCAAGCTTCCCGCCAGGGTGCGGTCGGTGTTCAGCTTCTGTTCCGCGTCGCGCAAAAGCGTTTCAAGGCTGGCGGCTTCGGCCTGCAGGGCGGGATCAGCGGTGGTCTTGAAGGTGGAGGAATCGTAGAACTGGAGCAGACGGTCGATATGGGTCAGCCCCGGATCCTTCTGCGGTTCGAGAAAAAGGACGGTATTGCCGACTACCTTGGCTTCTGCGGCGGACAGGAGGTCGATCATCCTGGCATGGATGTCCCGCGACCAGGGCCAACGACCGAGGTTGGCGATGCTCTGTTCGTCGATGGCGATGACCGCGATCTGGTCGCTGGGAGTGCGGCTGGATGCTTGTACCCCCAAGTCGTAGGCCTTGCGTTCCAGGCTTTGCAGCAGATCGGAGTGGGCCGCGAACAGAAAGGCGAGGGCAATCAGAAGACCTAAAAACCAGTCGGCTTTCCAGAATGATCGTTTCATCGAACTGCCCAGTTATTATCGGTTGTTATCGTATGCGATCAATGAATTATTCCATGATTCTAATAAAACTGATAGCCTGTACGCTCACTGGGGAGCGAGCATGGATTTGATTCTGTGGCGGCATGCCGAGGCCGAGGATGGATTCCCCGACCATGAGCGCAAGCTGACCGACAAGGGCGAGAAGCAGGCGGCGAAGGTGGCGGCGTGGCTGAAAGCGCACCTGCCGGAGGCGGCGCGCATTATCGTCAGCCCGACCGTGCGCACGCAGCAAACCGCCGCGGCACTGACGCGGGACGGCATCGTCGTCAAGGACGTGGGGCCGGGCGCATCCGTTGCCGCCCTGCTGGGCGCCGCCGGCTGGCCGGATGCCAAGGGGGCGGTGGTCGTGGTGGGCCATCAGCCGACGCTGGGGCAGGTGGCGGCCTATCTGCTCAGCAATACGCAGGAAAGCTGGAGCGTGAAAAAGGGAGGGATGTGGTGGTTCAGCAATCGCACTCGCCAGGATGAGACCCAAACCGTGCTCAGAGCGGTGATGTCGCCTGAGTTTTTATGAACCTGGAAAAGCTATTGAACCGCAGAGGACGCAAAGGAATTCAAATGCTTGACGTAGAAAGCGCATTCTCCCGGTGGGTGACTCAGCATAAGCCAATGCCTTGTTTTTGCGAGTTGGGCGAAATGCCGCCCATCCCTGCCTACCCCGTTTCCTCTGCGTCCTCCGCGTCCTCTGCGGTGAATTGCTGTTAGCATGAAAACTATCCTGATCGCCAATCCCAAGGGCGGCAGCGGCAAGACCACGCTGGCGACGAATCTCGCCGGCTATCTCGCCAGCCGGGGCGGCCGCGTGCTGCTGATCGATCTCGACCGCCAGCGCTCCGCCAGCGGCTGGCTGGCGCGTCGCCCGGATGAGCTGCCCGCCATACGCGGCTGGAACAGCCAGCTCGACAAGAAAGCCATGGGCGAAACCAAGCCGGACTGGCTGGTGGTGGATTCCCCCGCCGGCATGCACGGCGACAAACTGACCCACGCGCTCAAGCGCGCCGCACGCGTGATCGTGCCGGTCCAGCCGTCCGCATTCGACATGGAGGCGACGCGGGTTTTTCTCGAAGGGCTGCGCGCAGAGAAAGCGGTACGCAAGGAAAAAATCGAGGTAGCGATGATCGGCATGCGCGTGGATGCACGCACCCGCGCCGCGGCCGACCTCTCCGCGTTCCTCGATGAAGCCGGCTTTCCGGTGCTGACCCTGCTGCGCGACGCGCAAATCTACGTCCAGGCCGCCGGCGAGGGGCTGAGCCTGTTCGACATGGCGCCGTCGCGCACCGTCAGGGAGATGGAGCAGTGGCAGCCGCTGCTGGACTGGCTGGACGAGTGAACAACACCGAAGTCGAACTCAAGCTCCTGATCGACCCTGCCGACATCCCCAA
>CAZLJK010000027.1:0-33468 GCA_964559825.1 uncultured Sulfuricella sp. | reverse complement strand
GATGCGGCGGGCTGCTTGATAGAAACTTTTCACCGCCGAGGACGCAGAGGACGCGGAGGAAGACAATAAAACATACTCGCATTTCCTCTGCGTCCTCCGCGTCCTCTGCGGTTAATTAAGGGTTCATTTTACATGGCACGTCCAATTTCTCTCCTGCTCGGCGTTCACGCCCACCAGCCCGTCGGCAATTTTCCCGAAGTGCTGGAGGACGCGCACCTGCGCTGCTACCGCCCGTTCATCCATACCCTGCACCGTTTCCCGGACTTCCATTTTGCCGTACATTTTTCCGGCTGGCTGCTGGATTGGCTGCTCCAGCACTATCCCGAGGACATGGCGTTGCTGCGCGAAATGGTCAAGCGCGGGCAGGTCGAGTTGTTCGGCGCCGGCGACACCGAACCGGTGCTTGCGGTGATTCCCCATCGCGACCGCGTCGGGCAGGTGACCCGGCTGTCCGACAAGCTGGAAAAGAAGCTGGGCCAGCGGCCTGCCGGCGCCTGGCTGACCGAGCGGGTATGGGAAGCAACGGTGGTGCCGGCGCTGGCCGATTCTCAGATCCGTTATGTCACCGTGGACGACTACCATTTCTTCTGCGCCGGCAAGACCGCGGAGGAACTGGATGGCTTCTACACGACCGAGGAGGACGGGCGCAGGCTAGACTTGTTCCCGATTTCCGAGGAGTTGCGCTATCGCTTCCCGTTTTCGCCCGCCAACGAAGCGGTTGCCTATCTGGAGGGCCTGGCCGACGAAGGGCGCACCGCCGCGGTGTATTTCGACGATATCGAGAAATTCGGGATCTGGCCGGAAACCTACGAATGGGTGTATGAGAAGGGCTGGCTGGTGAGCTTCATCGAGGGCGTGCTCGCCTCGCCGAAAATCCGCACCCAGCGCTACAGCGATTACCATGCTGCCACCAAAACACGCGGCGTGGTCTACCTGCCCACCACCTCCTACATCGAGATGAACGAATGGAGCCTGCCGGCGCCTGCCGCCAATCAGTATGCGGACATGGTGGCGCGCGCCAAGGCCGAAGGATGGTTTTCCCAGGACAAGGCGTTCCTGCGCGGCGGCATGTGGAAGAATTTTATCACCCGCTATCCCGAGGCAAACTGGATGCACAAGCGCATGCTGGGGCTGTCGGCACGTCTGGACAAGCTGCCGCCGAACCGGAAGAAACCGGCGATGCTCGACGCGCTGTACCGTGCCCAAGCCAACGATGCCTATTGGCACGGGCTGTTCGGCGGTCTGTACCTGCCGCACTTGCGGCGCGCGGTGTACCACGCCATCGTCGAACTGGAGGGCAGCCTCGACCAATGCGATCCGCGTTCGGAAAGAACCCGTTTCGATTGCGATCTCGACGGTCAGGACGAAATTTTCCTGCACAATTCGGCTATCCAGGCGGTGGTGCGGGTGGAAGGCAATGCCAGCGTGATCGAGTTCGACAGCTACCCGCTACGCCACAATTTCGCCGACAGTCTGATGCGCCAGACCGAGCACTACCATCGAAAAATCCATTTGCGCGAGGAACATGGCCAGCACGAAGGTACGGGTATCGCTTCGGCACATGATCGCGTCACTTTCAAGCATGAGATTCATCCGGACGATCTGGCTACCGATGTGCGCCCGCGCGGCCTGTTTATCGACAGCATCCAGCCGGAGGGCGGCGAACTGGCTGCCTTGCAGGATTACCAGCTGAAGACGGAGCGGGATCTGTCCCTGACCTTCACCGGCGGGGGGGTGGAGAAACGGCTGCACTTGTCTGAAAACCGGCTGGAAGCGAGTTACCGTTTCGGCAAGGAATCACGCGGCACATTCATTACCGAAATCAATCTCGCCATGCCAAGCTGCGACGGCCCGGCCGGAAAGTTTGTTTTTGCGGGCCAGGTGCCGGGCGGTTTCGGCCAACTGATGGAGCTGGATTCGGTCAGGGAATTGCTGCTGGACGATGATGTCCTGGGCGGATCGGTGAAGTTGAGCTTGAGCGATCCGGCCCGACTGGTCAGTCGGCCCCATTTCAGCGTGTCCCAGTCTGAGGCGGGCTTTGAGAAAATCATGCAGGCGGTAACGCTGACGCTTTCGTGGCCGCTGGATAAAATCCGGCGTGAGCTGCATATATCGCTCGAAGTGCTGCCAAAATCCTAAGGGCACCTCTAAAAATCCAGGTTTCATCCCAACTGCTGCGTTGCGTAAAAAAATTTCTTGCTTACATATCAACCATATGCTGCGCTGCGGAAATTTTTTCCGCGCCTTGCATTTGGGCGAACTCTGAATTTTTAGAGGCACCCTTAACCTGCTACAATAACCAGCTTTTTTACCCGATCAGGAATTGCATTCATGGCTGAGCAGAAAATCGGCAGGAACAAGACAGTGCACGTGACCTACGTGATTCTGGATGAGAGCGGCAAGGTGTTCGAGCAGTACGACATGCCGATCGGCTACGTGCACGGTGCTAACAGTGGGTTGTTCGAGAAGATCGAGGTAGCGCTGGAAGGCCGCGTGGCCGGCGACAAGATCGAAGTCACCCTGAATCCGCGGGAAGGGTTCGGCGAACATCACCCCGAACTGACCTTCACCGACGATATCGACAACGTGCCGCCGGAATTCCGCCGCATGGGGGCCGAGGTGGAGTTCGAGAACGACAAGGGCGAGGCGATGAAGTTCTTCGTCACCAAGATCGAGAACGGCAAGCTGACCATCGACGCCAACCATCCCATGGCAGGCCAGACCGTGACCTTCGTCGTGAACGTGGTGTCGGTCAATGATGCCACACCGTCCGAAATCGCCAGCGGCCGACCGGATGGGGAAGAGATGCCGAGTCTGCACTAGCCGCTGCGGGAAATCTGGGCGCCCCGAGCCTCAAATGCCGGATGCTCCGGTGAATTTGACGCTGTCGATCAACTTTTCCGCTTTTTCCAGGAAAACCGGGTCTTCCTTCTGCCCCGCGTAGTAGCGGTGCGCATAAGTCACGTTGACGCCGATCTGCTTGTTCTTCGGATGCGCGCATATCAACGAAACCAACTCGGTCATCACTCTTTTCCCCGGGGTGCCCGAGTTGCCCGATTTCTCGAATGCGCCGCGTTCTTCGGCCGCGACATGGGAGCGGACGCAATGCCGGCCTTTTTTCGCATAGGGTCGGAGATCGTATTTCAGCAATGAGACACGCATCAAGCTGATGTTGTTGACCTGGACATCTTTGACTTGCTGGATAAATTCCTCGTTCGACTTGAACGGCGGCAGCCTGATAATGAGTGCCTGTATCATGAGTGCCTCGGCAGGGTTGCCGCCGGGTTTGTCGAGTGTCAACTGGTAAGGATTGCGCTCCGCGATTTTCCAGCCTTTTTCGTTCAGCGGTGTCAGCGAATAGCCTTTCTGGAATAGCCGCCCCGGCGGAACCTGAATATCCTGAAGTTTCGTAGCCATTTGCGCGTAAGCCGGATTCACCAGAGCCAGGAGCACGGCCAAATGCTTAAATGCATTCATGGCAGTTTCCTTCGATGATTCAGGAAGCGCGCTCGCGGCGTTCGAATGCCACGATATCGGCAGAATGATGTGGGGCCGGTGAGCTGCCCGTCAGTTCGCCGATGGCGGACATCAAGCCGTTCTCCCCGTGAACCATCTTCCACATCATGTTGCTCAGGCGGATGCAGGCAGAAAGTGGATTGCTTGCCCTGCCGCGCTCCACATCAATGCGCCATTGCAGGGCACGCAATCGGGTCTGCATGTATTGCGGGGCTTGTGCGATGGCTTCCTCGATCGCGCGCTTGCGCCTTTCCTCGAAGGCCTCGGGGTCGGAGCTGGCCAGCTCTTTCCACTCGTCGAAATCGAAGGGTTCGGTCTGGTGTTCGGAATGCGGTGCGTTCATGATCACCCCTTTCGCGCAGCAAATTGCAGCAAAGGAAGCGCCAGCAGATTCCGTGCCAGTGTATTTATTGATGTTAAATCAGTGTGTTAAGAAAAAATCTCGGATTTGTTCAAAGGGATAGGGTGTAAGGATAGTGATGCACTCCATGCAGCGTTTGAGCGCTCAACATGCTGGAATGGAAGGGGCATGCGGGGAAAAACGGGATGTAACGTTTGTGATACAGCCTGCCCTGAATGGGCAGGCTGTGTGACGCGGAATTAGTGCTTCATCCCCATATGGTCGTGATTCATGTTCATTTTCATCTCGGCTTGGATCTTACGTACCGGGGCTTCCACTTTTTTGCTGCTGCCGTCCTCGAAGGTCAGCGTGATCAGCACGTTGTCGCCTTCCTTGAGGTCCTGCTTCAGCCCGATCAGCATGACATGCAGGCTGCCGGGCTTGAGCACGGCTTCACCCTTGGCCTTGATCTCGACATCCTTGACCGGGCGCATTTTCATCACGCCGCCCTCGTTGATATGGTTGTGCAGTTCCACCACCTTGGCGACCGGGCTTTCCGCTTTCACCAGCTTGTGGTCTTTGTCGCTGGGGTTTTTGAGCACCATGAAAGCGCCGGTATTAGCCATGCCGGGGGGCGCCATGCGCACATAGGGTTCGTTGGCGGAAACACTTTCCGCCGCGGAGTCGGCCAGTACCGGTGCGGCGATCAGAGTGCCCAGAACGCAGGCGGCGATGCGGATGGAACGGAACTTGTTGGTCATGCTTCTCTCCTTGATGGTTGATAAAAATTTAACTCTTTTTCATCGCAGCGCGGATCGCTTCGATGACCTGCGGCGGCGGGGTGCCGTGGTCGAGGGATTTGAACAGGCTGCCATCGGGCGCGATGACGTAGGTGTAGGCGGAGTGGTCCACCACATAACCTCCGGCCGAGCCGGTTTGCTGTTTGGCATATACGGCGCCGTAGCTTTTCGCGACTTCGGCGATTTCCTTTGGGGTGCCGCTCAGGCCCAGAATGCTGGGGTGGAAATAGGCCGTATAAGCCTTGAGCTTGTCCAGAGTGTCGCGTTCCGGGTCCACCGAAACGAACAGGACCTGCACTTTATCGAGCTCGGCTTTGTCGAGAGAGGCAAGTGCCTGGGAAGTGAAGGCGAGCGAGGTGGGGCAGATGTCCGGACAGAAAGTGTAGCCGAAAAACAGCAGTACCACCTTGCCCTTGAAGTCATGCAGCGACAGCGGGCCATTGGTAGATTGCAGGGTGAAATCGCCGCCCCTGGGCGCCTCCGCCAAACCGAGCGGCTGATGGGCGCCGGACTTGTCGGCGCTGGGCTGCCAGAAGGCCATGGCCCAGACTAGCAGCAGAGTGAAAATGACGATAATTGCGATCAGGGCTTTTTTCATTTTGTCTCGGTTAATTACGTTTCGTTTCAAATCTGAATGGTACTGCAATTTGCTTGCCGCTCGACTCGACCAGTACGGTCGCCTGCCAGCTCATCTTGTCGCGCACACATACCGGCAGGGACGTCTGTCCGGTAAACAGGCCATCTTTTTCCGGCTCCAGGCGCGGGCGGTTGAACGCCATTTTCATGTCCACGCCGGCGAAATCCACTTCCATCGAATCGGCCTTGAAGCCGGTAGTCCGCACTTCCAGCCTGAGCGGCTTCAGCACCGGGATCGGCCGGGGTTCCAGGGAAAATTCCATGCGTCCGCCGCCGGGTAGCAATGCGGCGCACGGCCCTTGGTGCAGATCGCAAGCCGGATCCAGCGGCAGACTGATTTTCTGCGGCGGGTTGAGCCGGGGTGACAGCTTGACTGCTGCCGTGATGGCCAAGGCAGCGGCCAGTAATCCTACGATGCCCCATAACACTTTATCCGAAAAAGTTTTCATAGACCTGATGCAATTGGCGTGCCTGAAATAGAAGTAATTAAATCAATGCGCATCATGGTGGCGGCTGTGTCAAATGACGCATGTCGTGGAATGCCGCACCCTTGGGAGACTGGCTTCGGGCAACATCCTAACTCCCCTTGCCCGATTTTGCCAAGAGCAAAAAATTGCCGCTATGCGGGATTCGAGATTAGAATGCGCCGGTGAGAGAAACTTTAAAATACTGCCTGCTTCTGGCCCTGACGTTCCTGCAATGCCTGGTGCCGCTTTTGCATGCCCATGCCGACGGCTTGCATGCCACGTCTTATGCGCATATTCATGCTGATCGAGTGGAATTGTTGGCTTTCCATTCGGCGCATCAACGGGAACTCAAGGCCGATTCCTGCGAATCTCCCGTGGTGGGCGCCGTCAGCGAATTCAGGCGCGACTCCGCGTATGACGGCTTTGCCGGAGTGCCGCCGGCCGCGCTATGGCTGACTATGCCATATTCATTTTACGTTGTCGTAATTGCTTCACCCTCTATAGTTCTTCATATGCCCTTTCGGGCCGGGCCGCCTCCATCTCAAGCGCCGCCCGCATTCGCTTAAGCATCCCTTAAGGTAGCCGCTTCACAATCTTTCTGCCGGTTTCGTAGGAGAAACGGCAGGAGCTATTCGAATTTTTCAAGGAGACAGATATGCGGAAAGCGCAAGATTTGCGCGCCGTCCTGGGAGCGCTGCTGTGCGGTTTTTTTGTCGCGGCGCCGCTCTATGCCGGCGATGCAATCAAGCTGTCCCCGGCACAAACCAAGGCCATGGGCGTGGTTACGGCTCTGCTCGCCAGTTCTGTCGCGACGGCCGGGAAAGGCTTGCCGGCGAGGGTGGTGATACCGAACCATCAGTTGCACATCGTTAGCGCACCGCTCGCCGGATTGGTGCAAACCCTGTCAGTGTCACCCAATCAGGCGGTCAAAAAGGGCCAGGTTCTGGCCCGTTTGCAGAGCCCGGAATTGGTCGAGATTCAGCGCGGATTCCTGCAGGCGGCAACTCAGGCGCAACTGGCACGAGACTCCCTGAGCCGCGACGAGAAATTGTTCCGGGAAGGGATTATCGCCGAAAGCCGATACCTTGCCGCCAAGGGCCGTCAGGCCGAAGCCGTGGCGGCATTGTCCGAGCGGCGTCAGGCTCTCGGCTTGGCGGGTCTGAGCGGAGCCGCGTTGCAGCGGCTGGAAAAGAGTCATGTCATGTCCGGTGCCATCGAGATCACCGCGCCGGTCAACGGCGTGGCGCTTGAATTGATGGCGGTGCCGGGCCAGCGCATTGAAGCTGCCACGCCACTGGTCAAGCTGGCGCAGATCGTGCCGCTGTGGCTGGAAATTCAGGCGCCGCTGGCGCAGATTGCCGGGCTGAAGTCGGGTGCCGCGGTCAGCGTGCCGGCTTATCAGGCGAGCGGGAAGGTGGTGCAAATCGGCCGGGGCGTGGAGGAAGGCAGCCAGACCGTGACGGTGCGCGCCGAGATCCGCCAGGGTGCCGAGAATCTGCGTCCGGGCCAGTTCGTCGAGACCGTGCTGGCCATTGACGGCATTGGTCAGCACTGGCATGTGCCGAACAGCGCGCTGGTGCGGCTACGCGATCAAGCCTATGTGTTCGTGCAGACCGCGACGGGTTTTTTCGCCCGACCGGTGAAGCTGGCTGGCGAGACGGCCGAGAGCAGCGTGGTAAGCGCGGAATTCAAGGGTGACGAGCGCATTGCGGTGCGCGGCACGGCTTCGCTCAAGGCGATGTGGCAAGGGATGACGGCGGGGGAAGAGTAATGCTGACGCGGATAATCGAGTTCGCCCTTACCCAGCGTCTGGCGGTGATCGTGACCACTCTGGCGCTGATCGGCGCCGGCGCGGTCGCCTTTAAGCAGTTGCCAATAGACGCTTTTCCGGACGTTTCGTCGACCCAGGTCAAGGTCATCATCAAGGCGCCGGGGATGACGCCGGAGGAGGTCGAGTCTCGCATCGTGGCGCCGATCGAGGTGGAGCTCCTGGGTATTCCCGACAAGAAAATCCTGCGCTCGGTGTCGAAGTATGCCCTGACCGACATTACCATCGATTTCGAGGACGGTACCGACATCTACTGGGCGCGCAACCAGGTGGCGGAGCGCCTTTCCGGCGTGATGAAGGATCTGCCCGCCGGCGTCAGCGGCGGCCTGGCGCCGATCACCACGCCGCTCGGCGAGATGCTGATGTTCACTATCGAGGGCGGCGACCTCACCCCGCTGGAACGGCGCTCTCTGCTCGACTGGGTGATCCGTCCGGCGCTGCGCACCCTGCCGGGCGTGGCGGACGTCAACACCCTGGGCGGGTTTGTGCGCAGCTTCGAGGTGATGCCGGATAACGCGGCCATGCAGGCGCGCGGTATTGTCATGGCGCAGTTGCAGCAGGCGCTGGAGACCAACAATCGCAACGACGGCGCGGGCCGAATCAAGGATGGCGAAGAGGTGCTGCTGGTGCGCAGCGAGGGGGCAATCAAGGATCTCGACGACCTGCGCGCCATCGTCGTCAGTAGTCGCGATGGCCAGGTGGTGCGCGTGGGCGACGTGGCAACGGTGCGTTTCGGTCATCTGAGCCGCTATGGCGCCGTCACCAAGGACGGCAAGGGCGAGGCGGTGGAAGGGCTGGTGCTGGGATTGCGCGGCGCCAACGCGCAGACCGTGGTGAACGGCGTCAAGGCGCGGCTGAAGGAGATTGCGCCCTCCTTCCCGCCCGGCGTCAAGACCGAAATATTTTACGACCGCGGCAGCCTGGTGGAACGTGCCGTCGGTACGGTTTCCAAGGCGCTGCTGGAAGCGATCGTGCTGGTGGTGATCCTGCTCCTGCTGTTCCTTGGCAACCTGCGTGCCGCCATCGTGGTGGCGGTAACGCTGCCGCTGGCGGCGCTGTTCACCTTCATCCTGATGCGCCTGTTCGGCATGTCGGCCAATCTGATGAGCCTGGGCGGCCTCGCCATCGCGATTGGCATGCTGGTGGATGCTTCCGTGGTGGTGGTGGAGAACGTGGTTTCCCATCTCGCCCATGACCGGAGCGCGAAGAATATCCCGCATCTGCATGTGATTTTCCGGGCCGTCAAGGAAGTGGTGATGCCGGTGGCCTCGGGCGTGGTGATCATCATCGTCGTGTTCCTGCCGCTACTGACCTTGCAGGGGCTGGAAGGCAAGCTGTTTATCCCGGTGGCGCTAACCATCGTGTTCGCGCTGGCCGGCTCGCTGATCCTGTCGCTTACCGTGATTCCGGTGCTGGCGTCCTATCTGCTGAAGCACAGCGGCCACGACGACCCGTGGCTGGTGCGCAAGCTCACCGCGGCTTACATGCCCGCGCTCGACTGGGCGCTCAAGCATGGGAAATTGGTGGCCATCGCTGCGCTGGCGGCGCTGGCCATGACCGTGGCGGTCTATCCCCTGATCGGCAAGACCTTCATGCCGACGATGGACGAGGGCGACATCATCATCGGCATCGAGAAGCTGCCCTCGATCAACCTTCAGAACAGCTTCCAGCTCGATCTGAAGATCCAGCGCGCGATCATGGAAAAGGTGCCGGAGGTGAAGGGTGTCGTTGCCCGGGTCGGATCGGACGAGCTCGGCCTCGATCCGATGGGCTTCAACCAGACCGATACCTTCCTGGTGCTGAAGCCGCGCGATCAGTGGCGCAAGCCGGACAAGGAGTGGCTCACCGACGAACTCAGGAAGGTGCTCAAGGACTTTCCCGGCGTCGCCCACAGCTTCACCCAGCCGATCGACATGCGGGTGTCGGAGATGATCATCGGCGTGCGCGGCGACGTGGCGGTGAAGATTTTCGGCCCCGATCTCGCCACCCTCAACCAGCAGGCGGAAAAAATTGAGATCGCGCTCAAGGGTATCCAGGGCAGCGAAGACGTTTACCGGGTGATGAACGAGGGTGTGCAGTACCTGAAAATCGAGATCGACCGCCTGGCCGCCGGACGCATGGGGCTGTCGGTGGAAGAGATCGGCAATACCCTGCGCTCCCAGCTTGAAGGGCAGGTATTGGGCGTGGTATTGGAGGGTGTGCGGCGCACGCCGGTCCTGTTGCGCGGCAGTGACGCCGTGCGCGACATTCCGGCGGTGTTCGCCGACCTGCGCCTGACCCTGCCTTCCGGCCAGAGCGTGCCGCTGTCCAGCGTGGCTCATCTCAAGCGGGTGGATGGCCCGGTCAAGATTGACCGCGAGAATTCGCAGCGCTATGCGGTGGTGCAAACCAACGTGCGCGGCCGCGACCTGGTCGGTTTCGTCGAAGAAGCGAAGCTGGCGGTGGAGAAGCAGGCACCGTCGCCGACCGGCTACAGCCTCACCTGGGGCGGCCAGTTCGAGAACCAGCAGCGCGCCGCGGCGCGGCTCGCCATCGTGGTTCCGGTCGCCTTGGCACTGATCCATCTGCTGCTGTTCGCCACCTTCGGTTCGATGCGCCAGGCATGGCTGGTGTTCGCCAATATCCCTTTTGCCCTGATCGGCGGGGTGTGGGCGCTGTGGCTTTCCGGTGAATACCTGTCGGTGCCGGCTTCGGTCGGATTCATCGCCCTGCTCGGCATCGCGGTGCTGAATGGCGTGGTGATGGTGAGCTATTTCAACCAGCTGCGTGAGCAGGGCATGGCGCTGGCCGAATTGGTGGTGGAGGGCTCCCGGCGCCGTCTGCGGCCGGTAATGATGACTGCCAGCATCACCGCCTTCGGCCTGATCCCGCTGCTCTTCGCCAGCGGCCCCGGCTCGGAGATCCAGAAGCCGTTGGCGATCGTGGTAATCGGCGGACTGCTGAGTTCGACGCTGCTGACATTGATCATCCTGCCGCTGCTCTACCGGCGGTTCGGTGTGGTCGGAGAGGGGAAAAAATGAACCTAAAAAAAGCATTTGAACCGCAAAGACGCAAAGAACGCAAAGGAAAAGCAATGTGCTATCGGAATCTGCCCAGTCACTGGATAGATGAATGCCAGATGGATATTATGCCATTGTTTTCTTTGCGTCTTCGCGTCTTTGCGGTTAATGAATTGAGGTCTCTAGGATGAAACAACCGGATTGCTGCCTGACCATCGTTTTCCCCAAAGGGCTGGAAGACAACATGATCGACCACCTGCTCGAACACCCCGAGCTGGCGAGCGGTTTTACCACTTACGAGGTGGAGGGGCACGGGCAGGTTGCCGTCTACCACAGCATCAACGAGCAAGTGCGCGGCCGGGCGCACCGGGTGAAGCTGGAGGTGGTGATGGATCACGAGGATGCGCAGACGCTGATTGGCCATTTCAAGGAATCCTTGCCGAGCCGGGAGATTGCTTACTGGATAGCGCCGATCAATGAATTCGGGAGGTTCGCATGAACAGGATATTTTTATTCTTCATGCTCTCGGCCTCTCTGCCGGCAATGGCGGCTGAGGCATTGGTCAATTATCCCGATCTGCCGCCGTCCGCAGCCGTCGAGGCAGCGCTCAGGAACAGCCCGGATGTGCTGGCCGCCCAAGCCGGCATTAAGGTTGGCGAAGCGGTGCGCCAGCGTCTGCAGGCGGGCGAGCATGAGGTCACTCTGCGCGTGATGGGGCAGCGGCGCAGCGTCAATCCCTTCGAGCGTTACCGGGAGTGGGACGTCGGGCTGGAGCGGGCGATCCGCCTGCCCGGCAAGGCTGCGCTCGACGGCAAGATGGGCGATGTCGAGGTGGCGCGGTCGCAAACCCTGTATGGCGATGCGCTGCACGAAACCGGGCGCGGCCTGCTTAAGGCCTGGTTTTCCTGGAACAAGGAGCGAGCTCAGGCGCAGCAATGGGCGGATCAAGTGGAACTGCTGAGGAATCAGGTGGGTATCGCCGCCAAGCGGGTGCGCGCCGGCGATGCGCCGCGGCTGGAAAGCGATCTTGCCGAGGCCGCCGTGGCGCAGGCGGAAAGTGCGTTGTACCAGGCCAGGCTGCGTCAGCAGGTGGCTGCCAACGAACTCGGTCAGCGTTTTCCGGTCATTCCCCTGCCGGCATCGGTGCCTGCATCGGCTCCCGTGCCTTTGCAGCAGGGTCTCGAATACTGGAAGGAGGAGATCCTCAGGCACAACCACGAGCTCAGCGTGGCGCGCAACGAGGCGACGCTGGGGCGGCTGCATTCGGAGCGGTCTTCCGCCGACAAGCTGCCTGATCCCACCGTCGGCCTGCGTTTCGGCGGCGAGCGCGACAACGCCGAGCGCATCGTCGGCCTGCATGTGTCGATGCCTTTCCCCGGCGGGGCTCGCTCGGCCCGGGCGGATGAAGGCAGGGCGCTGGCGGAGATGGCGGCACAGCGTGAGGCGACCATCTTGCGTAAGGTCACGGCCGAGGCGGTCAACAGCTTTGCCGCGGCCCAGGCCGCCTACGGCGGCTGGAAAAGCGCCCAGAGCGCCGCCGACAAGATGCGCGGCAATGCCGAATTGATGGCGCGCGCCTATGGCTTGGGCGAGATGGGCCTGCCGGAAGTGCTGACGGCGCGCCGGCAGGCGCTGGAGGCCAATCTCTCTGCTGCCATGGCGCGCCTGGAGGCGGCCGAAACTCGTTATCGGCTGTTGCTGGATGCCCATCAATTGTGGCCGCTGGATGCCGACGACGAGGGCGAAGATCATGCCCATTATTAAAAATCGGCTGGCTTTGTTGTGGCTATCCCATACACGGCGCGGGTGTCATTTATCTTTATTTCTCCAGCCGTAATAAGGTTAGCACCATTTCTTGAATAATTTTTTTGTGATCGTCATTTAACTTATTGATGTTAGAGCACAATTCAGTATCGTATGCGAGATAGTTTTGTCTGTCCTGATCAGCGTAAATTCTATTTTCCATCCCCCCGTTTGTGTAGGTGGTTTCCCCAAAACGTAACCATTCTGTGGAAACGCTCAACCATTTGGCCAAAGTGAAAATCTTGTCCTGGGACGGAATTGCCCCGCCCAATAGCCATTTTCTTACGGCTTGTGTCGTAACGGGTTTGCCGGTGTAACGCAGATTGAATTCCAAGGTTAACCGGGTCGGGCTTCTTACCTGAATTTTAGCCTGACGCATTGCTTGTAACAGTCGTTCGCTGAATGCTAGTTTTTCGTTCATGGCTTCCATTTTCTGGAAACATGCGCACATAACAGTAACTAATGGTTGCTATTAGTTGTAACCAGAAGTATCATAATTTATTAGACCGCCGAGCACGGCGCTAGTTTCAGTCGTGTCGAGGCGTTATGTAAATAAACCTGCATGCCGGACTTGTCTCCTTGAAACGGCAATTTTCGACTGCGGTTGGTATTAACCCGGCCATGTCATTCCAGACACTTTTGGGGGAATGATGTGAATGGACGGATCAATGTGGCCGCGTTAACAGCATGGATTGTGAGTCGTGAAAGTGCTGTCGGCACGGTTGGGAAACGCTGCTTAATGGCGCGATGAAGAAAAAGCTCAGGGCATATGGCGCCCATAAATGAACTGTTTTCCGGCAACCAAATTTAACCATTTAAGACAGGAAGTTGCTGTGCCGCTTTCCCGTCTGACACCTGCCGAAATAAGCGACATCATAGCCCAGGTCGAGCAGGCTAAGCACCACTTTAACGGGTGGGCGAGGGCATTGCTGTCACAGATCGCTTGTGGCCCGCGCAGCTTGGCCGCTTTTCCGGAAGATATTCATTGTGGCTGGCAGAATTTTGAAAAATGGTATACCGGCGACAGCGCGACCCGTTTTTTAAGTGGGTTTCCGGCTTATTCATGTATAGCCAAACACTTTCAGGCGGTGCGCACTTACGCATCGATTCTATTGGGGCAGCCTCAAGTCGCCTCGCCAATTGAACAAAGCGTTTTCGATGCTTTCATGGAGCAATCACACCTGCTTGAATGGCAGGTGTGGCGGTTGCATCAGGAAGTAAGAGATCTTCTCAGCGCCATTGATCCGCTTACCGGCGTGAGCAGCCGGAAAGGCATGATTTCCAGGCTGCAACAGGAACAGCAGCGGGTACGGCGCACCCCCGACAGTCATTGCGTTATCGGCATGATGGATTTTGACCATTTCAAGGAAATCAACGATACCTACGGCCACCAGGCCGGCGATCATGTGCTGCAGGCCGCAGTTTCTTTTGTCGTCGGCTGGTTGCGCAATTACGACCTGATTTACCGGTACGGCGGGGAGGAGTTCCTGATCTGCCTGCCGGCTACCAGTTTAAAACAGGCGAAAAAAACCCTGGAAAGAGTGAAAAACGGCCTGGAAGCGATGCCAATCACGCTAGACAGCGGTGCTGAGGCGCGGGTCACGGCATCCTTCGGCATATCGTTATTGGATGACTCCGCTTTGGTGGAGGAAGTTATTGCTCGCTGCGACAAAGCCCTTTACCAAGCCAAGAAGAACGGACGCAACCGGATAGTGGTGTGGCGTCCCGTGCAGGATTAGGAACCGGATTCATGCTGGGATGAGATAACTTCTTAACCCGGCCATGTCATTTCGGGCAAGGGCACTCAGAGCGCACGACCAGGAATCCGGTGTGTTACTGGATTTCCGCTCTTGTGCTCTTCGGGTCTTTGCAGGAATGATAGGAAGGCAGAATGATGTGGCTATGTTCAACCCGCTACCCTGCCTTTTTCACTACATGCACGTGGATAGCGCCCCCACCGTCTTTCACTTTCTTTCCTTGACCGCCGCCCCAGGCGCTACAATGAGAGCGTTGCGATAGCCTTGATACACTTGTCATGACCGATGCGGAAATGAAACGGTTGGTAGAGACCCTGCTGGAAGGAGATCATGCCGCGGCGCTCGCTGAGGCAAGGCGTTTGCATCACATGGGCGTGGCACCGGAGCGGATCGTGACGGAAGGGCTGGAAGCGGCGATGCAGCGGCTCGACGACAAGTGCACCGTGGAAAGCTTCAACCTGCTCGAAATCATGCTGGTCGGGCGCGCGGTATCCGCCGTGGTGAACGAGCTTTACCCGGAGGGGGTGCCGCCGGAACAGGGTCGCGATACCTTCGTTATCGCTACGCTGGAGGGCGACGTCCACGATCTGGGCAAGAACATCGCCAAGATGGTGCTGATCGGCAAGGGTTACCGGGTGATCGATCTGGGCAAGGACTGTCCGGTGGAAACCCTGGTGAACGCGGCTGAGCGCGAGCATGCCCATGCCGTGCTGGTGAGCGGCCTGATCACGCCGGTCATCCCGCAGGTGCGCAAGGTCCGGCCCGCGCTGGTCGAGCGCGGCCTGGGCGGCATCAAGGTGGTGGCGGGCGGCGCTGCATTGAAGCAGTCCTCGGCCGAGGCGCTGAACGTGGATTACGTCGCGGAAACGGCATTCGACGGGGCGCGCTACCTGGATAACCTGGTGCGGGGGGCGACGTGAACAGCCTGGAACGGATCAAGGCTGCAATTGCTTTTGCGCCGGTTGACCGCACCCCGGCCGTGCCGCAGCTGTTCGGCCATGCCGCCGTGCTGGCCGGCGTGGCGCTGGGGGATTACCTGCGCGACGGCGGCCTGCTCGCGCGCTGCCAGATCGAGGCCCTGCAGCATTATGGGCACGACATCGTGTTTGCCTTCATGGATTTGTGCGTGGAGACCGAGGCGGTCGGCTCCGTGCTGCGATACCGCGAAAACCAGTATCCGGACGTGGCTTCCTATGTCCTCGCGCCGGACGGCGACGTGTCGGCGCTGGCCGTGCCCGACCCCGCCGTTGCCGGGCGCATGCCGGAGCTGCTGCGGGCGGCGGGAATCCTGCGCCGCGAGCTGGGCGATATGGTGCTGGTGGCCGGCTGCGTGGCCGGGCCGATGACCTTGGCAACCCAGCTGCTCGGCATCGAAACTGCGCTGTATCTGGCGGCGGACGATCCGGCGCAGTTTGAAAAAATCCTCGATTTTTCCGCCGCGGTCGCGATCCGCTACGGCACCGCCCAGATCGCGGCGGGCGCCCATCTTCCCATCGTCTTCGATCCTTCCGCTTCGCCGGCAGTGGTGCCGCCGCAGTTCTTCCGCGAGCTGCTGTTGCCCAGGCTGCAGCGGGTCTTCGCCGCCTTCCGGCAGGCGGGTGCGCTGGCCAACTGGCTCAACACTGCCGGGCCGACAGAGCGTACCCTGCCCTATTATCCCGAAGCCGGGGTGGACATCGCCAACATCGACTACTACGTCGAGCCGCAACGGGCGCGCGAGCTGCTGCCGAATACTTGTCTCGACGGCAACATGAAATCGCTGCTGTTTGTCGAGGCATCGCCGGACGAAGTGGCCGCGGCCGCTTCCCTGCTGGTTGCGGCGTTCGCCGACCGGGGCGGCTTCCTGCTTTCTTCCGGCTGTGAAATCCCGCCCGAGGCGAAGCCGGAAAACATCGCCGCCATGGTGGCGGCATGTCGGGGAGGATGAAGCGTGCCCGAGCTATTGCTCAGACTCGACGGCGAAACTCACCGCATTCCTTTCGAACCCGGCCCATCCGTCCGCGACATCCTGGATGCAACCGATTTTCGCGTGCGTTCCGGCTGCCGCGGCATCGGCGCGTGCGGTCTGTGCCGGGTGCGCGTGGCTGGAACCGAAACCGGGGAGCCGACGCAGAACGAGCGCGTGCACCTGACTTCGGCGCAGCTTTCCCAAGGCGTGCGGCTGGCCTGCCAGGTCAGTCCGCGCCACGACGTGCAGGTCGAAATCCTCAATCCCGCGCCGCCGTCGAACTGGAAATCGTCGCAGGATACGGCTTTGCTGCACACCCTCCGCGAACAGGCGGAGGAGGGGCGGTGGCTGCCGCCGGGGGTCAAGCATCCGTGCGGTCTGGCGGTGGATTTGGGCACGACGCATGTGTGCCTGTCGCTGTTCGATCTGGCCAAGGGGCGGTGGTTGGCGGATCGCTGGGGGCGCAACCCGCAGCAGAATTTCGGCGCCGACGTGGTCACCCGCCTCGCGGCGGCGGCCGAGTCGCCCGATGCGGCGCGGGAAATGAGCCGGCAGGCGGTGGCGGCAATCGGTGAGGCCCTGCTCGACATCGCCACGCGCGAGGGCTTCGATCCGCGCCGCATCGTCAATGTCACTCTGGTCGGCAATACGGCGATGCTGGCCCTGTTTTCCGGCCGCAATTTCGGGCTGCTGCTGCAGCCGGAATACTGGACGCAGCCGGTGGATTGCCTGCCCGCGGAAACTTCAGGCTGGGTGGCGGAGTGGGAGATCAATCCGGTGGCCGAAGTCGACGTGGTCGCCCCGCTGGCCGGGTTCGTCGGCTCCGATCTGCTGGCGGGGCTGGTGTCCACCCGCTTTACCGAGGGGGCCGCACCGGCGCTGTTCATCGACTTCGGCACCAATTCCGAGATCGCACTGTGGAACGGCGAAGCGCTGTGGGTGACCGCTTCCGCGGGCGGCCCGGCCTTCGAAAGCAGCGGCATCAGCTGCGGTGCGCCGGCGGAGGCCGGCGCGGTGTTCCGGGTGAATCTGGATGCGGCGGGCGACCTGGCTTGCCGGATCATCGGCGACGACCGCGCCAAGGGGGTGTGCGGATCGGGTCTGGTGGACCTGATTGCATGCCTGCTCGGTTCCGGCAGGCTGACCAGCGCCGGCAAGTTTGCCGGCGGCGGAACAGGTTATACCTTCAGCGCGGGCGGAACCGAGCTGACCCTGACCAAGGGCGACGTGGATATGGTACAGCGTGCCAAGGCTGCCATCGGGGTCGGCATCCTGGTGCTGTGCGGCCATGCCGGAGTGGGCCTGAAAGACCTGCGGCGGGTCTGCGTGGGCGGGGCATTCGGGCGCTATCTGGATGTCGGCAACGCTCAGGCGATCGGGCTGCTGCCGCCGGTGCCGCCGGAAACGGTGGAACTGGCCGGCAACACCGCTCTTGCCGGTTGCTGCGACGTCATGCTTTCGTCGCTGGCGGCGGAACGGCTGAAGGCGTTGCGCCGCCGTGCCCGGCTTGTCAACCTGGCGAACTATCCCGATTTCGACCAGGCTTTTTTCGAAAATCTTTACCTTCAGCCGCTGCAGGCACCTTAGATGAACAAATCGTTTTCCGGACAAACTCCTCATTTCGATGCCGTGATCAAGACGGCGCAGTACGTTGCGGGCCTCACCAGCGACCGGGATATCTGGGCCGAGCTGGGCAAGGTGGTGACCCGGTTTTTCGGCGCGGATATTGTCGCTTTCGCGGGCCGTCGCCCTGATGGGAAGGTGATCGTCCATTCCTGCAGTCCTGCGGATGCAAACCTTTGTCCTCTCCTGGTCGAAGCGGCGGGAAAAACCATTGTTCAGGTGCTGGATAGCGGCTTCCTGGCAACTGAAAAGTTGGCGCTGCCGCAGGCCTGTTCGGTCGCCTTCCTGCCCTTGACCGAAGGCCGCCGCACGACGATCGTGATGCTGGTGGGGCATTGCACCGACGTGCCCTTGTCCAGGGAGTTGCTTAATGTCTATCTCGCCGTGGCGGGCTTGTTCGACACCACGCTCGCACGCATCGCCTCGGAGCATCGCTTTGTCAGCATGGCGGACAACGTGCCGGAAATGCTTTATCAGATACTCCGCTACCCGGACGGCAAGACCCGTTTTACCTATGTCAGCAAGGGCTCCAGCGACGTGCTGGGGTTGCCGCCGGACGAATTGCTGGCTGATGCGACGGTGTTCAGCGGCGGTTTTTATGTCGAAGACCGGCAAGCCTACGAGGCGGCACTGGCCGAATGCGAGGCGGGAGACATGCGCCTGAATCGGGCCTTTCGCTGGCTCGACCGGACGGGCGGGGTCAGGCATATCCTGCTCAACGCCATGCCGAGCGCGCAGGAGGACGGCAGCGTGGCGTGGGACGGCGCCGCCCAGGACATCACCGAGCGCGAGCGGTTCGAAGCCGAGCGCAAGCGCAGCCTGGAACAGCTGGAAAACAGCATGGAGGAAACCGTCCAGGCCATCGCCGCCACCATCGAGATGCGTGACCCCTACACCGCCGGCCACCAGCGCCGCGTCGCCGGACTCGCCCAGCGCATCGCCGAGGAAATGCGCCTGCCGGAGGAGGAGGTTCATGGCATCTATCTTGCCGCCACCATCCACGACATCGGCAAAATCCACATTCCCGCCGAGATCCTGAGCTTTCCTGGCAAGCTGGGGGAGATCGAATACGCCCTGATCAAGGGCCATGTCCAGGCCGGCTATGACATCCTGAAAAATATCGAATTTCCCTGGCCGGTGGCGCAGATGGTATATCAGCACCACGAGCACTTCGACGGCAGCGGCTACCCGCGCGGGCTGAAGGGCGACGAGATCATGCTCGGCGCGCGCATCCTGTGCGTGGCCGACGTAGTCGAATCGATGGCGTCTTACCGCCCCTATCGACCGGGACTCGGCGTAGAGAAGGCGCTGGAGGAAATCAGGGCAAATCGAGGCGGACTGTACGACGCCGCGGTGGTGGATGTCTGTCTGGGGTTGTTCGGCAAGGGTTACGAGTTCGACTAACCGGGCATGGCGCTTGCGTCACCCAGGATCATGAAAACAGTGGCAAGCGCCATGCCCGGTTTCCCTCACCCCTAACCCTCTCCCACGTTGTGGGAGAGGGTTAGGGGTGCGCCTGTGGCGCGTGTTTGCTGTAACGGCTACCATTTCACCACGTGTACATTGGGTAGCGTGCGTCCGAGGAAGCGCTCGCCGATAGTCTGGAAGCGGAGCGGCACGTCGGTGACGTAAAATTCATAGCGCGGCGCCGTGCGCTGCGTATTGGCCAGATTCATTTCGGTGAGCAGCGCGGCGGTTTCCTCCGCCATCGCCTCGGCAGAATCCACCAATTTAACGTCTGGCCCCACTACATCCTGCAGCAGTGGTTTGAGCAGGGGGTAATGGGTGCAGCCCAGCACCAGGGTGTCGATATCCTGCGCCAGCACCGGCTTGAGGTATTCCTGCGCGGTCAGCCGCGTGACCGGGTGATCCAGCCAGCCTTCTTCCACCAGCGGCACGAATAGCGGGCAGGCCTGAGAGAAAATCCGCACTTCCGGCTCGTATTGGTGGATGGCGCGGGCATAGGCGTTGCTGTTGATGGTGGTGGGGGTGCCGATGACGCCCACCTGCTTTTTGGCCGTGGTGGCGATGGCGCCGAGTGCGCCGGCGTCGATCACGTCCAGTACCGGCACCGGGGAAAGGTCTTTGACGATCTGCGAGGCCACCGCCGCCATGGTGTTGCAGGCGACGACGAGGAGCTTGACCTCTTTGGCGAGCAGAAATTCGGCGATCTGGGTGGTGTAGTGGGCGATGGTTTCGACTGATTTTACGCCGTAGGGCACGCGCGCGGTGTCGCCGAAATAGACGATGTTCTCGAATGGCAGGCGTTCCATCAGGGCGCGCACCACGGTGAGACCGCCTACGCCGGAATCGAATACGCCGATCGGGTTGCTGGAATTGGGATGCATGGGGTTTCCAGGACTTTTTCTAGGAAGAATGCGACATTATATTACGGATGCGGCATGCCTGCTTCGGCGCCACCGAATTTCAGTGATGGCAACCGGAGTGTTTGGTCGGAACGGGCTTTTGTCGTACAATTATTTTCTTGATCTGGATCAAATAACGTTGCGGAGGATTTTGTAAGTGTTTGTTAATACAAGAAATTGTTCTTACCTGTTGATGGCTGTTTTGGCGCTGGCGCCAGTTTGCGCTAGCGCGGCGGATAAGCCGGCGGCCAAGTCCTCCACCAAAAAAATGGTGAAGCCATCGGCCAATGCACCGGTGACCGAGGCATCGGAACCCGTGTCTACCAACAAACCGGTAGCCACCCATATTTCTGCCGCCATCGCGGCGCTCAAGGCCGACCCGGAAACGGGGCGCCAGATCAATGGCGTTTGCGCGGCCTGCCACGGGGATTCCGGCCAGGGAGGAAAGAAGGGCGAGTATCCGCGCCTGGCAGGTCTGGATGTGGAATACCTGATGGATCAGCTGAAGAAGTTCAAGTCGCGCAAGCGCATGAATTTGCCGATGTTCCCCTATACCCTGGAACGTGAGTTGCCGGACGAGGATGTCGTCCACATCTCGGCCTATCTCGCCTCTATCAAGCTCGACACCACTTTTCCCGTGTTCAAGGATACCGACGATGCCCTCACCCGCCTGTTGGCGGTGGAAAAAGTGCTGAACATTCCCCGCTCGGAGGGCGATGTCGAGGCCGGGGCGAAGCTCTACAAGGCCGAGTGCACTTCCTGTCACGGCGTCAAGGGCTTGGGCAGGCGCGGCGTGCCGATGCTTGCCGGGCAATACACCACTTACCTGAATCGCCAGGTCGACAAGTTCATCAAGGGTGAGCGCATCCACGATGAGGAGATGAAGGATCCCAGCAAGGACGTGCTGAACCTCCTCAAGCCGGAAGAAATCCGCGATATCCTGGCTTTTCTGACTACCCTCGACGACTGATCTGTTTTTCCAGCGCCCAGGTCACATGCTCTCGCACCAGCGCGGACGGGTGATCTAGCCGCGCTTGCAGCGCCGCGACCGCTTCCGTCGAGGGCGCGGCGTTGCCCAGCCCGACGGCGAGATTGCGCAGCCAGCGCTCGTGGCCGATGCGGCGGATCGGGCTGCCGGCCAGTCTGGCGTCGAATTCCTCTTCGTTCCACTGGAAAAGATCGGTCAGTTTTGCATCGTCCAGGCCGTGGCGCACGGCGAAGTCCGGTTCGCGTGTGAGCTGGCCGAATTTGTTCCACGGGCAGGCCAGCTGGCAATCGTCGCAGCCGTAGACGCGATTGCCGATCAGGGGGCGCAGATCCTCCGGGATGCTGCCTTTGAGCTCGATGGTGAGGTAGGAGATACAGCGCCGTGCATCTACCTGATAGGGCGCGACGATTGCGTCGGTGGGGCAGGCGGTGATGCAGCGGGTGCAGGTGCCGCAGTGGTTTTGCTCGGGTTCGTCGATGGGCAGCGGCAGATCGGTATAGATTTCGCCGAGAAAAAACCACGACCCGGCCGTGCGCGACAGCAGTAGCGAGTGCTTGCCGCGCCAGCCCAGTCCGCTCTTGTTGGCCAGTTCCACTTCCAGCACCGGTGCGCTGTCGGTAAAGGCGCGGAACTGGAATGGGCCGATTTCGTGCTGGGTTTTTTCCGCCAGCTTCCGCAGCCGGGCGCGGATCAGCTTGTGATAGTCGCGGCCCAGCGCATAGCGCGAAATGTAGGCCTTGTCGCCGTCTGCCATGACCGCGATGCTGTCGCGCGTCTGGGGCGGGAAGTAGGCCATGCGCGCCGTGATCACGCGCAGCGTGCCCGGCACCAGTTCCTGAGGTCGGCTGCGCTTGACGCCGTGGTTTGCCATATAATCCATCTCGCCATGGCCGCCCTGTGCAAGCCATTCCAGCAGGCGCACTTCGGCCTGGCCGAGGTCGGTGCCGGCGATGCCGACCGCCTGAAAGCCGAGTTCCATCCCCCATGCCTTGATATTCGCGGCAATCTGCCGTAAATCCAGATGGGAGTAATCAGTGAGAGCGTCCACGTGCATAGTTTAGATGAAAACCGCCAGCCGCCGAAAATTACCCGCCATCTGGCCGATGAAGGCGCGACCGATGCGTTCGGTGCAGAACTGGCCAAAGTACTGAAACCGGGCCTGATGATAACCCTGAGCGGTGACCTGGGTGCGGGCAAGACCGCCTTGGTGCGCGCCATGCTGCGCGCGCTGGGCTATCCCGGGAAAGTGAAAAGCCCGACCTATACGCTGGTTGAATTTTATGTGATTTCTAGCTTATACTTATATCACTTTGATTTTTATCGCTTCAATGATCCGGATGAGTGGCATGAGGCGGGTTTCCGGGAATATTTCAACGAAAACTCGGTGTGTCTTGTCGAATGGCCGGAAAAGGCGGGCGACCTGTTGCCCCCGCCGGACCTCAGGATTTCCCTGGATATCCGGGAACCTGGCCGGGATGCCACGGTTGAAGCGGGCAGCGAGAAGGGTCGGCAATGCTTGCAGGAATTAGAATAGCTCTCGCATTTCTGCTGGTCGCGGCGGCAAGTGCCCATGCGGAAATCGGCATCACCTCGGCGCGAGTCTGGCCGGCGGACGATTACACGCGGGTCACGCTGGAATCCGCAAGCCCGGTCAAGTACCAGTTCCTTTCCGTCAAAAACCCCGACCGCCTAGTGATCGACCTTGAAGGCGTGGATGTCAATTCCGCGCTGGAAGGGCTTGCGGCCAAGGTTGCGGCAAACGATCCGTACATCAAGCTGGTGCGCGTCGCCCGCAACAAGCCGGGCGTGGTGCGAGTGGTGCTGGACCTGAAGAGCGAGGTTAAGCCGCAGATATTTACCCTGCTGCCCTACGGCGAATACGGCCACCGCCTGGTGCTGGACATTTACCCATTACAGCCGGCGGATCCGCTGATGGCGTTGCTGGAAAAAAAGGAAGCCGCGCCGGATGCCCCCAAAGAGAAGGCGCCTGAGCTGGCCATTGCCGCCACGCCGGAAAGTCCGGAAAAAACCGCTGAGATGGCAAAGCCTGCGGAGAAACCGGCGCGGACCGAAATGCGTGCCTGGAAGCCGGAAGTGTCGCGCCTCATCACCATTGCAATCGATGCCGGGCATGGGGGCGAGGATCCCGGCGCACTTGGCAAAAAGGGCTCCAGGGAAAAGGATGTGACCCTGGCGATCTCCCGCCGCCTGAAAGCTCAGGTTGACGCGGAACCGAACATGCGCGGCGTACTGATCCGCGACGGCGACTTTTTCATCCCCCTGAATGGCCGCGTTATCAAGGCGCGCAACGTCAAGGCCGACCTGTTCGTTTCGATTCATGCCGATGCCTTCGTCAAGCCAGATGCGCACGGCTCCTCGGTGTTCGCGCTGTCGGAGCGCGGCGCCACCTCTGCCGCTGCGCGCTGGCTGGCAAAGAAAGAGAACGAGGCGGACCTGATCGGCGGCGTCAATATCGACGTCAAGGATGTCTACCTCAAGCAGACCTTGCTCGACTTGTCGCAGACCGCCACCATCAACGACAGTCTCAAGCTCGGCAAGGCCGTGCTCGGTGAGCTCGGCGGCATCAATCGCTTGCACAAGAGTTCGGTGGAGCAGGCCGGCTTCGCCGTGCTGAAATCGCCGGACATCCCTTCGATCTTGGTCGAAACTGCCTTCATTTCCAACCCGGAGGAAGAGAAGAGGCTCTCGGACAGCGACTACCAGGACAAAATGGCGGCGGCAATTCTCAGTGGGATCAAGAGTTACTTCGCAAAGAATCCGCCGCTGGCACGCTCAAAAATGGCTAGAGCTGAATAAGGTGCACCGGCGAGCGCCGGTGCGGGTCGTGAATCAAACGCAGCCGGTAGGCTTGGGCAGGCCGCCGTACTTGGTGATCGGCTTCATCGGTCCGGTCATCCACAGTTTGAACACGGTGTTCTGCTCCTCGCCCAGATATTTGGCGAATTTCCGTATCGGGGGCACGCTGCCGAATTCCTCGAAAAATTCACGGGCTTTCATGATCTGAGTCCATTTGGCATCGTTCAGCGTATAACCGTCCGCCTCCGCCATTGCCCGGCCAAGCTCTTCGGTCCACACACTCATGTCGGCGAGATAACCGTCTCCATCGCGATCTGGAAGTTCCATAATAATTATTCCTTTCTGAGTCTGAAATTATCGATAACCACACCAGCGGTATGGTTGTTGCAAGCGTTAACCTGGGCCACTGTTTAGACCATGTCTTGACATTAGACGATAACCAATAAAATTAGTCAAGAATTATCTCTGTCAGGTGCAACATCGTGAGACGCTGAATCATTAAGTCTTCACTTTAATTGAGTATAATTCACCTGTTATTTCTAATTTTTCGCAGGTTATCGAATGTCTGTCATCCGGGTTTTGCCCGACCTATTGATCAACCAGATTGCCGCCGGCGAGGTGGTGGAGCGTCCCGCTTCGGCCTTGAAGGAGCTGCTGGAAAATAGCGTTGACGCGGCGGCAAGCGAGATTGCAGTGGCCTTGGCACAGGGCGGGATCAAGCAGCTGCGCGTTGCCGATGACGGTATCGGCATCGTCGCGGATGAGTTGGCGTTGGCGCTGGCGCGCCATGCCACCAGCAAGATCGCCACCCTGGACGATTTGGAGTCGGTGAGCAGTCTCGGTTTTCGGGGCGAGGCGTTGGCTAGTATCGCTGCGGTGTCGCGCCTGTCGCTCATCAGTCGCCGAAGGGGGGAGCGTCACGCCTGGAAAGTCGAGTCGGCGGGCGGCGATGCTACCGGGCTGCAGCCGGCAGCGCTGGAGTCGGGCACGGCGGTGGAGGTGCAGGATCTGTACTTCAACACTCCGGCGCGGCGCAAGTTCCTCAAGAGCGAGGCGACCGAATACGGCCACTGCGAGGAAATGTTCCGGCGCATCGCGTTGAGCCGCACCGATATCGGCTTTGCCCTGCAGCATAACGGACGCAAGATCTGGCAACTTCCCGCGGGGTCGCTGGAACGCCGCGCCGCCGCGCTGCTGGGCGATGAGTTTGGCGCTGCCTCGGTGATTCTGGACGAGCGAGCCGGCAGCCTGCGCCTGTGGGGAATGGCGAGCCTGCCCGGATTCTCGCGCGGCGGGCGCGATGCCCAGTATTTTTACGTCAATGGCCGTTTCGTGCGCGACAAGCTGATCGCCCACGCCATCCGCGAGGCCTACAAGGATATTCTGCATAATGACCGCCATCCGGCGTTTGCATTGTTCCTTGAAATCGATCCGGAAGGGGTGGACGTCAATGTGCACCCCACCAAGATCGAAGTGCGCTTCCGTGATGCGCGCGCCATCCATCAGTTCATTTTCCATGCCTTGAACAAGGCGCTGTCGGCGCCGATCCGGGCACGCCAGGGGAGTGCCGCCGCGCCTGTTGCCGAATCGGCCCCGGTTTCATACGCCAATTTTTCCCGGCAGCAGGCCATGCCGCTGGGCGTGGCGGAACGCACCGATCTCTATGCCACCCTTTTCGGCCAAATCGGCAGGCCGGATGTTGCGCCGCCGGCCGAAGCTGTAACGGAAATTCCCCCCCTCGGCTTCGCGCTGGGGCAGCTGCACGGCGTCTACATTCTGGCTCAGAACGCCAAGGGGCTGGTGATTGTCGACATGCACGCCGCCCATGAGCGGGTCACTTACGAAAAGCTGAAGGCGGCTCTCGATAATCGCGCCGTCGCCATGCAGCCGCTGCTGATCCCGGTGTCGTTCCATGCCGGGGCGCTGGATGTCGCCGTGGCAGAGGAACATGCCGCCGCATTCGGCGCGCTGGGTTTCGATATCGCCATGCTGTCGCCGACCACGCTGGCGGTGCGGGCGCTGCCGGCGCTGCTGCAGGATGCCGATCCGGTCCTGTTGGCGCGCGATCTGCTCAAGGAATTGCGCGAATACGGCGCCGACCGGGTGCTCGCCGAGCGGCGCAACGAACTGCTGGCCACGCTGGCTTGCCATGCTTCGGTGCGCGCCAACAGAAAACTGGCCGTGCCCGAAATGAATGCCCTGCTACGTGAAATGGAGGCCACCGAGCGTGCCGACCAGTGCAATCATGGACGCCCCACTTGGCGCGAGATTTCCATGGAAGAACTGGACCGGTTGTTCATGCGGGGAAAATAATCGTGATGGGTGATGAGGAATGGGTGATGAAAACCTTGCTATCATCCCCCATCACCCATCACTCCATTAGGCTTCCGGATTGTCCGGCTTAGTCTGATGGCTAAAATATATGTTAACTCATCACTCTTTACCCATTTCCCATTCCCCTCAATTGCCCCCGGCCATTTTCCTCATGGGCCCCACCGCCAGCGGCAAGACCGGGGTGGCGGTCGATCTGGTGCAGCGTCTGCCGTGCGAGATCATCAGCGTGGATTCGGCCATGGTCTACCGCGGCATGGACATCGGCACCGCCAAACCCGATGCGGCGACGTTGGCGGCGGCGCCGCACCATCTGATCGACATTCTCGATCCGGCGCTAAGTTATTCCGCCGCGCAGTTCCGCCAGGACGCGTTGCGCCTGATGGCGGAGATCACCGCACGCGGACGTATTCCCCTGCTGGTGGGCGGCACCATGCTGTACTTCAAGGCGCTGCGGCAGGGGCTGAACGACTTGCCGCCAGCCGATCCGGCGATCCGCGCCGGCATCGATGCAATGGCCACTGAAAGCGGCTGGCCTGCGGTGCATGCGGAACTTGCCCGGCTCGACCCGGCGACTGCGGCGCGCCTCAACCCCGCCGATGCGCAGCGCATCCAGCGAGCGCTGGAGGTATGCACCCTGACCGGGCAGACGATGACCTCGTTGCTTGAAAAGGACGCTGCTGCCGATTTGCCTTATAACGTCCATGCCTTGGCTCTGTTGCCGGGTGACCGTGCCGTGCTGCACCAGCGCATCGCCCAGCGTTTCGACATCATGCTGGCGCAGGGCCTGCTCGACGAGGTGAAGCAATTGAGGCGGAATGATGCGCTCGATCCTTCCTTGCCTTCGATGCGCTGTGTCGGCTACCGCCAGGCTTGGCAGTATCTGGACGGAGAATTCGATTTGTCGGAGCTGCGCGAGAAAGGCATCGCCGCCACGCGCCAGTTGGCGAAGCGGCAGCTGACTTGGCTGCGCGGCATGGAAGGGATTGCCGCTTTCGATTGCCTGGAGGGGAACTTGTCCGCTACGGTTTTTGACTGGCTCCGCGGGAGGTTGTAAAAGTGTGCACTTCAATTGGAAAAACACCGCCGTCCAACTTTAGGATTTGGGGGCGCTGCCAGCAGTCAGTCCCTTCTCTATGGCATAAGCGGTCAGCATGGCCGCATTGTGCAAATCCAGCTTCTTCATCAGGTTGGAGCGGTGCTTCTCGACCGTTTTTATACTCAGGCAAAAGTAATCGGCAATGTACTTGTTCGGATGCCCTTCGGCCACCAGCTTCAACACCTCCCGTTCACGGTGGGTCAGGGTTTTCCACGGGTTGGCCCCAGCGGGGGCGTTGCTCGTGCCCAGGTAACCATTAATCACTTTCGACGAAATATCGGGGCTCAGATAGATCTTGCCGTTTAGCACGCTACGAACCGCGATGCGCAGTTCTTCGTACGTCGCATCCTTGAGGATATAGCCGTCGGCACCAGCCCGCAGGCTCTCGTGGATATATTCATCCGTCTTGTGGATAGTGAGCACCAGGACGTGAATTCCCGGATAGCGCCGCTTGATGTCCATGATGGCTTCGACGCCATTCATGCCCGGCATGGACAGATCCATCAGGACCAGATGCGGCGCCAGCAATCCAACCGACTGAACGGCGTCGCGGCCATTGTCCACTTCACCGACAATCTCGATATCCGGATCCTGCAACAGTAAAGCCCGAAGACCGGCCCTCAGCAGAGTATGGTCTTCAACAATCAGAATACGCCGCTTTTCGTTCATGACACCTTCGGCGCCGTGACGAGCGGCCACGACACGCTGATTCGAGTCCCCTGCCCAACCGTTGACATCAACTCATAATGCCCCCCTGAAACTTTGGCGCGCTCTTTCATGCTCAGGAGTCCGAGGCCCCTGTCGAGAGGGCAGTAGTTGGACGTCTCCGCGGCATCGAAACCGACTCCGTCATCCTCGATCGAGAGGTGAAGCGCGCCGCCGGCTTCCTTCAGGCTCACCCGGATGCGGCTGGTATTGGCATGCTTGACGATATTGCCGGTAGCTTCCTGAATGATGCGAAAGATCGTGATCTTGAGCGGGTCGGGGATGTTTTTTTCTTCAATATTGAAATCCTTCTCCACTGCTATATCCTGGCAAGCCGCCCTCAACTCCCTGAAGAACCACGACAGCGTGGCCAGGATGCCGAGATCGTCGAGGATCGAGGGGCGCAGGTCCATGGCAACACGGCGCACCTCCCCGAGCGCATCCTTGACTTTGGGTATCAACCGCCGCAGCGACTCTGCCGCCACCTCGGGATCGTTGCCGAGCAGGAACAGCAGAGACTCCTCCAGTGAAATCTTGATCATGGTTAGCGACTGGCCTAACACATCATGCAAATCGGCCGCGATCCGTCGCCGCTCGCTCTCCTGAATCTCTAGCGACCGGGCCGACACACGCTGCAGTTCGTTTTGGGAAGTGCTCCACGCCACTTTCGCCTTCAAACACTCGACATGGTGATTGCATGGCTCAGCGTCGAGCGTGCGGTCTTCCTCTGCCATGGACAGCGTATTGGCAACGGCTTGCTGCCATTGCTCCACCGGTCCTGTCGATTTCGCATGCATGACGTTTCCTTGAGTTTTCCAATTCCTTGCAATGTGGGCGAAAGCCACCTGCCATTACAGTATAGGTACAATAAAATTCAATGCGTTTCTACATGCTTTTCAACAGAAAAATAAGGGATGCACTTTATGCATAAGGGGTAATCAACCGATTGGATAATTTGCTGTATGCCATATCATTCAGCTTAGGACAGGCCGGATGCAGAAGACACAGGGAGTGAAATCATGGAAACAATGGTGTTTGACAAGGATGGTTTTTTGACTTCTCCGGAGAGTTGGAACGAAGGCATGGCGCAGCGCATCGCGACGGAAAACGGGGTAGGCGAGTTAAACAAGGAGCACTGGGAGATCATCCGCTTCCTGCGCAAGCATTACCTCGAAGGCGGGTTGCCTGCCGTCAGCCATGTCTGCCATGTCCACCATTTCGATAATTATTGCATTCCCGACCTGTTCCAGAGCATGAAGGTCGCCTGGCGCATCGCCGGCCTGCCCAATCCGGGAGAAGAGGCAAACGCATACATGTAGCAGAGAGGGATCAGGATTGCGGGAATTGCCAGCCGCTTATTCAGAACTTTTCAAAGTTTCGCTGGAATTCAATCTTATGGGGCTTGTTCGAGCCTGGTTCGGTAACATTGACGGTGAACCTCAGGAAATCCGGTGTTGCGTAGCCGAAATCACCCACATAGTAAATCGCTTCACCCTCGCTGATACGCCGCATATTGATCTTTCGGTGCTGCTCAATCATGTTGACGGTGTAGGCCTTAACATCGGCATCAACCGCACGGGGAACACCTTTCTCGTCTAGCCGGGAAGCCGCGACAGTGAGCAGCAAACGATTCTTGCTGCGCTTGATACCGTAGGCTTTTGCTACCTGGGGTGCAAGCGTATCCGTAGTAATGACATTGTAGTTGACATCCAGATCGCCGAATTTTTGTATGTCGGCTTCGGCGGTAACGGCAACGAGCGCCAACAAAAATAGAAGCATGCGGGTCAATATTTTCATTTTTTTACCCTCCGTTCCTGATGGCAATGTCTTAAATACAATAATGGCATGCCATCAACGATATGCAATAAGGAATATCTTTAATATTGGGCTGACCATTCGGGATTGAACGAAAGTTGGCCTACAGTCAATTTCCCCCGCCAAGTAAAGCCCTGGATGTGGTGAAATACGGAATTTACCTGAATGTGTTTTAGAGGTTTCTTACCTAGACTTAATTCTCAAAATAGCCGAATTATCAAAAATAAGGAGCCCTGTCATGAATGTTCAACCCCTGTTCTCAGGCATGGTGTTGACCCTGTCTATCGCATTGTTTTCTCCATTTGTTGCTGCTGCGGGCACTGCGGGCGAACCCTACGCCAAGATCACGTATCCGCAAGATGGAGGAAAACTGGGCGCCGCGTCCAGGAAACAGGTTGACTACGAGGTCGTTCCCGGATCGCGAGGCGATCACATTCATCTTTACGTGGACAACAAGGAAGCCGCCATCCTGCGCAAACTCGTCGGGAGTCACCCTCTCGATTCCATGGCACCGGGACCGCATGCAATCTGCGTCAAAGTGGTGAACAAGGCGCATGTGCCGATCGGCGTGGAGCAATGCGTCAACGTTAATGTGGAATAGTCGTGGACATCCAGAACCTGGGCTATGCGCTGACCCAGGTGGTGCATAATTTCGGCGCCACTGCCGTGGTAGGCGGTGCCGTTGCTGTGCTGTGGCTGGCGCCGCGCCCGGAGCTGGAGCGTTCTCTCGCCTGGCTGGTGGGTGTGGGGTGGGCGGCCCAGATGGCGAGCGGTGCCGCCTTCGGCGCCATCAGCTTCTACTATTACGGAGAATTTCCTGATATTGGCGGACTAGCCGTTGCCGCTCTGGCGATCAAGGTGGCTTGTGCCGCTACCGGCTTTTCGCTGGCGGCCCTATACCTCCTGCGTGCCGCAAGCTGGACCGCGACATCGCGTCGGAGAATCTGGCTGATGCTGGCCGGCCTGGGCGCCACGGCATTGACGGCTGCGGCGTTTTTACGCTGGTTTTCCTGAAATCGACGAGATCTTCAGCAAGGTGGCATGATTTATTGCTGCAACAAGGGCAGGGTAATCTGCGTAGGATTTCTTCCTTAAATATTTCAAATCAGCGGATGGCGCCGCGCAGGCTTTCGGGGGTTACGCGTTCATCCTTGCGGATCAACTCCCGTGCCACATCCAGCCTGTCCCATACGTTGCACATCATCACCCCTCTTACGCGCTCATCGCGCAGGTAGTAGATCACGCCGGTATGGTTTTCCTTCTGCCAATCGGCAAAGGTCTCAAGGCTGGTGTCCACTTCACCGGTGGCCTCGTAGCCGAACTCGAAGAGATCGGAGAAGAAATAGGGCTGATAGGTGAAGGCTTCGCGGGCGCCGGCCATGTTGCGCCCGGCCTGCTTTCCCTGGCTCAGGGCGTTATCCCAGTGTTCGATACGCATGCCGCGGCCCAGTGCCAGGTAGGGGAAAAAAGCGTTGTCGCCGGCGGCATGGATGTCCGGGTGGGAAGACTCGAGATATTCATTGACTACGATGCCGTTGCCCACTTCCAGCCCGGCCTCTTTGGCGAGATCGATGGCTGGATCAACGCCGATGCCGATGATTACCAGGTCTGACTCCAGGTTTTTTCCGCTGGCAGTTTCGGTGCGGAACTTGCCCCCGCTTTTGCTGATGGCCGTCGGAAAATCCGAAGCAATCACCCGGATTCCCCGCTCCTGAAAATGCTGCTGTACCGCCAGCCCGAGTTTTTCCGGGAACACCCGGCGGCAGAGGGTGGCGGAGGGAAAGATCATGGTGACTTCCAGAGCGCTGTTCAGTGCGGCGGCGAGTTCCGAGCCGATAAAACCGCCGCCGACGATCAGCACGGACTGCCTGGTTTTTGCCTCGTCCTGCATCCGCAGGTAATCGTCGAGGGTTCGGTAGTAGCAGAGGCCTTCGAGTTCTCCGCCGGGTATGGCGATCCGTCGCGGCTTGGTGCCTGTTGCCAGGAGCAGTTTGCCGAAGCCGTAGCGCTCGCCGTTCGCGACGGAGATGGATTTCTCCTGCGTGTCGAGCTTCTCGACCCTGGCCCCCAGCACCATGGATACGCCATGCTCGTCGTAAAAACGCTGATCGTGGACGAAGATGTCTGCCACTCTGGCCTTGCCGAACCATAGTTTCTTGGACAGCGGCGGGCGGTCATAGGGCAGGTGGGTTTCCTCTCCGACCAGCAGTATGCTTCCCTGAGTGTCGCGCTCCCGGATACCCTGAATGGCCGATGCGCCCGCCAAGCCGCCACCCACAATCACGTAATCAAAATCAGTCATGGAATTTTCCTTCAGGCACGGTCATTTCCTGCTGCGCGGTACGGTCGCTTTCGGGCTGATCGTGCATATCGCCTTCGGTGCATCGATGCGCAGCACGATGGACTCCCTGACAGCGAAGTTGAAATGGGCCGAATCGGGGAAAGTGTAGTCCACGGTCAAATCCTCCCCGACGAGCAGGGCGCCGGCTTCCGGCGCGACCAGCACGGCACCTTGAATGTCGGTCTTAAAGATGCCGTTGGTGCACAGTCCTTTCAGGTGATCGATCTGCAGCATGTCCGATCCTTCCGGATAACGCCGGAACAGGTTGTTATAAAGCCTCGGCTCCAAGGCGAGTGCATAGGGACCGTGGAAGCGGGAGCTGTCCAGCAGGGTGACTGCGGCGAGGACATCGCGCAGCACCTGTTCCACGTCCATCCAGTCGCCTCCCTCAAGATGGTTGCGGCCTTCGATGGTGCATAGCCCGGCCAGGCCGAACTCCGGATCGCCCTGGTAAATCAGCTCTTCCTCGCGGGCGGCGAGTTCCAGCGTGGCCTGGGAAAGCGGACTCAAATCGAGAGGATGTCCCGCCTCGGTATGGGCGGCGACGCGGCGGCGGCCCAGGGCGAAATGGCGGAATATCATGGGTACCGGAATCGTGCGCGAGATGATGGTGGTGGCGCCATGGGAGGCATGCTGGCGCTGGTCGTCGTTGCCCGCTTGGGCAGCCACATATCCCAGCCCGAAAGGCCCGTCCACCGCCAGGAATCGGCGCGCAGTCAGGGTTTTTCGCGCCTCGGCCACGGCTACTTCCTCCATGCGCGCGAGGATGGTAGCGTCAAAAGGAAGATTGGTGTTATTCATGTCATGCTCCTTTCATGGTGCCCACAGTCAGGCGGGGCGCGGTTGCCTCGCCTTTCCCCTCCGCCTCCCCGGCAATCTTGCCGGTCGCTTTTTTTTCCGCCTGGGTAATATCGCCCTGGCTGAACAGATAGGTGCCCAGAATTTCGTCCAGCCTGGGTGTGCGACGGCGCAGCCATTCCAGGATCATGGCGGCGTGCTCCATTTCCTCGTGCATGTTGTGCAGCAGAATGGCGCGTAACTCCGCATCGTTGCAGGCATCGGCTCTTTGATGGTACCAATCCACCGCCTCGAATTCCTCCATCAGGGAGAGGATGGCGCGGTGCGTATCTATTGTTGCCGGGGCAAGTTTTTCATCACTTTCATGCAGGCCTTCATGTGCCATGATTACGCCTCCTTGTTCAGGCAATTTTTTCTAAATCGGTAGTCGTTCATGTTGATTGCGCGATGTAGGAGCGACCTCCCGGTCGCGAATTACAGAAATCGCGACC